>CAYPWJ010000004.1:0-109995 GCA_964414415.1 uncultured Thermoplasmatales archaeon | reverse complement strand
CATGCCGCCGCCGACAAAAAGAGCGATAACCAATACCGTCGCTATTTTTTTCATAATTGTTACAATAAGCCGCCGCTATATATAGTTTTTAGAAGCTGCTATTCCGTCGAGAGCATCGTCCGGCAGCCCGCAGCAGACCGGCAGCTCTGCAACATCGATGTCCGCAGCAGCCACCATTGCAAGGGTCTCCCGAGACGGGAGCACCATGTCCCGGATACCTGCATCGACAGCAGCCTGCTCAAGGTCAGGACGGCCACGGGGCCGCATACAGCCCAGCGCCACGGAGCCGCATCTGTCGACTGCATAGCGGAGGAGCGACGCTATCGCATCTAGCGGGGGTGGAGTAACAGTTTCAAACGACGTGCCAGCTGCAGGGCAGATGACGTTGGCGACCATCTTCTCCACCGGCTGCGACGCAATGAAATCGACGGCGGCTCGCTCTCCCACGATGCATCCTTCATGCAGGCCGACGGTCACATGCGGCGTCACCGGGACACCTGCATCAATCAATGCCTGCATCGAGCGGCGATAGGACGCGGCACTCTCCAGCCCGATGATCCGCCGGGCGGTCCGGTCGCTGCCGATGATGTCGACGAAGGCGACGTCGCATGCGTCTGCAAGGCGAGATGCACGGTCGGCGTCGACGACGCCCGCGTGTACCGCCACGACGAGATCGGTCTGCCTGCGTATGGATGCCATGGCGTCCACCGCGGCGCCGAGGTGGAGCAGTTCCCCCTGGCTGTCGCTCCCCCCGCTGACCAGGATGCCGCGGACGCCGTCGTCAGCCAGTGCCAGTGCATGGTCGAGCAGCGCCGACGGTGGAACGGTGGCCATCCCCCTGAGGTAGTGACCGCGGCAGTGGCGGCAGTTCAGCCCGCAGTCCCGCGAGAGCGAGACAGGTGGAAACGAGGGGACGGGCTCGTATACGCGAAACGTCATGCGCCGTCCCGGAGAAAATTCTCGAATATCTGGGCGCCGTACTCGGTGTGCTCGACCTCGGGATGGAACTGCAGGCCGTAGAGCGGCCGCTCCCTGTGGCGCATCGCCTGCACCCGGCAGTTGTCCGATGATGCCAGCAGCATGAAGTCGTCCGGCAGCCGTGTGACCTCGTCGTTGTGCGACTCCCAGACGACCATCTGCTTCGGCAGCTGATAGAACAGGGCGTCCTTGTCCCGCACCGTCATCTCCACCTTGCCGAACTCGGGAATCTCGGATGGAGCGCATTCGCCGCCAAAAAAGCGGGCCATGAACTGGTGACCGGCGCAGATGCCCATGACGGGCACCGTCGCTTTTTCCAGATACTCGCCGCAGTTACCGAGTTCGCCTGACAGCCCGATGCGGGGTGCACCGCCGGACAATACGATCGCGTCTGCATCGCTAATCTCTCGATACGGCGTCTTGTTGGGAACGATGGCCGCGTCGGTGTCGAGATAGCGGAGGGTGCGCCATTCACGGTGGGTCCACTGGCCGCCGTTGTCCACGACGTAGACTTTCATGGCTGTGCAACCCCCAGGGTGTTTTAACGTTTCTGGCGGCCGAATGCGGGGGGAGCGATTCGAACGCTCGAAGACCTGCGCCACAGGGTCCTAAGCCCTGCCCCTTTGGCCGCTCGGGTACCCCCGCAGCGCTGGTAAAAACACGACAGGGTATGTATGCGTTACTGTCCGGGCAGGTCGCTGACGTTGAGGGTTTTTTTAGTGATGGGGGCAAACGTGAAGTCCTTGATTACCTCGGACTTGCTGAGGCTGTATGTCCGGATGACCGGGTTGGTGGCGATCCATTCCCGCTCCTTCAACACCTGCATCTTGTCAACCTTGTCCGCCTTGTACTCGCCGTAGGTATGATAGGCGGCGATGAGCACCGTCTCAAATGGCCGCGACGCCATGAATATGACGTGGTCGCTGAGCAACACGGCTGCCTCGCCTTCCTCGAAGTCGGGCGGGTTGGCAGGGTCGTAGCGGATGTGGTAAAACGCCAGGATTTCGAAGCCGAGCTGCCGGAGGTTGGGAATCCGCATCGGCGCCAGGTAGCCGTTTTTCTCGAACTGCTTCCGTAGGCGGGAGACCGTCTGCCGGGCGACACCGAGGACGGCGGCGAGTGCCTTGTCCGAATGGCCGGGGTATTTGACGAGGCCGTAGAAGACGCGGCGTTCGGTCCCCGACAGGTGGATGTCGTCGGGCGGCCAGATGAAGTCGCAGCGCGGGGTGCCGTCGAGGCTAAAGCGGTTTTTTATAAGGGGTGCATAGTCGAAGAATCGGTAGATGCGGCTTGCCGCGAATGGAAAGATGACTTCCGTCGGATAGTTTTTTTCCAGGAGACCGAGTTTGCCGAACGTTGCCGTTCTGACGTCGTTTATCTCGCCGACCGCGGTATAGTTTTCAGCCAAGCTGAGGGAAAAGCCTTTCTCGAATTCACCGATGGAGAAGAAGAGCTCCTCCGAGGCCTCGATCTTGTCTTCGGTGATGTCGACGCGCTTCTGCAGCGGGATAACAGGATTGAAGTGCGTGTGGATGACGGCCAAAAGCTCGCAGCCGAAGTGCTGCAGATACGGCAGCCTGATGCTCCTGAAGTATCCCTTTTTTTGCAGGCGCCGGCGAATCGACGTCAGCGTTGAATGTTTGACACCGAGCGCCTCAGAGAGCTCCCGGTCATGGAGGTCGGGATACCGGATGAGGCCATAGAGAACGAGCTTTTCGCGCTCGGTCAGTCTGTTCCGCACAGTCATCCAACGGGACGGACGTTTATATATTTTTATGCAGTATGTGGAAATATAGCCGGAAAAAAGGTTAAAATGTCATTTAAAAAGATAAGTATATTATTTTTTATCCAGGTTATCTTGTTTTTTCGCTATCCTGTCATACGGAAAACGATTAAATAAACGAGTGGTTTGCAGCATGATGCCGCAGCACCACGACCTTCCCGGCACCTCTTTTTTCACCGGCAGGCTGCCAGCCGGCTGCCAGCACTGCCTCCAGGGCGCAAAGATGGTGCTGCTCGTCACCGGGCGCTGCCCCGCCGGCTGTTTCTACTGCCCGCTCTCCGCAAAGAAACGAGGGCGAGACGTCATCTACGCCAACGAGCGCAGGGTGCACGATGATGAAGACATCCTGGCCGAGGGCGACACCATCGAGGCATCCGGAACCGGCATCACGGGCGGGGAACCGCTGCTCGTGCCCGGGCGAACGGCACGCTACATCCAGCTGCTCAAAGATCACTTTGGTGAACGGCATCACATCCACCTCTATACCGCACGCTGTGAACCACGGACACTTGCATCGCTGGCCAGCATGGGTCTCGACGAGGTGCGGCTGCATCCGCCTCTCTCGACCTGGACTGCCATAGAAAAAACCAGCCTAGCCGCGGTCGTCCGCGAGCTCTCCATCCCCACGGGCATCGAGATACCGGTGCTGCCCGGCCGGCAGGCAGAAACGAGAGCGTTGCTGGAGACCGCCGTCGACGGCGGCATCAACTTCGTGAACCTCAACGAACTCGAGTTTTCACCGACCAACTACGCCGCCCTCGAGCGACGGAGATACCGGACGAGGTCGGATACGTCGAACGCCGTAGACGGCAGCGAAGAGATGGCAATCGAGATAGCAGGATGGGAGCTGCCGATGCCGATACATTACTGCTCGTCGTCGTTCAAGGACGCGGTCCAGCTCCGCCGCCGGCTCGGCCGCCGGGCACGAAACGTCGCCCGCCTGTCGGACGTTATAACCGATGACGGGACACTGCGCAAGGGCGTCATCGAAGCCGACGGAGACGCGATGCAGGAGGTGCAACGACGCTATGACATCGAAGGCGGCATGATGGCCTGGGATGAAGAAAAAAGCCGGATTGAGACCACACCCTCGCTCGCTGCATGGCTGGCCGACCGGGTGCCGTACCGTTGCTTCGTCGTGGAGGAGTACCCGACGGCTGACAGGCTGGAAGTCGAACGGGAGCCGCTGTGAGGCTACTTGTCCTTGGCTTTTTTGGTCAGCCGTTTTTTCCGTTCCTTCGCGGTGCGGCCGGTGGCTGCCTCAAGAAAATCATTCCATGTTCGGATGACGTCGATGCCGCCCTCCATGTCGGGGTGCGGCGTCGTCTCGATGTAGAGGGATTTTCCATCTCGCTTGAGCGTGACAGTGCCGATGCCATCCGCCGTGAACTCGACGCCCTTCTCAACGTCGCCAGTCACCCCGAAGTATTCCCCCAGCAGCTGCTCGACATCTGGATGATGACCGCGTTTGATGGAATACTCACGCATACCTGGGCAATGCAGCGCTCGTTAAAAGCATTGTCGTTTTCCAGCCGCCAAAGTTAATTTTAAATGCGGGAAAGATATTATTCGCCGTATGTTGGATGCCGCGGCACCTGTCTTCACGTATGCTTTTTGCCGTCCGACGAAGCATCAGGGGATGGCAGGGCGTGATTGATAGCATGCGACGGAAAGCGCTCGCCGTCATCATCCTCATCTGCCTTTTACAGTCGATGCAGCCGGCTGCAGCCGCAACGGAGACCGAGGTGGCCGTCACGGCACCCGCCTATGTGAATGTCGGCACCTCGTGCACGGTCAACGTCACCGTCCATCCGGAGGAGGTACTGGGCGGCATGGAATGCGGCATTCTGTTCAACGCATCGGTGCTGGAGGCACAGCAGGTCAACGCCGGTGGGCTGTTCGAGGGATGGTGGAACAGCAGCCTCGACATCGACAACGACAACGGCTCCATCAGCCAGCTGCTCGGGTTCAACTATGAAGGCAACGGAACCACCGGTCAGGGCACCTTTGCATCCGTCACCTTCACCGCCACGGGCGAGGGGCAGGGCTGGATCCGGCTTGTCAACGTCAGCCTTTCAGACCCGACGGGCAACGAGTCGGTGCCATACCACACCAGCAACGACACCATCGCCATAGTGGATGACAGCGCAGCGCCCGAGTTCAACTACAGCCTAGACCCGGCCACCCCGAACGGGGACAACGGCTGGTATGTCAGCCCGGTCGAGGTGTGGATGAATGCATCGGACGACTACGGCGTGAAAAACGTCAGCTACCGGGTCGACGATGACGGCTGGCATACCATACCGGCCAACACCACGACGTTCTCTGTCTCCACCGATGGAAACCATACGGTATACCTGAAGGCGACGGACCTGGTCGGCAACGCCAACGACACATCGTTCACGCTCAAGGTGGACCGGACACCGCCGGCAGTCCAAGCGACGGTCAACGGAACCGAGATAGAAGAGAACGTCTGCAGGGACAACGTCACGATAAATATTACGGCGGATGATGCGGTGTCAGGTCTCGATAGTATCGAATACAGGCTGGACGACACTGGCTGGAAAGACTACTCGAGAAATTTTTCCGTGACGGACCCAGGCAACCACACGCTTCTCTACCGGGCGGTCGACAGGGCAGGCAACGCTGAACAGGATCAAAAGTCGTTCAAGGTGATAACCAACACGGGGCCCATCGCCAATTTCAGTTACACCCCCACAAAACCATCGACGATGGACACCGTCGAGTTCACCGACAACTCAAGCGACCCCGACGGCTCAATCACCGCATGGGAATGGAGCTTCGGCGACGGCGACAGCAGCAACCGGAGCAACCCCTCGCACAGCTACGGCGACGGCGGTTCCTACCAAGTCACCCTGACCGTGACCGACGACGAGGGCGACAGCAATACCACCAGCCGGATGGTCGCCGTCAGCAACGTCGAGCCGAGCGTCGGCTTCAGCTATAGCCCGCCGGGACCGTCACCGGCGGACACCGTGCAGTTCACGGACGAGGCAAGCGACCCGGACGGCTCAATAGCCAGCTACAGCTGGCGCTTTGGAGACGGGACAACCAGCACAGCCCAACATCCCGGGCATCGCTACAGCAGCGAGGGCACCTATACCGTCGAGCTGACGGTCACCGACGACGACGGAGCACAGGCGAGTACATCTCAGGAGATAACAGTGAGCAATCACCGGCCCGCCGCTAGTTTTTCCTACACCCCTGATGCACCGACAGCGATGGACGTCATCCGGTTCACCTCCCAGTCAAGCGACCCGGACGGCTCAATAGCCAGCTACAGCTGGCGCTTTGGAGACGGCGGCAGCGGCAGCGGCAGCGGCAAGCATGTTGAGCACAGCTACGGAAGCCCGGGGAAGTATACCGTTACCCTGACCGTGACCGACAACAGGGGAAAAACAGACAGCGTGCAGCACGTCGTGTGGGTCAACGACCCGCCGGCAGCCGCATGTGAGGTGCCGGCCGAGGGCGTCGTCGGCACACCCGTCAACGTCACCGATCGCTCCTCCGACAGCGACGGCAGCATCGTCAACTGGACGTGGCGGTTCGGCGACGGCAACCAGAGCTATAGAAAAAACGCGTCCCATCGCTACAGCGAGGCGGGCGTCTACACGGTGACCCTGCAGGTGGAAGACAACCGCAACGACACCAATAGCACCTCCCAGCAGATCACCGTCAGACATCCCTACGAGTTCAGCGTCACCGGCATCAGCCATCACACGTCGCTGTTCGGCGACGACAGCGTTACGATGTCCATCGAGAACAGCGGTGGAAAAGCCGCTGACGGTGTGGCATGCCGGCTCTTCATCGACGGAAGCACCGTCGAAACGAAAAGAACCGGCGAGCTGGCTGCAGGTGGAGCAGCCACCCTGTCATTCACCATCGACGTCTCTCCGTTGCACGGCCACACCATCCAGGGGATCGTTGATCCTGACGATGAGTTCCGGGAAGGCAATGAAAACGACAACGAACGGAGCATCGACGTGCCCATCAACTGGTTGCTCGTTGCAGCGATAACGGCAGCCGCGGCAGCAGTCGCCGGCATCGCCGTGCTTCTCTACAGGCGCCGGCGAGGAAAGCCAGCGGATGCAGCGGGTCGAAAGGTGGAGGTGCAGGACGACAGGCAGATACAGCGCTGCTTCGTCTGCCGGGGGAAGCTGAAGGCTGACGCTGCAGCCGTGCGATGCGAATGCGGGAAGGTCTTCCATCGGAGCTGCGCGAGACGCGTCGGTGAATGCCCGGACTGCGGACGTGAGCTGGACGGCAGCCGGGCGGAGGAGTCCTAGCCCCTTGGATGTAGCAGCGCGATGCTGCTCAGGCTGGCGTCGGGCAGCGGCCATCTGGTGGTCTGCTTCTGCCGTCTCCCGGGTTTCCCCGGCGAATTGAGCAAGGTTTATATAACGTCGGGAGATGTTATCGTGAGCGCGATGCGATTGTGGAGCGATGGATGGGACCAGCATGGGATTTATAGATAGACTCAAGGCCGCGTTTCGGTCGCTTTTCGGCAAAAAACAGGTGCGCATCGGTATCTACGGGCCGCCCAACGCGGGCAAGACCACGCTGGCGAACAGGATAAGCCGTGACTGGAGCGGCGACGTCGTTGGCGCCGTCAGCGAGGTGCCCCACGAAACGAGGCGGGCACAGCAGAAGAAGGGCATCCAGGTGGACAACGGCGGCTCCCTCACCATGGATATCATCGACACGCCGGGCATCGCGACCAAGGTCGACTTCCATGACTTCATGGAGCACGGCATGAACGAGGAGGAGTCAAAGCAGCGCGCCAAGGAGGCGACTGAAGGTGTCATCGAGGCGATCCGATGGCTCGACAACGTGGACGGTGTCATCCTGCTCATGGATAGCACCCGGAACCCATTTACGCAGGTGAACGTCACCATCATCGGGAACCTCGAGGCGCGAGAACTTCCGGTACTCATCGCGGCCAACAAGATCGATCTTGATGGCTCAACGCCCGCCACCATCAAGTCTGCATTTTCGCAGCATCAGGTCATCCCCATCTCGGCGTTGACCGGCCACAACCTCGATGTCCTGTATGACACGATGGTCGACGTGTTCGGCAGAGGAGGGAGATAAGATGGACGAGACAGGCGTCAATCTCATCTCGTCGCAGATGCTCGACGGCATGACGACAGAGGAAAAGCTCGATTTCATCCTGGAGGAGGTACGCGAGGGCGAGGTGCTGGTGCTGGAGCGGGGGCTTACGCCCGAGGAGCAGAGCCGGCTCATCGAGCGAACAATGGAGGATATCGATCCGGACGACAACGACGGCGGCGAGTTCATCGGCATAGAGATGGAGGGCTACCGTGACGACGGGAAACCCACGTGGCTGCAGAAACTGCTGGGCAAGATACGGCCGCCGCGCATGACTCTTATCGGTCCTGCCGACAAGCTCAAGACCATTCACAAGGACGACGACTTCATCAAGACCATCATCCTGGGGAAATAAGATGCCGCACCAGTGCCTCAACTGTGGCAAGGTTTTCGGCAAGGGAAGCCCGCACCTGCTGGAGGGCTGCCCGGAATGCGGCGGCAAAAAGTTTTTCTATACACGGCAGCCGCTCAGCAGCGAGGAACGGAAGCGGCTGCTCGAAAAAGAAAAAGTAGACATGGACGCCGTCGCCCACATCGTGGAGGAACGTGCAGGGACGCAGGAAGACTGGGTGCATATCCAGCCCGACAACATCAAGGACATCCTCCGCGAGATACAGGAAAAGAAACGCCAGGTCACCGAAGAGATAGCGGAGGAAAGCGAAAAAGTGGAGAGCATCGACGTCGACGACCGCGGCAGTTACCGGATCAACGTCAAACGCCTGCTCGACGACGAGTCAGTCATCATCCACAAGGACGGCAGCTATCTCATTCATCTGCCCTCCCTGTTCACCGGCAGGAAGTACGGGGAGAAGTAATATATAGCCCGGTTGGATGCGCTAATACGATGAGCCGCGAGCAAGACATTACCAGATGCATCGTCCAGGAGTTCAGTGACCGTTTTCTGGATGCATCGAGCATGGATGTCGCCGTCGTCGGTGCCGGCCCCTCGGGGCTGACCGCGGCGCGCTATCTGGCAGAGGCGGGTTCGGATGTCTGCGTGTTCGAGCGAAAGCTGTCCCCGGGCGGCGGGATGTGGGGCGGCGGCATGAACTTCCCGGCCATCGTGGTCGAAGAGGACAGCACCGCCATCCTGGACGAGGTCGGTATTTGCTACCATGAGCGTGACGGCTACTACGTCGCCGATGCCGTGGAGGCCACGGCGAAGGTTATCAGCGGTGCCGTTGACGCCGGCGCGGAGGTGTTCAACGCGATGACCGTCGAGGACGTGATGGCGACTGAGGAAAAAGTATGCGGCGTGGTAGTCAACTGGTCGGGCGTGCTGATGTCGGGGATGCACGTCGATCCGCTGTCACTTGAAGCAAAGGCAGTCATCGATGGCACGGGACATCCCTCCGAGATATGCCGTGTCGTGGAGGAGAAACTCGGCCTCAAGACGCCGACCGGCCGGGTGGAAGGCGAAAAATATATGTGGGCTGATGAAGGCGAACGGCTGACCGTCGAGCATGCAGGGGAGGTATACCCCGGGCTGTACACCACGGGCATGGCCTCCAATGCCGTCATGGGTTCCCCGCGGATGGGGCCCATATTTGGTGGGATGCTTCGCTCCGGGAAGAAAGTCGCGGAGCTTATTTTGGAGCGGCTTTAGCGCCGCTTGACTTCTATCTGGTCGCCGGCGTAGATGCGCATTCCGTCCTTGGCGGCTATCGTTGAGATGCCGGTCTGCTCTGCAATCCAGGTTGCCTGTTTGGCTGCACGTGGAATGGTTTTCATCCCCAGGTGGGTGAGGATGGCGAACTCCGGTGTGACGTCGCCGATGAGCTGCGCCGCGTCCTCGGTGGAGAGATGATAGGGAATACGGTGCTCGAGGGGACGAGTCATGCAAACAACGAGGATGCGTGCGTCGCGATGTGCGTCGGCCAGACCGTCGAAGTATTCAGTATCGCTGGTGTAGGAGACGATGCCGCCGTTGAGATGCATTTTGAAGCCGATGGTCGTCTCGTCGGAGTGTCTAGTGGGCGTCGCCTCGATAGTGTACCATTCCTTGAGAGTGAAGCTGTCGCCTGGCTTTGCCGAGGCAACGGTTTTCGGCAATGACTGATGGTAGCGGGACAGCGGGCTGTAATCCTCGGTGCCGTGCAGCGCGCTGTGACTGCCGACCAGGGTGCCCCGCTGTCGGTTGCCGCCCATGGTCATCGCCTCGGTCAGGATCTCCGCATCTGAGTAATGATCCGGGTGGCAGTGAGACACCAGTATTGCATCAGTCTGGGTGGGGTCAAGGCCGAGCTCATGCAGTTTGACCAGCGCCCCTGGACCTGGGTCGATGTGGATGAGGATGCCACGGTCGGCGACGTATATGCCGCCCGTGCCGCGTTTTTGGAGGATGGTAGCGAAGCGGCCGCCACCTGTCCCCAAGAAGGTGAGCTTCGTCATGAAAACCTATATACCCATCTCACTATTATAGTTTGGTGATATTGTGCTGGATGTGCTTTCCCTCATTATAGGGTTTGTGGTGGGCATCATCGCGGTTTCCATCGCCATCGAGATCGGATGGAAAAAACAAGAGCCGACCAAGGCATACAAGATGGCAACCAGATGGTCGCTCAACGAGCTGCATCGACCAA
This sequence comes from uncultured Thermoplasmatales archaeon, assembly GCA_964414415.1. Taxonomy (GTDB): domain Archaea; phylum Thermoplasmatota; class E2; order UBA202; family DSCA01; genus CAZESS01. Next base: position 99,522 of record CAYPWJ010000004.1, on the reverse strand, counting down.
AAATCGTGGCGGAAAAACTCAAGATGGACGCACCGCGGCATGCCGACGTCGTGGTGAAAGCCAGAACGCGTTTTGCAAAGGATGCCCACGAAAACCCCGAGGCAACGGGTAACTTCGCGGTCGGCGACGGCAAGGCACTCGTGTTCGCCGGGGAAATCCATCCCGGGCAGCTGGCGTTCCGCACCGTCGACGACGGCATCGTCAGCCGGCTGCGCGAGCGGTTCCGGCAGTACAGCACCGAGTCCGAGGCGGAGGAAGGCATCGGTCCCGTGGAAGGAGGAATCACCATGCGAGGGATGGCAAAGGCCGTCGTCCCCTACCGGGACCAGTACCTCATACGGCTGTCCACCACCGAGGGCATCAGAGGTGTGCTCGTCGACGAACGACTTGAACTCGAGGGCAAGATGATAGAGGTCGAGGGAGAACTCGTCGGCGACGACCGCCCGTTCATCAAGCCATATCATCTCGAGACACTTGAGTAGCATGTCTGTCCTCATCCGCAACGCAGTCATTCTCACCCAGAACGAAGGCCGCACCGTAAAACACGGCGACGTCTACATTGAAGACGGCGTCATCGACGAGATATCGCCGCGTATCTCCACCGAGGCGGAATACGTGATAACCGGCGATCGGCTGGTGATGCCGGGCCTCGTCAACACCCATACCCACCTGCCCATGGTGCTGATGCGCGGCTACGGCGACGACCTGCCACTGGAGCAATGGCTGCAGGAGCGCATCTGGCCTGTCGAAGGGCAGCTCACCAAACAGCTTGTCCGGGCGGGCACCAGGCTGGCGTTGCTTGAGATGATAGCCGGCGGCACCACCTGCCTCGCCGACATGTACTTTTTCGAGGATGCAATCGCCGACGTCTGCAGCGACATGGGCATCCGCTCGTTTCCCGGCTTCTCCATCATCGACTTCGACACCGCGGAAATGTCGAGCGATGAGATGCTGCCCGCCTGCGAAGCCTTTATCCAGGAATGGCAGAACAGCGACCTGGTTACGCCCGTCGTGGCGCCGCATTCAGCCTACTCGTGCGCCCCCGAGCGGCTGCAGGCCGCCGCAGAAATCGCACAACGCTATGAGGTGCCGCTGCATACCCACTGCGCGGAAACGCGGCAGGAGGTCTACGACGTCAAAGAGCAGCACGGACGCCGACCGGTGGCGCAGCTGGCGGAACACGACATGCTGACCGGGCGGACCATGCTCGCGCACTGCGGATGGATCACCAAGCAGGAGGTCCGCGACATCGCCGAGGCAGGCGCGGCTGTCTCACATAACCCGGTGAGCAACATGAAGCTCGGAACAGGCGGCGTCACGCCGCTGCCCGAGCTTTTCGAGGCAGGCGCGGCTGTCACGCTTGGCACCGACGGCGCCGCAAGCAACAACACGCTGTCCATGCTGGAGACAATGAAATATGCGGCGCTCCTCCAGAAACAGCATCGATGGGACGCCGCTGCAGTGACCGCACAGCAGATACTGGACATGGCGACATGCAACGCGGCTCGATGGCTTGGCATCGACAGTGGAATCGAGGAAGACGCAACGGCCGACGTGACCATCCTCGACCTCGACATCCCGGGCATGAAACCACTGCATGATCCGGTGTCACAGGTGGTCTACGCCGCTGGCGACGGCGCCGTCTCCTCCACTATCATCGACGGGCGGCCGATGATGCTGGAGCGGGAGTTCCTCTATGCCGACGAACGGCAGATAATGGCCGAGGCACAGGCGGCCGCCGAGCAGCTAACCGCTGGAGCATAGGCAGATGGTACAGCCGCTGCCCCGCTGGTTGTTCACCGTCCGGTGAACGATTTCGACGTTTCCTTATAACCAGCGGAGTTAATCCATCCGCACGGTCCTCCCGTCACTGCCTGCCACGCAGGCGTTTTCACGTGGGCCTCTTGTGACGGCGGGAGGGCCGTCACGTTTACGCTGCCACAGGCGGTGCATTTTTAACCGATGGGCAGGTATAGACCGGATGATTCGGGACTGCACACCCGAGGACCTACCGGCGGTGCTAGAGATAGAACAGCGCTCCTTCGCGCATCCCTACACCCTGACAGTCTTCAAAAAATACCTGCGGGCGACCTTCCTGGTGCTTGAAGAACAGGACATCCTGGGCTACGTCATCGGCGTCAAGATGGGCTGCAAGGGCATCGTCATCTCGCTGGCCGTCCACCCGGAGCATCGCCGTCAGGGATATGGCACCTGCCTCGTCGATGGCGTCGCGGAGCGGCTGGATGCCGCGGTGCTCGAGGTGCAGGTCAGATGCAGCAATACCGCTGCACAGCAGTTCTACGCCGCCGTCGGGTTTCAGCGAAGCCACACGGCCCCCTCCTACTATGGCAATGGAGAGGATGCCGTCATCATGATACGACGAGTGGACGGGAAGCACACCGCAGCGTCAATCCATCCGGGGGACCAGAACGAGAAGGGTGAGCCCGAGGGCGATGAACACGCCACCCAGCATCACTGACGGGTGAGAGAATGAAAGTTCGTCTATGTTGCCGGACACGACGCCGTAGACCAGGACAGCACATCCAATGATACAGGCGAATATGCCCGGCAGGATGGCTGTCTTCGGTCGATTCATGTGAAAAACACCGTCCCTCGCCGCTGTGGCAGCGGCCTTCACCCGGAGAGGTTGACGATGGCCTGAGCGATATCGCCGTCGGCCTCCTTCAGGGCAGCCCTGGCCTCTCCAGGGCTTTTGCCCGTTTTTTCTGCTACAAGCGTCACGTCGTCCTCGCTCATGCGGTCGACGACCTCGGGCGTGCCCGTCACCTGGTAGGTCTTGTCGCCCTTGACCTCCATGATGTTGACCTCTGCATCAGGGAAGCGATATTCTTGATCAGCGGTGCGGATGACAACTTCTTCGACGTCCTCAAGCTGCTCCATGGACATGCCCATCTGCCGCATGAGCTTCTGCAGCTGCTTGGGATTGACGTTCGGCATCATATCAAACATTATATAGTTCAGGTGTTTAACTTTTTGGTATGCACCCCCTGGAAGTCCGCGTGCTGGACGCCAACGCAACCCACCACGGCGTGTCACAGGCAGCGTTGATGGAACACGCCGGCGGTGGCGTCGCCGAAACCGTCCTGGAACGCTATGACTGCCGGCGATGCTGCATCCTGTGCGGCCCCGGCAACAACGGCGGCGACGGCCTCGTCGCAGCACGATATCTCTCTGAGCATTGCGACGTTGACGTGTTCTTGGTCAAGCGGCCAAAGTCAGCGCTCGCGCAAAAAAATCTGCGGCGGGTCAAACAGCTGGGCATCCCCATCCACTATTACCAGGGAGACACGTTCAACGAGGTGCTGCAACGCTCCGACGTTGCCGTCGACGCGATGCTGGGCATCGGCATCACCGGGGCGTTGCGGCCGCCCTACGACGGCATCGCCGCGGCATTGAACGAAAGCGACGCAGCCATCGTTGCGGTTGATGTTCCCACCGGCCTCGGCCAGCGGGTGGCTGTCCAGCCGGAGGTGACGGTGACCTTCCACGCAGCCAAGGACGGTATGACGAGCGACAACAGCGGCGACATCGTCGTCCACGACATCGGCATCCCCAGCGAGGCGGTCCGGCAGGTCGGCCCCGGAGACATGGCCTGGTATCCCCGGCATGGCAAGCGCTCCCACAAGGGAGACAACGGCACCGTGCTCGTCGTCGGCGGTGGCCCCTACACTGGCGCTCCGGCCCTGGCCGCCATGGCGGCGCTCCGCACCGGCGCGGACCTCGCCATGGCCGCAGTGCCGGGACAGGCATGGCAGCCTGTCGCCTCGTTCTCGCCCGACGTCATCGCCCGGCGGCTCGACGGCGACATGCTGCAGTCAAGCCACATGGATGACCTCGATGCAATGCTCGGCAGGGCGGACAGCCTGGTTGTCGGCCCCGGCCTCGGCAACGCAGCGGAAACCATGGAGGCGGTCGACGTGCTGCTCGATGCATGTATCGAGCGCGGCATCCCGGCAGTCGTCGACGCCGACGCCATCCCTGTCATGGCCGACAAAGCAGCAGACGGCGCGATGGTTATAACGCCGCACGCCGGCGAATTCCAAGCGCTGACAGGCTCGGCGCCGTCGGACGACGTCGAGGGACGCGGCAGGATGGTGAAGGCAGCCGCCCGGGCACGCAGCTGCATCATCCTCCTCAAGGGCTGGGTAGACGTCATCAGCGACGGCGGCACGATAAAGACCAACCACGTCGGCAACGAGGGCATGACCGTCGGCGGCACCGGCGACGTGCTCTCCGGCATCACCGGGGCGCTGCTCGCCATGCAGGTGCCGGCGTTCAACGCAGCCCGGATGGCCGCCTTCCTGAACAGCAGCGCCGGCAACCTGGCCTTCGCCAAAAACAGCTACGGGATGACCGCCACCGACCTCCTCGCCAGGCTGCCGGATGTCATCGCCGAGTATGGACCATAAACAAGTTTAAAAGCCGGTCGTCGTTTTTACCCCTATGAAAGGATTTCTGACGCTGTGGTTCATCCTCAACCTCATCGCCGCCATCGGCTCCTGGATAAGCGTCCAGTATTCGCCGGGAACGCTGTTCGTGTTTCCCTTCTTTCATCTGCTGGGCATCCTGTCGCTGTTCTTTCTGATCAACATTCCATTCTATGCCGCGTTCGAGCGGCTCCGTGAGGAGGAATAGCGCCATGCCGCGGGTCTACATCGTCGATGCTTTCACTACGCAACGGTTTGCAGGCAATCCGGCCGGCGTGGTTCCTGCAGCTGACGGCCTCGCCGGGGAGATGATGCAGCAGATGGCCGCGGAGCTGCATTGCTCCGAGAGCGCCTTCGTCATGGAGAGCAGCGCTGCAGACGTCAGAGTGCGGTTTTTTTCGCCCGTCAGGGAAGTCGACCTCTGCGGACATGCCACTGTCGCCGCGTTCCATGTGCTCGCCGAGACGACGGAGCTTTCAGGACAGTTCACCATGGAAACCCGTGCCGGCGTCCTGCCGACAGAAATCCGCGGGGACATGGTCTTCATGCAGCAGACGCAGCCGTCGTTCCGCTCCGTCAACGTCGGGGATGCAGACATCGCTGCCGTGCTGGGTGTCGACGAGGCGGCAATCGCCGGTCTGCCGATGGAGGCTGTCTCGACCGGCCTGTGGTCGCTGAACGTGCCTCTCGTCAGCAGAAGAGCGATGGAACAACTATGCCCCGACTATGACGCCATCCGCGACATCTGCAGCGAAAATGACGTCGGTGCCCTCTTCGCGTTCACCTTTGACACCGTTGACGAAGATAACCTGGTGCACGGCCGATGTTTTGCTCCCTGCTACGGCATTGACGAGGACCCGGTGACGGGGACGGCCAACGGCGCCCTCGGCGCATATCTCCGCCGGCATGACCTGCTCGAATCAAGGCGGTACACGGCGGAGCAGGGATACGAGTTCGGGCGACCCGGCGTCGTCCACGTCGACGTGTCCAGCGACGCCGTTCACGTGGGCGGCAGCGCCGTGACAACGGTGTCCGGCACCCTCAGTCTGTAGGTCCCTGCAGCGGCCCGATTTCTTCTTCGACCGCCGCCATGATGTCGCCGTTGTATATCATCTCGGTGACAGTCTCGATGTCGTTGTGCAGCGGCCGGTCGTCCTCGACCATCGGCACTTTCTCCCGTATGACTTCATGTGCCGCCGCTGTGGCGGGCGACGGCTGCTCCTCCCGGAACTCGAGGGCCTGCGCGGCCGTGACCAGCTCGATAGCGACGACCCGGCGGGTGTTCGCGACGATGCGCCGGGCGTGGCGGGCCGCGGTTGCGCCCATCGACTGGTAATCCTCTTTGTTCGCCGACGTCGGAATGGAGTCAACCGAGGCAGGATGCGCCAGACTCTTGTTTTCGTTGACCAGCGAGGCAGCGACATATTGCGGCATCATCAGCCCGGAGTGGAGGCCCGCATGCCCCGTCAAAAAATGCGGCAGCCCGGAGAGATGCGAATCGACGAGCCGCGCGACGCGTCGCTCCGCCATACCGCCGAGCTTCGCTACGGCGATGGAGAGCATGTCGAGCGCGATAGCTATCGGGTCGCCGTGGAAGTTGCCGCCTGAGATGACGTCGTCGAACACCAGCGGGTTGTCCGTCACGGCGTTGACCTCAACGGTGAGCACGCGCCGCACGTGCGCCAGCGTGCCCCAGATGGCGCCCATCGCCTGGGGCATACAGCGCAGCGTGTAGGCATCCTGCACCCGGGGGCAATCCCTATGGGAGGCGATGATGTCGCTGTCACGGGTGAGCCGCCAGAGATTGGCCCCGACGCTGACCTGGCCTGGATGCGACCGCACCCGGTGTATCTCCTCCCGGAACGCCTGGTCGGTGCCCATCAATGCCTCGAGGGACATCACCCCGGCGACCTGTGCATGCTTGAGCAACGCGGCGGCGTCATGCCAGGCAAGGCAGCCGAGGGCGGTCATCAGCTGCGTCCCGTTTATCAGGGCCAGTCCTTCCTTTGCCTCATAGGTGGTGGGGCTCAACTCGGCTCGCTCCAGGGCCTCCATGGCGGGCATCCGCCGTCCGTTGAACGAGGCGCTGCCCTCGCCCATGAACGCTAGGGCGATGTGCGCCAGCGGTGCAAGGTCGCCGCTTGCCCCGACGGATCCCTGCGACGGCACCACAGGAGTAAAGCAACGGTTGAGGGCAGCCAGCAGCTTTTCCACCACGTCGGTACGAACGCCGGATCGGCCCTTGGCAAGTGAGTTGGCCCGCAGCAGCATCATCGCCCGGACGACCTCCTCGGGGAGCTCCTCGCCGACGCCGCAGGCGTGACTCCTGATGAGGTTGCGCTGCAGCTGGGTTATCTCGTCACCGGATATGCGGACATCGGATAGCTCGCCGAAGCCCGTGTTGACGCCGTAGATGGCCTCATCGACATCGAGCAGCTCCGTGATTTTTTCCCGGCTCGCCGCGATGGATTCCCGCGTTTTTCTCGGCAGCTCCACCTGCTCGTGATGACGGGCGACGGCGACCACGTCCTCGATGCTGAGCGTTTCGCCGTCCACCGCGATCATGATTGCTCCATGGGAACGCGGATGTCGTTTTGTCTCGCGAACTCGACGGCACGCTCGTATCCTGCATCTGCATGACGTGCGACCCCGCTCCCCGGATCGGTGGTGAAGACCCGCCGGATGCGCTCATCTGTTTCACGGGAGCCGTCGCAGACGACGACCATGCCTGCATGCGTGGACAGCCCGATGCCGACGCCGCCGCCGTTGTGGATGGAGATGCTGTCCGCACCGGCAGCGCAGTTAAGCAGCGCGTTGAGCAGCGGCCAGTCGGCGATGGCGTCGCTGCCGTCCTTCATGCCCTCGGTCTCCCGGTTGGGCGAGGCGACGCTGCCCGCATCGAGATGATCGCGGGTGATGGCGATGGGGCCGATGTCACCGGTGCGGACCATCTCGTTGATGGCCAGCGCAAATCGGTCGCGTTCGCCGTAGCCCAGCCAGCACACCCGGGCAGGCAGGCCCTCCCACGGGAGGTATTCCTCGGCGAGCTTCGTCCAGTTCACCAGCGTCTCGTTGTCAGGGAACATGTCCATGACCAGCCGGTCGGTCTTCAGGATGTCCTCCTCGTCGCCGGTCAGCGCAATCCACCGGAACGGGCCGCGACCCTCGCAGAACATCGGCCGGATATAAGCCAGCACGAAGCCAGGATAGTCGAAGGCATGCTCCACACCGGCGTCCTGCGCCTGACCGCGGAGATTGTTGCCATAGTCGAAAACAACGGCGCCGGCGTCCTTCAGAGCCAGCATCGCCCGGCAGTGAGCGGCCATCGATTGCCTGGCACGACGGATGTACTCCTCCGGGTCGTTCTCCCGCAGCTCCTTCGCCTCGTCAAGGTTGTCTCCATAAAAGCCGGCGGGAACGTAGCCGCGGAGCGCGTCATGTGCCGACGTCTGGTCGGTGACCACGTCCGGGACAACGTCGCGCTGCACCAGCTCGGGGTGCACGTCGGCGCAGTTACCAAGCAGGGCCACCGACGCCGCTTCGCCTTCATCTGCAGCAGCGGTAACCACGTCTAGCGCCTCGTCAAGGTCGTCGGTCTTCTCTTGGCAGAAACCCGCCTCGATGCGCCGGTCGATGCGCTGCTCGTCGCATTCAACGACCAACGCTGCGCCGCCGTTCATGGTGATGGCGAGCGGCTGCGCGCCGCCCATACCGCCGAGTCCCCCGCTCAGCACGAAGCGATCCTGGAGCGTGCCGTCGAAGTGCTTCCGGGCACAGGCGGCAAACGTCTCGTAGGTTCCCTGGATGATGCCCTGCGTACCGATGTAGGCCCACGAGCCCGCGGTCATCTGTCCATACATCGTCAGGCCGAGGTCCTCCAGCTCGTAGAAGTCCTCCCAGGTGCTCCACCGCGGCACCAAGTTGGCGTTGGCGATGAGGACCCTGGGGCTGCCCTCCCGTGTCTTGAACACGCCGACGGGTTTCCCCGACTGCACGAGCAGCGTCTCGTCGTCCTCCAGCTGCTTGAGCTCCTCGACGATGGCGTGGTAGGCGTCCCAGCTCCGCGCCGCCTTGCCCGTCCCGCCGTACACGATGAGCTCCTCCGGCAGCTCGGCGTTCTCCAGATTGTTCTCGAGCATCCGGAGGATGGCTTCCTGCCGCCAGCCCTTGCAGCGCAGCTCGTCGCCGCGCTTCGCTCGTATCTCTGTCATGAGCGTTGTAACGCCAAAAAAATACTTAATGTTTCCCCAGCCGGGGCGGGAAACGATTTATAGGCCTGTGCTATTGCACCGTGCATGTTGATTGCTGTCTCTGGCTACAGCGGGAGCGGCAAGACGTCGTTCATCGAGGGGCTGCTGCCGCGGCTGGAGGACTACCGTGTTGCCGTGGTAAAACATACCGGCCAGGAACGCATTGATGCACCGGGAAAGGACACCGACCGGTACCGTGATGCGGGCGCCAACGCTTCGGCCATCATCGCCGGCGGAGAGACCGTCGTCGTTCTGCCCGGGGGTCTCGACGTCGAGACGGTGACAGAGATGCTCGACGCTGACGTGGTGCTCCTTGAGGGGTTCAAGTCCTCTGACTACGAGAAGGTATGGCTCGGGGGCGGCAACGGCAGCAACGTGGTTTTGCAGGATCCTTCGGTTGAGGAGGCAGCCTCGTACATCCACCGCAAAGCAGACATCGAACGGGCAGTGCAGCGGCTGCCGGGCCTGGACTGCGGCGACTGCGGCTACCGGAGTTGCATGGAGCTGGCGGAGGCAGTCGCTGATGGCGACGCGACGCTGGAGGACTGCGTGGTGTCGCACGGCGGGGTGACCGTGACCGTTGGCGGCACGGCGGTACCGCTCAAGCCTTTCGTCCAGTCGTTCATCGAGGGCACCATCCGGGGGATGCTCCGGTCGCTGAAGGGCGTCGATGACACGGGGGAGGCAGCGGTGCAGGTTGAGCTGCCGGAGCGGTCCTAGGATTTAAAATATATAGACGTATTAGGTGTGATGCTCTTCGGGCTGACCCCGCTGTTGTTGCTTGTCATCATCATCGCGCTGCTGGCCGGTGGCTACATGGCGTGGAACATCGGGGCCAACGACGTCGCCAACTCCATGTCGACGGCGGTGGGCGCCAACGCCATCACGCTTCGCCAGGCGGTCATCATCGCGTCGGTGCTCAACTTCGTCGGCGCGGTTTTTCTCGGCAGCCATGTCACTGAGACGGTGAAGAGCGGCATCGTGGAGACAGGGCAGCTCGGCAGCGCGCATTCCGTCATGCTGGGCTTCCTCGCGGCCATCCTCGCCGCGTCGTTCTTTGTGACGATAGCGACCTGGCTGGAGCTGCCGGTGTCGACGACGCATTCCATCATCGGCGGCATCGCGGGCTTCGGACTTATCGCCGGCGGTGCCAGGCTCATCGTGTGGGGGAAGCTCGCAGAGGTTGCTGCCTCCTGGGTGCTGTCTCCTATCGCCGGCGCCGCCATCGCGTTTGTGGTCTTTCGACTCATCGTTCGTTTTGTATTTGCATCCGGGGAGCCAGTGCAGGCAGCTGAAAGGTTTGGGCCTTTCTTCGTTGGCCTCACGTTTTTCATCGTGTCGTTTTCGTTGTTTACCAAGACGGAGCTGGGCACCATCCTGTTCCGGGGGCTCTATGAGATCGTGGCAGCGTCGGCAGTGATTTTCGTGGTTGCCGCCCTCGCAGGAGCGGTGGTCATCCGGCGTTTCACCTACGGCGAGGGGTACAACGCAGTGGAGTTTTTGTTCCGTCGCCTGCAGGTCGTCACCTCGTGCTACGTGGCGCTCTCGCACGGTGCGAACGACGTGGCCAACGCCATCGCCCCGCTGTCGGTGGTGCTGAGCTCTGCACTGGACAAAACGGGCATCGAAATCGGCGGGCTGTCGTATTATCTGCTGGCGCTGGGCGGCGTCGGCATCGCGGTTGGCGTGATGACGTGGGGCTACAAGGTGATTCGGACGCTTGGCTCCCGTATCACCGACCTGACGAATACGCGTGGCTTCTCCGTGGACTTTGGAACGGCGACGACGGTGCTGGTGGCCTCGAAGCTCGGGCTGCCGATATCGACGTCGCATACCGTCGTCGGGGCGGTTATCGGTGTCGGCCTTGCCCGGGGGCTGGAGGCGGTGGACCTGACGGTGATAAAGAAAATCGTGTATTCGTGGGCAGTGACGCTGCCTGCCACCGTGGCTATGTCGATAGTGATTTATAGGGTGCTCATCTTTGTGTGGTGACTATGCCATCGAAACATGGACCGCGGGGGCGAGCCCCGGTTTCGGATGCCTATCGCAAGAAGTCGCCGCTTGAGGGTCTGCTGGACCACATGGACAAGGTGAAGGAATGCATATCTATCCTGGAGGATTCGCTGGTTGCGTATTATCGCGGTCATACGGAGGATTTTCGTGAGACGGCGAAGAAAATCGCGGAGCTGGAACACGAAGCGGATCTGATCAAGGGCAACATCCGGGCGCATCTCCCGAGCTCGATCCTGATGCCGGTGGACAAGAAATACTTTTTGTGGCAGCTGCGGGAGCAGGATGCCATCCTTGACCATGCGGAGAACCTGGCGCAGCTCATCGATATGCGGCATACACAGATTCCCATCAAGCTGAAGGAGCTGTTCATCGAGCACGCTCATCTTGTGGCCGAGACGGTGAGGGAGATGGAGGAGGCGGTCGGAAAGTTCAAGGACCTGGTGGAGAGCAGCTTTGTGCGGAAGGAACGCGAGAAGGTGAAGGACATTATCCACGAGATACACCGCAAGGAATGGGAGGCCGACCAGAAGAAGTATGAGCTGACGCGGGAGATATATAAGCTGGAGGATGAACTGTCACCGATGGACACCTATCACCTGTTGAAGACGGCGGACTGGGTGGACGACATCGCCGACCACGCGGAAAACGTGGCGGACTGGATGCGAGCCATGGTGGCCAAGTAAGGCAATGCTTATATATCGGTACCGCTATGTCGGTATCGAAATATGCGCGTGCCGTTCCTGAAATACTTTATCATCAAGACGCTCGCCGACGAAGCGGCAACTGGCTACGAGATCATCAAGAAATGTGAAGAGCGGCTGGGCTACACCCCTAGCACTGGCTCTGTGTACCCGCTGCTGAAGGATATGAAGGCATCGGGGGTCATCACGGGGGAAAAACAGGGACGGAGCACCCTGTACCGCCTCACCGACAAAGGGCAGCGGATGCTTGCGGAGGGAGAACAGGTCAAACAGGAAGCCTACCAGAAGCTCAGGCAGTACGCGCTCCAGCTTGCCGAGATATTCGAGGACGAGGCACTGCGGCACATGATCAATCGTTTCGATGAATCCTGTGAAGCGTTTCCGCTCATCCATAAGATACGGTCATTGAGCGAGGAGCTGAGCAGGCAGGGAATGGCTCGCGACAGGATACATGCCTGCCTCGCCGGTGCCTACCGTCGGCTGCAGTCATTGAAAGAGGGAAAACATGAAACTAACTGAATGGATCTCTCGTCACCCCAAAACAAACATCGTATGTGTACTCGTCGTCACAGCCGTCATGGCGTTTTCCATCTACGCCGGCGGCATCGAGTCGACGTTTAACCAGGAATCATTTGAGCCCGACATGCCCGTGGTCAACGCTCAGAACGAGATAACCAGGAACTACAGCGGCGACTACACCGTCCAGGTCCTCGTCCGCAGCCGGACGGGAGACCTGCTGAACAACGAGGCCATGGAAGAGGTCTTTGATCTTGAGGAGGCACTGCTCGCCAACGAGGCCATCCGACGCAACCTGCGTGAGGCCTCCCACCCCGAGATGAACGTGATAAGCCTGCCCACCACGCTGGCCACCATCCGCATCGCCGGCGAGGCCATGATGCAGGGCATCCAGAGCGAGCAGCTGCTCTACTATCCATACAACATCACGCAGCTCCGCCGGGGGCTGCTGGGAAAAAACATATCAATTGAACTCGAGAACAGGACGGTCAACCTCTCCTTCGAGCATTTTTCATCCAACATGACCGTCAAGGAGTCCATCAGAGAAATCCAGAAATTTTCGTTTTCACCTGAGGCACAGAAAGCCCTCCAGCAGATTGCCCGGACACTCACCAGCGACTTCAATCTTTCCGCGGACAACCTCACAGCCGAGGGATGCATCGTACTCGTGTCGCTCGACCCTGATAACGCGACGCTGGCCGTCGAGCAGGCCATCGATGGCATCGTGGAACGGCAACACCCGCAGCATGTCACCTTCTCGACTATCGGCAGCAAGCTCGCCAACGAGGAAATCCTAGATGCTTCAAACGAGTCGATGCAGCTATTGATGCCCATCGCCCTGCTCATGGTCATCATCGTCTTGCTCATCGTGTACCGCAGCGTCATCGACACAGGCATCAGCCTCCTCGCGCTGGCGTTTTCCATCATCTGGATGTACGGCTTCGGCGTCGCCATGCAGTTTGACTTCAACCCCATGACGACGGCTATTCCCATCCTGCTCATCGGGCTGGGCATCGACTACGGCATCCATCTCACCATGCGGTACCGGGAAGAAGAGAGCAGAGAAAAGCCGGAACGTGTGCGCATCACCGTCAAGACAATCGGCGTTGCGCTGCTGCTCGCCACCATTACCGCCATGGCTGCCTTCCTCTCCAACCTCATCTCCCCTATCCAGTCGCTGCGGCAGTTCGGCATCCTCTCCGCGTTTGGCATCCTGTCGGCGTTCGTCACCATGACGCTGTTCGTGCCGGCGGTACAACAGCTCCGCAAAAAACGACAGGGAAAACAGCCGAAAAACGGCGCTGTCCAGCATGCAAAGCAGGTTGTCCATTCCATCGTGGAGGCAGGCGCGACAGCAGCAGAAAAAATGCCCGCCGTGGTCATCGTCGTCGCCATCGTCGCCACCGCTTTTTCCGGCTACGCGGCAACGCAGCTGGAAACATCGTTCGACATGGATTCCTTCCTGCCCGACGACCTTGACATCACCCAAGACATCGAGTACCTCACGAGCGAGTTCGAGTTTGCCGGCGGCGAGGCAAGCACCTCCTACATCCTCATCCAGGGAAATATAACGGCGCCGTCGTTCTTCACCCAGCTGAACGCCACCGTGGACAACGTCGCAGACGACACGGGCATCGCCACCGTCGAGGAAAAACCCGACGTGACATCCATTGCCACGGTCATGCAGGACTATGCAAAGCAGGCGAGAAACACCAATTTTAGCGCCCTCTACGAGACTTGCTTCAGCGGGCCCTACACGCCGACAGAGGCAGCCACCAAGCAGAAAATCAAGACGCTGTACGACATGCTGTACGAGGGCAACCGGCAGCAGGCGGCCACGGTGCTCAACAAAAACGGCTCCTACGACGGCACGTTGCTCCGCATCGCCACTCGGACCGACCTGAGCGAGCAGGAGGCGAAGACGCTGTACGACCAGCTGAGGGACGACGCGGCTGCACTGACCGGCTACGATACCAAGGCAACCGGTGACACCATCGTCACCGTCATGGTGGAGGAGACGCTCAACGAGGGGCAGACCCAGTCGCTCGTCATCACCATCATCGTGTCTTTCGTCATCCTCACCATCATCTTCTACCTGCGGGATAAATCCGTCATGCTTGGGATCATCACCGCCATCCCTATCATCTTCTGCGTCGGCTGGATCCTCGGTGCCATGTACTTTCTGGGCCTCTCTCTCAACGTCATGACCATCACCATTGCCTCGCTTACCGTCGGCCTCGGCATCACCTACGGCATCCACATATCACATCGCTTCGTCGAGGAGCTCCAGCGGCACGACATCGGTGAGGCAGCACACGTCACGGTCCGGCACACGGGCATCTCCCTGTTCGGCGCCGCAGCGACCACCATCGCCGGCTTCGGCCTGCTCTCATTTTCGCTGATGCCGCCATTGCAGCAGTTCGGACAGATAACGGCGCTCACCATCCTCTTCGCCTTTATCTCATCGGTGCTCGTCCTGCCGTCGTTCCTCATCCTCTGGGCCCGCCGGAAATACGGCGGCGCTACACCTCAACGCCGAAAGCGCTCCTGATGACAAAGCCGATGACGAAGGTCACCGCAGCGATGCCGAGGCTGATAGCCGCCATCTCCCCGAACTCATGCCGGAACGACAGGTCACGGGTCACCGACGTGTAGAAGGTGAAGAGCACGACGACCACCAGCACATTGGCCAGCATCACCGCCAGCGCAGGGATGACGTCCCCGAGCAGAAAATACGGAAAGATGAGGAACAGCACCACCAGGAGATAAGCGAGGCCTGTGTAGAGCGACGCCGTCACCGGGTTCTTGTCCGTCTCCTCCGACTTTGAGCCCAAGTACTCGGAGCCTGCCATGGAGAGCGATGCGGCGATGCCCGTGATAAATCCCGTCGTGCCGATGAGCGACGTATTGTTGAGCACAAAGGTCAGGCCGGCCACGGCGCCGGAGAGCTCCACCAGTGCATCGTTGAGCCCACGGACGATGGAGCCAATGTAGCGGAGGTGGCGCTCGTCTATCATGTCGACCAGCTCCTGCTCGTGCTCCTCCTCCTCCCGGACGATGCGCTCCGCGCCGGGAATCTCCTCGGCGAGCTGCTCGTAGGTCTCCTGCGCCTCCTCCTCGCCGCGCTCCATCAGCTTGATGGCAAAGGTGACCCCGAACACCGTAGCGATGACAAGATAGAGCCAGCGCTGCAGCCGGCTCGGCGCCACGTCCCGGCCGGTGTGCGTGCGCCAGAAATCGTAGTGTTCTTTTTCCTGCCGGGCGATGCGCAGCATCACCTGGCGGTTGTGCTCGTCGTCGATGCGCTCCGACAGCCGCATGTAGATGCGGTATTCGGTTATCTCGCTTCGCTGGGCCTCCAGGACGGCGGCTTGTGTCTCCGGCGACAGCTCGGCGGGCATGCAGCAGGGTAACCCGGCGCGGGTTTAAAATCCTCACGGAAAAAAGGAAACGGCCCGCATGCCCGTTTTAGGGCGCTATATTGATGCGGGCTGCGTTACACTGCATGGATAAAACAGGAGAGAGGTATATAAGCAAGGGGAGGGGGCTGCGGCTATTGATTTAAAAGTTTTTCGATTTCGTTCGCGAGTAGCTCCGCCGGGCTGTACAGGATGGTGTACCCGCGGTCGCCCGCATGTATCCACTCGCGATCGCACAGCCGGCGAAGGTCGTCATCAAGCGAGCGTGGCTCCGCGCCGTGCTCCTCACAGACCGACGCATACGTAGACTCGACCTTTTCCAGCGAGGCGTACGCGCTGTCCATGCAGGAACGAGCAACGGCCAGAAGCACCATGGCCGGGCGGCGCTCCAGCCCGGCCAGTCCCTCAAGCCAGCCCTCTCGGTTTGCCTCCCGGACGTCCTCCGGCCGAATCATGTCATGGCCCCGCTGGTCGGCCACCATCGCCGACATCCGCAGCACATCTATACCGGCACGCATGTGGCCCGCCGAGGCCGCCGCGACATCGGCGATGAGCGACAGGACGTCGTCGTCGTAGCCGTCACGCATCAGTGCCTCCTCGGCGCGATACGACAGGATATCCATCATCTCCTCCCGGCTATAGGGCTGGAGCTCCACCACCGCCTTCTCGGCGAACGTTGACCACGTCGCCGGGTCGTTTATCAGCTGCTTCAGCATCAGCGAGGAACGGGTTACCGCAACGTATCTGATGGTCTCGCCGACTTCTTCATGGCGAGACAGCGTGTAGGCAAAATGCGCCAGGTCGTCCGGCATCATGCCGTCTATCTCGTCCAGGATGAACAGGTGGTCTCCCTGGATCTCCTGCCACAGCCGCTGGCTCGTCAACCCGGCAGTGCTGAACTTGGGTCGCGTCTGCCGCAGGATGGCTTCAAGCACCTTGTGCTCAGATTTATGGGTATAGCAGTTCACGTAGACGTCGCCGTCGGCATGCCGCGCAAGCAGCGTCTTCCCCGTCCCGACCGGGCCGCTGATCAACGCGTGACCGTCATCGAGCAGCATCTGCAGGCGACGGCGTTCCTCCTCCCGGCATGGCGTCTTTTCAGGCACGTAGGAGATATCCAGCTTGCGCTTGTCCTTTAAAATCACACTCGACTAATCACGCGGGCGATACATAAATGTTACCCGCCGAGCTGGCTGACCGCGACGCCAAGGCAGGCGTTGTATATGATGTCTATCTCGTCCTCATAGGCGGCGATGACGTTCATGTTTTCGGCCCCTGGCTGCAGCCACACCACGTCGGCATCGATGGCCACGGCGGCCTCGACGATGGACTCCACATAGTTTGGATTGCGGAACACGTCGACGATATCCACATGCTCTGGCACGTCCTCCAGCGACGGGAGTATCTCCTCGCCAAAAATCTCCTCGCCGGCGTACTTCGGGTTGACATAGTACATCCGGTAGCCCTGCCTCCGCACCTTGTCGGCGATGTGGTAGCTCGCCCGCTCCTCCTTCTTCGAGATGCCGACAACGGCGACAACATCTGCATCCCGGGCCACATCGACAACCTCGCTCTGCTCCGTCACGCGCGCCATGGAACACAGATGCCCGGAGTCGCTTTTAACGTTTGCGGGCACCGAGAAAACAATTGCCATGAGGCAGCAAAACATATACGAGGCATCCGGTTCCCACGTTCCAGTTACGACACGCTCGCTTCCTTTGGATATGTTTCCCGCCAGCAGCCACCTCTATGCCTTCACACCGCCCAATTAAACGGAAAAAGAACCATATCTCCAACCCGCTGCCGCAAGAGTAAATTTTATAACATATCCGGCGTTATAGGAGGGAGGAGGGAAACCCTCTGCAAAGGCTTTGCCTCCAACCTGGCCTTTCGGGTTTCCCACCCTCTTTTCGCCCCATTCATGCATCGTATGGTTCGCCGAAAGGTGAACGAAAACACAATCCTTTTTAAACGCAGGGCGATGCCGTGGTGTGTCCAACAAAATCGTCATCGACCGCGATACCTTCGCAGTGCTGGCATCCGATACCCGCATCGACATCCTCAAGGAGCTCGACGAACGACGGAAGACACTCACCGAGCTCTCCCGGTCACTCGACACCAACAAGTCAGCCGTCTACAAACACCTCAACAAACTCACCGACGCCGGCCTCATCAAAAAAGAAGAGGATACCGGCCACAAATGGAAATACTACCAGCTCACCTGGCGCGGCAGCCATCTCCTGCATCCTCAAAAAATGAAGATACGGGTGCTGCTATCAGGTGCCGGCGCGGCCGCCGCAGCCGCGATTGTCGCTGCCTATCGATATCTGCAGGAAAAAACAGCGACGGCCACCACAGGCCCGAGCATCATGAGCCACACCACCCCCGAGGCAGACCCCACCATGATGTATCTATCGGTATTCTTTGTCGCGCTGGGAGCCCTGCTCGTCGTCGCCGCTCTCCTCGTCCGGCAGAAAGACGAAGAATACATATAAACATACCATCAAGCAATCCTCCATAACCCACGGCTAGTTGACAAAAGCAAAATCTATAAATAGAGCAAATCGAATTACGGAAAAGAGGGAAAAAGATATGCGGAAACTTTTACACGAGAATCGGGGGATAGAAGGCCTCCCCATGAAACTGATCATCATAGTGGTGATCGCAGGGGTGGTGCTAGCAGGTGTACTCACCATGTGGGAACAACTCTTCAACCCACAGCGCAATATGGAGATAGAATACCAGGGCATCACGGACACAAGCGATAACGTGACTGGTACATCTCCTGGAAGCCTTGTAAAAGTAGCCGCAGCAGGGGCAGAAGAAGTGAACGATATAGACTTCACAGCCCATATTTACGTACATGATCCAGGAAATGGAGATCCAGTCTCCGGGGCAACCGTTACTCTCGCCGGAAGAGGCAGCGCTGCCGAGGCCGACACCAATGCAAATGGGTTAGCAACGGTGCAGATCACTGGCTGCGACCTGGACGCCAACACGGATGACGCATATCTAACAGTGACAGTCAAAAAAAGCGGATATCGTGACGTAACGGACCCTGACGGGATACACCTCCACCGGGTAACCGGATAAAATAACGATGGCCACACGGAAGGTCGATAACCAACGCTCCCCCCTCTATAGTGAGAGCAACGGCGTCCTTGGCCTCCCAACGCGCATGGTCGTCGCATTAATCGTGGGAGCGGCAGCGTTGGGAACGCTTACCTATTGTATGATGAATCACTGCTGGCTCCCGAAAGAACTCAACGTAAACTGGGAACCAAAGATGATCAAGGCAGGGCACACCTCGGTTACCGTCACAGTCACCGATGCAGATGGCGACCCGGTACCGGGTGCCTCGGTCACGATAACCGGCCTTGGAGGAGCCGGAGAAAATAAAACGGATAAGAACGGCACGGCTGAAATAACCATCCATGCCAGGCTTCCAGAGCATCGGAATGAGGGATACCTGGATGTCACGGCACAGACCAGCGGGTGCTACAAAGACTACAGCCAGAAAGACGCGATAAAAGTAGTAGCAGGATAACATGGACATCGGCTTCGGAAAAAAGAAAGACGAGAAAGAGAACAGCCTGCAGGCCACGGACAACGGCGGGCTACGCGGGAAGATGCGAAAAATGGAGCAAACCATCGACAGCCTGAACAAGCGACTTGATGCGATAGAACGACGGCTGTCCAATGAGGAGTTTGAAGGACCAGCCACAATGGTCCCGAAGGGAGAACAGTCGCAAAACGGAGCAAACCGAATGCATCAGCCATCCAAGAAGATAGAGAGCAAAATAATCCAGCTGCAACAGGAGCTCCAAGAAATAAAAAAAGAAAGCGCGGAGCCATCAAAAAAAGACGAGGCAGAAAAGCAACACGAAGGCTCGCCAACAGTCCTCAAGCCGGGAAGTGAAAAAGAGCGCGTAGACAACAACATCAACAGCAGAACGATGGCCGACCTCGAGCGGCGAATGGAGGACCTAGAAGAACGCAAAGCAACCATAAAAGTAGGACGGATAGACGTGCCAATCGAGATTACCGGCGTCGTCGGCGGAGGACTGGCATTTCTCATAGCGGCCTTGCTACTCCAGGGATACCGTGAACTGATTATCTCCCCTGCATTTGTGACATTCCTCGGGGTGGTATTAGTCCTGGCGGCAGCATGCAAAACATATCTCATCAACCAGGCGCGACAATGAAAAAAGGCATATGGAAAGAGCGGCGAGGTGTATTCGAGCTGCCAGTTCAATACATGGCTGCCATCATCATAGCAGGCATCGCCATCGGGATTACCAGCTTTGCCGGCTACCATATGTGGAAGGAAATGCAAAGAGATGCAGCAGTCAGAGAGGTGGACCGGATCGTCAAGGAAGCAGCCGCAATGTATGCCACGGCCGACGAAGGCACCATCCAAACAATGAAGGTGGACTTTCCGGCCGGAATGAAAAAAGCCGGCTTCGGCTCCACTGGTCCGGACAACGCGAATCGCTACTACGTGCTTATGGACTGGGGAGAAAACAGGAGCTTCTACGCTAAAAACGCAAACTTCAGCAGCAACGGCTGCGTTCTCCACGAAGGAATTGGAAGAATCAAATTGGAGTTGAAAGAAGAAGGGAAAAAACATGTTGAAATTCGGGCTGCTTGAAGACCAGCGGGGGGCAATTGCCTGGCTTCTCAGCCAGATCGGGCTTTTATTGGCAGCGGGCATCCTCATCGGCGCCATCGCCGGCCTGACCTTTTACAGCGATTGGGAGAAGGAGGCTGCGGCAAAAAACATCGCGTCACATTTTGCTACGTCTATCGAATCTGTTGCCCTCAAAGAATTCCCCGGGAAAACCAAGTACATGTTTCCGCAAAAAGATTATCCCTACCGGGTGAACCTCTCAACTGATTATGTGACAGTAAGTCGTGGAGGAGGAATGATAAATGACCAGATTGTGGCGAGGGAAGAACTGCTCATCCATCCCTGGCCCGACCCACCCATGTCGAGTGGAAAAGGGGCAATCAGGGTGTACAACTACTTTGGAGAAAACACAGGCTCGCCTAGGCAAGATGGCTCCAATCGGCAGAAAGCTGTTCCAGCGAGTGCCGTGGACAGAGAGTTCACCTCTGCAAAGACAACACTGGCATCTGACCCGCTCACCATCGATGTTGACAAGCCCGTATACATAGAAAAAATGTTTATCTACACCGAAGAGGGAACAGATACGAGCAGGGAGGAATATGTTATCGTTTATCAGAGATAAACGAGGGATATCCGAAGAGTTCACCTCGCTGCCGACGCTGGTCGTCGTGATGATAGGCTTTGGCCTGTTCTTCGCGCTCATCGGCGGAGTGTACTACTCCTATAACGAAAAAGTTGAACGTATCGATAAGTATGAGACCGCCAACTTCATTCTGGAAGATGTGACCGCTGTCGACGGTCCGCTCGCTAAAAAAGGAGTGATACGGACGGGAGGGACAATAAATCCCAGTGCAATTGATGACAATCAGGCTGCCGTTGAAACCGCTCTGCAACAACACTGTAGTTATCCTGGCTGGGAATACAAGATAGAGATAGAATGGGCTGCCAGCGCTGAACAAATAATACCCTTCACCAATAATCAAGAAAACACAGTTGCTGCATCAAAAAAAGTCCCCGTCTACTTAAATGAGGCACAAACGGTAGCCGGCGAGTTGCGAGTGATAGTGTGGAAGTCCTAAAATCCGGCGTATTGAAAGAATTTCTAGATGATCGACGCGGCATATCCGCGATGCAGGACGCCGTGCTGTTCTGTGTGATGGTCTCAATAGCCGGAGCAATATTGGTTCCTGCTTTTACCAGCACCATCCCCCAGGAGACACATCTAGAGAAGGAGAAAGAAGAAAAAGCGGATGAAGTGCTGCACCAGCTAATGATATGTCGGGTGAATAAGTCGGCCCATTTAAACGCAGAGCCCATTCTAGGGGAATTGGGCGACACTGTAAACGTGGATCTAACAGAGGGGTCGGTGGGATCCGTAATTGATGGACTATTGAAGAGGGAACAACGTCATCTCACTTATGCAGACCTTTGTACAGATAGTGTTGCCTGCCAGTTCAATGTTTTAGGAACCAGAGTAAATGTTTTAACGCAGAATTTCTCAGATGTTGTTACAAGGGAAGTGGGGATGTTTCTCCATAACCAGCTCGGCGACAAGTATCTCTATAATTTCACTGTAAAATGGCATCCTATCGTCGGATTTGATTTCGGAGGTGACATTGCCGCAGGGCCTGCTCTCCCCCCAAATAGGGATGTGTATACCGCCACCACCTCCGCAATGATGCCTCCACCCCTTTGTACCAACATGAATGTCTCCGTCGAAAGTTTCAGGCACTATATAGAAAAGTCGAATATCGAGACAATATTCAAGAAGTATAGAAACAACGCCATCACCACGGCAGGATTTCGCACCGAATTCAGGGGGACACTATTCGATTTGATGAACAAAACAATGTGGAAGGGATTCGATTTCAATCAGGACGGCGACTACAACGAGCCACATGAAATGAGCAGCATCATCGATATGGTATTAGGCTCTCTCTTCAGAGAGATACAGGCCATTATAAACGGGACCGTCGAAGAAGCGCTGAGCATCGTCACTGACATAACCAACACGGAAATGAGCCAGAGCATAGGTTTCGACACTCTCTCCTCTCGTGCCCTTCGAAGGAGTTTCGCCAGCCTTTCGGATACAATCAGTGCAGAAGGGAGCACGAGCCAGATGAAGGAGAGCATAAGCCATTACATCAAAGCAGAAGCGAGGAAATTCATAAACGAGACATGCGGGGAAAAGATTCACTCCATGATACAAACCACGGTAAATAATGAGAGAGAAATAACAAACATTAGCAGCGAGATATTGCACTGGATATTCCAGCATGTTAACATCTGCAGAGCACAGCTGTCACTTTCCATATGGGAGATATAAAATGAGGTTGCTAAATGACGGACGAGGTCGCGTTCCATTCGCCTTACTCGGGGTGTTTTTGATTATAGGAAGCGCAGTTACCTCCGGGATTGTAACTACTCTCGAGCGGGAACACTCAAAAAATATGTCCGCAGCCTTACAAACAGCGACAGTTAAATACATGATAAAGAACGCCGAGGCCGACATAGCACGGGCGCTCTCCTACAGCTGCCTCCAAGCGCTAAAAACAGTTGGTGAAACACCTGTGACGTATTCAAGTGTCCCGACAGAAGCAGCCGAGGATTATGCAGATTTCGACGGAGACGACAGCTATGAGGATGACGTAGGCAGCGCAGTGGACACCGAAAGGGAGGCGATGCTATTTAACAGGAATTGGGCTCGAAATATGGCCCGGGTCCACCTCAACGATTATCTGAACGCAACTTTTAGAAGAAATATTTTCCAAGACCATGGCTTCGCCGTTAATGTCTATGACCCTGAAGACAACGGGGCTGTTGATGACTGGAGAGATATAGAATTTAGTAACATAAGTATGGGATTGGAGAGAGCAGTTGAAATTAACTTGTTGATTTCGGAAACCGACAATGAATATACCACCTATTGGGTTGCCTCCATAGATGACTTTTCCATTGAAATCCGCAATCTATCTTCAGGGAAAGAATGGGAAAGAACAATAAATATAAGCTCCCTTATCCCCTCACGTCTACCGCTGCTTTGGGAGTTGACAAATACCTATAACAGAAGCATCAATGGCTTCCCGTCTCCACTGATGGGGTTCATTACCGTGATTGGAGAAGGATATACGGAGGTCAGGTCACTTCTGCAATACGCGGGAAAATACAATTGGGTGAAAAACATCGTCGACAATAGATGGCTTCAGTATTTAACAAACACCGGTCTAGTGGCCATACAGTACCTTGTTTTTAACAGCATCGACCCAATGACGTTGGCGCAACTGGCAGTAAACGTAAACGACCTCGTAGCCCGCGGTACCAATTATGGCACCGACTCAATATCCGATATCCTCACCAGCATGGTGTCTCTCCCGATAAACAACCAAAGAGACGTCTTCAAAACATTTGGAAGTGAAAACGAGGCAGACGCCAGAGAGACATTAAATCACACGATAGGAAGCGAGGAAACGACGAAGGCAAACGTCTCAATATGGAACATTTCAAGGAGCATACTAAACGAAAGCACTACCACCTACTATTACTACAATGAGAGCGCTGACCCACAAACAAAAACAGAGACGAAGTGGCGTGGATACAATTTCACGGAAGATGGCTATGTCTATCGTCTTTCATCCCGTGGCGATCACCCTGACGAAAATACCACTTCTTATACGCCCAGCTTTGTAAGAGAATATTTGCCCCAGATAAACGAGACTGTTCTTGAGGAAATTTCGGAGACGATTGTAAACACCTACGCGGCTGACTTTTCCACGGAGATGTTTAAGAGGATAACAAGCGAAAACCGATCACCAGATCCTGCCGACGATTGGGATTTAGAAAGCCACAGCAGTTGGGATCTTGTAAGCAGCACCTGCAGTGGCGACTCCCTTAATGACGGCGAGCTGCCCAGAGTGCCCTATACAGAGCAATGGACGCTTGAATGGGAGAGAAGCGAGACGTGGAACGATACAGATTGTGAGGTTGTAAACGGCAACCGCACTTGCAATACCACCTATCATGATGTCACTCATTCTGTGACCGAAGAGGTCGATTTTACCCTTCATGCTACGCCGGCAAAGAATGGTATACGAGGAGTGTTTTATAATAAATCAGCCTTCGGAAGCCCACCGCACAAAGAAGAGATGGACGACAATCTACAGTTTCTTTTGCAAAAATATGTAGATGATCATTTTACTGAGGAAAGGGATTATTATACAGATATCGCAGAAGATGCCAAGTCAGCACAAGTGGCAGATAGCTATCCTGAAACCCTTGCCCGTGAGAGCTGGCGCAATAACACTGCAGACGGTGATAGCGAGGGATACGACAGAATAAGCTGGATTTATGATCGGCCAGACGCAATGGGAGCAGCAGTGAAAGCCCTCCACAACATCACGAGGTTAATCAAAGCAGACCGAGAGGATTACAGCAATATATCGAGGAGTTTTTATTCTGAGGATGACGCAACAGTGAACTTGAGCGTAATGGAACAAGAAAGACAAGCGTTGCTGGAAGAGTTTCAACAGCATAAAGACAGATACATCAACGAGGACTACTATATGGAGGATGATGAGTATAGGAGTGCTGCAGCCAGAGTGATTGTTGAGATGCGGCGATGGTTTGTCGAGGAGATAGAGGAACGGTTGAGTACCTCCTATCAGAGTCACGCAGAGGATAAAATCAACGAACGGCTTGATAGCACCAATACAGGGAATTTCGAGGGTTATCAGAGCTATCAAAACAATCTTGACCGCTACAAAGGAAGTGTAAGCCAGCTGTCAAGCATTCAATTCGGCAATCAGATGACTTTGGAGGAAGACTGGGTAGAAAACATCACCTTGACTATCAGTACTACTCCTGACTACTTTGATTTTGAGAGCCAGCCCTCTGAAGAAGAGAACTGGCAGTTTAACGTGAAAAACATATGTCTCTTTGGACCAACCGGGCTGCCATTACTCCCCACACCAGCCACTCCATGGGTGGCAACACTCAATACGTGGTATATCCATGTAGACGGTCACTGGGATACCTTTCAGGTGCTTGACAGCAGCGATGAAACCCATGCCGATTCATTGTTCGGACATAGTGGACAGGTATACGCTAGGGGACAAAGATATGTATTTGATGATACCTGCTCTAATGGAGCAGCGATTGGTAATTGTTCCAGATTAGGCTTTGGCTTTGACACTATGAGTTTGGGAATCGTTCCGCCAGGAAAATTACCGATTGGTGATTTGGGCAATCCTGTGGAGTCAAATAGTGTAGGAAATTGAGAAGGAGGACGAAAAAATGAAAAGCAAAGCAATATGTTTGGGGGTGGCTGGTGTGTTGCTGGTAACGGTGATAGCAACGATACCGTGTACAAATGCGGGTGAATGCAAATATGGAAAAGTTGAGGCATGGGCAAGAACGTTAAACGATGACGGTGATTGGGGAGAGTGGCGAAACGCAACTGTTCATGAAACACTGAAAACACATGAGCCATTTCAGACAAAAGTTAACATTACAACAAACTTGGACTGCCAACATGTCTATCTCTGGTTATCACGAGTAGGTAGCACCCATGCTTATGAAGTAAAAGAAGGAGAATCTACCATAATGGAACCCTTAAGAAATCATGATTGCAATTCAAACTGGTCAAAAGAATATATATGGACTATTAAGCCAACTGGCAATTGGACAGAAGGGACGGCCGCCCTAAATGTCGAGGGCCAATTCCATGCCTTCGGGAAAGATAAATTCATTGATTTCACCGTCATCGCTGCCTATATTGAGCCCCAAGAATGGCAAGGCGGCAATGGAGATGCTAGCGATAACGATACAGGAGACAATGGAAATGCAACAGACAGCGGGAATGGAGGCGTCGGCCTGCCAGGGTTCGAAGGCCTGACGGGGATGGCCGCAATATTGATAGCACTCGCTGTATTGCAGATAAGAAGAAAAAGATGGCAGGAATAACAACCGATGGGAGAGGAGCAGCGTTTATTCCGGTCCGGGTGATGATAAGCATCGCTATCGGGGCAGCAATAGTAGGATTGGTATGTCTAGGATTCCAGCAGGCGCAGAAAACCTCTGCCCAGAGCCAGGTAGAGCGAGAGTGCAATCGCCTTCTATCCAGTCTTTCCACGATGAGGACAAGTGGAGACGCCAGAAACATAGATAATCCATTCTCCTCACCAGGGGAGAGGAGAGCCATTCAGCTGGAACTGTCAAGCAAATTATCCTATATCGGATTTGGTGTGAATCCCGATGATGACCATGACGGCTATCTTGAGAGCGGGTTAACCAGTAACGGGTCTTGCATTTTCTATAAGGTGGAAGGAATGAGTGAGCAGGTCATATGGGATGTCGGAGACATTAAATTCAGAGAAGGCGAGAAAACCGACGACCGGTGGACAATTAACCAGCCTTCACAGGGGTATGTGATTAAAGGCGGAGGCACATACAGGGTTACTTTCGAGCTCGTACGAGATGCATCTAACACGAAATATGTGCTCATCAGAGCAAATGATGATATAAACCCCTAACCGTTACTGTTGGGGAAACTGAGAGAAGCCGCCCCCGGGAATTGAACCCGGGACCTATTCCTTACCAAGGAATCGCTATACCACTAAGCCAGGGCGGCTGCAATGGGGAATATCGAGCAGTGTATTTAATAATTGTCGTGGTGGCCGTACCTCTTATCAGCCGTTCGCCTCCGTGTCATGGATAGCACCGGAGACTGGCCTCGGGAACCTGGCTATCGATAGCCGCCGATTCTGAGTGATGGATCACCGAAGAGGACGATCTCTTGCACCATCTTGACATCTATGGCGTTGGTCTGCCCGAAGGTCGACGTGTAGCTCGTGATGGTGCGGGCGAAGGCGTCACCGAGGACGTAGTGACCCACCTCGCCGTACTGGCGGAAGAACTCGGGGAATATCCAGCAGCCGGTGTCAGGGACAAATGCGTCGTCGAAGGAGCCAGGACCGAGGGCGGTGCAGCCGATGGTGGCGATAGCGCCGCCGTTAGGCACCCGTGTGAGCCACCAACTCCAGCATTCAGGCGTCGGGTAGAAGCCCGTCCACAGCCGGTTCCATCCCACGACGGAGTTCAGCAGCGTGACGTTGAACTGGCTGTTGTGGCAGCCCATGACCGCGACGATCGGCAGCCTGCCGCCGTTGTTGATGGTGTTCATCGGGAATACCGGTCTGCCGAGATTGATGGGTTGCAGCCCGACCTCCGCAGATCTGCTGAATCCACCGGGCATGCCGGGCATGTTGACGATCATGGTGCTGGGGCTGGCGTGACCGAAGAAGAAGGCGAAGCCGCATCCCTCGCCGAGGGTGTCGATGACGTCCCGCTGCGAGGTAAAGTTACCGCTTGACGCCCACAGATAGATTTTGTCGAACGAGTGGGGCATGTAATGGAAGGCACCGGCCCGCCCCCCGCCGACCTCTCTGTCGCCGGTCGTCCATTCGCAGTCACAGTAACTCCTGATGTCGGTTTTCTGCTGGCTGAACACCTGCTCGCCGTCCTCGTTTGTTACCCATGCCTTGATGTCGGTGTGGAAGCCATATGGGCGGGGGTCATAGGACTTGCCGCGGATGTGCATGACGCCGTCGATGTAGGTGACGTTCGCCCACAGGTACCCCATGTATGCCTCCCGGGGCGTGAAGTCCACGTCGGTTGAGCCGAGCACGTCTCCGTCCGATGGGGATGTTATCTCGGCGATGGCGGGACCGGGATAGCTGTCGATGCGGAGGTGGTCGTCTTCGGCAAAATGGAGCGATGACTCACGCTGATGGTCGACGGTGACCGTCACCTCGTCTACCGGCCCCCATTCGTCCGTGATGGCGCTGCGGCTCTGCGCATGGATGGTGTACTCGCCGGCTGGCATGCCGGAGACGTCCCACCGGATGTCGAGGTCCTCCTGGTCCTGCAGTCCGTCGCCGGCCACGGCGACGATGCGCCTGAACCAGTCCGAGCCGGCTGCGGTGTTCTCGTAGGTGATGATCTTGTCGACGCAGGTCTGCACCTCCCGGCTGTTCCGGCACGGCAGGCGCCCGACCGCCACGTCAGGGTAGAGATCGACATCGTCGTCCGGGGCGCCCGGCCGGTTTCGCGCTGCGATGACACCGTCGTCGTTGGAGTCCCAGTCGTCGAACACGCCGCCCTCCCTGTAGACATCGGCGTAGTAGAGGTCGCAGAGGAATCCCGGGTCGCCGCCGTGTTGGTCGTAGAGATTCGAGTAGCGGACCGGGACGTGCCAGTCCTCGGCGCCATAGTTGACAGTGTCACGGGCCGAGGCATGGATGGATGAACGGAGACCGCCGACCAGGAGTACGTATGTGACGCCGTAGCTCTCGATGGCGTCCCTGATGAAGTATTTTATCTGCTCGGGCCTATCAACGCCGCTGTAGGAGCGATAGATGTCCTCCGTTGTCTGCAGGAGCGTCCGTGTGCCGTGGCTGTTTTTGTGGTCCACCAGCCGATGCAGCTCGCCGGAGAAAACAGACGGCGTTACAACGGCGAGGTCGTAGCCGTCGCCTGCCGGGGCTGCTGGAGACCGCGGCGCATCGTAGGAGACGTCAACGTCCATCGACCTGGCCACGAGCAGCGTGTCGTCGGCGGGGCGATACCGCACGGGATACAGGTCGACGGTGACGTGGGTGACCCGGTGCAGTGTCTCGTTGAGTCCGCATCCCACATGGGCCTGGTGCCAGTCGGCTGGATACGGCCGGCTGCTCCGATATGCCTGCTCGTTTTTCTGCCAGTCCTGCATCCCTGGCACCGGCCCCCTCCCGTAGGGCGTAGGTGGCTGCGTCGGCGCCACGTCTGCGTCGATGGTCCGCTCGTCGTACCCGGGGACGGTGACGTCGACCTGGACGTTGGTGGCGCCGAAGGGAAGCTCGAGGTACCGTACAAGCCGGGGGATAACGGGATAGCCCGGCCGTCGCAGCGCCGCCGTGGCGTTGTCGAGGTTGATGCTGACGTGGTTGCGCTCCGCCGCTTTCAGGGTGTAGGAGAAATCGCTGTGGTCGGCCGGCGCAATACCCACTGCGGGGAAGGCGGTGCCGGGTGACGGTGCATATGGTGTCTGGAGCACGGGCGTCATGCACAGCAGGAGGAGACAGAGTGCTCCTCCGATGATTTTCCTGTTCATTATGTGCCTCTACGGGGTAACCCGGGGGTAGATATAACTGTTTGCCGGAGCACGTCGGAAGAAACACCAACCTTTTATATCGATTGGCAATAGCTGTAGGGAGGGACTACCATGGCGGTTGAGCCGAAACAATGGA
Organism: uncultured Thermoplasmatales archaeon; assembly: GCA_964414415.1. Classification (GTDB taxonomy): domain Archaea; phylum Thermoplasmatota; class E2; order UBA202; family DSCA01; genus CAZESS01. The sequence goes on along the minus strand of CAYPWJ010000004.1, from coordinate 70,264 downwards.
GACGCTGGCTGTTTTATCTCGATATTATCGTGGTGGCGGTGCTCATCATCGCCATCGTGTTCCTGGCACAGGATGCATACATGGCCGGGTATCATTACGACACCGATATGGAGCGGACGGCGCTGTGGTGGGTGGCACGCGACGTGGCATTTGTGACGGGCGCGCTGGCTTGGCTGTTCTATCGTTTCTTCAGGAACGAGTTCTTGGTGCTCCGGCGGCCATGGTAAAGGTTATTAAATCACCGGGATATATGGATGCTGGCCAAAGGTGTGGACTAGACCGGGAAGTTAGGCGTCTCCTGTCACCGGAAATCGCCTTCAGTCGGGGTCGATAGTCCAACGGCGGCGTGGCGTCCAAGCAGCGATCCAGCGTTGGACGATGAAATCCCGTCCCCCGGGACCAGAGGTGATGGCCGCAGCCGGCCGGAGGGTCGGCTGTCCATCTTGGCTTCGGGTAGAGGGTCAGGCCCGGAAGGGAGCAGCCCAGCCGAAGACTCATGGTGCTCGGGGGGTCGCGGGATTGAGAAAAACGCTGGGCCGTCGCTGCGTGGTGCGCCACGCCCACCGCGGACGTGTCCATGCCGGCTAAAATGAATGACCGTCGGAGGGTAATCGAGTACTTCCAGAAACAGCAGGTCTTCATCCAGCCGGAGGCAGTGGATTACCTCGTGCAACAGGGAGACTGCCTTGGCAGCGCCCGGCGTGTCCTCGACTGTGTAGAAGGAAAACCGCTTAACATCGTGCTTGACGATGTCAAACACGCCCTGCAGGAATCCGGTCAGGAAGAGCAAGAGAGGGAGACGTCGTCCACATCCGAGGCATCGCCGTCGACGGGAGAACGGCACATCGAGATCGTGAAAGATGTCACCGGGAAGAGCTGCTGCGAGGGAACCATCACCGATTTTACCAGGCTGTTCCGTGACCGATACAGGCAGCTCTACCGGCTGCTGCGGAGGCGGCAGGAGATGAAGCACGTCATCCCGATAAAAAAAGCCAGGGAGAGAGACGGCAACCTGGCGATCATCGGCCTCGTAGACAGCGTCAATCGGAGTTCAAAAGGGCACGTGCTGGTGGACGTCGAGGACGAAAGCGACAGCGCCACCCTCTACATCCCGGAGGAGGACGCCGGCATGGCTGAAACGCTGGTGGAGGACGAGGTCGTTGGCGTCATCGGGACAGGCGGACGTGACGGGCTCATCATCGCCCAGCAGCTGCTGCGCCCGAACGTGCCGGTGAACAGAAAGGGGAAACGGAGTGGCGGGGACGGCTACGTGGCCTTTGCAGCGGATATCCACATCGGCAGCAAGACGTTCCTGGAGGACGAATGGAATACGTTTATGCGATGGATGAACGGCGATGTCGGCAGCAGCCGTCAGCGGAAGGTAGCCAGGAACATACAATATCTCGTGATACCGGGAGATGTGGTGGAAGGCGTCGGCATCTACCCCAACCAGGAGGATGACCTGTACATCGAAGACATCTACGAGCAGTACCGGGCGCTGGCCGAGGAACTCGAGGCGGTGCCACGCGACATAACCATCATCATGCAGCCGGGGAACCACGATGCGGTGCGGCAGGCACTGCCGCAGCCTGCGTTTGAGGAGGATGTGCAGCGTATTTTTGCTGACCTCAGCGTGGTCTTCGTGGGGAACCCGAGCTATCTTCGGCTGGACGGGCTCGACGTGTTGCTGTACCACGGGCAGTCGCTTTTTGATTTTTCGACGCGCATCGGCATCAACCAGAACCAGCCAACGGAGATTATGAAGCACATGTTGATGCGGCGGCACATGGCTCCTATTTATGGAGAGATCACGCCGCTGGCGCCCGAGCAGCACGACTACATGGTCATCGACCGCGTCCCGGACGTCTTCGTGACCGGGCATGTGCATACGACGGCCATCGACTCCTACCGGGGCGTGCAGCTCATCAACGCCTCGACATGGCAGTCGCAGACGGACTACCAGCGGATGATGAACTTCATGCCGGATCCGGCAAAGGTGCCCATCGTGCGTCTCAGCAACGGACGGACCAGCCTGATGGACTTCAGCGCATGACCCACACCCCCTTGTTTCCACTGGAAAAGGTTTTTTACCCCCGCCCCATTAAATGAACGAGATGGACGAAAAAAACGCGGTCATCATCTCGCTGCAGCGTGACACCACGGAACTGCGGCGTCTCGCCCAGGCCCTCGACTACCGCGTGCAGCAGGTCTTCACACAGCAGCGGGACGCGCCGGACCCTGCATCCTACATCGGAGCAGGAAAGATAGCCGAGGTGGCCGACTACATCGCCAACCATGATATCGACTGCGCCGTCGTCGACCAGCGGCTCCGCCCGTCCCAGTGGTACACCATGGAAAAAGAACTCAACGTCAAGGTATACGACCGCATCAGGCTCATCCTCAACATATTTGCAGACAGAGCGCAGCGGAAGGAGGCAAAGCTGCAGGTACGCCTCGCCTCGCTACGCTACGAACGGCCCTACATCCGCGAGCTCATCCACCGCGCCAAGGCAGGCGAGCATCCGGGTTTCATGGCCGGCGGCCAGTACGAGGTAGCAAACTACTATGAGATGATCAAAAAACAGATGAAAAACATCAAAGAAGAGCTGGCGAAGACGGAGAAGGTCAGGGAGTCACATCGAAAAAACCGGCGCGACAAGGGCTTCTACCTGGTCTCCATCGCCGGGTACACCAATGCGGGGAAAAGCAGTCTGCTCAACCAGCTCTCCGACGAAGAAGTGACGGTGGAGGAACGCCTTTTCTCCACGCTCTCCACCACGACACGCCGCCTGAAGCACGACCGCGGGACACACGCGATGCCCATCCTCATCACCGACACGGTCGGCTTCATCCGGGACCTGCCGCACTGGCTGGTCGACGCCTTCCATCCGACGCTTGAGGAGATAGCGCTCTCCGATGTCATCGTACTCCTCATCGATGCAAGTGAGGGCATGGGAACCATCAGAGAAAAAACAGCCGTGTCGCTGCGGGAGATACGGGAGATGGAAAACCACCCGGACATCGTCATCGGGCTCAACAAGGCCGATCGCCTCACCAGGGAAGAACGGCGGGAGACGCAATCCGCCCTGGAGGACGTGATTGGCGCCAGACCAACGCTGTTCCTGTCAGCTAGGACGGGCGAGAACATGGACGAGCTCGTCGACGCCATCTATGCATCGCTGCCGGACAAGGTGGAGATGGACATCATGTTCCCGGACGGCATCGACGAGGACGACATGTCGTTTATCTTCAACCAGCAGGCACGCATCCGGGCGGTCCGAAACGACGGGACCAGCGCCGTTCGCGTCATCTGCAGCGAACGCGTCAAAGACAAGATAATGGGGCGATGCCGGCAGCGTGGCGCCCACGTCAGGATGGTATAATGGAGCAGAGGGAACGTATAGAGAAAGACATCGCGCTGTTCGAGGAGCACGTGGCGGCGGTAAACCAGCAGGATATCGTCGACATGGCAACACGGTATTACGATGATGCACAGTATTACCTGGAGCGGCAGGACCTGTTCACCGCCTTTGGCTGTATCAACTACGCGCATGGACTGCTTGACGCCGTACGGACAAAAGCATTTAAAGATGAGGGCACCTTGTAGGTACCATGCATAAGGTTGACGTCGCCGTCGGTGCGGATGTCTTTGCGGAAAACGAAAAAATCGCGCAGGCCAACGTCGAGCGGTTCAGAGAAGCGAGCGTCACGACCATCGACCTCATGGGAGCCATCGGCTCGGGCAAGACACTTCTCATCGAAAAAATAGCTGACAAGCTGCTGGGCAAAAAACAGATAGGCGTCATCGTAGGAGACGTCACTGGGGACAGCGACTACACACGGATCAAGCAACACCATGTACCGGTCGTGAACATCAACACCGGAAAGGAATGCCACCTCGATGCACATGTCATCGAGCATGCGCTGGACGACCTCGACCTCACGGCCATCGACCTGCTGTTCATAGAGAACATCGGCAACCTTGTCTGCCCGGCTGATTTCCATCTCGGCTGTGACAAACGAGGAGTGGTCATCTCCGTCACAGAGGGAGACGACATGGTGAAAAAGCATCCGCTCATCTTCCAGACGGCTGACTTCATCGTGGTCAACAAGGTGGACCTGGCCGAGCATATGGACGTCGACATCGATGCCATCACCGCAGATATAGCAGAGATAGCACCGCAACCATATTTTTTGACCGATGCCCGGCACGATGAAGGCATCGACGAGCTGGTAGCGTGGCTGCTGTAGACGAGGGTGGCAGCAAAAAACAGGTGACGCTGGTCGGCGTCGGTCACGTCTTCGACATCTCATCGCAGGTGGAGGATATCATAACAACGGTGGAGCCAGATGTCGTGGCCCTCGAGCTCGACAGAACCCGTCTCCAGGCGTTGCTTTCCCCAGGTGAAAAACGCGGCGACCTGCCATTCTTTCACTCGATACTTGCATCCCTGCAGGAGCGGATAGCCAAAAAATACGGCGTTGCCACTGGGTCGGAGATGGCAGCAGCTGCCTCGACCGCCAAGGATCACGCCATCGGTATTCTCTGCATCGACCGCGACGTCAGAATGGTCATGGACAGGCTGTGGCACGGCATCCCGCTGCGAAAAAAGCTGCTGTTCATGTTCAGCGCCGTCTCGTCGCTTTTTCTCAGCAAAAAACGAGTGGACAGAGAGATCGCGTCGTTCGAAACCGAGCCGCAGACATATCTACAGGAGATGCGCTCTACGCTGCCGGAGCTGTACTCCATTCTCATCGAGGAGCGGAACCGGCACATGGCCGCACGTCTCCTGGATGCGCTGCACATGTATGACCGTGTCGTGGCCTTCGTCGGCGAGGGACACGTCCCCGGCATGGGGGAGCTGCTCACCGATGACGACGTCATCCTCTCGGTCATCCATCTCTCCGATCTCCGCACCCGTCAATGGCGGGAGAAGCTACCCGAACTGACACCATCCTGATATCGCTGACGGGTCAAACTCTGCATCCATGACGGCGTCAAGTTCAGCTATGTCGGTGTACGGCCGACCTGTTATGATGCGGGCAGCCCGTTTTTCCCCGATCGAGGGAAGTGCTGTCAGGGCGTCCAGCGACGCAGCGTTGGCATCGAGTGGATAAGCGACGCCGGTAACGCTCCGGTAGCCGTGTCCCGTTATCTTTACGTCGACGTATCGATCTGTCTGTGTCTTGTAGGGTAGACAGACGAGCAGGGGATAGGAGCCTATCTGCCGGCCGAACGTCTGCTTTCCCCTGTGTATCTCTAGGTACACGTCGCTCAAAACCGTTCCCGTAGGCACGAGCCGCCGGAGCATCGGTTGGTTGACCGTCTCGTTTACCCGCTGCTTGAACTGCTGCAGCAACCTGGTATCGGTTCCCGTTCGCTCGCCGCGGACGGGGATGACCTGCCTGATGTTGATGCGGCGGAGCAATAGCCCTTCCGCCGTTATCCGCTTCAGAAAGGCATAGTTCTCGCTGAACGTATCGCTGCTTTCACCCGGCAGCCCGTACAGGAAGTTTATACCGGGGAGGAGGCGCGGCATACCGTTTTCGCCGCGCTCTCCCCCGATGTCATTGATGAGCTGGATGGCCGTCCTCGCGTCCTCCGGGGTAGCGTTGAGGTTGTTGGTCGCCTGGACTGCCTCGTCAGCGGTTTCCATACCCAGCGCAACGGTGTTTCCCGCCGTGCAGTACCTGGTTATCAGCCTGGTTATCGCTGCTGCTTCGTCCCGGTATGCGGCGATGACGGCCGGGTTGGCGTTGTCGATGTGCAGCACCCTGAGCCGAGGGGCTCTGGCTCGTATGCCCGTGAGCAGCCGATGTATCGCCGCGACGTTCGGCCGTGGTGTCTCGCTGCTGCCGATGTCGCGGGAGTGGTACGAGTAAAAACAGGATTGGCATCCCAGCCTGAAGTGCCGTACCCCGAGCTTATACAGCGCTGCTATTTCTTCAACGACGTCGTCAACCGGTCGCATCGCCGGTCTGCCAAAGAGCGGCTCCATGCAGAAGCTGCACCCGCCGCTGAGGTACCTGGGGCATCCACGGTAGGTCTCGACTTCGGCTACCAGCGGGTCAGGAAAGTCCGGGTGCTGCAGGGCGACGCGGGCCCCCATGGTGGCCCACCGGTGCCATTCGCTGTTCGTGCGGCGTCGCCGTCGAAGCGTGCCCTGCAAAAAGTCGTAGATGAAGGCGTCTGCGTCTTTTTCAGCTGTATAGTCAACGAATGCATCCACCGAGCGCGGCGGGCTCCCGCCGCCGTGGCCGATGCCATGCCGTGCCGCGGATCCACCGAGGATGACAGGGCCGTTGAACGCTGCGGCAATCTGGCGCAGCTCTCTTGATGAGATAGGCATACCGCGCAGATACCGACCCGGGACGAGCGCTCCGGTAACGACCAGCAGGACGTCGCCGTCAAGCGAGGATCCCTGCCGCCACTGGTCGACGGTGCGGTACTGGCAGCGGTGGCCCGCATCGGTGGCTGCACCAGCGGCATACCGGACATATGGGGAGATGTAGGGAGGGACACCCAGGCATGCCGGCTCGTCGACGTAGCCGTCCAGCAGCGTCAACAGCATATCTAGGTAAGAACGACAGTATATTAAAGTTCCAGTGGAAATAGAGGGGTGTGGGTAATGGTTTTTATACAGGTATGGTATGGCAACCATGCGCCTCCTCATCGTCTGCTGCCTAGTGGCTCTCGTGGTGAGTGCCGGCGCACTTCCACTCTTGGCGCTCATCCCGGGATCGGAGCAGCCCGGATCCATCTACAGCGGCGCCTCTACCTGGACGCCGGCGGATGAGGGTGCCCACTACCCCTGCAGCCGTGAATGGTGGAACATCGACACCGTCATGACGCTCGACGGCGGCGCCCGCTGGACGCTCACCTCTTCCTTTGAATACGAGCGGGAGACCCCGGCCTGCAATCTCTTCCTTACCCTGTTCAACCTGAGCAGCGGCACAAGCTACTCGCTGGGCTCCTACGGCGACTCCATCGGCACTCTCTCGTTTGAAACAGGACGCGTCAACCTGAGCTACGGCGCATCGTGGATGCAGGGCAGCTACCCCTCGTACCGTGTGCATTTCGAGCGCGGCAACGCTACCATTGACCTCTATCTCAACGCCACAACGCCGCCTAAATGGGTCGCCGACAGCATATCCAGCGCGGTGCTCCCCATGGGTCTCGGGTCCTACCAATACGGCTTCATCCCGCGCTGCAACGTATCCGGGACGATGACGATAGGCAACGATAGCAGCCGCGTTACCGGCACCGGCTACTACGAGCACGTGTGGGGCAACTGGACTTACAGCACTCCTATGCAGAGCGGCAGCGACGTCACACAGACTGCCAGGGCGTACGGCCAGCTGGCGACCTGGTGGCTGTCACATCGGGGCAACCCGCCCGCCAGCGTCGGCCTCGCCACCGGCAGCAATCCATTCGGCTACGACTGGATATGGGCCTCCTTCGACAACGGCTGGAGCATGTTCTACGGCAACATCCCCTTCTGGGTGTGTGAAGGACCTGCCTTCGGCATCCTGTATCTCGTCTCTCCCGATGGACGCTATCTGACCTTCTCCGACATCACGTTCTCGTACGGCAGCATGGAGTATGCATCCGCCTATGACGCCTGCTATCCCACCGCCATCCACCTCACGGCTCAGCACGGCGAACACCGCATCGCGCTGAACTGCGCCATGGCCTGCGACGTACACACCTACCTCGACACCAATCTATCGTCGTCGTTCTGGGAGGCTATCTACCTCTGGGAGTCGCCGGGTCCCGTTACCGGCGTGTACAGCAACAAAAGCTGCACTATGCAGCTCAACGGCACGTGCGAAATCGAGCCCATGCGCCAGGTGTCGATGCTCGGCCACAATACAATGCATATATCGCTGACGCTTCCACCCGACGGGGTCGGCGCCGCCATCTACGGCACCTCTCACCTGATGCAGTTCAAGGCAGGCATAGCTGTTCAGGTGTGGTCCGAGCCGTCCCTCCGGATCGCGGCTGGCCGTGTAAGCGACTGATGGAGTATAGAGCGCCGCCGGCTGTCATCCTCGACGGGCCTTCAATACTAAAAGTATTAAAGCAACGAGATATTCATACTACGGCGTGGATGGACGGAGCGAAGATATATGAGTCGAGGAGCGACGACGGGCCGGACAACTCGATGGCAGTGTTTCAGCTGTAGCGCCTCTCCATGATTGCAGATGTCCTCCTCGACTTTTTCCAGCAGTTTGGGCCCGTCGCCATCCTCTTTGGATTGTTTTTAATATTTGTGATAGACTCCAGTATCGCCCCGCTTTTTCCCGAAATTTTTATTTTAATTCTTTTTATGGCCCGCCCCACGGTGCCGTGGGCGACGGGACTGCTGGGCATGGCCCTTGTCGGGGAGGTCGTCGGGAACACAATCCTGTTCCTGCTGGTCGCCAAGACCAAAACACCGCAATTCATCCAGAAGATAATACAAAAATACGTTGCATTTCTCGTCTTCGAGGATGAAAAAATAATCCTTGTGAATCGCTTTGCTCCCGTCATTCCCTTTATGGGGGCTTTTATAGCTGCCTGCAACTGGGATTACAAACGGTCAATGGTATACACCATAGCCAGCGGCTTCCTCTACTACGTCATACTGCTGACGTTCTCAGGTCTTTTCTACACCTATCTTACAAACGACATGGCGTCAAAGGTGACGTGGGGGCTGGTGGGCGCCGTCATCCTCATCAGCTTCATATCCTCCGCTATTCAAAAAAGAAGGAAAAAAGCAACTATCTCCTCCCGATGACCTCTCTATAAAGCTGGAGGGTGTCGCCACATATTTTATCCCACGTAAATTGTTGTATCCGATCTGAGGCTCTCCGGCTCAGCGTTTCTCGCGCCTCTCGGTCACTGCATATCTGGGTGATTGCATCAGCGAGCTGCTGCGGCGATTGCGGCTCCACCAGTACGGCTGCACCGTTAACCACCTCAGGGATCCCTCCTACATCTGTCGCGATGATCGGGCACGCAGCTCTCATTGCCTCCAGAAGTACGATGCCGAAGGACTCAAAGATCGAGGGGAGCACAAAAGCCGTGCACGCACGGAGTAATTCCTTCTTCCGTCGTTCCGATACCCATCCCAAAAATTCGACGTCGCTGTCAAGCTCCTCAGAGAGCGCCTGCAGCCGATCACGCTGTGGTCCTTCCCCGCAGATTTTTAACGGTAAAGGGACACCTGCCGCTGCGTGCGCTTGGATGAGATGTTGGACTCCTTTCGTTTTTACGAGCCGTCCTATGTAGAGCAAATACGCGCCGTCGTGCCCTGGATTGCCGGTATGGTCCAATTCGATGCCGTTCCGGATGGTCGCCAGTTTCTCCTTCGCTATCCCTCTTCTGCGAAGTCGCTCCTGCACATAGTCGCTTATACATACTATTTTTGCAGCGTGGTGCTGCAGGAACCGTTGAAACAGCATGTCGTTTATCTTGCTCACGGCGCCTATCAATCCGGTGCCTTCGCCGAAATCGTTATGGAAGGTAAAGACGACGGGGAAACGGCGACTGAGTTTTTTTACGGCGCGCGTGTAATCCGGTGCCCATCGGTAGTGGAAATCTATTATGTCTGGCTCCAGTTCCTTCACCCGCTGATATATTCCGCTGCTCAGAATGACGGGAGGATTGTAGATGGGGAGCAGCGCTGTTTCAACACGAATAATCTTGATGCCGTCCAGCTTTTCTTGTTTTTCTGTTCCCTCGAGGCGGGACGTGAGAACCCACACCTCGTGGTCGTCGGCTAATCGCTTGCAGATGTGATATATTCTTCTCTCTATACCGCCAAAATAGGGGTAAAAAAATGGATTTATATGACATATTTTCATGATGGGGCACCGTGATGGTTTTTTGCCGTTTGAGGGCGTGTGGTCATCTTTCGCATGTAAGCCTGCTCTTTTTTAATAGGTTTTTCATCGGGGTGTCTCACCTTTCGGGTTTTTGCGTCTCCTCAAAGGGCTGTGGGGAGGCGGCGTGTGGACGCCACCACTGCATCACCAGGCCTGCAGCAACAAAAACAACAAACCATATAAATGACCGCCAGTTCCATCTTTTAAATGGGCAGGTCACGCTCTCTCCTTTCCAGGGTAAAAGCACATAGGTGGTCTCTCGGCCTGGCTGCTATAGCAGCGGCTGCCATTGTAATCCGGTCGGTTCCTGCCTTGCTGAATCAGGGGTGGGGAAATGATTTTGGCATATATTATGGGATCGCCGAGCAGGTCATTGCCTCGGAGGGGATATTTGTCCCGTATGACGGATGGGGGGCTTCCTATAATTATTTTCCAGTCCTCTATCTCATCGTGGGTGCTCTCTATTCGATTACCAATATAGGGGTCATGGAACTGCTGGCACAGGCTATTCCGGTCTTCGGCGGCCTGACGGTGGTTATTCTCTACTACATCGTTACCTCTCTTACCGGGGAAAAGACGGTGGGGCTTCTCGCCGCTGCTTTTCTCTCCGTCACGTCGGTCCACGCCTACCAGACAAGCCATGCGTATCCACTCACCATCGGTCACTTTTTCTTTTTACTCTCGATGCTTTTCTTCATTCGATATCAAAAAAACCGGATGTATGTTGTCCCCCTTGTCGGGGCGACTGTTTTTTTAATTTGCTCGCATCATCTTACCACGTATTTTTATATTATCTCTGTCTTTTCTGTCATTTTCTTTAAGGAACTCACCGGCGCTGGTCGGCGGTCTCATCTGCTCCGCAATAGCTGTTACATGGCTTTCCTGCTCACCGCTACGTTTGCCTACTGGGCGTATGTAGCGACGCCTGTCATGCGGTTTGTAGGATCCGGCCTTCCCTTCGATGCGCCCACCACGATGGCGCTCTCATTTGGAGTGTTTCTACTGCTGCCGGTTTTCGCCTCGTTCATAAAAAAATCTCATATATCTGTTTCCCCGGGTGCGCCGTCGATGAAGGGGAATATTATCCTGCTCGTAGCGGTTTTCGGATTCGTCTCCGCTGTGCTGGTGGCGTTTGCGCTGGTGGGCATCCCCCGGACAGACGTTCATCTGACTGTTGCCTCTGTTCTTTATTCGCTTCCCCTTGTAGGCGTTGCTGCATTCTCGTTACTCGGCTTCAGGCACATGAGGCTGGAGGATAATGGGTACGTGGTACGGGGATGGACGGTGGGGATTCTCGCCTCGTTCGTATATTCTTTTCTCTCCTGGAATACGACGCTTTATCCGGATCGTCATCTGGAGTACCTTGCTGTTCCTCTCTGCGTTCTGGCGGCCGTGGGGATACAGCAATTTTTCGATGGTCTCTCTCTATCCGGCGGGATCCGGCGACCGATAGCACGGGTCGTTACGAAAAAGCGGGCAATCGCCGTTGGCGTTGTCGCCGTGCTCTTTCTTACCAATGCTGCATCAGTATATCCCTCGCAGGCTTCCCTGAATCTGTATAATGAGTCCATTCCCCGCTGCTGTTTTACGGCGATGGGGTGGGCAAGGGAGCATCTGCCTGCCAATGCCACGGTTGCCTCCGATCATCGGCTTTCCCAGGTGGCGTGGGCGTATGGTTTCAATATTACCTATGACAGGACAGATGAGCTCTGGAGGGCGACTAACTGGACGGCGTGTATTGGGGACCTGCGGGGGGAAAAAGAGAATTACACCCGTGTCTCCTACGTGTTTATCGATGATATCATGTGCGACAGCGGCGTCATGTTGAAGGCGTGGAATCCGTCCGTCAACTTTACCAATGCGTCGTACGCGAAATTCCGGGAAAAACCTTTTACCCGGATTTACAACACGTCGATGGTCAATGAGGATGGGGAGACGACGCACTGGGCCGAGATATATCGGGTCAACTGGACGTACATCGAGCGACACGGGGTTTGGGAAGCGTCTCCTCCCTAGCCGGCTTGGCGGCGCGGCGGCAGCGGCTCTGGGGAATGGATGTCCTCCCTGATGGAGGGAATGATGGCGCCTTGCTGCCGCTCGGTTATCTGAGGTCATCGGCTGCGTCTGAAGGGCCAGGGATATTTTGATGGTTTCTGACGCGCCGCTGTTGTGCAGGGGCCTACCTCGCCCCTGCAGCGGTTCCAGTGGAAATGGGGGGGTGTGGGTGTGGGCGGCAACTATTTTAAGGCATATGTACATCAATTGTGAGACCATGGAGTGGGACATCATGGAGGACGTCTTCGACGTCATGTACGAGCCACTGGCCGGCGCCAATACGACAACGTTTCTCCGGCTGCTTGCGCAGAACCGTTTCGCCGTCGCAGGTCGATATCTGCCCCGGCTGCTTTATGCCGCTGCCATAAGCACTGTCCTGGCGCCGTTCCGGCTGCTGGACACCGTCCGCTACGGCAGCGCCGTCGCCGGTACAGATATCGAGCGGCAGCCGCTGTTCATCGTCGGTCACTGGCGGAGCGGGACCACTTACCTCCACAACCTGTTCTCCATCGACGAGCAGTTCGGCTACTGTTCCACCTTCCATTCCCTCGTGCCGGGGGCGTTCCTCGGCAACCCGGGGCTGAAGTCAATCGTTGCGGCGAGCATTCCGGAAACGCGGCCGATGGACGAGGTGCCCATGGGTGCAGACCTGCCGCAGGAGGAGGAATACGCCCTCGGCTCGCTGACGCCCTACGCCTACTACAACGGCTGGATTTTCCCCCGCAACATGCGCTTCTACAACCGCGTCGTCTGCCTCGACGAGTCGCCGCCCCGCATCCGGGCGGCATGGCGCCGCACCTACCGTCGCTTCCTCAAGAAACTCACCTTTTACTGGGACGGCCGCCGGCTGGTCCTCAAAAACCCTGCAAATACAGCGAGGGTGCCGGTGCTCCTCGACATGTTCCCCGACGCCCGGTTCGTCCACATCCACCGTAATCCCTACGACGTCTTTGCCTCGATGATGAAGTTCATGACCCGGGTGCTCCCGCGTTACGCGGTCCAGCGCCCGCCATCACAGGAGGAGATGACGGAGGCAATCCTGGACGTGTACGAGGCACTGTATCGCTCCTATTTCACTCATCGCTCGCGCATCCCCCACGGGCAGCTCGTCGAGGTCGGCTATGAACAGTTCGTCCGGGAGCCGCTGCAGCAGATCGAGCGCATCTACGACACGCTGGCCCTCGACGGCTTCCAGGCATGCCGGGAGCGCTTTGCATCGTTCATCGCGTCGCAGTCATACATCACAGCGCGGCACTACGACCTGGACAGCGAGTGGAAGGAGCGCGTTGCCCGGCGGTGGCGCTTTGCGTTCGATGAGCTTGGCTATGAGCCCTAAAAGCGGCGATATGCGTCATCCAGATGTCGTTTCCGGAGGTAATGGTAATGCTCTGCGTTTTCGCGGATGGCATCGAGCAGTTCCTCGTCCTGTCTGACCACTTTCGCGGGGACCCCGGCAGCGAGGCTGTTGGCAGGGATATGCGTTCCCGGCGGCACGACCGCATTGGCTGCGATGATGCAGCCTGCCTCGACATGCACGCCGTTGAGCACTGTGGCGTTGATACCCACGATGCAGTCGCTGTCGACCCGGGCGCCGTGGACGACTGCTGCGTGGCCGACGGACACCTCCCTGCCGATGACAATGGGGTCGTCCGGCGACACGTGCAGCACGCAGCAGTCCTGCACGTTGCTTCCATTGCCGATCGTGATGCTGTTGAGGTCCGCCCGGATGACCGCGTGCTCCCAGACGCTGCACCGCTCGCCCAGCGACACGTCGCCGATCATCACGGCGGATGGCGCCACGTAGCTGTCCGTGCCGACGTTCATGGCAGGAGAAGACACCACGCCTTTAAAGACTTGTCCGTGCCAGCCAACCTTTTTAGTAGGCTTTTTCGTTATACCGACATGGCAGTCTACCAGGATACCATCGAGGTGCAGACCGAGGAGATGGACATCGTCGACATCTCACAGGAAGTGCAGCTGGCCGCTCGCGACTCCGGCATCGAAAACGGCATCGCCTGTATCTTCAACCCGGGCTCAACCGGCGCCGTGACGACCATCGAGCACGAGCCAGGGCTGCTCCAGGACCTGCCGGCGGCGCTTGAACGCATCGCGCCGCGTGACGTCGCCTACAAGCACGAGGAACGCTGGCACGACGGCAACGGCCATTCACATGTCCGCGCGAGCCTCATCGGACCAGGCCTGACGGTGCCCGTCCGAGACGGTCAGCTGCAGCTCGGCACCTGGCAGCAGGTCGTCTTCATAGAATGCGACGTCAAGCCACGGCAGCGTTCACTCTTGGTCCAGGTCATTGGCGACTGAGGGATGCAGCGTCAGCAGCAGCCCGTCACCCAGCCGCTCGACGTCGTCGAATGCCAGGTTAATGATCTGCTCCGGTAGGGAGGCGCCGTCGCCGTCCGCCATCGTCGGCGTCCCGCTGCCGCCGATGACCATCGGGGCGACGTAGACCGTCAGCGCATCAACGAGCCCGGCCTGCAAAAACGAATGGATGACCGTCCCGCCGCCCTCGACCAGCAGCCGCTTGACGCCCCGCTCATAGAGCAGCGACAGCAGCATCGACAGGTCGACCCGTCCGTTGCCGCATGTGACCGCCTCAACCCCGCCGTGTGTGCACGACCGCCGGCAGGTGGCGATGAGCGTCGGTGCCGCGTCGTTCATCACCGCCGCGTCGTCGGGCGTCCGCAGCTGGCTGTCCAGGATAACGCGGAGCGGCTGCGTCGGTGCCGCGACGTATTTTTCTTTGACCGTCAGCTTTGGGTCATCCGTCAGCACGGTGCCCACGCCGACCAGTATCCCGTCGCATTCACTGCGCAGCCGATGCACCCGCGCCATGTCCTCCTCGCTCGAGATACGGACCTGTTCCCTGGTTGCCAGCGCGATTTTGCCGTCGAGCGACATCGCACAGTTCACGTGGACATGCGGCTTCATACCACTGCCCCGGCGAGCTCCCGCAGCACCGTCTCCGGCTCGTCGGCCTTAACGACGCCGCTGGCCAGCAGCACCCCGACGGTGCCGAGCTCCATGGCCGCCGTCACATCGTCGGCGGTCTTGACACCCGCGCCGCAGAGCACCTGCACGCCCTGCGCTACCTGCTGCGCCCTGGCGACCGACCGCGTCACGACGTCCGGGTCGGCCGTCGTCACCGAGACGTCGCCGCCGATGAGCTCCGGCGGCTCTATCGCCACCGCCGTTGGATGCAGCGCTGCCATCGCGCCTGCAACCCCTGGCGTGTCGGCGCAGACGATCGCTGCAAGCCCGAGCTCCCGCGCCCGCTCCACCGCCGCGGCGATACGGTCGACCTGGAGGCGATGCTCAGAGTGATTGAGCAGGACGCCGTCTGCTCCCACCTCAACGAGTGCCTCCGGCAGCGTCCAGCCGGTGTGGCTGCCGTAGCCGACGGCGTCCATATGCTGCGCAAAAACAGGAATGTCAACCGTCTGTGCCACCCGGTAGAGGTCGGTCGCCTGCACCGCGATGACAAGTGAAGCGCCGGTGTCGTCGTGTACCTGCTGCATCGTCTGGGCCAGCGTGACTGCATGTTCTCCTGTTCCTTTCTTGTAGGTCTTGACGTTGACCACGACAGCCGGTGTTTGCATGGATGTGTAATGCAGCCCAGCCATAAAACCTTGTCCCCGAGCGATATGTTTAAAAAACAGACTGTTTTTCCCTTTTGAGGTGATACGATAGCAAACATCTTTCCGCCGTGTCCGGAATGCGAGGATGGCTCACTGGTGCCGTTCTCCTTTGAGCACGACGTATTCGAGAAATGGAAGTGCACACACTGCGGCTACACCGTGGAGAAGCGCTGACGCTGCATCGCCGGCGTAGCCGGCATCGCACTGTCGGGGTGGCTCAGCCTGGTTAGAGCACCTGACTCATAAGCACAGCTCAAGGGTTCGCTGGGATATCAGGAGGTCGCGGGTTCGGATCCCGCCCCCGACACTACTTTTATTCTCCGGCACTGGTTCGGTTGTTTCCCTGTGGCAGATGTTCCGGGGAAGCCTGCTGGTGTCCCATCTGAACACATCGGATGTTCTCCCGTCATCCGTCTTCTTCGCCGAGGAGCTCACAGGAGGCGCGTTCTCCCGTCTCGCTGTAGCGCCTGAAGTGGTCGACCCACCGTGGGTGCTCCGGTGCATCGGTGACAAAGTGCACGAATTTTTCGAGCTGCTGGATGCTCTGACGGCTGACGTGGTGCTCTATCTGGCAGGCGTCGACCTCCGCCCGGCTCCGTTCGACACCGATGATGTCGAGGAAGTCGGCGATGGTCCGGTGCTTGTTCATGAGCTCGTCGGCCAACGCGCGACCTTCGGCGGTGAGCGTCGCCCCACGGTATGGCGTGTAGTCGACGTAGCCTTCCTGCTGCAGCTTCTGCAGTATTTCGGTGACCGAGGGCGCCTGCACCGCCATCTCGGCAGCGATGGCGCTGGTGTGGGCGTAGCCTTCCTGCTGCTGCAGCACGTAGATGGTTTCGATGTATTCCTCTATCGTTTTTCGTCTCATTTTTTCTCCTATAGACCGAGCAATGCGAGGTGTAGTAACCCGCCGATGATGGTCGCCGCGGTGACCATGACGGCTGTTGCCTTGAGCATGTCCTTGAGGCCGAGCTCCCGGAGCATTATCGCGAAGGTCGCCACGCACGGGAAGTAGATGGTGAGCACGACGGCGGCGATGACCAGCTGCAATGCTGTCATGTCAAGCGAGAGGAGCATCCCGATGGCCAGGTCCTTGCGGAGGAAGCCGACGAGCAGTGCCGTCGTCGCCTCGCTGGGCAGCCCCAGCCATCCCTGGATGAATGGTGCGAACAGGTCGCCGAGCAACTGGAGGAAGCCCACCGAGTAGAGCAGGTTGACGAGGAGCACGCCGAGGAAGAGGAACGGGATTGCCTCGCCCAGAAACCCCCAGATGCGCATCCATGTCTTCTTGGCGATCGCCGACATCGAGGGCCGCCGGTAGGGCGGTATCTCCATGAATATCTCGGGGCTTTCGCCCGACACGACGCGCGTGAGCAGCAGCCCTGCAGCAACGTAGGTCGCGATGAGCACCCCGACGACGATCAGGATGTAGCGCAGCCCGTGCGGCCCCAAGATGCCGAATATCATGGCGGTTTGGGCCATGCAGGGCACGGCGATGGACAGCAACGTTGCCGCGATGAAACGCTGCTTCTTGGTCTCCAGGTTCCGAGTTGCCAGCATGCCGGGGACGTTGCAGCCGAGCCCCATGAAGACGGGCACGATGCCGTAGCCGTGCATCCCGAGCTTGTGGAAGACGTTGTCGGTGAGCGTCGCAAGCCGCGGCAGATATCCTGAGTCCTCCAGCAGCGACAGGAGCAGGTAGAAGGCGACGATGTAAGGCAGCACCATGCCGAACGGGACGTACAGGCCAGTGGTCAGCATGCCCATCGACTCCTTATAGATGATGCCGCCGTCGATGAGCTGCCCGATGAGGATATCGTGCAGTACGCCGGACCCCAGCCGCTCACTCAGTTCCATGGCCAGCGGCCGGTAGATCTCGAACAACGGGTCCAGCAGATAGGTAATGAGTGATTCACCGATGACCCAGACGAGCCAGAACGACGCCAGCAGGACGACGACGGCGAGAGGGATGCCGGTAGCCGGCATGATGGTGGCGTCCGCGAGCCTGTCCCATATGGTGTGATGCCGCCGTTCGACGTGCTGGACCTCCTTGATGATGTGGCCGATGTCAACCCATCGCTCATCGTCGCTGGACTGTCTGCGCCTGCCAGGAGAAGCATGTGGCAACACCTCGACGAGGTCATGGAAGCCCTCGCCGGTGAGCGCCACCGTGGGCAGCGTCGGCACCTGCAGCATCTTCTGCAGCTTTTCGATGTCGATATGGATGCCTTCGTGGGCTGTTTCGTCCCACATGTTGAGTGCCACCATCATCGGGACGTCTTGCTCGAGCAGCTCGAGGGTGAGGTAGAGATTCCGCTCCAGGTTGGTGGCGTCGACCACGTTGATAACGATGTCGGCGTCCTGTAGCAGCTCGACGGCTACCTCCTCTGCCTTGCTCGACGCTTCGAGGGAATATGTGCCCGGAGCGTCGATTATCTCTGTGGGCTCTC
The DNA here is from genome assembly GCA_964414415.1 of uncultured Thermoplasmatales archaeon. GTDB lineage: Archaea > Thermoplasmatota > E2 > UBA202 > DSCA01 > CAZESS01. The sequence goes on along the minus strand of CAYPWJ010000004.1, from coordinate 52,236 downwards.
CTTCCAGGCGGAGCTTTCCCTTGGAGTAGTCGATGGTGGTGCCAGGATAGTTTGAGGAGATAACCTGGGCGCCGGTGAGCCTGGCGAAGACGACGCTTTTACCGACGTTGGGGTTCCCCATCAAAACGATTTTTTTCATGATGTGGTGACGAGGATGCGCTGTGCCATACCGCGGCCGATGGTTGTCTTCCGCCCGTCTATCTCGACGACGATTGGCCCGACGAATGGGTGTTTGGTGACCACCTTGACGTCTTTGCCCTCGCGGATGCCCATCGTGCGAAGCTTGCGCTGACAGCCGCGTCCGCCGCCCAGCTGGGCGATGGTGGCCGTGTCCCCGGATTCAAGGTCTGCAATCGGTCGTTCCATACCATCCACCAGTATTTTTAGGTATACCTAAACTTATTTTTAAGTGTTGTGGTGCTCCCGGCGGGCTGCGGCCGCGGGATATACTTTATATGCCGATCTCTGTTATATGGTTGAGAGATACAATGCAGAAAACATGGATGCTGGCAGCATGCGTGGCCGCGGCTCTCCTCTGCTCGTCGACCCTGGCCGGTCTTGGCACAGTGCAGCCCACCGAGACCACCGTCACGCATCCGGGGCGAGCACCCGACGCCATGGAGGCATATGACCTCCTCGTCGTGTCCCCGGCTGTGTGGACCGACGAGCTGCAGCCGCTCGCGGAGCACAAAGAGCAGCACGGCATCGCCACGAAAATCGTCACCCTCGACGACATCTATAGCGAGGCATACTTCAAGCCCACCGGCCGCGACAACGCCGAGCAGATAAAATACTTCCTCAAAAACGCACTGGACAGCTGGAACGTCACCTACGTCATGCTGGTCGGCGGTCGTCAGCCCGCGGTGCAGGGCGAGCCGTGGTGGCTGCCCGTCCGCTACAGCCACATCGAGGATAACGTCGCTACAGAGGAAGACCGCTATCTCAGCGACCTCTACTACGCGGACATCTATACCGCCAATGGCTCCTTCTCCTCCTGGGACACCGACCGGGACGGCGTCTACGGCGAATGGCGAAAAAACCAGCCGGCGGAGGACATCCGTGACCTGCATCCCGACGTATGCCTGGGACGCCTCGCCTGCCGGAACGCCCGCGAGGTAGCTATCATGGTCGACAAGATCATCACCTACGAAACCGCGGCACATGGCGCACCGTGGCTCGACACATTTGTCACCGTGGCCGGCGACACCTATACGTCCAACGACTACAACGAGGGCGAGCTCGCCGCGCAGCAGGCCATCGACCGCATGCCCGAGATGACGCCGGTGAACCTGTGGACATCAGACAGCTCCCTCCAGGGATGGCGGGACGTCGCCGCTGCCCTCAAGGACGGTTGTCGCTTCATCTTTTTCTCAGGGCACGGCAGCCCCACGACGTGGGGCACGCATCCCCCGAACGACCCCAACACCTGGATATACGGTCTCCAGACATTCCAGATGCCGCTCCTTGACAACGGCGACCGGCTGCCCATCTGCGTCGTCGGTGGCTGTCACAACAGCCTGTTCAACGTCAGCCTGACACATCCATCATGGACCTTCGGCATGCCCGTCTACGAATGCTGGAGCTGGCGTCTCACAAGCCTGCCACGCGGCGGCGCCATCGCAACCCTCGGCAGCACCGGGCTGGGCTACGGCAAGGCAGACAAGTTCCATCCAGAGGACGGCGGCGCCGGCAACTGGCTGGACGTGCTGTTTTTCGACGCCTGCAGCCAGCAGAACATCGACATCCTCGGCAGAGCATGGAGCAACGCCGTCACCACCTACCTCAAACAGTATCCGATTAACTGGAATGCCACCGCCTTCCACGACCCGGCGCTGGACGCCAAAACCGTGGAGGAATGGGTGCTCCTCGGCGACCCGTCACTCAAAATCGGCGGGTATCCCTAGCCCGGTGCAAAGATAAAAATAGCACGCCGGGATATATACCTGATAGCATGGCACAAGCATGTTTTGACGTCATCAGAGACCGGGACGTGCCCGACGTCGAATACCTGGCGGCGGGTTTCCCGGGCATGGGTCTCATCGGCGGCATGGCCTCCGAACAGCTCATCAACACCCTCGGGATGGAGCAGGTTGCCTCCCTTGACTGCGACCGGTTTCCGCCGACGGCTGTCATCTTCGACGGGATCCCTCGCCGTCCCGTCAGGTTCTTCGCCGCCGACGGCATGCTTCTCGCCAAATCCGACATGGTGATCCCGCCGGTGCTGACCGCCCAGGTTGCCGAGCACGTCATCGACTTTGCCAGGGAACACGGTGCCACCGAAGCCATCGTCTTCGACGGCATCCAGGAGCGCGAGGACGCCGAAGAGGAAAACAAGGTATGGGCCGTCGTGAGCAGCCACGCCGCCTCCGAGAAGGCAGCCGATGCCGGTCTCGAGCTCATCAAGCGAGGCGCCATCGCCGGAATATCCAGCTCGCTCCTGCTGCAGGCACAGCAGCAAGACATCGAGGCCATCGGGATGCTGGCCGAAGGCAGCTCAAAGCTACCCGATCCACGTGCCGCGGCGAAGCTCCTGCGCGTCTTCGCTTCCTACAGGGGCCTTGACATCGACACCAGTTCCCTGGTCGAGAGCGCCGATCAGCTGGAAGAACAATACGCGCAGCTCGTCGCAAAGACAAAACAGGCCCAGGCGGACATGGAGCCCCAGGCGGCGCACCCACCCCTCTACGGCTGACCGGTTACCCCTCTTCCTCCCTCTTTTTTGACCGCTGCCCGAGCAGCTCAATCGCTTCATCCCGGTATACGTCCGCGACGTCGCTCTCATCGGCGAGCCGTTCGCCCTCCTCGATGAAATGCCGGATGCCCCTGGCGCTTCCCTTCGTCCGCCCCCGCAGCGCTCCGGCAGAGGTGTGCATGTCCAGCGCGTAGTCCGGCACATCCGGCTGCCCTGTTTCATGCCGATGCCGCATCACCTGCAGGAAATGACAGGTGATACGGGACTTCCGGCTGCGGCACAGCAGCAGAATAATGTAGGCGAGCACCATCTGCCACTCGCCCCGGTCGTTGCGATACATGTCCCGCATGTCACGAAGCGCGCTGCAAACCCGCTGCACCACGGCCGGATCCCCGAGGCCGACGTCCTCGTAGGCGATGACCGTCAGCCGGCTGGCGAGCTGCCCGAAACCACTCGCGCCTTCCCCGCCGAGCTCAAGCGCCCAGTGCATCGCCTGCTTCTCGTTGCCCCGCCGGATGTCCTTCTGCAGGGCACTGACCAGCTCGTCGTCGCTGTAGCCATGCCGGGTCTGATAATGTCCCATGATGTCGTAGCAGCCAGCCGCTCAAAAACCTTGCCGTTATTCCTCGCCCTGCTGCCGGCGCTCCCGGTACTCCTGCCTGATCTGGTCGGCGATGCGGCCGTCCTCCACGATGAGCGCACCGATGTAGCCACAGTCCAGGCAGCGCCACGTCGACCACGTCTGCGGTAGCGTCCATTCAACGTTTCTGGATCCACAGTTGGGACAGAACTTCTGCGGCGACCCCTCGTTTTTTTCAGCCATAGAGATACAGCGCTCCATGGTTAGTATAGTTTACGGGGCGCGGGGAGAGAATCTCTGCCGCTGCTTTGCCGCCCGATGGCCACCCCGGCGAGCTCGTCCGCCTTTCCGGTGCGGGTGCGGAGGATGTTGCGGAAGCGCACCTCTTTGCCGAGCAGACCGAGATGCATCACGAGCTCCTCAGCGCGGATGTAGAGCGCCCGGAGATGGACAGCCTGGACCGCCCATCTGCCGGTGAGATGCTTTACCACCAGTCGGCTGTCGCTGTTGACGTCGACACCGTCGAACAAGACGCCGTCGCGATGCAGCCTGATGGCTTCCTCGAGCCCGCGGATGACGGCCTTGTATTCAGCCTCGTTGTTGGTCCCCATGCCGGTCTCCTCTGAAAGCTCGACGATGACCGCGCCGTCCAGCTCGACGACGACGCCGGCCCCGTTGCGCCCGCGCCGCGGGTTGGACGAGGCACCGTCTACCGTGATGGAGAGGCGGCCACCGGCCGGACGCGATGTGCTCGCTGCATCCCCCATTGTCCATATAGATAACGCCGGGATACATAAAAGCGTTGAGGACGCCGTCTAGGAATCCAGATAAATGAATCTTGTAAGTTATGATATATGGCAAATAATGTATATATAATTGTATTTATAAAAATGTTTGACGCGGCAGGGCAATATTTTATTCAACCCTCTTTTCCACTGAAATTTTATAAAGAAAAATTTTATATCGTTGTGGAGGCAGAACATGAAGCCCCGGCGAAACCTAAATGTTAAAAAATTTCGAAATTATTATATTCTGTCTCTTAATAACCGATACGGGATGGGAATATGCACGCTAACTTAAAGCAACTTGGAGGAATTAGTTTATGATAGTAGACTACGAAACGCTTTATGGAAGTATTATTGCACTCTCTAAAAAAATAGAGGAGAAAAATGGAAATCCAACAGATTTGCATGTTAAAGCAGTTAACCTAATGAAGCAATTTGCAGCCAACTATCCTTTAGAGCGGTTAGCAACAGTGGACTTAATTTGCGCAAGCGTATACTTTGCCAGCAAAAACCTTGATCATCCGTTGAGTCCTTTGGAAATCAATGATTTGTGCGACCATAACTATGGTATGGGCTGGCTTAATACCGTATCGATTATGAAAAGAGTATTAAAATAATACCCCAATGACAAAGAAGATTATTTTGGCAAGTGGCCCGCCAGGATGCCAACGGCATGAATATTTACAAAAAGTAATAAAGTCAGAAAATACACAATATTATCGAGCTTTCGAAGTTATTAGAGAGATTGGAAGAGAAAAAAACCTTAACATCACTGTGAAAAATATTTCAACCCACGATAATCTTGCTGAATTACGAGAAAAAGCTTTTGAAGAAATCAGTCAGCGAATTGAGAAAAGTGATAAAAAATTCCACATCATTAGTACACCTGCGGTTTTCTATCATAAAGATTGGTCTAAAGAGGAAGGCATAACTGCAAAATCGATTCGGACCCTTAAACCCGATATTATCATAATTTTTATAGATGATTTGCTAGAGGTTAAAAAAAGATTAAAAGAACATGAACGATGGAAACTAGAGTTTCCTAAGGGCGCTTCATTATCATTTCTCACGAAATGGCGAGGAGACTCTATGAGTTTCTTAATGAGAATGTATGGAAGACATTTTCTAGAGCCTGGAGAGCCTAAAAGTGAAAATAGCTTTGTTAAAAAAATTTACATATATGGTCGGCAACATCCCCCTTCAACCTTACACAACCTCATTTATAATGAAAGGATGCCGAAAATGTATTTGAGCTATCCTATTACGGGGGCAAGAGACCAGATTGATGATTTGAGAAAATTCAGGAACAAACTTGCAAATGATTTTATTGTGTTTGACCCGTATACTATAAGAGATTGGGATATTGTACACGAATCAGACCAACGCGCTGGAGAAACTGTAACTATTAATGGAGTAACTTTAGACCGAGTTGAAATAGAAAGAGCCATTGATTCAATTAGGTCTCAGATCGTAATAAGAGATTTCTCCATTATTGCAAGCGTTGACTTTGTGGTTGTGAGACACCACTCAAAGAAACCATCTTCGGGAGTAATGGCTGAAATAGTATATGCACAACAGAAGGCGAAGCCGGTGTTTGGTATATATCCGTTCAATAAAAGACCTAGCCCATTTCTTGAATATTTCGTTAAATGGGGGAATATTTCTACCCTATTTACTTCATCAAATTTAGATTCCGGTTATGATTCACCAAAAGAAAATTTATTTCAATTGGAGGATTTGTTAGTGGAAAAACTAAAAACATTCAAAGACGACCTCAAGAAAAGAGGGTTTTAAGATTTTTTCAGATTTCACGTAAATCACGTAACATTTCTAGATACTTACATTCTGAGCTAAATGAACAATAAGCGGGCTCACACTCATCGAGGTAATCTTTGTGGCAATATCTTTCGAATGCTTTATTTAATATTTTTATTTTTTTCTTTTTAAGCTCTTCGATTTTGTTTTGCAATTTTTTAATTTCTTTTTTCATTGCCTACATTCATTTAACGCCCCCACAATATATAAATTTTTGAGATATTGTTCCCTCTCATCCTTCAAAACTGTGATGCCGGTTTTTTGGCTATTATGACAGCTAATTCCTGCTCTAAAGCAATCATTTGCCCGAAGATTGGTAGATTACTCCATGCGGACCCCCTAAACTGAAGCCGGATTTTTCGACCCGGAATTAGTTGGCAAGTAATTTTATTAACCTTTGCTTGTTTCAGTTCATAGATTAATGGATATCACTGAAAACAATTATAAACCTGGCTTCATAGTGCTAGAGGGGATAGATGGCTCAGGTAAAGGCACCCAGTCGCATGCCATCCAATCGGAATTACGCCGCCGATGCAATGATATCAAACTCCAGAGCACACAAGAACCGACTGATACCGATCTTGGAAATTTTATCAGAAATAAAATTCGATATAAGTTGGGCAAAGATATGCGGCAGTTAGCATTGTTGTTTGCTGCCGATAGAGTGTTCCATGTAGAGGACGTCATTAATCCTGCATTAAGACAAGATAATGTTGTTATTTGTGACAGGTATGTATATTCCTCCTTGGCGTATCAGGGTCAAAATGAACATGTAGATTTTAAATGGATTTGTGAACTAAATTATTTTGCAACCCCTCCCGACCTCGTATTTATTTTAGATATCCCTGTGCGGGAGGCCATGATACGGTTTAAAAAAAGAAATAAAAAACGCTCAGAGCAGTTTGAGAATATGTATTTTTTCCTTGAGAAAGCATCCGACTTTTTCAAATGTTTAAGTTCTACTCCCGACTTAAGACAGTATATTCGTGACGAAGGCATGAGAAAAATGCCTGACTTTTTAAAAACTAATTTTATACTAATTGATGCAACTGTTCCTAAAGAACAAATGATTGAAGAGATTTTTAGACATATCGAAAAATTTTTTGAGGGACGCTACGAGTCAAGGTCTTTGCAATATTTGCAGAGACACTCTAGCAACCATAAACAAACAAAGGTTTGGGATTATTTCAAGGGATTTTAAGGAGGATTTTTAAGAATCCTCGCACAGTTGACGAGGATGCCATCGAACTGGCCTCGACAAGCCATGACCCTTGGTAGTAGCGGGGAAAATTGGATGCCGTGATGCTATGCATCCATCTTTTGCCGTCTATTGCTCGCTCTCCTCGAGATGTGGCTGCAGCCAGCCAACCGCGACGTTGTCGCGACGGTCGAAGCCGGGGACGTAGGGCTTGATGTCAAGCACAGGGGTGCGGTCCAGCATGTCGACCCCCCGGAAGTATACCCTGTTGCCCGCTATCCCGGTGATCCTGATGACGGAGAGCCCCAGATGATTGGGCCGATGCGGACTGCGGATGGCGAATATACCGTGTTTTTGACGCTCCAGATACGGTCGCCCGACGAGCTCCTCCCGGCTGGAGCGGTGGAAATTGGTGATGACCCAGGCGTGGCTGAACCCGTCGAGGTCCTGCAGCCCCGGCACGTATCGCTCTTTGAGCTCTATGTATGCCTCCGTGTCGTCCCCGAATGCGCCCTGGATGGGCAGGTCGCCGGGCTCCCTGCACGGCGCATGCACGACCCCGATGGAACGCACCCGTATCTCTTCGAGCGATGCGGGCTCTGTCATTGCTCCAGGTAACAGCACCCGCCTCTAAAAGCTGTCGGCAAAACGCGATACCTTCGCACTACACCCCAGGAGAAAGCACGTAATGAGGGCACTGCCGGGATGTGTGACGCACGATACGTTTTAGCAGTCACCCTCTCCCACCATTGTTTCATCCCAGGATCCGGATGTCTCTGATGACGACGTCGCTGGCCGGCCAGTCCTGCATGCCGTGCCTCGTCGTGGTGCCGACCGAGGCGATGGAGCGCAGCGTGGCCATGCTGCCCACGATACGTCCGAAGGCCGCATAGTCCCCGTCGAGATGTGGCTGCGCGCCGTCGCAGACGAAAAACTGGCTGGTGGCGCTGTCCGGGTCGCTCGTGCGCGCCATCGAGATGGCGCCGTCGACATGCCGGACGTCTGGATGTGTCTCAAGCTCGATGGGGCCATATGGGCTCTCCCTGCGGGTGCCGTCGGGCGTGTAGCCGCCGCCCTGGACGACGAAGTCGTCGATGACCCGGTGGAAGACGAGGCCGTCGTAGAAGCCGTCGCAGGCGAGCCGGACGAAGTTGTCCGTCGTGATGGGCATCTTGTCGTGTTCCAGCGCGAGCACCATGGCGCCGTGCGATGTGTCCATCACTGCCAGGGTAACGTCGTCGAGGTCGTACGGCGTCGCTGCCGGCTGCAGGTCCACGGTGAGCCATGGCACCCTGATGTCCGGGCGTGCCGGCCAGTACAGGCTGCCCCGGATGACCTTGATGCCGCCGTCATGGTCTGCCCAGTGGTTGCCCCGCCAGCCGTTGAGAAAAGAATTCTCGAGCCATACGTCGTGGTTGTTGCCCGCCAGGTTGTTGCGCCTGATGGCGTTGCGGTAGGCGTAGCTGGCGACGATGCCTGAGCCGTCGTACCAGTCAGCCGGGCCGCCGGTCGCGCCCCGTATCTCGTTGTACTCAACGGTGTTGTGCATCGTCGGCCCCGGCCCGAGCATGACGCCCCATTCGAGGTTGTCCCTGAGCCGGTTGTAGCGGACAACGTTGCAGTCGGAGTACGCCTTGAACGCCATCCCACAGCCCGGGTGACTGTATATGTGGTTGCCGACGATGCTGTTGCCGGTGGAGTAGGGCCAGAAGGTCATGCAGCAGTAGTTGTCATGCATGTCGTTTCCCGCTATGGTGTTGCCCGTTGAGGCGTTGAACACGAAAGCCAGATAGGTGTTGCCGTGGATGTGGTTGCCCGCAAAGACGTTGCCGCTGCTGCCGTGCAGGTAGACGCCGGTTTCCCGGTTGCCGTGTATCTCGTTGTCCAGGATGCGGTTGCCGTCGCTCCCGTCGAGGTACAGGCCGCCCTGCTCGTAGCAAGAGCGCTCCCGGCCGTTGTTTCTGATGATGCAGCCCTGGATGGTGTTGCCGTCCGACTCGAGTCGGATGCCCGAGCGGTGGCTGTCGCTGCCGTCGCCCGTGATGGCCACGGTGGAGATGGATACGTTGTCCGCCTGTACGGTGACGACGTCGCCGTCTTCGCTGCCGTTGATGACCGTCGCAGCGGCGTCTTCGCCGGTCAGCGTCAGCGTTGTCGCTATCTGGACGGTTTCCCGGTACTCCCCTGCATATATGTAGATGGTGTCGTGGCGGCCTGCCGCCTCGATTGCTGCCTGTATCGTGGTATAGTTGCCGGGGCCGTTGCCGCCGACATAGAGCGTGCCGTTGTCCTCCATAGCTGCCGCTATCCCTGCGTCTCGTGGTCCTGTCTGCTGCATGCCGGTCTGGACGGGGATGATCAGAACGGCGAGGATGATGACGCACGCCAGTTTCGCTGCCGGTGACATGGACGGGTGCCTCCGATATACGAACCAGTTGCGGTTTTTAAACCTTTATTTCGATGCCAACCGTTTTATGCCCCGGTGGCTTTTCCGTCCATGGATTCCCTCGTCGTGTGTATGTCGGTGCACCACGGCAACACCCGCCGGGTCGCCGGGGTGATGGCGGACGAGCTCGATGCGATGCTGCAGCGCCCGGGTGAGACGACCGTGGACGACATCGCCGCCGCTGACCTCGTCGGCTTCGGGAGCGGCATCTACTTCTGGCGGCATCACCGCAGCCTGCTTCGGCTCGTACAGCGGCTGCCGTCTATGCCCGACAAGAGGGCATTTGTATTTTCGACAAGGGGTGGGTTCCCGGCCTGGATCGGCCATCGTCGCCTCAAAAAAGCGTTGCGCCGCCGTGGCTTTGCCATCGTCGACGAGTTTTCCTGCAAGGGATACGACACCTACGGCCCACTCAAGCTCATAGGCGGCATCAACAAGGACAGGCCCGACCGGGATGACCTGGCTGAGGCGAGACGGTTTGCCGGCGAGCTACGCCGGTGAGAGATACCCCTATTTTAAATACATCCTGGATTGGGTAGCATGCCGGCAGCTCTTCTCTCCGTCCTGCAGGAAACCGCCCGGGAATACAATCGGTATCGCTCTCCAGAGGCCACGACGAAGCAGTAGCATTTCAAAAACTACATATAGCGACGCACGATAGACGCCTCGATGCAGATAAATCCGTGGAGCTCGGCGCAGTATCAGGACTACAACCGCCTCAGGGAACAGTTCGGCATCCAGGAGCTTACCCCCGACATATGGAAGGAGATGCCTGAGCCACCATACTTTTTCCGGCGGGGCATCGTCTTCGGCCACCGAGACTTCCACCGCATCGCCCGCGCCGTACAAAACGATGAACCGTGGGCGCTGATGACCGGCCTGATGCCCTCCGGGCGGATGCATCTCGGGCACAAGATGGTTCTCGACCAGATACGCTACTACCAACGCATCGGCGCCGACATCTATATTGCCGTTGCGGACATCGAGGCCTACGCGACCCGCGGCTACTCGCTTGAGGAGGCGAAACAGCTGGCTCTCGAGGAATACATCGCCAACTACATCGCCCTGGGGCTGGAGCCCTGCACCGTCTACTTTCAGTCACAGAACAGCGAGGTCAAGGATCTCGGGTATCTGCTCGGTAAAAAAACCAACCTGTCCGAGGTCAACGCCATCTACGGGTTTGAGGGCGCCACCAACATGACACATGTGCTGTCCCCCCTCATCCAGGCCGGAGACATCCTGCACCCGCAGCTGGAGGAACACGGCGGTGCACGGCCCGTCCTGGTGCCCGTCGGCGTCGACCAGGACCCACATCTCCGCTTCACCCGTGGCGTCGCCTCGGCGCACCGCCTCTTCAACGTCACCACGACCAACGACGGCGAGGTCGCCGTCTTCGTCAAGCCGGACAGCGACGTCTCCCGGCTGCTCGACCTCGCCGAGCAGACAGCGGCAGAACATGGCTTCACCGTGCGGCGCAACGACGCCTACAAGGCACTCTACCTCGAGGATGCCGCCGTCGCGGACATTGACGCCGTAGACCTCGCGCTGGCGAAACAGGAACAACGGCGGGGCAGCTACGGGTTCGTCGCACCCGCCTCGACCTACCATCGCTTCATGACGGGTATCACCGGCGGCAAGATGTCAAGCAGCAGGCCCGAGTCAGCGATCTTTCTCACCGACACCCCTCAGCAGGCAAGGAAAAAGATCATGTCGGCGAAGACCGGCGGTGCCACCTCGCTGGAGGAACACAAACGACACGGTGGCACCCCCGAGCAATGTGTCCTCTACGAGCTCTTCCTCTATCATCTCATCGACAGCGACGAGGAGCTGAAGCAGCTCTACCGGGACTGCACCGCGGGTGAGCAGGTCTGCGGAGACTGTAAAAAACGCGCCGCCGGCCTCATGAGCTCGTTCCTGTCAGAGCTGCAGGAAAAACGGGCGGTGGCCCGGGAAAAAATCGAGGACTACGTCTCGCTATAAGCTGTGGACGTCCTGTTTTTGCATCTCGATGTCCAGCACCCTGTTTTTGTAGGTATACTGGAGGCTGTCCTGCAGCACGGGGTGGGGAAGCGTGACAGCCTTGTACATGGTCCGCTCCGGGTCATCGATGGCTATCTCGAGCGTCTGCCGGTCGACGTAGAGGTCGATGTCCTCCCGCCGGGCGGGAAACGGCAGCGAGAGCGTGACGGCGATGCTGTCAACGCCCTCCATCACGTCCGCGTCCATCTCTTCCTCGCCGGCGGCATCCTGGCTGAACTCGTCTATCTGCGGTTCGCCGTCCGGGCCCAGCCTGACGGAAAATCCCTTCACGAACGTCTTGCCGGATTTCCATTCCTCAAGCGACGACTTGAATGCGTCTTCCACGAGCCGTTCCATCTCATGGAGGATACGCTGGAATTCCTCGTCGTTGAGCGGATTTTTCTGGTCTTTGTCCTCGTCATCCATCATGAATCCCTGCAGATAATTTAACGAAATACAGGTATTAAAACATTATCCTTTTCTTTCACAAAAACAAAACAAAAAGGAAAGGAAAAAGAGGGAAAAAGGGTGTTAGCGGCGTCGTCGCCACAGGATGAGCGCCACGCCAAGCATGCCGAGCAGCAGGATACCGAATCCAAAGCCTGGGGTGGTCGGTTCCTTCTTCACCGTCACGTCCCGGGTGCCCTGGTCGTAGGTGCCGTAGGTGGCCGTGATGGTGAAGTCGCCTGTCTTGTCGGGCTTCCATGTCACTTCGCCGTCGGCATTCGTCGTGTAGGTGTTGCCGCCCACCGACACGGTTGCTCCCTGAATCTCCTTGCCGCCTTTCGTAGTTACCTTGATCGTGTACTCGGTGCCTTTCTTCAGCTCGGGGAGGGCGTAGAAGTAGCGGTCGCCGATGACGTGAATATCGAGGCCGCCCACGTCGATGGTGATGTTGCCTGCCTGGTCTCCCTCCACGTACAGCGTGATGGTGCCGGTCATGTCGGGGATGATGCCGATGGTTATCTCACCGTTGCTGTCGGTTTTGCCGAGCGTCATCTCGCCGGCGGGGAAGTCGCCCGTGACCTTCATGTCAGCCACCGGGTTGTCGTTCCGCGGGTTGGTGACCGTGACGGTGATGATGTTCTGCTCGCCAAGCGAGATGGTCTCAGGTTCAACGGTGATGTCCGGGATGGTTACCGTCATGGTGCCGTCTGCATCTGCATCTTTTCCGTTCTCTGGCTTAAGCGTGAAGGTGATCTCGTAGCCCGCCTGGCTGCCGTTGACGACCTTGAGGTTGTGGACCGTGGCCGTGCCGTTGGTGACGTCCACCGTGATTTTTTCGCCTTTCATGTAGGTTTCATTGTACTCGCCGGTGTCCTTGATGCCCTTGATGGTGAGGGTGCCGTCGAGGTTGTCTCCGTTCCAGGTCACGTCGAAGGTCACCGTGCCGTTGGTGTCGATATGTTTGACGACTGTGGCCATGTCCGGCGTGACGGTGGCCTTGCTGACCTCTATGCTCGGCTCTGCACCCATGTTGTCGTGCTTCTTGTCCGTGGTGCGGACGTAGAGGTAGTAGGTGCCGGCTTCGGTGATGGCGGGCGGTGTCTTGGTAAAGTTGGCCTGCGAGGCGGTGAGCGGTGTCAGGGTATCCAGATTAAGCTCGTCGTCCTGCAACTCCTCATACTGTGTCTCGTTGAGGAGGTAGAGCTGGAAGCTGTCGGCGTAGGAGGAGTTGTCTCTCGTAACGTTAAAGGTGTACTCGGTGGATGCACCGGCCATCACTTCACCGGGGCTCCAGTCGACTTCGAGGTCGTGAGCCGGGTTGGACTGTATCCTGGCGAAGGCATGCTGGTCGGTGGTGCCGGTCTTGAAATACGCGGCGACCACGTAATTGACCGCTGCATGGTCTATCGAGACATTTGAGAAGGTGAATTCACCGTTGGGGCTATACAGCGATGTCTTTTCCCGGACCAGTTCCCATCCACCTGTCTCATAGTAGGATTTATTCTCCAGATACAGTCTGAGATACTGGGGGGATTGGAAGGAATCTCCTTCCTTCGTTTTGAGCGCAACAGTGAAATTGTACTGGTTGTCAACGATAACGGTTGTCGGGTCAACGGTCACGTGGCCGCCCTCGTCGATGGTGACGTTGTCGCCGTCGGTGCCGTTGTTCGGCCAGGTCACGTTGACGTATATCATTCCGTTGCCCCTTGTCGGGAAGACCTTGACCTCCCATATGCCGTGGCCCACGTATTCAAAGGCTCCGGCGGGCGGCGTGTAAAGGATGTCGCCCTCGATTTCGAACCGTTTGGTCACGTTCTTGAGGGTAGCTGCATTGATGCTGAGGTTTTTCGGGCTGCCGTAGACGTCGACGGCGTCGCCGAGTACCTCTACCTCAAGGGTGACGGTGTTGAAGCTGGTTTCGTTGACATCGACCGTGTCGGGCGTTACCTTTACGTTGACATCCGGCGGGGTTGCCACGTCAAAGGTGGTGCTGCCGGTGTATTCGTAGCTTTCGTTGTCTATCATTGTGCTGCCGGCGTAGTCCTGCTTTACGGTGAGGTCGTATTCGCCTGTCTCCGGCCATTTCATCTCGATGACGAGGTCGCCGTCTTCCACGGAAATGTGGGCTGTCTCGCCGCCGAGGATAACGGTGCCGGTGTCGCTGCTGAAGTCGACATCGCCGGTTGAGTTGCTTTCGCCCCCAACCGAGAGGGTGATATTAACCGGTCTGGTCCAGTCGACAGATGTGTTGACATCTGCGTATTTCACCAGGAATTTCTTGGTGCTCGGGAAGCCGGACTTGGCATCTTCAACGGATACGTCGTCGAAGGTGAGGTCGTTTGGCGTCACGTCGAGGTGTGCGTAGCCGCCCAGTTCAGGGGTTGCGTCGCCGGTGTTGTTCTTCGTTGCAGAGACGTTGTAGGTGCCGATGCCATCCATACCCCGCACCTTTATCGTATAGTTGCCGCCGCTCTCCGACACCAGGATGTGCTGCGCCGGGACATCTTGTCCATCTGTCCCGATGTAGGAGACAGCAAAGTCTGCATCAGAGACATAGTTGCCGTCCTGGTCTTTGATGGTGACGTCGACCTGGATGCCGCTCTTGGATTGGTTGAACGTCTCCGTTGCCGGGGAGAGGGTGATGTTGAGCGGTGCAGGCTTGACGGTGAAGGTGGTGCTGATGTCTTGCGTGATGTCTTTGACTGTCCATTCACCGACTGCATCGAGGTACACGTTGCTGAAGGTCACTCTGCCCTTCGAGTTTGCCCAATCCTGCTTCGTGTATTGCGTTGCCCCGGGCTTCCAGACCTGTACGGTATCGCCGTCTGAGGCGTTATAGATCTCCATGGTGACGGTGTCCTTGTATCCGCCGGAGGTGGGCTTCACCTCAAAGTTGGTGGTAATCTGGAAGGTGCCTTCCTCTGACGTCTTAAGATCGCTGGTGTCTTTTGCCGTGATATTGTAGTGGTATGTTCCTGTGATGGTGTATTCCTGGGCGTAATAGTAGCTTCCTTCGCTCATCGTCTCGGTAATCGTATCAAAGCCTTCGGGGCCGGTGATGGTAACGTTCACCGTGTCGATGCCGACATTGTCGGACACGTCACAGGAAATGTTGACTTTCCCTCCTGCTTTCGCCGTGGCAGGGGTTGCCGTCACATTCGATATTTCAGGCGGCGTTGTATCTCCCCCTCGTTCCAGGGTGACTGTCCTCGTTCGTTCGTTGCCGGTCATGTTGTCGTCCGCCGGCAGGCTTGCGTTGACCGTGATGGTGTAGTCGCCGGGAGAGAGGCCACTGGTATCCCAGGTTTTATCGCCTAAGTGATATTCATCTATCGTCTCGGTATAATCTGCAACCTCTGTCGAGTCAACTGTAACGGTGACGCCGACCTCCTCCGGTCCGGCGGTTCCGTCGTTGACGACTTTGTACTTGATGTGGTAGGTTTCTCCTATCGTGAGGTTCTGATCCAGGGCTATTTCCTCGGTGGTGGCGTTATCGATGCGGATGCCGGTTCCATGGGTCCCGGTGTAGCCCGTATCTATGTAGACGTCGTGTGTTTCGCCGCCGTTGGACTCGCCGAAGGTCGGACTCGTAAACACCTGGAAGTCCTCGGCGTCGCTGTCGGTGTCCACGCCATTCGGGTATCGTCCCGTGGAGTTATCCGGGCCGGGTACCGGAGCGTCGCCAGTCTCGCCCCCATACGTAACGTTGTCCACCGTGTCATTGGCCTCGTCATTGAGGACGATGGTGCCAGTGTCGTCTGGCAGATTAAAGGTGACATCTATTACAACATATCCGTATGCATCTATCGTTCCGCTAAGGGCGTTTGTATTGGTGGCCGTGGCGGGCAATACCGAGATGTTCCATCCGGTTAAGTCAACCCCGCTATCGGTAGGGTTATACAACTCTATTTTGTCCGAAAAGAACTCCCCATCCGGATATACAAGGAATTCATTTATCACTACGTGGTCAGTAGTAGAACCTTCCCCGTTTCCGCCGGCTACATCTTCCACCGATATGACGGCGAAGGCGCTTGCTATCAACGCGGCTACTACGACGATGCTTCCAATTTTTTTAAGTGCGCTTTTTTTATACATTGTTTCCTCCTTTAGGTTTGCCATCTAAAATGTATCCCCTTTTTTAATCTTTTCTCTTTTTTTTCCATTGTGGCGTCCCTCTGTGGGACAGGGTTAGCATGGAATTGGCATCATTTTATATAAACATTGTGTTTTTCTATCAGACGCCTCTCCTGTCGCCCCACAGTATCTTGTGCAGCTGTATCGAGAGACGGACGTCTATTTCATCCTGGATGATCCAGTCGGCGAGCGGCACGGTACTCCCCCAGACGGGCTGCATCACCACCTGGCAGTCCGGGCTGTATCGTGTGATGACCTCGCGGGCGTAGTCGTAGTCCTCCCTGGTGCCGATGACGAACTTGAGCTGGTCCCGAGGCTGGAGCAGCGACAGGTTGTCCATCCGCATCTCGGCCTGCATGCCTGAGGAGGGGCACTTGATGTCTATGGAGACGGTGACGTCCCGTCGGGTGAGCCATCCAATGTCGCGGGACCCGTTGGTTTCCACCTCAATGTCGTAGCTCTCGGCGAGCAGCGTGTCGATCAGCTCGGGTAGCTCCTCCTGTAGCAGCGGTTCCCCGCCGGTGATGCATGTCCGGTGGCAGCGCCATTGCTGCACCGCCTCGACGACCTCCGGCGGCTCCATTGTCTCGCCTTCCGTGTAGGCGTAGGTTGTGTCGCAGTAGCTGCAGCGGAGGTTGCAGCTGGCGGTGCGGACAAAGACGGTGGGCAGCCCCACGTTGTGTCCCTCGCCCTGCAGCGAGTAAAAGATTTCATTGATATTCATAGGCTATCGGGTCCTCCACGCCGGCCCTGGCGAAGCCCTTCAGCCGGATTCGGCAGGAGTCGCATCTCCCGCATGCCGCGTCGCCGTCGCGGTAGCACGACCAGGTGTGCTCCAGTGGCGCCCCAAGATCGATGCCCCGCTCTATGATTTCATGTTTTGCCATGTCGATGACCGGCGCCGCGATCACGGGTGCGTTGCCCTCGACGCCTCGCTTGGTTCCCACGTCGGCGACGTGCTGCATCGCCTCGATGTACTCGGGGCGGCAGTCCGGGTAGCCCGAGTAGTCGACGGCGGTGACGCCGATCCAGATGCTGTCTGCCTCGATGGTCTCTGCGTGGGCGAGCGCGTAACTGAGAAAGATGGTGTTTCGCGCGGGCACATACGTGGCGGGGATGCCCTCCTGCTCGCCGTCGGGCACGTCGATGTCGTCGGTGAGCGCCGAGCCGCCCAGGCTGCGGAGGTCGACGTCGATGATTGTGTGGTCTGCTACCGGGAGCGCCTCGGCCACCCGTCTGGCGTGCGGGATTTCCGTCTGGCTGCGCTGCCCGTAATTGAAGGTGAGCGCGTGGAGTTCGTTGTCCCGGCTGGCGGCGATGGCTGCGGCGACGCACGAGTCGAGGCCTCCGGAGAGCAGACAGACGGCTTTCATGTTACCCCGTGGTCCAGGCGCCCTGTCCGTATCCCTCGTCGACGCCGATTGCGATGGATGTCACCCGGGGAGGGATGCTCATGGTTTCCTTGAGCTGCCTGTGGATGTAGGCGGCGAGGTTTTCTGCTGAGGTCGCGTGGAGCGGCAGCAGCAGGCAGTCCTCGGCGGGCAGCCTGTATCGTTTGCCGCGGAAGGTGATCTCGATGCTGTCGTCCTGCGGTGTGAGCTCGATGTCCGCCTGTTCGGGGATGAGCAGGTGGTGGTCGAGTTCGGTGGCGACGCGGCGCAGCGTGTCCTTTAGCTCGCTGAAGTCGATGATGATGCCCATCTCGTCCGGCTCGCCCTCGACGGCGGCGTGGATGGCGTAGGTGTGTCCGTGCAGCCGCCCGCATTTGTCGTATTCCGGGATGAAATGGGCCGAGGAAAACATGATGTGGCTCCGCCACCCGTCTATCGTGACCTGCATACAAATCTATATCAATGTGCTTTAAAATACTTGTGTGCATGCGTGTGCTCGACACCTCGGCGATCCTTTCCGGCAGATGGCAGGGCGGCGACGTCGTCACGACACCAGGCGTCATCGACGAGTTCGAGGAGGGCGGCCATTCATTCCGGATGTTACAATATGCCCGGGAGGCCGGGCTGGACGTGATGCTTCCCTCCAGCGATGCGAGGGAGCAGGTGGAGGCTGCCGCCCGGCGGACCGGTGACCTGTCTGCCCTGTCGGAAACCGACGTTGCGGTGCTGGCGCTGGCTGCCTCGCTTGACGACGCGACCGTGGTGACCGACGATTACGCGATGCAGAACGTCGCCGCGGAGCTTTCCCTGCCATATGAGCCGGTTGCTGAGGAGGGCATCAGCGAGCAGTGGCGGTGGCGCCGCCGCTGCACCTCCTGCGGCCGGTGGGTTGACTCCGGGGCGGAGCGCTGCCCGGTCTGCGGCGGTCCTGTGCGGCGGGTGCGATGGAAGTGATTTTATACCACCTCCATATTGGAGGCCCGTATGTGCTTGGCCGTTCCGGGGAAGGTCTGCGCCGTCGACGGCTCGACGGCCACCGTTGACTACGGGCAAGGCACCACCCGTGAGGCGGACGTGTCGCTCGTCGACGCCGAGGTTGGGGACTACGTCATTGTCCACGCGGGCTTCGCCATACAGATTCTGGATGAGCGGGAGGCGGAGGAGACGCTTCAGCTGTTCCGGGAGATGCTCGAGGCAGAGCATGCATGAGTTTTCGACGATGTCAAGCATCGTTGCCACGGTGCTCGAGGAAGCGCACAAGCACGACGCGACGGCTGTTACGCGGGTGGTGATGGAGATAGGCGAGCTGACGTTTCTGGGTGAGGAGCAGCTTCGCTTCGCCTTCAAGGTGCTGCGTGAGGACACGCTGCTGGAGGAGGCAGAGCTCGTCATCACCCATATTCCGCCGGAGGTTCGCTGTTCATGTGGCTACAGCGGTGCGGTCGACTACGAGGAAAAACAGGATTTCCACATCCGCTTCCCGCTGCTGCGCTGCCCGAAATGCGGGGGCGCCGTCGACGTCAAGCGGGGGCGGGAATGTTTAATAAAGCACATCGAGATTGAGAGAGACGATGTTTCAGCTGCGGGATAAGGAGCTGGCGCGCGCTGTCGTTGAGCGCCTCAAAGCGCGGGATGACCGGCTTACCGTGATGCATGTCTGCGGTACGCATCAGGACACCATCGTCCGACACGGCCTCGATGGTATGCTGGAGGAGTGCGGTGTCCGCATCGTGCAGGGGCCGGGCTGTCCGGTCTGCGTGACGACGCCACGGGAGATAGAGATGGCGATTGCCCTGGCTGAAGCCGGTGTGACCGTGGCCACCTTTGGGGACATGCTCCGGGTTCCCGGTGACGACGGCTCGCTGCAAAAGGTAAAGGCGGAGGGTGGCGACGTCCGGGTTGTCTACGACATCAACGAGGCTATCAACATCGCGGAGCAGGGAACTGAAGTTGTTTTCATTGCGGTGGGCTTCGAGACGACGGCGCCGACGACTGCATCGGCGCTGCGCAGCGATCCGCCGGACACGTTCTCTGTGTTGAGCTGTCATCGCCTCATCCCGCCGGCGATTGAGGCTATCCTTGCGGCTGGCGAGGTCGCTCTTGACGGCATCATTGCTCCGGGCCACGTGTCCGTCATCATCGGCGCCTCGCCCTATGAGCCGCTTTCACGCCGGCACCACATCCCGCAGGTCGTTGCCGGGTTTGAGCCGGTCGACGTCTTGATGGGCATCTGGATGCTTGCCCGGCAGGTCGACGAGGGCCGCAACGAGGTGGAAAACGAGTACCGGCGCGTCGTCTCACCTGAGGGAAATCAGCGGGCGCAGCGCGCCATCGATGAGGTGTTCGAACCGGTCGACGCCCCGTGGCGCGGGTTTCCCGTCATCCCGGCCTCGAAGCTGGCACTCCGCCCTCGTTTTGCGCCGCACGATGCGTCACGCCGCTATGCGGATCTGCTGGCGCCGCTGCGAGAGCATGAGTTCGAGGAGCCTCCAGGATGTATATGCGGCGATGTCCTCCGCGGCGTCTGTCCGCCCGAGGCGTGTAACCTGTTCGGCACAAGATGCACGCCGCGCCATCCGGTGGGGCCGTGCATGGTGTCGCGGGAGGGCTCGTGTAACATCGCGTTCAGGTATAGCCATGATTGACATAACCACGGGCAGCATCGAGGAAAAAATCATCAGGACGGTGCAGGAGCGCTACCCGATAACGGTTGAGGAGCTCTGCCGGGAGCTGCATCTCTCCAGGGAAAAGATGCGCTTTGAGCTGCGTCGGCTGCAGTCGCAGGGCATCCTGTCGCTGGAGCCGTTGCCGGATGAGACCTTCGTCCGCCTGGAGCGGCACGACATCCGCTTCGTCGGGCGACGGCATCAGGAGACCTTCATCAAGCGCAAAAGACGGCGGCCGGCCGACGGGGACGACAAGCAGGACGAGGAGGACGACCATGGCATCATGTATGGATAAACAGCTCGGGTATCGCCACCTTGAGCAGCTGGAGCGCTACGAGCGCTACCGATGGGACGGGGACGACGAGCAGGTGTACCGCGAGGCGATGGAGCAGCCGTTCAGCGCCCTGGTGTTCACCCTGCTGTCGCAGAACACTTCATCGCACAACACGCGACGCGCCTACCGGGGGCTGCGCGGCAGCTTTGACGTCACGCCTGAGGCGTTGCGCTCCGCCGACGAGGAAGCTGTCGCCGCAGCCATCAGGCCCGGCGGGCTGCATCATGTGAAGGCGGGGCGTATCGGGAGGCTGGCCATGCATGTCCTCGATGAGCATGACGGTGACCTGAGCTGGGTGTACGATGAGCCGCGGCGCGCCGTCCGCCACACGTTGTTGGAGATGCCCGGCATCGGCCCCAAGACGGCTGACGTGTTGCTGTCACACATCCACGGCCACCGGGCGGCCTTCGTGGTGGATACGCACATGTTCCGCATTGCATATCGGCTCGGCCTCGTCGACGCAGGCGCCTCCTATGGAGAGGTGCAACGCTGCCTCACCGCTTTTTTCCCGTGGGAGGGCATCCCTGGCGGGGAGCGGGACCGCGTCGCCCGCCTCTTCTGGTTTCTGGCCCGGGAGACGTGCAGCGCGAGGCAGCCGCGTTGCCGGGAGTGTCCGCTGGTGGATATATGTGCGCAGCGGCTAGAATGATTCGCCGGTGATCTGCTCGTAGATGTCGATGTACAGTTCGCTGGCTTCGCGGGCCACGCTGTCTGGAAGCGGTGGTATCCCCGGCTCCGGCTCGTCTTTCTCGCGGGCTTTTTTGAGCTTGTCGTAGTAGCCGCTCTCGCGGTAGTGGGCACGGATGAACTCTTTGCTGCGCTCCTCGAATATGCCCTGCTGGTATTTGTCGGCATCCCAGAAGCGGTCTTCGTCTGGGGTGCCGAAGGTGTCGACGAGCACGAGGTTGCGCTGGTCGTCGAAGGCGAATTCTTTTTTGCCGTCGACGTGGATGAGCCCCCGTTGCCTGACGGTGTCGTTCATGTGTCGGTCGATGGCGAGCACCGTCTTTTTGATGTCATCGAGTTCCTCTCGGCTCAAGCCGGCGATGTCCATCGCCTCGTTTTCGGTGAGCTTGCGGTCGTATTCCTCGAACTTGGTGGTAAACTCGACGATGGGTTCCGGCAGCTCGTCGCCGTAGTTCATGCCTTCGTCTTTGAATCGCTCGTAGAGGGAGCCTGCCACGTAATATCGGGCGATGACTTCGAGGGGTATCATGCAGCCGGTGCTTTCCGGGCCGAGCTGGTCGTAGTCGGTGATGATGTCGAACTTGTTGACGCGCATCCGGTTGCCTTCGGCTTCGATGAAGTGGGTGTTGACGCCGAGGTCTTCGCACCGCCGGAACCAGAAGGCGGAGATGCGGCAGAGCACCTCGCCTTTGTGATCGATGGTGGTGGGGATGACCTTGTCGAAGACGGAGACGTTGTCGGTGAACACGAACTCCAGGGTGCCGTCGTGGCAGTCGTAGGCTTCCTTGACCTTGCCTTTGCGCATCAGGGTCTTTTGGCCGTTCATGGAAGCGTATCCTGCTTCCCTACTATTATTTTTTGGATGCAGATGTGCGGCCCGTTGCGCTGCCGTCAGCGTCAGTTGTGGTGTATAGCCTGTGCAGCGCTGCGTGATATAGGTGCCGGCGCGGCTGATGGATGGATGCAGCGTGGTGCTCAGCCGACCGGCACAAAGCGAAGTATTTATATAACCCCTTACCCATTGCATAATGATAGCAAAGTGCTATCAAAACCCGTAAATTGGGGGGAGGACAATAGAATAGCTCTCTACCCCGGGTGGCGCACCCCCGCCACCTCTCCCCCCGCCCCTTTTTCAATCTCTCCAGGAGGAGCACCGCCACTACCTGCAGTGAAAAAAGAGAGGCCCGGGCCGGGATTTTCATACGCTCAAAGCGATTTTGAACCCGAGACAGGGGATCCACAGTCCCCTATGTTACCGCTACACCACCCGGGCCATGAGTAGGGGAATAAACCAGCCTATTTTACTCTTTCCATACCCGGCATGCAGCAGCCGGCCTTACAGGCACTTGACGAGGAAAAAGAGCAGCCCAAGCCATATCCACTCCCCGTCAACCAGGAGGTCATACTGCTCGGTCGGAGCGTCACGCCGCCGGCAGAAATACAGGATGTACCCGTAGCCATAGAAAATGGAGAAAAGCAAAACCGGCGCGTACCGCACCGTCCCGCTCCAGCGCAGCAGCAGGTAGAGCAACAGGAATAACACCGAGTTAAGCGAGATGAGAAGCCTCTCAGTTCTGGCCGTCCCAAGGATGGCCGGGACGGTGTGTATCCCCTGCCGCGTGTCACCCTCCACGTCGCGGATGTCGAAGACCATGGCATTGATGAACAGTTTGATAAAAAGGAACCCGGCAACCAGGGAAAACAGCACCCAGCCGTCGCTGTACAGCATCGGAAGCAACGCCGCGACCAGCACCCATCCAAGGGTCGCCAGCACGTTTTTCACCACCACGATGTCCTTCAACCGCGGTGCATGCGCCGTGAGACGGACGCTGTACAGGCCGCCGAAAACAACGGGAACGAGCAGCACAGGAACAGCCAGGAGGCGCTCAAGGCCACCGAGCACCACAGCCACCCCGTAAAACACGAGCGACGCGACGGTGAGAAGCCATTTTTTTCCCTTGACGAACTCGTACCGTTCCGGCATGTTGACCGCGTCCTCCTCCTGGTCCGTCAGCTTGTTGACCGTGTACAGGCTGAAGGTGACTCCATAGGAGGCTGCCAGCAGCGCCATCGGTGGCTGCACCTGGAATAACGTGAAGGAGACATAGGCAACTGATGCACTCACAATCCCGATGAAGACCGAGCTCAGGCTCAGCCAGACGACGACCGTCCGCAGCAGCTCCCGCAGCCTGTTAACCGCCCGGCGTAATCCTCCGCGCTCGTGTCTTGTAGTAGTTAAATAGCTCTCTACCCCAATTTATCGCCCCTTTGTCTCTACTCACCAGGTCACTGGTGGAGTCGTATTCTCCCTCGGTGCTAAAAAGGCCGAGGGAGAGGCATGTGTCGGTCACCGTGAACGCGACCTTTACCGGTTCATCGGTGACCCATATCCCGAGGTTCGGCTCGTCGATGAGCTCCTCGAATAACGCGGGATACTCTTCCTTGCTGTCCTCAAATATCTCTTCGGTGAGCACGAGCTGCACGTCAACCCCTTTATTGACGAGTTTATTGATAAGTGGCGGAAACCGAGGATGCATGATCGGTGACACGCCCCGCAGCTCCCGGGCGTCTCGCACGAGTTCCAGATAGTGGGAAAACGCCTTGAACACGTTGGTTGGCTTCGACGTGATGATCTCTGCGTCGGCAAGCACGTGCAGCCTGTTCAGGAATGGGTCCGGTATGGCTGTCACCTGATGTGTCAGCCAGAACTCTTTGTTGGCCTCCAGGACAGCCATGGTGCTGATGGCATCCTCCAGCTTCGCGGCTACAATGGCGCCGACGGTGGTAAGGTGGTATCCGTCACTTTTTTCCACGAGCAGCTCCTCTTTTTCGAGGTCCCGTGCGGCGTGAATGACGCTTGAGGCGCTGGCGCCGATTTCGTCGCGCAGCACACTCGACGTTTTTGGCTCTTCCTGCAGCCCGAGCATGATTTTCGTCCTCACCTTGGAGGAAGTTATGAACTTGAGCGTATCGCCTACCGCATCGTGAGCGTCGTAACGCTTCCTCCCCATGCAGACCAATATTGGCCTTATGGTATTTATAATATTCGAAGTCCTATATATTGCATACGGTTGACAAAATTGTGCCCCCGAGTCAATCCCTCTCGAAGGCCTGTCTCTCTGCCGGTCGGCCGTCAGGCCAGCAGCTGCTTCACGACTTCCCTGAGCCGGGGAACGGTGTCGTAGCTGCCGATGTCGGACGGGGCAACCCACCGGTAATCCTGGTGCTCCCAGTCTATCTCGATATCTCGTCGGGCGGCGGTGAACAAAAACGGGTGGACGCGCCACGACACGCCGGCGTCCTCATCGGTGAACGCAACTGGCGCTGCCGCTTTCTCCAGGCTGACCTCGCTGGGGGAGAGGCCGGTTTCTTCCTCGATTTCGGTGACGGCGCGCTCTTCCGGGTCGTCGCCGCTTTCGAGATACCCGGAGACACAGGCCCATTTCCTCTGGTAGGTCCGCACCCGGTCGCTCCGCCTGAGCAGCAAGATGTCGCTGCCATGCGTCACCACGGCGGTGACCACGTCGGTCGTCATCGGCTCCGCATCGTGATGTCCCGGTTGGAGGCGATGGCGTCCATGATGGCCTTGCCCTGCGTGCTGCGCCGCCGTATCTTGATGACGCCGTCCTGCGACAGGGTGCCGGTCAGCAGGAGCTCGTCGCCACCCATGACGTCGACTTCTTTGCCAGCGTGCTCCGGCCCTGCATCGAGAACAACGTTGTTCTTCTGCTTGATGACGTTGGGCCGTATCTCTGACTTGCGGAGCGGCTTCACGTTGAGCTTGATGCCCGCCTCGTCCTCGATGCTGGCGATGGTCTTGCCGCCCTTGCCTATGATGTGCGGGATGTTTTCCTCCTCCACGTAGACGTTGGCCGCGTTGTCCGACGTGATCTCGCAGTCGACGACGCCGTCTATCCATCGGCTGATGATGTGGCGCAGCTGCCGCTCCGCCAGCTTCGTTGAGCCCGTGGTTTTCTCCTCCCGGTCCTGGATGGCCATGACGACGACCTGCTCGCCGTAGGTGTAGATCTCGTAGAGCGGCTTTTGTGTGCGGAAGTCCTTGACCATGATGACCGGCCGGGCGAGGTCGGCCTCCTCCATACCTGCCGGCAATTTAACGGTGAACTCCATCTCCAGGATCTGCTCTATCTGGCCGCCGTTGATGTGGATGATGGTGTCCGTCACCTGCGGTATCATGCCCAGCTCCACCCGGCCGATGAGCCGCTGGATGGCGTCGATCGCCCTGTTGGCATGCGTGACGCCGATGAGGCCCATGCCGGCGAGGCGCATGTCGGCGAACACACCGAAGTCCTCGCCCTTCCGCACCTCGTCGAACACCACGAAGTCAGGGCGGACGAGCAGCAAAATATCCGAGGTAAGCTCCATGTCGTCCTCCAGCGGCCCATATTGTGTAATTTCCTCGTTGACCTGCAGGTCCCGCGGGCTCTCCATCGTCTTCACGACGGCGCCCTGCTCGTGCAGGAACTCCGCGACAGCCTGTGCGAAGGTGGACTTGCCGGAGCCCGGCGGCCCTGAGACGAGGACGCCACGGCGGAAGTTCGACAGCCGGTTCCTGGTCTCCTCCTCGAGGTCGTAGTCGTCGAGGTCGAGCTTGACGACGGGCCGTGTCGCGGTGATCTCGAAGCGGTCGGAGAAACGCGGGCGGGCGATGACTACCCGCATCGACTCCAGCTGCACGACGGTGACGCCCTTCCGCTCGATTTCCATGAAGCTGTTCTTCTCCCGCTTCGCCGCCTCGATGATGTGCCGGCTCATGGTCTCCATGTCCCGCTCGGAGAGACTGCGATGGGCCACCGGCTCGAACTGGAAGTCGCCGGGTACGCCTTTTTTGACATAGGGGCGACAGCCCTCACGCAGGTGGACGCTCATGACGTCGTCGTCGAAGTACTCCTGAAAGCGAAGCGACTCGATCTCCTGCTCCGCCGAGACCGACGCAGCGCGGATGTAATGCGTCTGCAGTCCCTTTGCCTCGGCGACGTGCGCCTGCAGCCGGTCGGAGGTGCACAGCGTCGCGCCTTCCGCCTCGGAGACATCCCTGATGATGGCGTCGATTTCGCCGACGGGTCGGGTTTCCTCCATGATCGGTCGTTCGCCGGTGAAGCGAAGGTCGATGTCTCCTTTCTTGTGGAAGCCCTGCAGCCGGACGATTTCGTCGAGGCCGCTGAGGCCGCTCTCGAGTCCCTCGTTGGCCTGGTATTCAAGCTCAGCGACGACGGCCTCCGGGATGATGATCTCCGCCCCGGCGAACTCGCCGTCCTCGATGAGGCTGGTGACTCGGCCATCGACGATGACCGAGGTATCTGGTACGATTTTCATTGTTGCTCGACGGGCAAACATCCACGGGATATAAAACTGTTGGTGAACAAATTGGGATGGGCCCGGCCGGATTTGAACCGACGACCATCTGGTTATGAGCCAGACGCTCCACCAGCCTAAGCTACGGGCCCTTGCTACCGGTAAATCCATATTCGGTGCGAATATAAAAAAGTGGCTGTTCACGGTCAGGCGAAAAACGCGACTAGGGGCGCCAGCAGCATAGCAACGCTGGCTATGGCGACGGCGAGCTGCCATCGACCCAGGCGGTACCGCTTTGGCAGCATGTGCTGGGTCATGTAGATCGCTCCGGCGCCGTACACGACGACGCCGACGACGCCGATGAACAGCAGCGTGAGGGAGAGCAGCAGCAGGACCGATATGCCGGCATAGACGAGCAGCGACAGCAGAATGCCGCCGCCGAGCACGTAGGCCATCAGGTAGACGAGGAAGCGGCGGTAGGGCAGCCGGCCGATGACGTTGACGTGGCGGCCTGTCTCGTGGATCATCCGGGCCGCTGCCTCGAAGCCGGCGTAGACGGTACCGAACAACGCGAAGACAATGCTGAGCTGGTAGAGCGGCGTGAGCACGTTGGCGGCCTGCGGTGCAATCTGGACGAATATCGCCTTCTGGTTGGTGAGCAGCTCCTGGTCGGTGGGGATGACGTGTGCAGGCCGGAACAGCGCAGCGCCGGCCACCATGTAGGCGATGGACACCACGGAAACGATGATGAAGGCGATGGCCAGGTCGACGAGGATAGGCCTGAGCAGCAGCCGGCTCTTGCGTCGCTCGCTCCGGTTGTCCGGCAGGTAGTCGATGCGCCCCGTTGTCTTGAAGTGCTGGAACAGCGTCTCCTGAAAGCCGTCGGGGTCGCTGCGGTCCTTGAAGATGCCCCACCGCTTGACCTTTATCCAGCCGAGGTAGCCGACCAGGGGGATGATGGTGACGGTCAGGGTGCCGAGGTAGCCGAGCATGACCACGGGTATCGGCGTCCTGGCGAAGCCCTTCACCTGGTCGACCCAGGCGGGATAGCCTGGCACGTCGCCGAACGTGAAGAAATGCGGCAGGATGTCGAGCAGGTCCGGCTGGATGACCAGGACCGATATCACGGCGCCGATGCCGAGCACCGCGACGAAGAACGCCTGGGTGTACTCGAGCAGGCGGTATCGGCCGACCAACACGAGGAGCAACGCGAGCGTGCAGAATCCGATGCCCCACAGCAGTTCAGGGCCGCTGAATATCCAGGCCAGCGTCTGCCCGAGCGTGGTGATGACCGCCGCGGCAAACAACGGCACGAAGAAAAAGATGATGCCGATGAACAGCCAGTTCAGCCACCCGCGCCTGGTCTTCAATGCGAAGATGTCCATCAGGCTGACGCCGGATAGCATGGTGAAACGGCAGCTGATGTAGGCGATGACGTAGGAGCCGACGTTGAGCGTGATGAGCCAGAGCAGCCGGTAGCCGGCCCACGCCCCGATCTGCGGGCCGATGATGAACTGGGCCTGCCCGATGGTCATCGAGGCCAGGACGGCGCCGGGCCCAAAAAAGAGGAGATAGGTGAGATACTTGCGGAGCGACGGTCGCTGCGTGACGACGTCGTGCGGTTCAGGGAAAGAAATCGTCTCTGGCATGCAGGCAGCGTAATGGCTGCTGCTATTAAAATTGTAGCTTTAGGTGGTCTTCAGCTTGCCGAGGATGGGCTCGTAGACGGCGCCTTTGTCCATGAGCGACGTCAATGCTTCCTCGACCAGGTGGCGGTCGAGGCCCTGCTTGGCCGCGTGGTCGACGATGTCATCCCACAGCGCCCCGTCGTCGCCCTCGAGCTCCTGCACCGCCTGGAACACGCGTTCCTCCGCGTCGTCCATCTCCTCCTCGTAGTCGATGCGCCCGGAGCTAAAATGCGACAGTGCCTCCCGCAGCAGGAAGCGATAGTGCTCGACGTCGATGTCGTCGTACGCCTCGATGGCGGTGACGACGCCGCGAGCGAGCGCTGGTGGATACCCGAGATCCCGGAGCTTGTACTCCGATGGAGGGTTCATGTCCAGCGCCTCCGTCATCGCCTCGATGCGCTGCCGGGTATGGCGTGCCGCCTCGACGATCCAGTAGTCCCGCATCGCTTCGTCGACCTCGCGGATCATCTCGGGGCGGACCGACACGAAGAGGACACCGTCCTCCGGTTCATATGCCCGGGCTTTGCCGGCCACGGCGACGTAGCTCGGCGTATCCGCCTCTGAGAGAAATGACGCCGCCTCGGGTTGATACTCGCCGGCGTAGACGGCGTAGATGCCCGTCGGGTCGGAGATGTGGGCGCGCCACATCTCGCCGTCCTGCGCCACGTTTTCCACGTCGGTGAGCACGCCAACCAGGTAGAGACGGTTGACCATGGCGCCGAGCGGCGTGACCACGTAGCTGGGCGATTTTTGCTCCTCGCCTTTGATGTGATGCATCGCCTCGTTGTATTCACCGGCGAACACGCGCTGTGCTGGCTCTCTCATGTTTCCCCCTCGAGCGTGGCGAGCAGCTCGGCGCCCTGCTGCTGTATGTCAGGCTCGATGGGCTCCACCCGGTCGACGAGGACCGTTACGCCGTACTCGTCGGACAATGCGTTGCCCCTGACGTGCACCGGATGCGCTATCAGCCGGTCCTTGATGGCGCGCTCGACGGCCTCGCTGCTCTGCTCCGCGGCCATCTCCTGGAATTCCTCCATCGTGGTGTCCATGAGCTTCTCCGTCACCTCGCGGTCCATGATGGCGGTGACGGCGCCGGTGCCGTCGTCTACCACGGCCTTGATGCGCAGGTCAGGCGTGCCGTCGACGTCGCCGTCGATGACGCACACACCGTCGCGGAGCGCCCGGTTGCACTCGGGGCAGCGCTCGATGAGGCCGGAGCCCTGCTGTATCTCGATGACGACGCCCTCCAGGGGAACGTCGACGCCGCCGCCGGTCTCGACGACCTTGTACATCGGCTGGGTGTGGCTGCCGACCTTGTCGGCCGGCATTGATTCGTCGAGCTGTTTCACCGTGGCGTCGTCGTCGAACACCAGCTGGGGGGTTCCCTGCCAGGCTTTGACGTAGGCGCCGCTGATGCTGACGACGTCTCCCTCGGAGAGGCCGAGGTCAGCCCAGACGGTGTAGCGTATCTTGCCCGTCGTATCGCCGAGCACGCCGTTGTACAGCGTCTTTGGCTCGTCGTCGACGGTGACCTCTCGCTCCTCCATGCTCAGGATTTTGCCCTCCACCGAGACGTTTGAGAGGCCGGGGCGGAGGTCCGCGACGTCATAGCGCTGCGGCTTCCGCCGCACGAGGTCGATATCCTCGTCGGTCTTTTCCACGTTGGTCCACTCGGAGATGTTGAGCCGGGGCTGGCCGCCCCACTCGCCGGCGTAGGCGTTGTCGACGGCGATGACGTCGTCCTTCGACAGCCCGAAGTCCTTCCATGCGGTGAACGGCAGCACCGCTGTCTCGTCGCCCAGGAGGCCGCGCCAGATGGTCCGTGCCTCGCCTTTCACCTCGACCTCCCGCTGCTCGACCGTCACGACCTTGCCGGTAAAGCGGAGGCGCCGGTCGCCGGGTGTGACGTCGCCGAGTTTTTTTTCCGTTGCCGACGGCGACGCCGGCGAGCCCCCGAATTTTTTGAGGACGGCCTGCTTCGCCTGGTCGACGGGCACGCCGTACTCGATGAACTTTTTGAGATTCTCCTCGACTTCTTCCTTGCTTGCTTCCTCGTCGAGCGCGTTGATAACCTCGTCAACGGCAGCGTCAATGTCCTCTGTCATGGTTCCCCAGAAATGTATCGGCAGATGGCTATAAAGGTTTTGAGGACCTTACTCCGTTGTCGCTATCTCGCCGTTACGGTGATGCTCCAGCGCAAGCGTCCCGAAGAGCACCGCTGCAGCGATGCCCAGCAGCAGCGCCAGGACGAGGAAGGGGACCTCGAATCCATAACGCGTGGCTGCGTAGCCGACGACGGCCGAGGTGGGGCTGCCCACCAGGATGTTGACAGAGCGGTAAAAGCCGAGCTTGCCCGCCCTGCCCTTGACCTCCCACTGGTTCATCAGGTAATGATTGTGCACCAGGAAGATGCTCGTGAAGGTGGACAGCAGGAAGCTGACGGCCAGCACCACAGGAAACGCCTGGATGTGGACGATGGCGACGATCGCCGCGGTGCCGAGCGCGGTCAGCCCGCCGACGATGAGCCGCGGTCGATAGGTGTCCGACAGGCTGCCCATGATGGGCTTCCAGATGAAGCCGCCGAAGATGAGGACGGCGAACGAGACGCCGGCCTGGAGGCTGCTGAACGCCTTACCCTCGATGAGATAGGTCGGATAAAACGAGGTGAAGCCCATCCAGACGAAGATGACAGTCAGGTTGATGAGGAAGACAAACACCGTCGTCCTGTCCAGGAAGACGGAGAAGCCATCCTTGAACCGCTCGGCGACGTCAACCCTGGAGGGCAACCGGGTGGACTCGCTGGAGAGCAGATAGAACAGGCAGCCACTCGCCAGGCTTACCACAGCCCAGGCGACGAAGAACAGCCGCCACTCGTAGGCGGCGATGACCGGCACGAGGACAGGCATCAGCCCGGCGACGCTGCCGGCGCTGCTCTGGATACCCAGCGCTTTCCCTCTGTCTTCCCGGAACAGGTCAGATATCATGGCGATACCCGCGGTGGGAAAACTGCCGGCGCTGACGCCGAGCAGGATGAGCACGGCCAGGAACATGAGCGCGTGGACCGACACCCCGATGAGCAGGTATGCGGCGGCGAAGGCCAGCATCGCCACGGTGAGCGTGAGCTTGCGCCCGCGTATGTCCGAGAAGATGCCGGAGGGGAACTGCATCAGTCCGTAGAAAAACCACATCGCGGTCAGCCCGGCGCCTGCCACTGCATGGCTCATCCCGAAGCTGGCTTCGATGTCGACCAGGATGGTTGAGATGCCGTACCGGCCGGACAGGATGAGAAACCAGCCGATGGAGGCGAATATGAGCGCGATGTGCTCCGTGCCAAGCCGGCCTTCGGCGCGAGACATGAGGGGAAGGCCGAATGCCCTCTCCTATATAAACCTGGTGGCGTCGGCCATGCAGCTCTGCCGGTGCTAGAGCAGCGCCTGCAGTCCCTCGGCAAGCCGCGCCATGCCCTCTCTCGCTTCGCCCTCGGTGATGTTGCCGTAGGCGACACGGAGGCACGGTCCGGAGGCGTCGAACGCTTCGCCGGGAATGGTGACAACGCCGAAATCCTCGATGAGCCGAAGTGCGATGTCCCATGCCGCCCTGTCGGTATCAAGCTGCAGAAGGAAATAAAAGGCGCCGTCGGTCACCGGCAGCGACACCTCATCCAGCCCGGCTGTGCCGTCGATGAACACCTGCCGGACGTCCTCCAGCGTGGAGAGAAACCGGCGGGGATATCCGCTGCCGACCTGCAACGCTGCCGCGGCGGCGGCCTGCGCCGGCCCTGAGGGACAGATAGCGATGGTGTCCTGTATCTTGATCACCTCGCGGTAGCGGTCTGCCGGCACAGCCATCGCGCCGATGCGGTAGCCGGGCATGCCGTAGGACTTGGAAAACGAAAACAGCGAGATGGTGTGCTCCAGGGCTGCGTCGAACGAGGCCGGGCTGACGTGCCTGGCACCGCGGTACACGAAGTACTCGTATGGCTCATCGGAGATGTGGTAGACACCATGGTCGGCGCACAGCTCGTTGACAGCCCGGAGCACCTCTGGCGGGTAGACGGCACCGGTGGGGTTGTTCGGGGAGATGGTGACCACCGCCCGGGTGTCATTCCGCAGTGCCGCCGCGATGTCCTCAACGTCGGGGACATATCCCTCATCCGCCGCGACAGAGACCGGACGGCACCCCGCCATCTGGACGGCCATGACGTGGTTGAAGTAATGCGGCGTCACGATAACCACGCTGTCACCCACGTCCGTTGTGGCGAGCAGCGCGTTGACGAACGCCTGGTTGGCCCCCGCCGTCGCGATGACGTTGCGCCGCCAGTCCACCTCGATGTCGTTCTCTCGTCGGAGCTTCACGGCGACGGCCTGCCGGAGTTCGGGGTGGCCTGCGTCGCTGCTGTAGCGATAGCCGCGCGGCTTCCTGAGGGCGGCTGCGGCGGCGTCCACTGCCGCCTCAGGCGGCCCAAAGAACGGGACGCCCTGCCCCAGCGATACGACGTCGTCGGGCACCTCAGCCTGCTGCAGCAGGTGCTGGATAGGCGCGTCCATCATCTCCGTCGTGCGGGCATGCCGCGGCATGAACAACGCAAGCACGACGGGCGTTATATGTTTTTTCTTGCCGCCACATGATGGGCGACGGCGTCCGTCAAATAAAACATAAACTTTATTATATCCTCCCGGGCATCTCCTACGCGATGACGGAACTGGCAGTTCTTCCCTCCTTCATCACGTCTTTTTTACTGCTGGCCATCGCCGTCTATCTGCTTATCCGCGAGACAGATAAACCCTACATCCCCACGCTCTCGCTTCTGTGCTTCGTCCTGTTTCTATGGAACGCCGGCCACATCATGACCAATCTATCCGGCGGAGCTCTCCTCTGGGCGAATCTGAGCACGCTCGCCCTCATCTTCGTCCCCGCGGTCGCCTTTCACTTTGCCGCCGAGTACACCGGATACTTCAAGCGCAACTACTATCTGCTCGCCTATCTCCCGGTGGCGCTCCTCGCCCTCACGGTGCCGCTGGGGGGTTACGTGACAGGCACCACATACCTCGCCTATGGCTGGGAGCCGGAATACGACACCACCTATCTCCTCGTCAACTCGTGGATGGGGCTCTTTTTCCTCTTCCTCTCGGCGCTGCTGCTCGTCCGTCATTACCGGGAGAGCGTCGGCATCAAAAAGAAACAGATACTGTTCATCCTGGTAGCCATCCCGGCTAACACGTTTTTCTCCTTTCTCACCTATGGCGTCATGGTGGAGCTGCTCGGCGTGGCCCAGTTCCCCGTCGGCGCGGCGCTGGACATCATCATGGTGGCCCTCATCGCCTACGCCGTCATGCGCTTCAAGCTTCCTGTCGGGACGGCCTCGGAGGTCAACTTCCGGGTGCTCTCCGAGACAGCCAGCGAGGGCATCTGCATCCTCGACGCCAGAGGCAACATAGACTACGCCAACTCTCACTGCGCCGAGATGGTCGCCGGGCAGGACGCAAAGCTGCTGGGTGCCCCGTTCCGTCGCTTCGTGGCCGAGCAGTCCCGGGAGGCGTTCGACGAGGCGCTGCATCGGACGCTAGCCGGCCGGACCATCACCAACTATCCCCTCCGGCTGCAGGCTGACCAGGGTGTCCTCTACGCGGAGATAAACACCTCGCCGATAGAGTGGCACGGCCAGATCCTCGGCGCCTTCGTCACCGTCCGGGACGTCACCAAGCGCAAGCAGACGGAGGAAGAACTCAAGCGCCAGAAGACCTACTTCGAGGCGCTGTTCGATGACTCCCCGGAGGCCATCGCCTCGACCGACGCGAACCACAAGGTACGCCGCGTTAACTCCTCGTTTACCGAGCTGTTCGGCTACACCATCGAGGAAGTACGCGGCAGAGACATCGACGACTTTCTGCTCCCCGAGGACCGCCGGGAGGAAGGCAGGGCCATCACCCGCCACGTCGTCAGCGGGCAGAGCGTGGCCACGGAAACCGTCAGGAAGCGCAAGGACGGGTCGCTCGTCCCTGTCTCTCTGCTCGGTGCCCCTATCTTCATCGACGACGAACAGATCGGGGTGTTCGGCATCTATCGGGACATCACCGAGCGGAAGGAAGCCGAGGAAGAACGGGAGTTCTACAACTCGCTGCTCCGGCACGACGTCGCCAACCGGAACATGGTGGTGTACGGCAACCTGCAGATGCTGGAGACGACGTCGCTTGACCCCGAA
Organism: uncultured Thermoplasmatales archaeon; assembly: GCA_964414415.1. Lineage (GTDB taxonomy): Archaea > Thermoplasmatota > E2 > UBA202 > DSCA01 > CAZESS01. The sequence continues at coordinate 17,836 of CAYPWJ010000004.1, read as the reverse complement.
CAGCAGGAGATGCTCTCCAACGCGCTCACCGCCATCAGGTCAAGCATCGAGCTCATCCAGAAGATACGGAACCTCCGGGCCGTCGAGGGAGACCAGGAGCTCGAGGCCGTCCCGCTCGACGACTGCGTCTCGCAGGCCGTCAAGAGCACCAGGTCGCAGGCGACCGAGGCAGGCATCGACATCAGCTACGACGACACCGGTGCCGTCGTCCTCGCCGGCCCGCTCCTCGAAAACGTGTTTTCGAATCTCATCCAGAACGCCATCATCCACGCTGAATGCGACGCCATCACTGTCACGGCGACCACGGTCGACGGCGGCGAGCACTGCGTTGCAACCGTGGCTGACGACGGCGTCGGCATCGCTCCCGAGGACAGAGACGCGTTGTTCCGGCCCGGCAAAAAACGCCGCGGCAGTCCCGGCAGCGGGCTCGGGCTCTACCTGGTCAAAAAAATCATTGAAAGCTACGGCGGCCGCATCGCCGTGCGTGCCGGCGACGACGGCAGCGGGACCGCCTTTACGATTACGCTTCGCTCCGCCTGAGGCGCTGTAGCGGCTTCGCCAGATGACGGCGCGCCGCGACGGGCACCTCGTACCAGCCCGGCTGCAGCCGTCGCTCCACGCGCTCGATCCATGCTTCATCTTCACCGGCTCGACGCCCGCAGAGAGGGCAGCGGTAGCCCTGATTGCGGCCGCGTGACTTCATGTGTTTGCCGCACTCGGGGCAGACCGGGTTTTCCCGTTTCCGGTAGCACGGCACGAGAAACCGCACCTTGATTTTTTCCAGGTTGACGGCGAGCGGCGACGGACGGACGCCGCCGCAGGCGGTGACCACGTCGCCGGGCTGCAGCTGCCGTACCACGTCGCGGAACTGCTTGGTGGGCTCGTACGCCGCACAGTCGATGCTGTCGCCGTCGTCAAGGGAAAAGATGACGTGTCCACCCTCGACGGTGTGCGGCCCGTCGGCCACGGTGCCGGTCACCATCACCGAGGCATAGGGCTGCACCTCGCTGACCGCTCGGCGCTGCAGATGATCGTCGGTCGCCTGGTTTGTCTCGAAGAGCAGCCACCGGGCCACCTCGCTCGATGCAACACGCTCCATCGCCGCAGGCAGCACCGTCGCCTCGTCGCCGCGGATGCCGTACAGGACGGGGCACGGCGAATGCGGCGTTATCTGCACCTGTCCGCTCTGGTAGTCATAGCTGTCGAACGTCGACGGAAAGCGTCGATCCATCTCCTGGACCGTCGCCTCGTCCACCCGCCGCTCGCCGTCATTCCGGTAGGCGATGAGCTCGTAGGTGACATCGCCGGGCCGCCAGGCCGTCGCCGCTGCAGCGCCGATGATACCCCGCCCGTTCTTGTAGCCGATACATCGCCCCCCGGCTATATTGATGAGCTGCCGCACCTCCTGCTGTTCCACGATGCCGTGCATCGCCTGCTCGTACAGCGATGCCGGCAGCTGCTCGGGTACGACCACCAGCCCGGGGTTGGTGCTCTCGTCGTCGAACATCGCCCGCCGCTGTAGCGTCGCATCGGCTGCATCGAGCACCGCGTCCATGTCTCCGTTTTCACCGCAGCGGTCATAGCCGTATCGGGTGCCGTCAACTTCGCCGATGCAGGTGCATTCTCCTCTTCCACGGCCAAGGTGGAGGGCGACGGCGCCGTTGCCGCGGGTTTTCCAGGGAACGTTGGGGTTGAGGCGGACGAGCCGTGGCATCCCGATGACGTCGAGGCCGAGCTCGTTGACCGCCGCGACGAGGTCTCCCGCCAGGGAGGTGGTGCACATGCCTTCGCTGCTGTCGGTGTCGTCAACCCCGAGCCACATACGGTAGCTAGAATGTGGCCTGCATTAAAACCTTTTTAGCCATGCAGCCGTTCAATCAACCCGGGGATCCACATAATCCGGAAAGACTCTGGAGGCCAAAGCAGAAGTATGACCATAGAAGTGGTGGATTTGGGATTTTGACGGTGATTTGATAAAAGGCCATTCGGTTGGTAATATCAGTTAGTCCGAGATAATGCCTCTGCCGTTACGAAATAGCCCATTCTCGCCCCCTGTTAGAATCTGCCAAATAGCGGGGGTAGCAAGGCTACCCTACTGACCCCCCCTTGCATTTCGTAACACATTAGGGTAAAACCGTGATGTTCACATTGTCGTATATTCGCTTTAAATCCTCTTCAGACTGGGCGTTATAATGATTCAGGTCAACGTCTCCCTTTAAGGAATGTCCCATGAGAATCTTCTTGATAATGATTATTTCCCTCTAATTCAAGCTACCCAAACTGCTTGTTGCATTCATCCGTTTTGCCGAAGCACGCCTTTGCAGCACTCGCAAATTTTACGAGTATGGAGAACCAAACTCTTTTATATAAGAGAGCAGTATTTGAGTTTTGATGAAGAAGGAACTCCTGGAGGATACGAGGGACCTGCTGGCCCGGGCCGGGTTCTATGTCTCCGGGGTCTGTACCATCCGCCCGTCCAGCTTCGACTTCGTCGCCCGCCGCGACAACGCCCTTCTGCTTGTCAAGGTGCTCAACAACATCGACGCCCTGAGCGAGGACGTCGCCCAGGAGCTCCTTTTTCTGGCGAAACACCTCGACGGCGTTCCCATCCTCATCGGCAACCGGACGGGCACCGGGCCGCTGGAGGACGAGGTGGTGTATTATCGCTACAACGTCCCCATCATCACGCTCGACACATTGCATGACTACCTGAACGGTCTGCATCCGCTCATCTGTGCCGCCCCCGGCGGTTTCTACGTCAGGCTGAACGGTGAGCGGCTGCGGGAGATACGCCAGAAGCAGGACATCTCCAGGGGGCAGCTCGCCCGGATGACCGGTGTTTCACGGCGCACCATCCGGATGTACGAGCAGGGTGAACGAGCCACCATCGAGATGGCGGAAAAGCTGGCTGAGCTTCTCGGCGAAGACATCCTGCAGCCGCTCGACCTGGCGGCCTTCATCCAGGGATACCAGATGGAGGTCAACCGCCGCATCAGCGACTACATGCTCTCGCTGCTCGAAGCCATGGATATATCCATCATCCCGACCGACCGATCGCCGTTCAACGCCATCTCTCAGCTCATGGACGAGATGCTGCTCGTCGCCACCGAACGTAGCCGCGTCAGAGAACGAGCCAGAGTTCTCTCCGACGTGTCACGCGTCGTGGAGCGACCCTCTGTCCTCTTCATGGAGTCAACCACACATACCAACATCGCCGGCATCCCCGTCATCGGCCGGGAGGAGCTCTCCACGCTGGACGACCCGCTCGGGCTGCTCAGACTCATACGGGAACGGGAGTAACGTGGAGGTGGAGCTGCTCTCCCACACGCCCGAGGGCGACCTGCTGTCCGCCATGGCCGCCAAGCTCACGCATGCACAGAGCAGCATCGCTGGGCTCCAGAACGACGACCCGGGAGAGCTCCGCGATGTCCTCCGCCATGTCATCGACCTCGGCCACGAGTCAGTCATCGAACATGCGTCATACACCTTCGGTATATCCGGGGTGTCACGCTCGCTGACTCACCAGCTCGTCCGTCATCGTATCGCCTCCTACTCGCAGCAGTCGCAGCGCTACGTCGAATCCGAGCGGGAGTACGTGACGCCGCCGTCAGTCGTTGCCGCTGGCCGGGAGGAGCGATACCGTGAGGCGATGGCGGCCATCTGGAACGCCTACCGGGAGCTGCAGGAGGCTGTGCCGACGGAGGATGCACGCTACGTGTTGCCCAACGCGGCCTGCACCAAGATCATCGTCACGATGAACGCACGGTCACTCCACAATTTTTTTGAGCTCCGCTGCTGTCTCCATGCACAGTGGGAGATCCGGGCGCTGGCCTGGCGTATGCTCAAGCTGGTGAGGGAGGCAACGCCGGTGGTGTTCGACAACGCCGGGCCGCCCTGCAAGACGGAGCAGCGTTGTCCGATGGACGCGACGGACTGCCGCTGGTATCCCGGCGATTAACCCTGGTATGGCTGCAGTAGGGGACGCCAGTCAACGTTGATCCAGGGGAACGGCAGCCGCCATCCAAGGATTGCTTTGGGCAGCAGATGCGGTCGGCCCCAGTAGTTGCGGTTCCATCGGTTTCGCGGGATAAGCGGGTTGCGCTCCGCGGAGACAAAGGTTGCGTGGCGCCGCTTGCTGTCCATGAACGTGTTGTACCGGATGACGTTGCCGGTGGAGCCGATCCAGACGCCGACGTCGTTGCCGGAGAGATTGTTGCCTTCCAGGAAGTTGCCCTCGCTTGTGCCGCTGACGTCGATGCCGTACTCGCTGCCTGTTATCTTGTTGCCGCTGATGACGTTGCCTGTGTTGCCGTAATGGAGGGAGATGGCGCGGGTGTTGTCGCTGCAGTCGTTGCCCGATATGTGGTTGCTGTGGCTTTCCTGCCAGAGGGAAACGCCCTCGGTGTTGTCGGCTATCTCGTTGCCGGATATGGTGTTGTTATCGGAGAGGTCGAGCTGTATCCCGTGCCAGTTGCCGTTGATGTCGTTGCCTGCTACCAGGTTGCTCTCCGACCACATCGAGATGCCGTCGTTGTTGCCGCTGATGACGTTCCCTTCGACCCGGGTGTGATGGCTGAAGGGACCGATGTCGATTCCTTCGAACTGGTTGTCAGTGATGGTGTTCCCCGCGATGCGGTTTCCGGAGGCGTTCCACAGCATCACTCCTTCAAGGTTGCCGCTGATGACGTTCCCCGTGATATGGCAGCCGGCGGAGGCAACCAGCTCGATGGCCACCGTCGTGTTCAGGAGTCGCTGTCCGCTGACCGTCACCCCGGTGCAGTCGACGAGGAACACCTGGCCGGCATCGGCGACGGTCACATCTGCTGCTCCTTCCAGGTAGACGAGCGGTTTTCCGTTGACCGTGTTGTCCCGCACGGCGTTGCTCCGGTGGCTGTACATCGCTCCCAGCCCGCATCTGATGAAGGAGTTGTTGGTGACAACGTTGCCCGAGGAGAGCAGCTGCAGGCCGCCGTACCGCTGTCCCATGACCACGTTGCCCTCGATGCGGTTGCCCGTACCGCCGGCGAGAATACCCTGGCTGCTGCTGCCGTTGGCGATGTGGTTGCCACTGACCACGTTCCCCGTGGCATCCTGCAGCGACACACCCGATACCTGGTTTCCGTCGAGCACGTTCTCCTCGATGACGCATGCCGCGGCGCCCTGTATATGCACCCCGCCGATGTTCTCTGCCGCCCTGGTATGTATCACGCGGTGCGCCCGCCCGCGGCAGATGACGCCGTACTGGTTGTCCCGCAGCACCATGTCCCGTGCGGTGCATCCCGTTGCAGAGAACAGGACACCGGCCCGGCCGGTCCCGTTGGCCCCGCTGCCCTGCACCGTCAGACCGGACACCACGACATCCGACGCGGCGACGGCGACCACCGTTCCATTGCCGCCGCCATCGATAACCGTCGTCCTCCGGCTTTCGCCGGTCAGCCGGACGCGTGTGGCAACGACGACCCGCTCGCGGTAGGGGGAGCTGTCGTTGTACACGTACACGGTGTCGCCATCGCTTGACGCATCGAGGGCTGCCTGGACGCTGCTGTAGTTGCCCGGACCGGAGCCACCCACATACAGCGTGTCTCCCTGCACCGTCATGTCGCCGCCACCCCCGGGGATAAAGCCGCATACCACGAGCATCAGCACCACTGGTACAGCTGTCGCTGCACGGTTCATGTCTCCGTAACGACGGGCTGCTTTTAACCGTTTTCCGGCTGCAAAGCATTTATAAGAGATGCAGGTATTTGACCTGCATCATGCGGCCCCGGCAGCGACGCCGCCTTATCAAGGCGGAGGCATCCACCAACCCCCATTACGGCAAGCAGCCCGTCCAGCGGAGCGTGGAGGAACACATCCATAACGGCGTCGCCGTCGTGGACAAGCCCGCCGGTCCCACCTCCCACCAGGTGGCGGCATGGATCCGCGACATCTTCGAGCTCGACAAGGCCGGCCACGGCGGCACCCTCGACCCCGACGTCACCGGCGTGCTGCCCGTCGCCCTGGCTAACGCCACCAAGACCATCGGGCTGCTGCACGAGGCAGGCAAGGAATACATCGCGGTCATGCGTCTCCACGGCGACCGCAGCGAACGCGATATACGGGAGGCATGCCAGCAGCAGGTCGGCGTGGTCACGCAGATGCCGCCGGAGCAGGCAGCCGTCAAACGAGAAGAACGCGACCGGCAGATATACGAGCTCGACGTCCTCGAGATACAGGGACGGGACGTCCTGTTCCGCGTGGCCTGCGAAGGCGGCACCTACATCAGGGTGCTCTGCGAGGACATCGGCACGGCGCTGGGATGCGGAGCGCACATGCACGAGCTCCGCCGGACCCGCAGCGGCCGCTTCACCGAGAGCGATGCATGTACGCTGCACGACCTCCTGGACGCATACACATTCTGGCGGGAGGACGGCGACCCAGAGATAACAAGCATTATAAGGCCCATGGAGGATGTACTCCTCCACATCCCGGCGGCTATCATCCGTGACTCAGCCATCGACGCGATATGCCACGGTGCCGACCTCGCCGTGGCGGGTATCCTCCAGATAGACACCGGCATCGTCCCCGGCAGCACGGTCGCCATACAGTCCCTCAAGGGAGAAGGCGTCGCCATCGGCACCGCCCAGTTGTCCACCCGCGGCATCATGGAACAGGATCAGGGCATCGCCGTCGACACCACCCGTGTCCTGATGCGGAAGGGCACCTACCCCCCGATGTGGAAAAAATAGCGCACGGGCACCATCTACACCATGCTGAGGTAGCCGAGCCCGGAAAGGCGCAGGCCTGGAGAGCCTGTGGGGCTCACGCCCCTCGAGGGTTCAAATCCCTCCCTCAGCGTTTTTTTGCCGGCATGGGTTTTAGAAGAAGAAGCGAGCAGGATGGCGCTGCTGTGACGACGCAGGTCTTATCGCCTGTGTTGAACGACGGGTGAGCGCCAGGGACAGGGGATGTCGATGTCGGCTCCCGTGGCTGCCTTCTGCTCTCCGCCTCCTGGCAGCACCAATAACTAAATATACGGGGAGAGTATATCCATAGTGAGGAACCTACTATGGAAGGAACCGTAAAAAGATGGCTCACCTCATACGGGTTCATCGGAGCGGACGAAGTCGACCAGGATGTCTTCGTCCACGAGTCCGACGTCAAATCCCGTATGCCGCTGAGCGAGGGACAGAAAGTGTCCTTTGAACTCAAGGAAGAACCCCGCGGCCCCAAGGCCGTGAACGTCGAAATTATAGAGTAACCACTTCTCTGTTTTCGGTAGTTCGTGTAATCCACATCAAGCTGACGCGTGGCACGTGAGCTTTGCTGCCGTCGCGCCGCCGTCCGACGGGACAATCTTTAAACCATGCTGCCCGTTTTTATTGGAGTCGACATGATATTCAGGCGGCAGGTCGGCGAGCCGAACAACGGATGGGTCATCCTCGTCCATGGGCTGGGGGAGCACTGCGGCCGCTACGACGACTTCATGCAGCTGCTCGCCGACCGTGGCTTCTCGGTCTACGCGTTCGACTGGATGGGCCACGGCCGAAGCGACGGGAAACAGGGCCACGCCACCATAGACGACACCTTCGCCACGCTGGAGGAGATCATTGACGATGTCGACGGGACATCGTTCCTGTTCGGCCACAGCCTCGGCGGCCTCACCGTCATCCGGTACGCGGAGCTGCACCCCGGCGAGGTCAGCGGCGTCGTCGCGTCGTCACCGGCGCTGGCAAAACGTTCCACCCTCGGCCGGCTGTCGGTAGCTGCGTCAAAGCTCCTCGGATCGATAGCCCCGTCCCTGACCGTGGATAATCGCATCGATCCCGAGGACCTGTCCCGGAGCGAGGATGCGGTGCGGGCCTACCGTGAGGATCCGCTCGTTCATCATCGGGCGTCGGCTGCCCTGGCGAAAGACCTGTTCGTCCACATGGAGGCGGCTCATCGCGATGCGGAACGGATTACGGTGCCGGTTTTGCTGCTGGCGGGCACCGACGACGTCGTGGTGCCGCCGCACGGCGCCCGCCGGTTCATGCGGGAGCTGACGGTGGAGGACAAACACCTCGAGGAATTCGAGGGCGCCTACCACGAGATATGTAACGACCCGGAATGGAGTGAACGGTATCACGACATCATCGTCCGCTGGCTCCTCGATCACTGCTGACGGACGCTTCTCGTTGCGACGACGTCGACGTCCAGCCCGGCCACGCGTTCAACGATGACATCTCCCACGTCCACCGGCGCTTTCACTGTGACGTCCGTGAGCGCCTGCATCACCGTCGGTATCGCCTTCTTTGGCACTGCCTCGGCGGTTTTGACTGCAACGGTCGGCAGGTCGCCGTCGGTGCAGCGGACGACGCTCATGACCACGCGGCGCGCCTCGGATATCTCCTGCCGGGCATATGTCTCGCCGTGCTGGCAGGCGTTACCCTCGATGGACTCGATGGCGCCGTCCGTCACCGTCACCTGGATGGTGCAGCCCACCGGGCACATGATACAGGTCAGCTCTTTTTTCATCGGTGCACCTCCACGGTGAGCGGCCCGTCGAGCCCGTCCATCGTCTCTTGCTCGACCTCGATGGTGAGCATCTCTCCCGGGGTGACGCCCTGCCGCGGCAGCTCCAGGTTGATTTCCGGCAGCCGGACGACCGCGCGTGGCTCCGGACGCTGCACCCGCGCGTAGAGCGTGACTGCTCGCTGTCCGCTGACCCGGTGCGGCAGGACCAGCCTGACGTTGCGGCCCGCCCTGACGGGTATCCATCTGTCGGCGGGAATGCAGCCGTGCTCCTGGGAGCATGCTGCTCCGGCTGCGGCTCGTTCGCCCTGCCGCGCCGCGTCGTCGACGTAGTCGTTGATGGCCAGGGCGTTGCCTGCGGTGAAGACACCCGGTATCGAGGTCTCCATGCAGTCGTTGACCACTGGTCCCTGCGTCGCCGCGTCGATCTCGACGTTGAGCTCCCTGAGCAGCGCAATGTTGGGGATGAGGCCGGTGGCCAGGGCGACGGTGTCGCATTCGAAGCGCCGCTCGGTTCCCCCCAGGGGCTCCAGGTCGTCGTTGACAGCCACGGTGTCGACGGTGTCGACCCGCCCCTCGCCTCGGATGGCGGTGACCATTCTTTGCATGTGGAGCGGGATATCGTAGTCGTGGAGACACTGGACGACGTTCCGGGACAGTCCGCCCGGGTATGGCAGCATCTCGATGACTCCCTCGACCGTTGCGCCTTCCAGCGCGAACCGCCGGGCCATGATGAGGCCGATGTCGCCGGAGCCGACGATGACGACGCGCCGCCCTGGCATGACGCCGTCGATGTCCATGAGTGTCTGTGCCTCCCCGGCGGTGTAGACGCCGGCTGGCCGGTCGCCGACGATGCCTGTCTCGTGGCGGTGTCGCTCCCGCGCCCCGGCGGCATACAGGATACACGGCGCCGTTATCTCGGTGACGCCGTCCGGGGTTATCACCGTGGTTTTTTTCCGTCCGTCGGGCAGCTGCTCGAGGGAAGCGACGTGCGCGCCGGTCATGACCTCGATTGCTTGCTGCTGTACCTCGGCGGCCAGCCGTTCGGCGAACTCAGGCCCGGTGAGGTCTTCGCCGTAATAGGTGAGACCGAAGCCGGGATGGATGCACTGCAGCGGGATGCCGCCCAGCCGCGGGCCTGCCTCGACGACCAGCGTGTTGAGCCCCCGCTCGTGGGCGGCCGCGGCGCCGGCGAGCCCTGCTGCCCCTCCGCCGATGACGACGCAGTCGTAGGCCGTCGCGTTCATGCGTTGTCCTCCTGAAGCGTCTTGACGCCGCCGACTGCATATGGTGCGTCCCTGCGCTGTTGTATGACCCGCCAGAGCGGAACGTCCAGCTCTCGGGCGATGAGACGGGCGATCTGCACCCGGCAGAACGAGCCCTGGCAGAACCCGAACGTGGCCAGCGTGCGGAATTTGACGCCGTCGATAGTGACCTGCCCGTTTATCTCCTGGATGCGGTGGATGGCCTCGACGACCTCCGCCTCGGTTACCGCTTTGCATCGGCAGACCACGCGCCCATAGGCCGGCTGCTGCTCGATGAGGCGGTGCTGGCGCTGCCCGGGCAGCGAGGACAGGCGCGTGATACCCGACCTGCGGGGCTGCCAGCCTGGTTTTTCCTGTAGCTCCAGCCGTAGCTGCCCTCGTAGCAGCCGTGTTATTTCTTCGGCGATGGCCGGGGCGGCCGTCAGTCCCGGGGACCGGATACCTCCGGCGTTCACGAATCCCCATGGCTCCTCGTACGCCCGGATGACGTATCGGCCATCCGGCGGCTCAGGGCGCAGGCCGGCGAAGGTTTTCACCACCTTGCTGCGTGGAGGCATGGAGCGGAGCATCCCAGTCGCCTGCCGCCATATGGAGGCCAGTCCCTCTCTGGTGGTCGCACGGTTGTCGCGCTCCTCCCGTGGCAGGTCCTCCGCCGTGGGCCCCAGCATGAGGTTGCCCTCCACCGTCGTCACGGCGTAGACGCCCTTGGTTTTCTCCGTCGGCGTTGGATGCACGATGCGCTCCGGACTCCTGCCGATGCCTTCATCGAACAGGTAATACTCGCCACGCCGCGGCGTGATATGCACGTCACCGATGTCGGCCATCGCTGCAACCTCGCCGGCGTAGAGCCCGGCGGCGTTGACGACCACGTCGGCGTCTATGTCGCCAGCCGTCGTAGAGACCCCCGTCACGGCGGTACCGTCGGTCGTGATGTCGACGACCTCGCTGCCGAGATGGAGGTGGACGCCGTTGATCCGGGCGTTTTCCACCATGGCGATGACGGCCTCCCACGGCGCGATGAGTCCAGCGCTCGGTGCCCACAGCGCTGCAGCGGCGTCGTCGTGCAGCAGCGGCTCCAGCTCGTGCAGCTCGCTGTCCTCAACGATGCGGAGGCCGTCAACGTCGTTGCGTTTCCCTTCCTGGAGGTACCGCTCCAGCGTCTCCCGCTGCGCCGCCTCTGTAGCGACCATGAGTTCCCCGGGCCACCGGGCCGGGATGTCGAGCTCCCGGGTCAACGAACGCCAGCGCCGGTTGCCCCGCCGACAGAGCCGCGCCCGCAACGGATGCCGTGATGGATCTTCCTCGTGGCCGGGGTGAATGATGCCGGTGTTGGCCTTGGTGGCGCCCCAGCCGACATCGGCTTCTTTTTCCACCAGGTGCACATCGAGCTGATAGCGGGAGAGTCCGCGGGCGATGCAGGCGCCGACGACGCCCGCTCCGATGATGACAACGTGGGTGTCAGCATCCATCGATGGTCACCCCGGCGCGCTGCAGCTCGCTTATCCAGCCGCGGGACCGCTCGACCGCCTGCTTCCATCCCCGGTAGCGTGCATCGCGGCGGTCTTCGCTCATCTGCGGCTCGTAGCGTGTGCTCTCCTGCCACAGCTCGTCGAGTTCACGCTGCGAGCGCCACACATCTGCCTCGAGGCCCGCCAGCATGGCGGCGCCCAGCGCGGTGGTCTCCATCACCCGCGGGCGGAGGACCGCGTGCCGCGACAGGTCAGCCTGGAACTGCATCAGCCAGTCGTTGCGGCTGCCGCCGCCGTCCACCCGCATCTCCGTGACGTTCACGCCAGCGTCGGCCTCCATGCACTCGATGACATCCTGCGACAGGTAGGCGATTGACTCCAGCGTCGCCCGGGCCAGCGTTGCTCTGCCCGCGCTGCCGGACAGACCGACGACGGTGCCACGCGCCGCGGCGTCCCAGTAGGGGGCGCCCAGCCCTGCGAAGGCCGGGACGAGATAGACGCCACCGGTGCCGTCGACCGATGCAGCCAGCGCTTCTATATCGTCGGCGCATTCGATGAGGCCAAGCTGCTGCAGCCACTGGATGCCCGCGCCCGTGGCGAAGACGCTGCCCTCAAGCGCGTAGGTGGCCCGGCCGTCGATCTGCCACGCGATGGTGGTGAGCAGACGGCTGAAGCTGCATCGCTCCTCCATGCACATCAGGATGAAGTTGCCCGTCCCGTAGGTGTTCTTCACCATGCCGGGTGTGGTGCAGCGCTGCCCAAACAACGCGGCTTGCTGGTCGCCGATGCAGCCCGTGAGGGGCACCTGGCGGCCGTCGAGGGTCGCATGTCCGTATAGATGGCTGCAGTCATGTACCGCGGGCAGCATCGCCTCCGGCACGTCGAACAGCTCCAGCAGTTCGTCGTCCCATTCCCGGCTGTCGATGTCGTACAGCATCGTCCGGGACGCGTTGCTGCAGTCCGTGGCATGCACTGCGCCGTCGGTCAGCTGCCAGATGAGCCAGCTGTCGATGGTGCCGCAGGCGAGCTCGCCGCTGGATGCCCTCCGCCGTGCGTCGGAGACATGATCGAGCAGCCACTGGAGCTTCGACGCCGAGAAATAGGCGTCCGGCACCAGGCCGGTCTTTGCCCGGATCATCGCTTGTTCGTCCTCCGTCAGCCCCTCGATAGCCGGGGCGGTCCGGCGGTCCTGCCACACGACGGCGTTGGCGGCCGCCCGCCCGGTTTTGGTATCCCACAGCATAATGGTCTCCCGCTGGTTGGTCACTCCGACGGCGGCGACGTCCTCTGCCCCTGCGTCGCCTGCCTGGAGCGCCCGCTGTATCGCTGTCTGCATCGCGGTCCATATCTCGCCCGGGTCGTGCTCCACCCATCCTGGTCTGGGGCACAGCCGGGCGAAGGAGCAGCGTCCCTCGCCGTGCAGCCGTCCATCGCGGTCAAACAAAAAAGCCTTTGCGCTCGAGGTTCCCTCGTCCAGGGCCAGGATGAAGTCGTGTGTCATGATGACGCCTCTCGGTGCAGATGGCGCTACAAGCGGGAAAATTACTTAATGTTTTCCCGTCAGGTGGAGAAACATTTGTATCCCTCCGTCATTACTGGATGGAGAGCGGTAGCATGCACGCCAGGCGTCTTTCCTTGTTCGTCGCCGCTGTGCCATAGCCAGGCGGTCTTTTACCGTGCTGGCGCTGCAGCAGGCTGTCATCTCATGGAGGCACTGGCCGCTCGTGTGGACTCCTTGATACGACGCTTTAAGATTTAAAAAGCTCGCCGGGTTACGTTTCTGACGCTGATGGATACAACTGCCTTTGAACGCTTCTATTCCAAGATATTTACCATCCCGAAAAAGCGGATATCGGTGACGCTGGGCGTCGTCACCATCGCTCTGGCCTCGCTGCTGCACGGCAGCTATCGGCCGTTCTTCGCCCAGCGGTATTTTTTTCTCGGTCTCCTGTTCATCGTGCTCATCCTGGCCGTCGGGCGGACGATCAACCTTGCCTTCAACGGCCGCCGGGTGTTTTTCCTCGCGTTTCTCCTGTTGCTCTTCATCGAGGTGGTTGATTTCATCGCCTGCAGTCTCGGGTTTCGGCACCTGGTAGCCCTCACGCCGGCGGTTATCTCTTCTTTTTTGACTATCATCCTCTATTTTTCCTCCGAGGCAGACGAATGGAGCGTCTACCTTGTCAGCCTGGGCATGGTGCTCCTGCTCTACCCCTTCAGCTATCTGTCCTATGATCTCTCCCTTGCGCCATCCATCCCGTTCGGGATGCTGGAGCTTAGCGCCGGATACGGCTTCATCGCACTGGCCGGCGTCGGTGCCGGGCATGCCTATCTCTCCTTTCTTGACACCGACCAAGGATTCAACGTTAAATCGTTTTTCCGTGCTTTTTTGCTCTTCTGGCTGACGCATAACCCGAGGTATTTCGAGGACCGACTCAACGAAGTCGCCACCCGGATGCAGGGATGGGTCCGCTGTCTCTCCATCGGCGACGTCAGGCTGATAGCCAACGCGTTCCATCCCGGCCCGCTCCGGAACGTGGGCGGCGCCCGCCTCGTCCACCGGGTGCTTGAGCAGCCCGGCGCCATGTATCTCCACTCGGCGAGCACACACGACCGCAACCTGGTCAGCGGCGCGGACGTCGACGAGGTGATACAGAACATCTCCTGCGGCGACAGAGAGCTGCAGGCCCACCATCCTTTCTCAATCGATGGAGACGAGTTCACCGTGACGGCCTTTCCCTTCGATGCCTTCACTCTCATGGTGGTGAGCGGCATCCAGGCCATCGACGACCTGCCGCCCGAGGTCCAGGAGTACGCTGACAACCTCGGCGAGATACTCATCGTGGACGCCCACAACGCCTACCGGAAGGATTACGACGTGACGCCCGCTCAGGTCGAGGAGATCAAATCACTGATCAGGCGGGCCGCCGGTATCGAGACGGAGCCCGTCCCTCTCGCCTGCAGCTTCCGGAAAAAGGCGGTCACCACCGAGAACATCTGCGGCTACTTGGCGCTCCTCATGCTTGACTACGACGGCGATCGCTACGCCCTGTTTATGCTGGATGCCAACAACATCGACCTGTCCTTCCGTCATGAGCTGGAGGCATTTTTCAGGGAGCGTGACATCCATCCGGTCGTCGTGTCCACCGACAACCATACCAAGACCGGGATGCCGCCGGCACTCGAGTACCAGCCGGCTGGTGCTCACTCCAGCGATATCTCGGCTGTCTTTGCGTTCCTCGAGGAATCCGATCTGGCCACGAAGGCTGCCTCAACGATACGCTACGGGAAGCAACCGGTTGCCGTCAATGTCATCGGCGGGCACTTTTTTGACGATCTCGAGGCCACAGTCCGTACCGTCGGCAGGCAGGCGGTCGCCCTGTTCTTCGTCGTCATCTCGCTGCAGTTCCTGCTGGCCATGTTGACCGGCCTCGCGTTGATGTAGGATAAAAAAGGAGGGGATGAGAAGGAGGGCGGAGGAAACGACCCTCCTTCTGGAGCGCGTGGTGCCCGTGTGTGCCCGTTTTAGGGCGCTATATTGACACACGGGCGTTCTTCTCACGTCTATATCTGCCCGCCGATATATAGGTGAGGGGACCCCCGTCTTCCTTTTGTTTTATAAAAATTTCGATGTTTTGTCGTCTTCCCTGTAGACACACTTTTAAATAATGCCTTGCATGCTCGACAGACCATGATGTCGCCGACGGACCTGCTGATACTGATAGAGCTCCTCGTCCTCGCTGTCGAGGGGATTGTCATTTTCCTGCTGCTGAGGCATCTGCGCGGGATGGACAGCCACAGCACCACGCTTGAGGAGCACATCGCGGAGCTCGAGCGGCACCAGCTGCAGGCAGAGGAACACATCGGGCGGCTGTGCAACTGCGTCGGGATGCCCGATGGAGACGTTTCCCCGCGCGAAGACGAGAAATAACTTTCTCTCACCATGTTATACGCGTCCCCGCATCCCATGTGTGGATTGATATCGCATGATACGAAAACATGGCTGCTATCTCTCCGCATCACCTTGTTTGCCACCGTTTTCCTCGGCTCCATCCATGTCCTGTTCCCGTCCCGACCTCTCTCGATACCTCTACCAGCTCCCGTTCTCTAGTCTTGCCCGAATCCTCCACTGGCCTGTATATTGTTCCCGCTCTGCTGATGCTGGTGGCCTTCCCTCCGCAGGGATTGCTCTGTTGGGGCACGCCTCGCTGGCTCATCTGATACGTCCCGCATCTTTATTTATTATCCTCGCCTTTCCTCCCTCCATTGCTATCCCGTCAGAACAGATATCGGCACAGATACCGCAACCGATGCATTTCTTCTCATCTATTCCCACTTTCATTTTCTTGCTATCTCCACTATTTCATGCCAGCTCGTACAGCTCCTGCATCGCGTCTCTGGCGGCCTGCACAGCTATACCATCAGAGATGTTCATCACTGTGGAAACATCTGCCACGCCATTTTCTCTGCTCGGTCTCCGTATGCGCCTGGCCGTCACACGTTAACCACTTGCCCCGCCCCGCCCTCGACATACTCTCCGGGAAACCGGTTTTTGATCTCCGCCTTGTGCTGCGTGCAGTGAGTGGCACAGATAAGCTTTAAGCCTTGTAGGGATGCAGCCTGTGTGCCGTGCAATCCGCCAATAATACCGGAGGCACCACCAAACTGAGATGCTGTCTGGAGGATATGTTCCATGCGTGGATGAGAACAGCCGACAATGACGACAGTGCCCTCTGCAGTTTTCACGCAGAGTGATTGCTCTATCCCTTCGAGCTCTCCCGTCGAATAAACCCCGTCATGGAGCTCAGCGGGCTCCGGTACGGAGACAACGTTGCTTGCCCGTTTTACACCCCGGAAGGAGGGAGGCGTCCAAACGGTAACGTGGTCATTCTCTGACAGAAACGCTGACAGCCCTCCGATATGATCAAAGTGAGCATGAGAGATAAACACTTCTTCAATAGCGGCCGGGTCGATATGTAATCGTTTCATGTTGTCAAGCAAAATATCTCCACTGCCTCCGGTATCAAACAAGATCGTAGGTATACCCTCAGCTTCTACGAGAGCAGAAAACCCCCAGTCAGACTGGAGATCCTTTCGAAAAGCAGTATTGTCATACACAATCGTGACTTTCACACAGGCATCTATGTCGACACGTACCTTAAATTTTTTCGTTGCATGTCCGGACATTGTCAACGTAGGTGACGGAGAGGATTGTGTCACAAAACATCCTGCATGCAACACCGGCTCTCAAAATCAGGATTACGACGGCATCCACCGGACAACCCAAACCTTATAATTATCCCTCTCTGTTGGACAGGAAATGTCAAACAGTAAGGAGAGGGTGGATGATATCCCGCAAAGAACGTTTTACCAGCGTAGAGAGATGTATCGCCGGTTACGCTCGAAAATAGACCACGGGACACAGGCCATCGATGTTGAAGCACTCCTCGACGATTTGCAGCTCCCGTCCAAGGTTGAACGAACGGCCACCAGTCTCTACAGGCGTGCGGTGGAGACGCATACGTTTCGAGCTCGGGATATGGATACTCTGCTGGCTGCCGCTGCCTATGCTGCATGCCGACAGAGCGGCGTACCTCTCACCCTCGACGAGATAGCGGAGCGCTCAGGGATCAGCAGAAAAGAGGTCGGGAAGACGTTCCGGTGGCTGGCCCACGAGTTGCAGCTCAAACTCCGGCCTGTTTCACCGCTCGATTATCTCGATAGATTCTGCCGGAAACTACAAACAAGCGATTGTATACAGTCCACGGCGCAGGACATCCTCCAGCGGGCTGAAGACCGGGAGCTCACCAGCGGGCGTGGCCCCGCCGGGCTGACAGCAGCCGCCATCTACATCGCCTCTCTGCAATGCGGGGACAACATAACGCAGCGGGACATAGCCACTGTGGCAGGAGTAACACAGGTCACGATACGGAACCGATACCAGGAACTGGCAGACAAACTCCATATTATCGATATCTGACTGCTGTGCCCGGCGATGCCCGGCTATACTATTGGCTATACTATCACAGCTATTCCATCGTTGAATGAGAAACCCAAGCACGCCTTCGAAGGCATATACGGCTCCTCGTTTAGCTACAATTTGTTGTAGCGGAGCATGTTTTCCAGTTTCTTTTTTGGCACGTGAAGGTCTCCGTCCGGGTCCATCCAGTATTCTATCTCGCCGCTTTCGGATTCCTCGAGGTGGGGTTCATGGGCCGGGACACCTACTCCTATAGCGGCCTGTATCTGCTTGCTGTCAGGGATATCGAGGAAGCGTCTTATTGCGTCTCTGGCGATAGCTCCGAGGATGCAGGTCCCGAAGCCATGGCGACCGCCCTCAGGCAAATGTTTTCGGCTGCAAGCCCTGCATCCCAGTACAGCCATTCCCCGTTGTTTTGCTGGTCGACAAGCATCAGGATATAGGCTCGTGGCGGCCCTACCCGAAACTTTTTCGAAACTGATTTAACGCAGCTTGTAGCTGGCTGCGGGCGGGATGGGAGCAGCTTGGAAGCGGATGAATTCCGCGGTAGCACAGCAGGTGAACAGAGCGTTTGATGCTTTGTTCATTGATTGTATGGCGAGAGTCATTCAGAAGCTGCGGTCGCCCTGGCA
>CAYPWJ010000003.1:0-119520 GCA_964414415.1 uncultured Thermoplasmatales archaeon | reverse complement strand
CCTCCTGCCGGCTGCTTCCAGTGAGGGAAGAACGACCATTTAAACCAATCAATCTACATCACCCGCCAGGAGCAGCGGCGGTAGCCCAGCGATGCCCTCGATGGTCTGGTCGCCGTCGACCTGGACGCCTATCACGGTGCATCCGGCTGCTCGCCCTGCACGGACGTCGCTCTCGGTGTCGCCAACAAAAACGGTGTCCGCCGGCGCTACATTGAGCTGTGTGCAGGCCTGCAGCAGCATCTCCGGGTCGGGTTTCCCCTGCTGCACGTCGTCCGCCGTCACGACGGCGTCGAAATAACCAGCGAGGTCGAAATACGTCAGGATGCTGTCGACGCAGCCACGCGGGGTGTTGGTGACCAGCGCCATCCGGTAGCCGTCAAGCTGCTCCAGCACCGCGCGAGTGTCGGGAAACAGGTCGATGGCATCGACATACTCATCAAAGACGGCGAGGCAGAAGACGCCGACCTCGTCGTCGATACCCAGCCGGCGGAGGTTCTCGTAGAGGTCATGTCCCCAATAGACACGGCGGAATGTCTCCTCGCTGAGCGGTTCATGGCCGTAGCGCTGCAACGCGTCGTTGAGCGCCCGGAGCCATGCATGGAAGGAGTCGACGAGCACGCCGTCCATGTCGAAAAGGAGGGCGTCGGGTGAACGCATGCGGTTACTCCCCGTAAATCCACCGCCGGTCTGTCATGTCGTAGGTAACAATCTCGTGGTCGTCAAACCAGAGTGCTATCTCCTTCCGTGCCGTGTCCGGTGCGTCGCTGGCGTGGACGATGTTCCGGCTGATGTCCTGTGCGTAGTCGCCGCGGATGGTGCCCGGCTTTGCCTCGTGTGGATCGGTGGCGCCGACCATTCGCCGGGTGCGCTCGATGACGTTGTCGCCCTTGAGCACCATCGCCACGACGGGGCCGGAGGTGATGTATTCGATGAGGCTGTCGTAGAAGGATTTTCCTTCATGCATCGTGTAATGCTGCTCGGCGAACTCGCGGGACACGGACATGAATTTCATGGCTGCGATGTCGATGCCCACCTGCTCGAACCGGGCTATGATGCGGCCGACGAGACGACGCTGGACGCCGTCGGGTTTGACCATGACGAAGGTGCGCTGCATGCTAGCGGCGGGAGTGCTTGGACCATTCGACGTAGCGGGGGATGCGGCCCAGGTCGAGGTGGTTTTTGCGGCATTTGCTTGAGCAGAAATAGAAAATCTGGCCGTTCTTTTTGACGTACATCATGCCCGTACCGGGCTCGATTTCCTCGCCGCAAAACGTGCATTCGTGTGTTGTTACCATCTTATTTCACTGATAGTTTTTTGGCTTCTCGTTCTGCTTCGCGGAGCATGAGGATGTCGCCCTCGCGGACGGGACCCATGGCGTTGCGGGTCAGCACCCGGTTTTCTTCGCTTCCCTCGAGGATCTTGACGCGGACCTGGATGACTTCGCCGCACATGCCGGACCGGCCGATGACCTCGACGACCTCTGCCGGGATACCCTCGGTCATGCTGCTCCCTTGAGATCCTCGATTTCTTTGACAACGTCGTCGAGCAGGTCTTCGCCGTCGCCGGGCTCCGTGACGGCGACCGATGCAGTTGACACGTTTTTGAGGCCGGCGGCCCTGCCGAGGTCAGCCTGCGACGGGACATAGGCGTAGGGTATCTCTTTCTCCTCGCAGAGCAGCGGCATGTGCGCCAGGATTTCCTCGGGGGTGACGTCGGTGGCCATGACGACGAGCTTGGCCTGCTTGCGCTCCGTCTGCTTGGTCACCTCGTTGGTTCCCTTGCGGACCCGGCCGCTGTCACGCGCTTTTTCCACGATCTCGTAGACCTTGTCGGTGAGTTCCTCAGGCATCTCGAATCTTACATACATTGGCATAGTGGTGCCTCCTTCTGGGGTAGACCGTCATTATTCATAGGCGTAGCACGGAATAGAGACGGGATATATAAGCGTGGCGGTGGCGCTGCTGCGATGCAGTATGCTCAGAACTCGTATATCTCGGGGCCGACGGGGCTGAAGATGATGGCGCGCTTCGGCTTGGCCGCCTCGTGCAGCTCGCGGTGGGTCATCGCCAGCTGTTCCTCGCGCTGCGTGCGGATGTGGTCCTGCTCGTCGCCGGCGTATCTCTTGGAGTAATGGGTGCCCCGGTTGAGGAGCATGCTGCGCAAGGCGATGGCGATGAGGGTGACGAGCTGCCGGTCGGTCCAGTTCCGGCTGACGGAGCCGTTCTGGGCGTACATGAACGTGTTGTTGTCGAGCTTGGTGGGCAGCCACATGTCCCCGTTGACGTAGCCCTTGCAGTGGCGGAGGATGACGTTCGCATTCGGGAGATCCCCGAACAGGTTCCAGCCGTCGTCGGTCAACCACTGCGTTGAATAGTTGATCATGAAGTAGACCGACAGCGCGTCCTCGCGGCCCCGGGTGAGCTCCTCGAACTCCTGGAGGGCGGCGCGGATGTCGAACGGCTGCTCGCCGGCATCCGGCGCGATCGAGTCGCTGAAGTCGCCGACGAACGTCCATTTGATGTCGCTGTGTCGCTCGGCGAACTCCCGGTAGGGATCGACGAGCATGGTGAAGCCCTCGTAGATGTCCTCGTAGTTGACCCGGTCCTTGTGCCGCTCGTGGATGACGTTGAGGTAGAGATGCCGGGCGCCGATGGACTTCAGGAAATGCATGAAGCGAAGGCAGAAGATGCCGCCGTTGTAGTAGGCCTCCGCGCCGGTTTCCTCCATCGACGTCCGCGTCCCGTCGGTCATCTCGTAGATGACCAGGTCCTCGATGTCCTCCCGCGATGGCTCGATGTCGAGCGTGCGGCAGGCCTCGTCGAACATGTCTCTGATGGCGGATGCGTCAGGAAAACCATTGGGTTCAGGCATTTTCCCAAGAAAAAGACACGTGATATATATGCGTTGTTGTTTCCATAGCGGCGATGCCGGCATGCCGGTGAAAGCGACAGCCTAAAATAGGCGGGCGTCATTTAGCAGCCATGCCGGTTATCACCGTCGACCAGGATGATTTACTCGGGCTGCTCGACGCCGACATCGACAGGGACACGCTGCTCGAGCGGATACCGATGCTGGGCGCCGACATCGAACGTGTCGACGACGGCGAGATAGCGGTCGAGGTGTTCCCCGACCGGCCGGACCTGCTGAGCGTCGAGGGCCTCGCCCGGGCGCTCCGCTCGTTTCTCGACATCCAGACCGGCATGACCAGGTATAGCCTGGCAGCACCGGACATCGAGCTGCACGTCGACCAGAGCGTCCGGGATGTCCGGCCCTACATTGGCGGTGCCGTCGTCCGCGACGTCACGATGAGCGAGGAGCTCGTCGCCTCGCTGATGGAGCTCCAGGAGAAGCTGCATCTATCGGTCGGCAAGGAACGCAGCACGATGGCCATCGGCATCCATAACCTCGACGCGGTTACCCCGCCGTTCTTGTACAAAGCCGTCGCGCCGCACGACGTGTCGTTCATGCCGCTGGGGACCACCCGGGAGATGGACCTCTCGGAGGTGCTCCACAGCCACGAAAAAGGCAAAAAGTATGCGCATCTGCTCGAGCAGCATGAGCGCTACCCGGTCATCGTCGACCGGCACGACAACGTGCTCTCGTTTCCCCCGGTCATCAACGGCGAGCTGACCGTCGTCGACCTGTTCACCGAGACGCTGTTCGTCGACGTCACCGGCACCGACCGGCAGGCCGTGACCGCGTCGCTTCGCATCATCGCGGCGGCGCTGGCGGAGCGCGGCGGCCGGCTTGAGCAGATCACCGTGCACAACGGAACGGCAAAGGCGACGCCGGATTTTACGCCCCGCCAGCGCGTGGTGCCGCTGGACG
This sequence comes from uncultured Thermoplasmatales archaeon, assembly GCA_964414415.1. Classification (GTDB taxonomy): domain Archaea; phylum Thermoplasmatota; class E2; order UBA202; family DSCA01; genus CAZESS01. The sequence goes on along the minus strand of CAYPWJ010000003.1, from coordinate 115,691 downwards.
CCATTGCCCGGCTGCTCGGCCGTGAGATGGAGAGCGAGGCTGTCGAGGCGGCGGAGCGGATGGGCTACGACGCCCACCTGGATGGCGATGCGCTGCACGTCGCGGTGCCGGCCTGGCGAACTGACATTCTGCACGACGTCGACGTCATCGAGGACGTCGCCATCGGGTACGGCTACAACGCCTTCACTCCTGATATGCCGCGCTCGATGACGTACGGCGGCAGCGTGTCGCATGCGACGCTGCATGAGACGATGGTCGGTCTGGGCTTCAACGAGGTGGCGACGCTGTCGCTGTCCGGCGGCGTGGAGCAGTTCGAGCGGATGCAACGGCAGCCCGTGGAGCACGTGGCTATCGACAACCCGATATCCTCGCGGCATACCCTTGTGCGGGTCTCGCTGCTGCCGTCGCTCCTCGCGATTTTATCGAAGAACAGGCATCACGACCTGCCGCAGCAGCTGTACGAGGTCGGCGAGGTCGTGGCGATGGACGACGGGCCGTGCAACCAGGTTATGCTCGCCGGGGTGAAAATCGCCGCCAGGGCCGGCTTCACCGAGTGCAAGTCGCTCGTGCAGGCCATCCTCCACAACCTTGGTATCGATGCTGACGTCGAGGGCAGGGAGCATCCGTCGTTCATCGAGGGGCGATGCGCCGCCGTTGTCACCGGTGAAGGCGAGCTGGGGTACTTCGGCGAGGTGCATCCCACGGTGATAACCGCGTTCGACCTCGAGTATCCCGTCATCGGGTTTGAGCTATCGACCGGTGCGCTTTCGGCGGCGGAGGAACAGGATGACGGCGAGCGCTGCAGCGGCGGCGAGTAGACCAAAGCCGGGGACGCGCTCGAGCGGCTGTGGGCCGGGCAGGCCGGACGGCGTCGGGCTCGCCGTGCCGCCGATGGCGCTGTCGGCGGTGGTGCTGATGTTGTAGGTGCCGCCTTCGATGGTGTGGGTGCAGGGCGTCGGGACGCCTTCGAAGTAATGGATGACCTCCACATAGAAGGTGACCGTGCTGGTGGCGCTCTCGCGCCAGCCGCGGTACTCGGGGGATGTCGTATACAGCAGCTGGGTGGTGCCGCCGACGGTTTTTTCGCCGGATCGGGTGGCGTTGACCGTGGTGCCGTCAACCGTGTAGTAGACCCGGAAGGTGTGCCGGCTGACGTTCGCGGGCACCTGTATCTCTATCTCGTCGTCGGCGTCGAGCGGCTGGTCCGGCAGCTCGACGGATATCACGTCGTCGGTGACCATGAGTGAGCCGGGATAATGTTGCGTGCGCCCGCTGTCGTCGGTGGCGACCACCGTGTACTGGACGACGCCTGTCTCGTTGCACCGGTAGCCGTAGCGGTAGGTGCCGTTGGCCCGCTCCATGGGATGCAGGGTGCCGTTGCCGGTGCTGACGTTGACCGCCACGTCGCTGACGCCGACGTTGTCGGTAACCCGGGCGGCGATGGTGACGGTGCCGCCGGGATGCTGGACGCCGGGAAGCGATATGGATTTTATCTCAGGGGGCGAAGCGTCATAGAACGGCGGGTTGACCGACAGGATGAAGATCGCGAGCCACGTGAAAAAATAAAAAGCGAGCGAGCCGAACCATTCCTTTTTCCCGAACGCGGAGAGGTCGATGTCGAGCAGCTGCAGCAGCTTGACGAGGAAGCCGATGGCGCAGACGGCGAGCAGGAAGGTCAACGCCCACCGGATGCCGGGGTCGATGCCGCGCCATGCAAGGTGGCATATGACGGCCATGAGGATGCCGAAGCCGAAGGAGATGAAGTAGGTCTTCGCCTTGCGCTTCTCGTTCGCGATGAACTCCTCCTCGTCGAACTCCGGCATCTCGAACTCGTATTCGTCGTCCTCCTGCCGCTTCTTTGCGCTCATTGCCAATATGGATGACAGGCGATATTAAAGAGTTTTCCCCCGCTGGCTGAAGTGCTCGTAGCCCCGTCGCTCCAGCTGATCTGCCGTGCCGTCACGCCGGAGCAGCAGGCCGGACGGGATGACCTCGCCGACGACCGTGCAGCGGCAGCCGACGTCATGCAACGCGGCGGTGACCGCGTCGCGTTCGTCCGGCGGGGCGGTGAACAGGAGCTCGTAGTCGCCGCCGTCATACAATGCGTGCTGCAGCGTCGCCCCCGGAGCGACGGGCACTGTGTCGGCGTCGACGGCGAAGCCACACTCATTGAGGCGGGCCAGTTGATGCAGCGAGTCGGCCAGCCCGTCGGAGATGTCCATCGCAGCATGGACCACGCAGGCGTCAGCGAGCGCCATGCCGGCCTCGACGCGCGGCTCGACGTGCAGCAGGTCGTGCAGCGCGCTGCCGTCGGTGCCATCATGGAGTCGCTGGAGCGCGGCGCCAGCGCGGCCGAGTGTACCGGTGACATAGATGAGGTCGCCGGGGACGGCGCCGCGGCGGGACATGGAGGCATCGCTGTTCATCCGGCCGAGGGCGGTGCCGCAGAGCGTTATGTCGCGTGTCTCCTTGGTGTCGCCGCCGATGACGGCCGTGCCGTATGTGGTGGCGCAGTCCTTCGCCCCCTCGCTGAATCCCTCGATGAAGCCCGCGTCCAAGGAGGCGGGCAGCCCGAGGGAGAGCAGGACGCCGAGCGGGCGGGCGCCCGTACCGGCGAGATCGCTCAGGTTGACGGCAACGACGAACCAGCCCATCTGGCGGGGCGTCGCCCCCGGCGGGAAATGCGACGGCTCGCTGACGAGGTCGGTGGTGGCAACGATCACGGCGCCATCGCCGCCGTCGATGTCAAGGGTGGCGCAGTCGTCCATGGAGACGGTGCCGTAGATGTCGGCCATCCGGTCGATGGCGCGGCGTTCGCCGAGGTCGCTGAGCTTCATGCATCGATATGGACGAGGCGTGATATAAATGCTGGCGCTCCGACGCTATCCTGAAGGATTGCGATGCTGGTAGATGCAGCGTGGAGAATGGAGCTGGCTGCCGGCGGTATGGAATCGCCTGAGTGGATGAATGCCGCGGTGGCGTTGGCCTGGCTGCTTTTCTCTGTCTACATCGCGCCGACGATGAATCCGACGAGGGCCAGGGCGCTCCCGGACCGTAGAATCTCCAGGGTTATGTCGATGTTCTGGATGTCTCTGAGGACGAGCAGGAGTGAATAGGCCCATGAGAGGGCTGCAGGTATGACGATGACGAGGTACCAAACACGGAGGGCGTTCAACCAGTAGGGGAACGGCGCCAGGGCGGTGGCTGCAGCGACCGCCGAGCAGCCGAGGTATAGAGCGTTTTTTCTCCCGATGGCCATGGGGAGGGTCACTCGTTGGAAAACATCTCCTTTAATGTCTTTGACGTCTTTCAAAATTTCTCGGCCGAGCATCACGAAAAAAGCCATACCCGCCAATGGCAGGGTGTTATAAACGCGGCCGACTGCAATACCGCCAAAGACAACCGCCAGCCCTGAAAAAAACGCGGCGAGCAGGTTGCCCGCGAGGGCGACCTCCTTGAGATATCGTTCATATATTGCCAGGAGGACTATGCCGGCGACGATGATACCAAACCCGAGCATATTTATGAAGAGTGAGAGGAGCAACGCGAGGGCAAAGGATAGATAGGCGAAATATAACGCGGCCTTGGGCGGCAATCGGCCAGATGGAATCGGTCTCTCTGGATGTGCCTGCTGGTCGACTTCGCTGTCCAGGTAATCGTTGCGGGCGTTTGCGCCTGCCAACATGAAAAAGGCAGCGGCCATCGCCAGCGATAGACGCGGTGACACGTGATGGAGGCCGTCCACTATCCCGCCTGCGAACACCGCGAGGACAGCCACGAGAGCGATGACCGGCCTGATGAGCTGCAGGGAGCCTCTCAGGACGGAGAGATGGAGCTCGGCAGACACCATGTATTCGCCATCATGTATCTATTCCACACTGTTTTTAAATATATTTGTTGAAACATACCTTCACGTCGTATACTTTACATCAAGGACAGCGTGCACATCCGGGATGGAGCACACCGGCCCGGCGTGCTCCAAAACCTTTATTACGGATGGCGGCTTGCCTGGATGATGGACGAGTGGCCGGCGTTCCCCCTGCGGGACGACAGCGAGCGTGTCCGCCGGACGGTGGCACGCTACTTCACCATCTACGGGGAGAAGGACGACGAGGCCTACAGCTACTACGTGGACATGCCGATCGACGCAGACGTGCTGCGGGAGCGGTTCGAGCAGCTCAGGCTGGAGCTGAAGGAGGAGCGATACGTGCCGGTGCTGCGGCGGGAGCGCGGCGAATACGTGCTGCGAGTGGTGAAGCATCCAGAGCAGAAGACGCGGCCGGAGTGGCTCAACCTCATGTTGTTCTTCGTCACCATCGTGACGACGATGCTGTCGGGTTCGATGCTGTTTGTCGGGTATCTCACAGAGATGAGTCTCAACCAGTTTCTGACGGTGCCGTTCTGGGAGCAGGTGTTCGCCGCCAGGCATCTCCTCTACGGCCTCGGTTTTTTCTCATTTCCCTTGATGGCGATCCTGGGCATCCACGAGCTCGGGCATTACTGGGTGTCGCAGCGGCATAACATGGCTGCCTCGCTGCCGTTCTTCATCCCGATTCCCCCGAATCCGTTTCTGCCGCTGGGGACGCTCGGCGCCGTGATATCGATGCGGGAACCCATCCCCGACCGGAAGGCACTGATAGAGATCGGCATCGCTGGACCTATCTCGGGGTTTCTGGTCGCGATCCCTGTCTGCCTGGCGGGATTGTTTCTCATGCAGCAGTATCCCGTGTTTATCGACCCTACCGAGGCGCTGCAGCTCAACCCACCGCTCTTGTTCATCGGCCTGGAGCAGCTATTCACCTTTCCCGCTCCTCCAGAGGGGATGAAGCTCGTCACCCATCCGACGGCGTTCGCCGGCTGGGTTGGCCTGCTCGTGACGGCCATCAATCTGCTGCCGGCGGGCCAGCTCGACGGCGGCCACGTCGCCCGCGGGGCGCTACGGGGCAGGCATAAGTACGCGAGCATCGCGGCGATCGGGCTGCTCATCGCCACGTCGTTCTTTGGCGGCGGCTGGCTCTTCTTTGCATTGTTCATCGTGTTCATCATCGGCGTCGGGCATCCGCCTGCGCTGAATGAATACGTCCCGCTGTCGCCGTGGCTGAAGGGGCTGTCCATCCTGGCCGTGGTCATCTTCGCGTTGAGCTTCGTGCCGGTGCCGATCTCGTGACCGGAGAGAAGAGAAAGCTATATATGTGGCGTCGTGCAATAGTATGGGTATGACCGTCGTGACGCTGGAGGACCTGGCCACCGCCATCGCCAACCGCGTCAAGATAGACGTCGAGGCGGCGATGGGCGACGCGAACTTCGTCATGGACCTCTTCGGGTACGAAGACCGCATCATCGACAACGTCCTCGAGCCAGAGGACCGCCAGCTATTCTACATCCTGGAGGAAGAAGGCATGCTGACCACCGAGCGGGAAGAGACCACCATCTACGACGGCCGGACGTGGCGGACGCATTACTGGTTCCTCAACAAGGAGACCATCCTGGGCTACAAGGAAGGAGAAGAAGCCGGCGGCGACGCCGAGGGAGAACAGGACGTCGAGGAGGTCTACGAGGACATCCCCGACGAGATGTGGGTCGTCGAATAACGACGGCGCCCGCCGTCTGCCGTATCCGCAGTTATCCACGGGCGTCAAAAAAGAGACATGTTTTTTCAGGCGAACTGGCTATATCTCCTCGCCCTTGAGGATGCGGTCGACGATGTCCCGGAAGCCCTCAAAGCCGACGGGTCGGGCGATGACGCCCTTCGCGCCGGCCTCCTTGAGCTCCTTCGACCACTCGGTGCCAAAGTAGGCAGTGAAGCCATATATGTTCGCATCCTTGTCTATCTCCATGATGCGGCGTGTCGTCTTGACGCCGTCGATGCCAGGAAGCTTGAGATCCATGACGACGAGGTCGGGGCGCTTGCCCTTGTCCAGCAGCTCACGGTACAGCGTCACGCCTTCCTCGCCGCTCAACGCCTGGTAGACGTCCGCGTCAAGCGGCGCCAGGTACTCCTTGATGAGCTCCTGGATGGGCTCCTCGTCTTCAACCACCAATATCGTGCTCACGGTATCACGCTGTCAGGTGATAACATTGCAGGATTTATAAATCTATGTGTTTTCCGGCGGCTGCAGGGCTACCCGCGATGCACCATCCACATGCCTCGCCAGATGTAGAATGATTTAAATACCGGGTGCTGAATTAAATGGCGCAGCCATGACGACACTGGTTCTGTGCATCGACAGGGACAACGACCTCGGGCGAAAGACAGGTATCGCGTCCCCCGTCGTCGGCCGGGAGGCCAACCGCAGGGCTGCAGAGGCGCTCGCTCTCGCCGACCCCGAGGAGTCAGACGTCAACTGCATGTACTCCGCGCTGTCGACCTACGACGACCTGGAGGGCGACAGTGCGATAGCGACCATCGGCGGCAGCTCAGACGTCGGCCCTATCTCTGACAAGCTCATCGCCGACCGGCTCGACCAGGTGATCAGCGAGGTGCAGCCCGACGGCGTCATCCTGGTGACCGACGGCGACGAAGACGAGTACGTGCTCCCCTTGATCCGGTCACGCACGAAGATCGACGCCGTGAAACGCGTCGTCGTCAAGCAGAGCGAGACCCTGGAGGGCACCTACTACCTCATCTCCCGGTTCATGGAGGACGAACGGATGCAGCGGCGGTTCATGCTGCCGCTTGCGCTCGTCCTCGTCATATGGGGGCTGTCGTCGCTGCTCGGGTCTCCCGCCTGGGGGTTCGCCACCGTCCTGCTCGTCCTGGGCGCCTACCTCCTCACGCGGGTCTTCCACCTGGAGGGCTTCTTCACCCGCCTCGGCCGGGAGATATACTCGGGGCTGCGCAGCGGCCGGATATCGCTGTTCGCCAATCTGCTGGCTGCCTTCATCCTGATAGCGGCGCTGCTGTCGGCGTTCAACGTCGTCTCGACGATGCAGCCGGCGCCGCAGGGCGTGTTCGAGTTCAGCGTCCGGTTTCTCCACGAGATAACGTGGTGGTTCGTCGCGGCGGCGTTGATATCCGTCGGCGGCCGGTTCACCGACATCTACTTCAAGGAAAAACAGGTGCTGTGGAGCTACGTCATCCTTCCCTTCTCGCTGCTGGCGTTCGGCCTCATCTTTTCCGCGTCGACCGACATGCTCATCAAGATCGCCATCCAGTCGGAGCCGCTGCAGTCGCTGCTCACGCTGCCGTTCCTCAGCCGCATCATCGAGGGGGTGCTCATCGGCTTCATCGGCACCGTCATCTACCACATCGCCGAGGACATGTACAGCGACGCTGAGCCGGAGGAGCCGGAGAAGGATTAATAAACGAGAGGGGCATTAGGGCGGTAATGTCGCTGCTGTTAATCGGCCTTATTCTCATCCTTGCCTGGATCGGGGTGCTCCTCGTCGTCTACCGGTGGGAGCACGACGCCGTCTCGCTCTGGGGGCCAACCGTGATGTGGAAAACCGAGCGGGGCAAACGACTCATCGGCAGGATTGCACGGCGCGACCGGTTCTGGAACCGCTACGCCGACGTCGGCATCGTCCTCAGCCTCGCAGCCATGATCGGCATGTTCCTGCTCATCCTGTGGAACGTCTACCTCACCTTCCAGATCCCGCCGGACCAGGCGCCGTCCCCCCAGATGATGCTGGGATTGCCGGGCATCAACCCCGTCATCCCCATCGGCTACGGCGTCGTCGCCCTCGTCGTCGCCATCGTCGTCCACGAGTTCTCCCACGGCATCCTCGCCATGGCCAGCCGGCTCAAAGTCAAGGCGCTGGGCGTCATCTTCCTCATCGTCCCCATCGGCGCCTTCGTCGAGCCGGACGAGGAGGAGCTGGAGGAGACATCGGCGCGGAAGCGCTCCCGGGTCTTCGCTGCCGGGCCGACGACCAACATCGTCCTGGCGCTGGTCTGCCTGTTGATCCTGGGATTCGTGCTTGCTCCCTCGATCGCGCCGCAGAGCGACGGCGTCATCGTGAGTAACGACTACGGCGGGGTTGACCCGTGGGGCGTCGTCACGGCCGTGAACGGGACCGCGGTGTCAAACCGGACGGCGTTCCGGGATGTCACCGGCGGCTTGACGCCCGGCGCCACGTATCCGATGGAGATACACCGGGATGGAGACAGCAGCGAGCGGCGCGTCCGATATGGCCTCTACATCCGGCATGTCGAGGATGGTTCGCCGGCTGACGGCGCGCTGGAGCGGGGCGACGTCATGTGGCGCCTGGGGTACAACGGCACCGTTACCCCGGTGGCGACGCAGGAGGCCTTCATCGATCTGATGGAGACCACCGCGCCGGGCGACTCCCTCCATGTCACGTTTCATCGGAATGGGACGCAGCGGAATGCGTCGGTGACGCTGGCTGACAAGGGCGACGTCACCGGCGCTGCCGGCGATGCAGGCGTCGGGTACCTCGGCGTGGCTGCCTACGGCGTCACAGACGTCGTCCGGGACACCGGCTACTACCCGGCGTTGCTGCAGCCGTTCGAAGGGTCATTTCTCCCGTATCTGGCGCTGCCGTTCATCGGGCTGTCGCCGTTTCCCGGCCAGCTCGCTGACCTCTACACGCAATCGCAGGGCTTCTGGATGACCTACAATATGCTCTACTGGATATTCTGGCTGAATTTCGCCCTGGGGACGTTCAACGTGCTGCCGGCGATACCGCTCGACGGCGGCTACATCTTCCGTGACGGCGTCGCCAGCGTGATGCGGCGGCTCGGTCTCCGCGACCGTGAGCAACGGGAAAAAATCGCGTCTCATGTGACGACTGTGTTTTCAGTGGTTGTGCTCGTGGCTATCCTGTCGATGGTCTTCGTTCCGCAGCTCCGCGGGCTGCTGTAGCCGTGGCACCGCGGGGGCTACCCCCGCCGCGCCCGCCGCCGGATGAACACGAACATGATGCAGACCAGTGCAAACAGGATAGCTGCAGGCACGGCCCATATCACGGCTCCGGTGCCCGCCTCTGTCGGCGGCGTATACGTCCGGATGGCCTTGTTTTCCTCGTCGTAGTAGTGGTCGTATTCACCGTCGCCGTCGGCGTCGAACAGGATGACTTTGGCGCCGTCGATGACGTCGGTTGTGACGCTCCGCAGCTGTCCGTCCTCGCCGTCCCAGTAGACGTAGTTCCCGGTGTCCATCTTCTGGAGGAGGTAGCCCGCAGCGCCGGGCACGGAGACGTTGACGTTGTCGCCGCGCTCCCGCGGGTTGGCGCCTGCTTCACGCTCGATGGTGTCGGGGATGCCGTCGCTGTCGTAGTCGGCGGGAACGGTAAACGAAACCGGGTGGGCCCTGGTGGTGTTTTTGTTGTGGTTCGCCGATGCGTCGACCGCCTTGACGTAGCAGCTGTAGTCGCCGGGTGTCTCGTAGGCACGCTGGTAGTGGTAGCTGCCGTCGCCGCCCGACATCGTGTAGGTTGATTCACCGGCTGGACCGGTGACATGCAGCGTCACCGTCTGCAGTGCGTGTTCGTCCTGTATCGCAGCGGAGACGTTGACCGGATCGCCGATGACCTGTCGCTCCGGAACCGGGGTGACGCCGACGATCGACGGCGGCGTGGTCTCGACGCCTGCATGGACGATACGGAAGGGGATGCTGTCGCTGACGGCGCGGTTGCGCCGGCCGACGCCGTCGCCGCCGGTGTCGTAGGCCTCGACCCGGCAGCTGTAGTAGCCGACGGTGCCGTAGCTCGCGTTGTAGTAGAAGATGTTCGTGTCGCCGACGCGGGCCATCCGCCGGGACATCGACGTGCCGTCGTCCCTCGATATCACGACGACTGCCTCGTCGACGGTGGTCTCGTTGTCGCGGATGTTCGCCGATATGTTGACGGGGTCACCCCGATATCGAGTGGCGTTCGAGATCCGGATGTTCGTGATGGATGGCGGTGACCCGTCGGCGGGGCCGCCGACGCGGATGTACTTGACGGCCTGGTTGTTCCCGGTGCGTGATTCATCCTGGCAGCTGGCGGCCACCTTGACGGCGTAGGTGCCGTTGCCCGGCGGCGTCCAGGTGGCAAAGATCGTTTCATTTGTCCGCCGACCGATGATCTGCTCGATGGACCCGTTGGGGATGAGCGTGTACCGCTGGGTGCCCTGCTCCCGGGCGTAGAGCTGCAGCGTGGCGGTCGTGTTCCGGTAGCCGGTGTTGTGAAGGAGCACGCTGACATTGACCGTCTCGTTGACGTCTGGATGCAGCGGCGTGAAGCCAAGGTCGTACATGTGCAGCTCCAGGTCCGGCCGGGGCGTCACCTCGATGAACTTGACGTTCCAGTTGTCGCCCTTGTCTGTCTCCGGTATCGCGTTGTCCTGGTTGACGTCCGCCCGTATCTCCCATCTCCCCCGATCGGCGGGGACGCCATAGGACGCACGCCAGGTAAACGTCAGTTCCTTGGAGGCACCCGCAGCGAGGGCACCCAGTCCCTTCACCATTTTCACACGCTGGTCGTCCTGCGAGACGGAGAGCGACAGGTTGACCGGCGGCGACGCAGCGACGTCCTTCCGGCCGGTGTTGGCCACGGTAACCGTAATCGATGCAGCTGTACCCTCCTGCACGTCTCCAGGCGCCGAGATCTGTTCCACGTTGAGATTGGCAGCCGGCGTCACCAAGAGAGACGTCACGTTCGTCACCCGGTAGCCAGCGCCGTCCGTCATGGTGACCCTGAGGTTCCACATCCCTGTCTCCGCGCCAGCGTCGAACGCATACAGGTCCGGGAGATGCCAGCGGCGGCGGTCCGTGCCACCCTGCACCGGCATGAACGCGTAGCCCATGTCGTCGATGTACAGGGTGTTCTCGCCGCTTTCCGTGTTGGCGGTGAGCCGGACCTCGATGCCGGTCAGCGTGCCCGCACCGGACCGCCATTCGTCGAGGACGGTCTCGTCGACGACGTACCGGTGCCATCCAGCGTCAGCTGTCAGCTCGCTCATCGGAATCGTATGGGTCCTGTCGGGGGCGCCCGAGGTCATGAGCGTGACGTCGAGGGTGCTCTGCGCCGTGTAGCCGTCAACCCGGTACCAGAACCACACGGATGGAAGATGCGACAGCAGGATGGTCTGCGAGAGCTCCTGCCGGAAGCCGACCATGTCGTCGGGGCTCACTGGCTCGTCGAGCATCTTGTATTTCCCGGTGTAGTCGCTCATCAACAGCTGGACGCCCTGCCCGCCGCTGTGCGACACGCTGGAGAACGTTGCCTCCGTCGTCTGCTCATTTGAATAAAACAGCGTCGTGTAATCAGTCCCCGTCTCGAAGCCTGCATCGGGCAGCGGTATCGACTGCCGGGCGATGGCGGTCCGGGGCGCCGGGTACTGGAGCGTCGCCATGACCTCCCGCGGGCTGGCGACGGCGCTGACGTTGACGCTCTCAATGGCGTTTCTCCCGGAGACACCGGCCATGTAGGTCGGCGGCTGGTCGACGGGCATGCCGTCTATCTCGCCGTCTGCAATCCCGCCCCACCAGCCGTGCGCCTGCTCCGACAGCACCGTCACGTTGGGGTTCGGCGTTACTGCAAGCCAGCAGCCATCCAGGTATCCTGCGACGTCCGCCAGCAGCGTGGCGTCAAGCGAGGTGACATAGACCCTGAAGGCAACCGTGGCGGTGCCCTTGCCTTGGACGTAGGTGGTGACGTCGGCGTCGATGGACTGCCATCCCCCGGTGACGGCGCCGCTTTCCACCGTCTGCCCGTCAAGCGTGAGCTCCCACTCCACGCCGTCGAGCTCCGTCTCGTTGAAATACACGTCGGCGTGGAGCATGTACCGCGAGGCAGCACCGGCATCCGGCACAGTGAAATGCTGGTAGACCTTGCCGTACCATCCCTCCTGCCAGATGGCACCGCGACGGTAGATGCGGTAGCAGGTATCCGCCGGGTCGGTCGGGCTCGCCGCGGTGGACAGCCGCCAGGTGGAGATGTCATCAAAGCCCGGTATCGGCACGCCGACGGTCGGCTCGCTGTTGTTCTTCCAGCCGGTACCGCCGCCTTCGAACTCCGCGTTTCTGATGCCGGCGTCGCCGTAGACACCGGAGATGTCTCCATTGCCGACGGTGTCCCAGTAGACATAGTAATGACGCATCTCATGTGGAGACGACGCGCCGTCCAGCACCCACGAGACGGTGACGTTGGCGTTGTCCTCCGCGTCGTAGTCATCGCTGAAGACAAGCTCATGGCCGGTGCTTCCCGCCGGATGCCACGTGTCGTTCTCCCGCGTGTAGGCGACGACGCGCACCGAATCCGGGTCAAACGCCTTCGTTGGATACGCAGCCCCCTGCCGCTGCCGGATGACCTCCATGAGGCCGGTGAAGTCAAACGTCCGCCGGACCGTCTTGTCCTCATAGACGAAGTCCTCCCGGCGGCTGCCCCGCCGAACAGTCACCGGCACCCGGTAATGCCAGTCGGGCTTCCACCACGCAGCGGCACGAGGAGCAGGCGGGAACGGCGGATAGCTGGGCTGCTGCACCTCGACCGCCAGGCTGCCCGTGTTGTCATCCTCGTTGGTTTCCGCAACGGCGTTGTCGTAATCCACGACGACAAGCAGCGTGTAGTTGCCGACGTCGTCGGCAACCCAGTACAGCGTCAGGTTCCGCTGCTCCCCGGCAGCGAGGTCAACCGACACAGTGGCAACCGGGTTCGTGGGCGTATCGAGATACAGGGCAACCCCGACATCCTCCAGGTCGGTGTCACCGGTGTTTGCCACCGTCACGTTGACCTGCACCTCGTCATGCCGGTAGATGTCAGCCGGGAACACCGAGAGGCTTCCATCGACCAGCGCGACGTTTGGTCCGTCGGCGGCCTGCACACCCGGCAGCACGCCCGGCGTGCTCCATGTGCTCCCGAGCAGCGAGGCAATGACGATAAAAGCAATGAGCGATTTTTTCAAATGACGAAAGACCAAGGCTTGAGTCACTTTTATACCCCTGAGCCCTTAAATCAACATTTGATTAAATAATTTGTGGTAGAAACTACGGTAGTAGCGCCAGCGGGAGCACCCAAACTATATATAAGAGCGCAGGTATGGGGAGCAGGAGAAACACCTACAATGGAAGGAACCGTAAAGAAATGGATGATGTCCTATGGATTCATAGGGACAGACGAAAGCGAGAAAGACGTATTTGTACACGAGTCCGACGTCCAGTCGGGCGCCCAACTGAACGAAGGAACAAAAGTCAAGTTCGACATGCAAGAGGAATCACGTGGACCCAAAGCCGTCCACGTCGAAGTCATCGAGTAATCGACGTACGTCTCAACCGACGGGGTCGTTCCCCGTATGCAGGACCCGCCTGCCCTTTTCCCTTTTTTCTCTGTTTTTTGCCGTATCTCTATACCCCCTCCACCGCACCTGAAGCTATCCAAAGCTATATCGTCTATCCCGGGGATAAACGAGACCGCGGCCGCCCGGTGCCCGTGCCCCATAAAGCTTTATACAACCGGCGGTATAGACCTTTTCCGGGGGCAAAGGATAGATAATGTCAAAGAAGATAATGTCAAAGAATAACAGGGTAAAGCAGGAAGAGATTACACAATGCCCGGAGTGCGGCTCAGCCCGCATCGCCCGTGACTATGAGCGCGGGGAACTTGTATGCAGACAATGTGGATTGGTCATCGAGGACAAATATATAGACCAGGGACCGGAATGGCGTGCCTTCGACCAGGAGGAACAAAAAAAAGTCGCTCGAACCGGCGGGCCGGTGCGGCATCCCTCGGACCTCCCCACCGTTATCGACTGGAAGAACACAGACAGCTATGGAAAATCGATTCCAGCACGCAACCGCCCGGGGGTATACCGGCTGCGGAAATGGCAGCAGCGCGTCGGCAGAGGAAAAACGTCCCGGGGCGACATGTCCTTTGCGCTCTCCCGCCTGGACAGGATTTCCTCGAGCATGGAATTACCCCGGCAGGTGCGGGAGGCAACCGCCGCGTTGTACCGGAGCGCGGTGGAGCAACGACTGATACGGGGGCGAAGCGTGGAGGCGGTCACCGCTGCTGCCCTGTATGCCGCCTGCCGCCAATGCGGTGCCCCCCGCACCCTGGAAGAAGTGGCGGAGTCCGCCGGGGTGGACAGGAAGGAGATCGGGAAAACATTTCGTTTTCTCTCCCGGGAACTGAAGCTGAAGCTCATTCCGCTCCAGCCGCAGGACTACCTGTCTCGTTTTTGCAGGAAGCTCGACCTGCATGAGGACACCGAACGCAACGCCCTGGACATCCTCCGACGGACGAAGGAGCAGGGTCTGACGAGCGGGCGGGGACCCACCGGGATAGCGGCGGCAATCATCTACATCACCTCGCTTCAGGGGGGAGAAAGCAGGACGCAGAGCGACGTCGCCACCGTCGCAGGTGTCACCGAGGTGACCATCAGGAACCGCTATAAGGAGATGGTGGAACACCTCGACCTCGACCTCCCGGGGCACATGTAACAAAAGAAGCGGGAGACGCGGGAATGAATCCGGGTCACCGCAGCGTCTTTTTTTTACAGCTCTATACAGCTTTACAGCGGCTCGGCGTCTTCGTAGCCTTCGCGCTGCCCGGTGCCGGCCTGCCGCTGCAGCCGCTCGGGGTGATACAGCAGGTTGACGACGTTGACCGCGTGGTCGCGGCTGCGCTGCTCCGCCAGCCATCGGAGCTCCGCGTCGTCGTCGGCCTCGCTCTCGTGGACGAAGACCTCGACAATGTGGACACCCGTCTGCACCTGCAGCTGGATGAGCCCCTGCGAGGCCTCGTGGGCGCACTGCCGGTCGATGTCGGCGGGCCCGGGCATCGCCAGCGCCATTATGATGTCGCAGCCACGGTCGATGAGCCGCCGTGCGGCGCATGGCAGATCCTTGACGCCGGGGACGGTGTACCGCTCTATCTTGAAGCCAGTGGCGTTGCTTTTGAGCTCGTCGATCGCCGCGGCTGCCATGTCATACCGGGCGAACGTGGTATCCGCGATGCCGATGTGCTTCATCTGTCTCGTCCTCCATAAACCCTGGTGTCCTTTTAGCGTTTACGCCGATAGGGGAGGGGGAGGAAAAAACGCCCGGTGCAGCGTTGTCCTGTTGTTAGTCGAGGCTTTTTTCGATGATGTCTATCTCTTCGTCGGTGAGACCGTAGAGCCGGTAGACAATATGGTCGATGAGCTCGTCGGTTTTCCTGATTTTTTTGTCGAGTTCGTCTGCGCGGCCTTTGATTTTCAGATATTTTTTGAAGCTGCTTTCGACGTCGTCTAGCTTCGGCAGTGTGAGGTCTCCGAGTCGGTCGATGAGTGACTTTGTCTTTGTGGCGTTTTCGCGGAAACCTGCAAATCCGCCGCTTTTTTCTATGGCGAGCGGCACGAATGCTTCCACGAGTGCTTTTTCTGTCTCTGTTAGGTCGAGGAATTCCATCGCCGGTATGGTCTCGGTTTCGGTGTAGCCCCACCTGTCGGTGTCATGTTTATCTGGATTTTCTGGCTTGTATCGTGCTGTCGCATACAGTACGAGTTTCTTCCCATTTCTATCGAACGATATGGATCCGATGCGAAGGTTGTCTAGCTCGGTGGCTGTCTTGACGAGTATGGTTGAGGAGAGGCCCTGCGGCGGTGTAGACAGCTCGGATAACTTGTTACCGGAGACGTAGTTGCCGAGATAGTCGAGCACGTTGAGGTTGAGGTTGTCTCTCTGCTGCTTATATTCTGTCATCTTTCGGGCAAGAGAGGCTAGTAACTCTTTGGCGACGTCGCTTTTTTGTTCTCTGTCTGCTTGCGGTAGTAGCGCATCGATGAGCTCGAATATCTCCGTGTCGTCATTCGTTAGGTAGTCTCGGTAATGGTCTTGTGCATCCTTAGTCAACTTTTTTCTTTCTGGCTCAGGAGTGTCATAACTGATTTCCTTTATCGGGATTTTTGAGACGTATTGGTAAATAAAACGCATTCTTCCGCCCATGTCTGCATCGCCGAGCACCGCGGAATTATGCCGATACCAGCTCTCGATTAGCGTGGAATTGAGTATGGCCAGCAAGAAGAAATCATCAACAGGGATAACATACCCTGTGTTGAGGACGTATCTTTTATCATTGTCAAAGGCAAATCTAGAATTCATGGCAATATCTGGAAAGACTATCTTTGGTTTTTCAAATGCTTCATAGTAATCTACTGTGTCCTGAATTTCGTACCACTCATAACTTCCTGGTTTACGGCCTTTCCATT
Organism: uncultured Thermoplasmatales archaeon; assembly: GCA_964414415.1. GTDB lineage: Archaea > Thermoplasmatota > E2 > UBA202 > DSCA01 > CAZESS01. Next base: position 99,562 of record CAYPWJ010000003.1, on the reverse strand, counting down.
CTCCATCGTGTTTGTCATCCCACCCTTCCGGCTTTGGTATTAGAGATTCTTTGTATTGATTCAAATACTCTTTAACCCCAGGATATTTTTCGAGGTCTATTCCTCTACGAGTGAAAATAACGTATCTGTCGCGGAAGTTAATTTTATACCTTCTGATATCGTCGCCAGCTAGGGCAGGTTTTATGATTTCTGAGCTTGCCGGGTCTCTCGAAACTATGTCATCCTTTAGAGTTCTGTCGATAACGAATACATCATTTAATCCAGTCTTAATGCCATATTCAATGTTTCCGTCGACATACTGCTCCAGTGGAACACCTTTTCTGTCCATTTTTTGTACGATTCTAATTTCGCGTTCAGAAACAAGGTTCCATGTATCTCCCTGGAAACATGAAGGCAACAAGGAATCAGACGCATCATCAACTAATTGTTCAAGGGATACGAAATCTAAGGATTTTACCTTTGTATAAGTGGTAGGTCTCTCCTCTCTACCAGATTTTTCTGTTATGAAAATGGCCGGAAAAGTGGCCGCCTCTGGGAAAACAGGAAGCTCGCCGAAGTCAACGATTTCTTTAACAAAAATACCGTTGGTCAAAAACGAGCGAAGATTTTTGCCATATCCAGCCTGAATGAATTTATTTGAAGAAATATATCCAAACAACCCGTTTCTTTTGAGCAGCTCATGTCCCTTCTCAAAGAAATAAACGTAAAGGTCAGCCATTCCGTGATAGGAGGAATAACTCTCGCTGAGATATTCCTTGTTCTTCCCGAGCTGTTCCTGCCGGACGTATGGCGGGTTGCCGATGACGGCGTCGAAGCCGCCGGTGCTGTTGCTGTCTGTCTTCCGGTTATCGCCGGTTTCTCCGTCGCCGAAGAAGACATCGGGGAACTCGAGTTCCCAGTGGAAGAACCGCTGCCGACGCGCCATCTCACGGCCCTCCCTCACCCAGCTCGCCCTGCTTTTGTCCTCCCATTTCGACGCGTCACCCATCAGGGCCTCCCAGGCGAGGTTCTTGTACCGGTCCTTCAGCTCGGGGTGGTCGTCGCCGACGCCGAAATATATCGCGGTGCGTGCATCAGCCAGTGTCTTGATGCGTTTGTAGGCGTCGGAGTCCCTCAGCTGCCGGTAGAGCTGTTCTTTTCGCTTGATGTCTGAGAGTGAGTCGTCGGGGATGTCCTCTATCTCGGCTGCCTGGTCCGCCAGCTTGTCGATGAACGGCGTGTGGATCTTTCTATCCTGCGTGCGTTCGTCGCCCGGCAGCACCGGCAGGTCCTCCAGGCGTTCGCCTATCAGGCTGTTGCCGCATTTCAATCGGTGGTCGAGGAAGCTCAACGGTTTGCCCTTGCTGAGCGTGGTGAGCCACAGCGAGAGCTTCGCCAGCTCGACCGCCAGCGGGTTCACGTCGACGCCGTATATGCAGTGGCTGACGACGGCGCGTTTCGCCCAGTCGTGGTCTCTGTCGCCCTCGTCCCATACCTCGTTTTCGATGTCGCGGTTGACCGCCTCGACGAGCTCGTCGGCCATGTACTCGACCGCGCCGACCAGGAAATGGCCGCTGCCCATCGCCGGGTCGAGCACCGTGATATCAAGGATGGCGTCCGCCTCGCTTTCACCGTCTTGGCGAGCCTGCCCGGTCCGCTCGTCGATGAGCTCACCGACCGTGTTTTCGACGATGTACTCGACGACGTAGTCCGGCGTATAGTAGCTGCCGGTGGCCTTCCGCTCGCCCTTGTCAGTTACCAGGTAGAGCTCGCCCTCCTCGACCACGGCGTCTTCGTCCTCCTCGGCTGCATGGTACTCGCCGTCGTCCACCGCGAGGTCGGTCTCCGCCACCCGGACCTTGTACTCCAGCAGCTTCTCGTAGATGGAGCCGAGATGCCGGATCTGCAGGGTCTTGTAGTCCACCCATTGACGGCCGGTGTCCGTCTGCCGCCTGGCGAGCAGCTCTACCGCCATCTTGAGGTAGTTGTCGCTGATGCTGTACCGCTCCAGGAACGGATGCCGGTCTGGGTCGAACAACCCGCCGTTGTAGGGCGGAATCCCTGCCTCACCGACCACTTCTTCGCTGCCGCGGTTGATGATGGCGAACGTCCGCTGCAGCGTCTGCCAGTAGTCGTCGACGAGCGGCGCGTATTCATCCATGTCCGCAGCGATTTTCTCGCTCAGATGGATGAGTGAATACTTCCGGTAATGAGACGAAAACTGGATGAGGTCCTTCGACTCCGCATAGAACAGAAACAGCAGCCGGTAGAGCAGGATGAGGCAGCTGTCGTGGATGTCCTCCACGTCGCCCCTGTCGAGCCCGTTGGGCTCAAAGCGCAGGAACCCCTCGACGAGGACGCGCAGCGCCTCATAGACGTTCCGCTCCAGGTCGTCCTCGACCTCCCGGGCGAACCGGATGTTTTTCTCATAGACGGCGTCGAGGAACGACCGGCCGTCGACACGTCTGAAGGCGTCGTGTGAAAAGAACGCATAGAACAGCCGAAACATCGCTGCCCTGTCGTGCTCCAGCATCCGCTGAAGGTCGAACTCGAGGAACACGTTGGAGGAAAACGGGCTCTCCTTGCAGTACAGCCGCCATTTCCTGCCGTTGGTCAGGATGCCCCATTTCACGGTTGTCATCCGCAGGTAGCGTTTTATCTGGACCGACGGCGTCCGCCTGCGTCCCCTGTCGAGGTTTTTATCCCATCGCTTTGCCTCTATCAGCCCGATGGAGACGTCGAAATAGGTGTCGCTGTCGACGTCTTTCTTGCGCTGCGCTGTCTGTTTCTCTCCCTCGTCGTTGAACAACGCATAGTCGGGGATGTCCTCCATCCCTTTATGTGAAAGATACGGCGGCTGGACGTCGGTGACGTGCTCCAGCGCCGCGAGCACCGGTTTCAGGAAGTCGTCCTCCAGCGAGTGTTCGTCGAGACGCTCCAGGATGTCTTTTTTCTGTTCATAGATGTGGCTGACGATGCGGAAGGCCTCGTCCGCCTTGCCAGTCATGTCGATGAACCGCTGGCTGTCCCGCAGTCTGTCTGCTATATAATGCTCCGAGAAAAGCTCACCCTGCATGTACTCGCCTGCATCCCGCGTCGAATCTAGCTCGGCCACATCAAGCTATACATTTTCGCTACATAAGTGATGTGGTTTCGTCTCGCCCTGATTCGATGGCATCAAAAAACAGGTGGCTCGTTACGGGGGGATTTGAACCCTCGAGGGACTAGGCGAGCGCCACCTACTCCTCGGGCAGGCGCGTTCAGCCGCTCTGCCACCCCTGCAGCGTGTTTCAAAACGTACGGCGTAGATGTTGATACACTAGGCGAGCCTCATCTGCCTGTCAGGCAGGTGTCTGATGTGGCGCTCTGCCACATTATATTTTTTTATTCCCTCTCTGTGTTGCTCGCCAGCAATCAAAGGATATCTCTGTTTTTAAACGTGTCGAAGGCGGTCGCGGCAGAGCGCCACTGGAAAAAAAAAACAGGGTGCAAAACGGGCTATTTCTCGTCGCCCAGGTAGAGCTCGTTCTTTTCGAGTTTCTCCTCGATGCGGCCGATGATCTTGCGTGTGCCGTTGAGGTCGTATTCCTGGTAGCGGGTGCACCGGCGCACCTCGACATTGATGCCGCGCTCCCGGAGCTCCCGCTTGAGGCCCTCGACCTCCTGGTCGTAGCCCAGCGCGATGACGCCGGGCTGCAGTCGCTCGACGACGCGGAACGGGTCATCGGGGTGCCCGACGACGGCAAGGTCGACCGGCTTCAACGCCGCCACCAGCTCGCGGCGCATCGCTGCAGGCATAATCGGCGAGTGCTTCCGCTCCCGAACTGTCTCGTCCGTGGCGATGACGACGACGAGCTCGTCGCCCATGCTGCGGGCCTCCCGCAGATAATGGAGATGGCCGATGTGCAGCAGATCGAAGACGCCTGATGCCATCACTCGTACCATTGTTCCCATGCCTCCACGATGTCCTGTCCCTCCAGGAACACCATGCCGTGCTCGTCGGCGTACGCCATCGCGTCCGTCTTGGACAGCGCCTCCCCGCGGTCCATCATCTCGCAGCCCGCCATGACCGGGACAACGTCGGCCATCTCTCCAAGCGCGACGGACAGCTCCGTGTGGCCGCGTCGCTCCATGAGCAGCCCGGCGGCGGCGCGGCACACCGCCACGTGCCCGGGTGCCCTGAACCGCTCGCCGAACACCCCTCGTGCCTCGCCCTCGTCCATGCCGGCAACGTCGGCGGCCAGCGTCGCCATCTCGCTGATGGTCAGCGCCCTGTCATTGTCGGTGATGCCAGTGAACGTCTCCCGGTGGTTGACCGGAACCGAGAACGACGACTTCGTGTCATAGGGGATGTCGTCCGGGGAGAGCGCCGCCAGCGCCGGCCACCGGTCGGCTCCCATGGCGAGGACATCGGCCAGGAACGGCAGCCCGAGCTTCGCCGCTATGTCGTGATGCAGCATCAGAAAGATGAGGCCGCCGCCGTCACGCCGCATCCGGTAGACGTGCTCGGGGGTGACGTGCTCGGCAGCGACGATAAAATCGGTTTCCTCCTCCCGTCCCTTCGCGTCGTAGATGAGGACGAAGTCGCCGTCGCGCAACGCCGTCAGCGCTCGTTCAAGCTTCGGGCTGGATCTCATGGTGCCGCTGTCGTTGTTCCATCATGGTGGAGATGTAGCCGGCGACACGGTTTCGCATGACCTTGCTGTCAATGTTTGTGTGGCGCTCGAGGAGCTCCTTGTTGGACTCGAAGTCCTCTGAGAGTTTGTCTGGAAACGCGGCTACCAGCTTCTCCGCGACTCGCTTGATATACGTCGGACGTACGTTACCCACTGAATCACCTGCAATGGGTATACGCTCATCCTTTAAAAAGCTTTTAGCCGGGCAACGTTTAAGAGCCACGCCGCAATGCAGTCCATGGACCTGCTTACACGCAAAGCGGCAGTCTGCCTCGCCGTTCTCTTGTTCATCGCCGTTGTATTCCACCCCGTCACCGCGGTCCGGGACAGCGTCACCTTGTACGAGAAACCCGGCAGCTACAGCCAGCTCGTCGGCTGGTACCAGGAGCTGGAGGAGCGGCATCCTGGCTATCTCAAGGTGTTCAAGGCCAACGAGCTGTACGACACCGGCACCGTTGCAGGTGGCTACGACTGCTGGTACGTCAGGATTACCAACGAGAGCCGCGGCCTGGATAAGCCCGAGGCGTTGTTCCTCGGCAGCCCCCACGGCGACGAAACCGTGGGCACTGTCTCCGCCTACTGGTTCACCGACTGGCTGATGCGCCAGGCGCCAGGCGACGCATGGCTGCGATGGCTGCTCGACCACCGGGAGATATACATCGAGGTGTCTCACAATCCCTGGGGGTTCGACAACCTGCAGCGCACCGACAGCCACGGCTGGGATCTCAACCGGGGTGCGGATTACGACGGACCCGGCAGGCGCGGGCCACCGGAATGCTGGAGCAGCGTGCCCGGGCAAACGCTGGTGCGCTTCGTGAACAATCACTCCATCCGCGTGGGCACTGACTTCCACGGCGGCGCCCGGATGCTCCTCTATCCGTGGGGGTCGACGCATCTCCAGGTCAACGCCACGAGCCCCATCTCCGGCCGGGAGTACTGGTATGCACCGCCTGACTTTTGTTTCTACGACGCGGCGTCGCTCCGCCTCGGCAGCTACATGGGCGACTACGGCGGTGACCTCAACGAGGGCAACATCGGGACGATCCCCGACACCGTCGGCTACCCGGCGGCGGGCAGCCTGGCGCCCTGGGCATATGGCTCCAACGTGGCGCGGCATCCCGCCGAGGCGTCGTTCGTGCAGCGCAGCGGCGGCTACCCCGGCACGGGCGTCATGTGGATTTCCCCGGAGCTGTCGGTCGTGAAAAACCCGCCGGAGTGGAAGCTCGGCGGCGACACCCTGCCGGGCTACGCCGTCGGCGTCCGGCGGTACATGCTCCACCAGATAGACCTGGCGCAGCCCTACATCCGCTGGATACACCCGCCGGGTGGCGTCACCGACAGCGAGATATCGCTGCAGTGGCAGGTCAACGGCAGCATGGCGGTCGACCACACGATGCTGCAGTGGAGCACCAACCCCGACGTCATCGAGCATCCGATGGAGACCGGCGTGGACCATGACGACTACGCCGGCAGATACCGCGGCGGGACCGGCTGGGACGGCGCCCGGAACGGCAGAACCAGCGGCGTCACCTGGGAGGACACCATCGAGGTGCCCGAAGATGCAACGGACCTCTACGTCGTCGCCAGGGCACAGGTCGACCAGGTGTACGACGACACCCTCGCTCCCGACGTCTACGGCGGCGAGCCCTACCTCCGGCTGATCCAGGAACGCACCAACGCCTCCTACCGCGAGACGGTGAACGGCACCGACGGCCGGCAGACCATCCGGGGGCAAACGTGGTGGTACTCGGACGTGCTGCATCTCACGGTCGGCGGCATCGACCGGCCGCGGGAGGGCGCCCTCTACGTCAACGACCGCAAGGTCATGCCGCTTTCCCTGGACATCCCCGTCATACTCGGTGACATCACCGTCAACGCAACGGCACCGGGCGCCGACACCGTTACCTTCTCGGTCGACGGAGACACCACGGCGACGCTGACCGAGGAGCCATGGCAGTGGACCTGGACCGAACGGGCGCTGGGACGCCACACCATCGAGGTAAAGGTGCAGGGAGATAACCCAGCTATTTATACCCGGAACGTCTGGATAGCCAACCTGGGATAAGACCTGGATGACACACCCGGCTGACCGGAGAAACCATCCCTATTCACGTCGGAAGTATACCTCTTGTTAAATGACAGCCAGCGCGCTCTCGATGTCCGCTATGAGGTCGTCGACGTGTTCGACGCCGACGGAGAGCCGGATGGTGCCGGGCTTGATCCCGACGGCGGCGCGCTCCTCCTCCGACAGGTAACTGTGGGAGGTGTTGAACGGCATGCTCACCAGGGTCTCGACGCCGCCCAGGCTCGCCGCCTCTGATGCCACCTCGAGGCTGCGCATGAACCGGAGGCCGTCCTCGTCGCCGCCAGCGATGCGGAACGATATCATGCCGCCGTAGCCCCGGAGCATCTGCTGTGCCAATCCATGCTGCGGATGCGACTCGAGGCCGGGATACCAGACCTTCTCCACCGCGTCGTGGTCGTCGAGGTAGCGGGCGAGCTCCATCGCGTTGTCGTTGTGCGCCTGCATCCGGAGATGCAGCGTCTTGAGACTCCTGAGCAGCAGAAACGCCGCATGTGGATCCAGGCAGCCGCCATGTCGGGTCATCGTCCCCCAGATGCCGTCGCAGGTCTCCTCCGTCCCGACGACAATGCCGCCGATGAGGTCGGAATGCCCGCCGATGTATTTCGACGTGCTGTGTATCACGACGTCTGCGCCCAGGGACAGCGGCTGCTGGTTAACCGGTGAGGCAAACGTCGCGTCGACAGCGAGCGGCACGTCGTGGTCGTGCGCCACCGCTGCCACCGCCGGGATGTCGACGACCCTGAGCAGCGGGTTTGTGACGGACTCGAAGAAGAGCAGGCCGGTGTCGTCGCTGATAGCCGCGGCGACCTCGTCGGGCGAGGTGCAGTCGACGTAGCAAATGCCGATGCCGCAGCTGCGGAGCTCCCGTTCGATGAACGAAAACGTCCCGCCGTAGAGGTCGCGGCTGGTCACCAGCTCGTCGCCCTCGTCGAGAAACGAGAGCATCGCTGCAGCTATGGCAGCCATGCCCGACGCGGTTGCAACGGCGCTCCCGCCGTCCTCCAGCCGCGCCATCTTGTGCTCCAGCGCTGCCACCGTCGGGTTGCGCCAGCGGCTGTAGACGTAGCTGCGGCGTCCCTCGCCTTCGGCAATGCTGCGGTATGCCTCGTCGGTGAGATGGTAGGTCGAGGAGAAATACGCCGGCACGTTGACCGGCCGCGACGGTTCATCTGTCTCCTCTGCAACGCAGATGGTTTCCCGTCTCATGATGGCATATCGCCCGTCGCTTTATGGCATTTGTGGCAGAGGGATAACACTTTAAACCGTCTGCGGCATAGCAGGGCATGATTCTCTCCGACGCGGACATCCTCGGGGCACAAAAACGCGGCGACCTGTCAATCGAGCCGTTCAGCGAGGCGCAGCTCACGCCGAACGGCTACGACCTCTCCATCAAGGAGGTCTTGGTCGACGATGAGACAACGCGGCACGCCACGATTCCGCCGATGACGTGGTTCGCCGTCTCCACCCGCGAGTACCTCCGGCTGCCGCATCACGCGGCGCAGCTCTGGATCCGCTCCAGCTATGCACGCCGCGGCGTCATGGCGTCGTTCGGCAAGGTCGACGTCGGCTTCGAGGGCACCCTGACGCTGGCGTGCTTCAACACCCACCGGGAACTCGAGCTCCAGCAGGGGGACACCTTCTGCCAGGTTGTGTTCGAGGAGATGGCGTCGGCGCCGCGGCAGCGGTACGCGGGAAAATATAAAGGCCAGCAGAGCATTACACTCGATTAGCATGAACCGGAAGGTGCGGGACCTGCTGCAGCCGGATACGGGCATCTGCCAGGAGTGCGCCGACGAGCTGCTCGACGAGATGCGGTGCGGCCGCTGCAACCGGCAGCTGTACGACTACGACGGCCAGGTCTACGAGTGCCCGATGTGCGGCAATTTTTTCTGCAGGGACTGCTGGCTGGCGATGGAGGGCCGGGAGCGGCATACCGGCACCGTCAAGAAATGGTTCACCGGCCGGAGCTACGGATTCCTCAGCGTAAAAAAACTCGATGAAGATGTCTTCTTCCACCGGGACGACCTCGACTTCAGCCCGCGCGAGGGACAGCGGCTCAGCTTCGAAGTCAAGGAGACAAAGAAAGGGCCGCGGGCCCACAACATAAAAAGAGAAAAAAGAGAGGGGTAGCCGTTTAGCCGCGCTGCTCGATGTGCTCCACCAGCCTGAGCAGGTAGTCCCAGAACGTCTGCACGCTGGAGACGTAGACCACCTCGTCGGGGCTGTGGGGATGCTCTATCTGCGGACCGATGGAGATGGTCTCCATCTGCCCCATGATGCTCTTGATGACCCCTGGCTCAAGCCCGGCATGGATGGCCTTCACCGCGGGCTCCTCGCCGTGTATCTCCTTCCAGACGTCCTTCGACAGCTGGAGCAGATCCGAGGCAAGGTCGGGCTTCCATCCCGGATAGCGTCCCTCGTCCTCGGCTGCAGCGTCAGCCAGCTCTGCGATAGCCCTGATACGGTGCAAAACCGCGTCGAGCTTCGACTCGACGGAGCTCCGGGAGCTCATCAGCACCTCAAGCTCATCAGCGGTCTTCACGACAGCCAGATTCGTCGAGGTCTCCACGAGCCCCTCAACCTGCTGGTCCATCGCCAGCACGCCGTGAGGCAGCCCGACGAGCATGCGGAGCGCCCGCTCGTGGCTGTCGTCGTCCATCATCCGCGCTGCATCGTGCTCCGACACGTCGAAGGCGAGATCCGGGTCGGTCTCCGAGTACTCGTTGCGGAGCGTCTCCTCGAACTCCCCGACGAAGCGGCGGGTGGCATCGAGATCCGTGGGCACCACCACCGCGGTTGCCTCCCGGGGGATGGCGTTGTGCTTGTCGCCGGCGTCGATGCTGCTGAGACGTGCGTCGAGGGTGGAGACAAGCCGCGCCAGCAGCTTGATGGCGTTCGCCCGCCCCTCGTCGATGTCGGTGCCGGAATGGCCGCCGCTGAGGCCGCGGAGCTGTATCTGCAGCGCCGGGCCGTCGGCGTCCTCGAAGGACAGCGGGAGGTGGATGGTGGTGTTCGCGCCGCCTGCACAGCCGATGTACACGGAGCCGATTTCCTCGCTGTCGACGTTGATGAGCATGTCGCCGTCGAGGGCTCCCTCCTCAAGGCCGAAGGCACCGGTCATCCCTGTTTCCTCATCGACGGTCAACAGGAACTCCAGCGGGCCATGAGTGAGGTCGTCGGCCTCCATCAATGCGAGGGCCGCAGCCACGCCGACGCCGTTGTCGGCGCCAAGCGTGGTCCCGCGGGCCTTCACCTCGTCGCCGTCGACATAGACGTCAAGAGGGTCAGACGAGAAATCATGGTCCACGTCGCTGTTTTTCTCGCAGACCATGTCAAGGTGAGCCTGCACGGTAACCATGGGGGCATCAGAGGCGCCTGTTGCCTCTTTCCGCACGATGACGTTCCCGACGTCGTCCTGCCCCACGGTGCATCCGGCATCGCGGGCGACCTCCATGACGTACTCGGCGACGCGTTCCTCGTGCTTGGAACAGCGAGGTATCTTCGTGAGCTCCTCAAAATGCTTCCAGACCACTTGCGGCTCGAGGTCAAGCTTCATGACAATCAACAGGTAATGGCCGGTCTCATTTAAAGCTGTTGCCCCGCCCGCCTCGCCACCCCGCTCCCTCAGTCAGGCATCACGTCGATGACCCTGAGGGTGTTGGTCCCGCCGAAGCCCCAGTTGTAGAAGGGATCCTGCAGCGGCGGGCCGACCGGCGCGCCGCCCACCGGCAGATTACCGAGATAGAAGCTCCCGGCAAGGCAGTCAGCCACCAGCCAGTATCTCATCTTTTTTTCATCAACCAGGTTTTCCTTGAGCACCGCCACGGAGAAATCGGTGCCGTAGTAGGCCTGGATGCCCTGCACGACCCGGCGCGCCTCGGCGGCGCTGCCGCCGATGTAGACCCCTGGAAAGGCATGAGTGTCGGTTACGTATACCCGCGTGGTGCCGCCCAGGCTGGTCACCAGCGCCGAGAACAGCATCGCGTAGTCCTCGCAGTCGCCGCCCTGCTGCAGCGTCGTCGCCGGCGTCTGCCACCTGTTGTCGGGGTCGTCGATGTAGCTGTGATGCCCGTGCAGATAGTCAAACACGGCGCACACCATAGCGACGTTGTACGCCCCGGTGGACCCGGCGTAGGCCCCGGCGATGTCCCGGGCCGTCCGACGGACCAGGAGCTGATCCGGGTCAACCCGCTTGTTTACCCGGTCGAAATCACGGTAGTAGTTGTAGGAACGCGAGGGATTGCTGCTGCTGTTATACGGCTGGACCTGCAGGCTCGAGAGATTAGAAAACGAGCTATACGTCCGGGTGCCAGCGTCGTACCACTTGTAGGAGGCATACGGGATCGAGCCGGCGCGGTTGTTCACCATGAACGAGAGCTCCAGCGAGAAATCATAGAAGCCCGGCTGCGACAGGCCGCCGCCCACCGCCATGTAGATGGCGCCGGTATGACCGGCCTGCACCTTTATCCCCCGGGAGCCGTCCGTCCACTGCCAGGTGTCGTCGTCGATGGCAAGGCCAGCGTTGTAGACAAACAGGTCGTTGCTGCCGGTGTTGTTGACCGTTATCTTGATGGCTCCACCGTAGCGGGCGTACAGACTGGACGGCGTGATACTTATACCGGGAGCGACGAAGCCCGGCGAGTAGGGCAGCTGCTCCTCCGGCGTGGGCTGCAGGCGCTCGTAGGACGAGACATCCGGAGCGGTCAGGTCCCCGGCGCTGAAGCCCTCCCGCGTGGTGTCCTCGAAGGGCCACGTGGTGCAGCCGGCGAGGAGAACAGCGACGATGAGGATGGCAGCAATCGCCTGACGCATGAGAGGGAAAAGCCAGCTGGATAAAAAGGTTTCCGGAGGACATAAATAGGCGCCACACGTTACACGTATTGGGAGGCAGAGATGCCCGAATATAGCACTATCTCCGTGCGGAAGGCGCTGCATGAGGAGGTAAAAAAAGTGGTGGATGACCCGTACCGCGGCTACGACACCATCGCCGAGTTCGCCAAGGAAGCCATCCGGCTGCATCTCCACCGCGTCGTCAAGCCCAACATCGAAAACATCGCGCTCACCAGGCTGCAGCGCGCCATCTACAGCCGGTGGTTCAGACAGGTCTTCCGGAACGAGTGACGGCGTTACCAATATTTAAATAGGGCCTCGGTCTTATGGCCTCCAGATATACTATGGATATAACACTGTATGCCCTGGGCGGCTACGAGGAAGTCGGCCGGAACATGACGTGTCTGGAGGTCGGCAGCGAGGCTGTCATCCTCGACATGGGCATCTACATGGACCGGTACGTGCCGCTGCAGGACAAGATAGACCAGCTGTCAACGAAGCGACTGATACAGGAAGACGCCATCCCCGACGACGGCCCCATCTCGAACATACGCGACAAGGTCAAAGCCATCGTGCTCAGCCACGCTCATCTCGACCACATCGGCGCGGCGAAGCGCCTCGCCTCGCAATATGACTGCCCGATTTTTACCACGCCCTACGTCACCGAAATCCTGCGGCAGAAGGAGGAGAATGACAACTTCAACCTCAAAAACAAGATCATCAGCATCAGCCCCAACTCCTCCTACCAGGTGTCCGACACCCTCGAGATAGAGTTCATCCTGGCGACGCATTCCGTCATCCAGGCCTCGATGGTCAACATCATCACCCCGGCGGGGAACATCCTCTACTCGCTGGACTACAAGTTCGACAACCAGCCCACCATCGGGCAGACGACCAACAAGGAGCGGCTCCGGCAGCTCGGCAACGAGAACACCGTCGCGCTCATCGTGGACTCCACCAACGCGGAAAAAGAAAACAAGACCTACTCCGAATCAGTGGCACGGGAGATGCTGCGGGACGTCCTCCTCGGCATGGAGACCGAGGGACACGGCGTCATCGTCACCACGTTCTCCTCGCACACCCCGCGCCTCAAAAGCATATTCGACGTCGGACAGGCCATGGGGAGAGAGGTCGTGTTCGTCGGCCGCTCGCTCCACGACTATATCAACGCTGCCGAGCAGCTCGACTTCGTCGACTTCTCCAGCCAGGCCGAGATCATCAAGAGCGCCTACTGGTCGAAGGGACGCCTCGACGAGATAGACAAAAACCGGGATGACTACATGGTGGTGGCGACGGGCAGCCAGGGTGAGCCCAACGCGACGCTGTCACGGATGGCGAACGAGGAAGTGCCGTTCACGATCAAGCCCGACGACTTCGTGGTCTTCGCCTGCGGCGTCATCCCGACGCCGACCATCCGGGGCAACCGCCAGATTCTGGAGCACAAGATACACAACAAGCACGCCCGGATGTTCAAAGACCTTCACGTGTCGGGGCATGCCTCACGGGAGGACATCCGCGACCTGATAAAAATCGTGCAGCCGAACTCCATCGTGCCGGCGCACGGCGACATGCAGAAGCTTGCATCCGTCGCGGCGCTCGCCACGGAGATGGGCTACACCCTTGGCCGGGACGTCCACATCCTGCAGAACGGGCAGCACGTCGCCCTCTAGCTAGGCGGGTGGACTGTCACGGTTTCCGTGGTCAAGGGGGCAACATCTGCCTGAACGACGAGATGCATCGTGTCGCCGTCGCTGCGCTGCCTGACGATGCCGCCGTTCTCGGCGGTGTAGCTGCCTGCAGGGACGTAGAACCGGAGGTATGCATCTATCGGCACGGCGAGGTCGTTTTCCACGCGTGCTTCGACCGTCCGGGTTGACCCGTCGTTCGTGCTGTAGCTATAGTTGAGACGGTAGAGCGGAATCGATTGATGGTCAACAGTGTAGTTGAAATCAGCCAGCGAGGCGTTGTCCATCGCTACCACTCGGTACCCCCAGTATGCATCGCCGCTGGTGCCGCTGGACACCGTCGTCGTGGTAATATAGGTGGTGTCGTTGCGGATGGTGACGTCGTCGGAGTGGACGTGGCCGGCGAAGCAGGCATCGACGCCGTGCTGCTCGATGAGCGACAGCAGCTCACGGCGACCCTGGTAGCCGTTGCCGAGCAGCGAGTCATTTTCGGTCTCCCAGAGCGGGTTGTGATGCAGCAGCATCGCATTCCAGGCATCACCATGCCGGGCGAGGTCGTCTTCTATCCATGACAGCTGCTCCCCCTGTACGTGGCCGCCCCAGTTGAACGCGACGTAGGAGATGGCATGGCGGCTCCTGCTGGGCCAATCGTAGGAGTTCACCCCGACAAAGTGACTGTCGCCGTAGTCGAACGAGTAATACAGCGGGCCGAAGGTGCGCCGCCAGCACGCGAGGCCGTCCTGTCCGGTCTGGATGTAGCCGTCGTGGTTGCCCGGCACCAGGTAGGTCGGCACGTCGAACCGCTGGAGGATGTCGTAGCAGGTCCGGTATTCAAAGCCATACTCGAACGGGTAAAGCTGCCCGAACACGAGGTCGCCGGTGATGACCACGAAGTCGGGATGCATGAGGTTTATCTCCCTGACGCTTTTCTTCGCTGCCTTCCAGCCGAGCGTCCGCCGGATGTTTTCTTTGAAGCCACGCGGGTCGCCGATGTGGAAATCAGTGAGATGGACGAAGGAGAACCGCTGCCTGTACCCGCTGACGACGGATACAGACCGCGGGGCCGACAGCCGGTATATCTCGCCCTGGCATTCCACCTCGACGGTGAGATTATAGAGGTCGGGCGGGAGCGAGGATGACACCTGCATCTCGACGTCCCAGCAGCCGGTGGAATCGTTGAACGTCGTATCCTTCACCGTGATCTTTTGCTCCGTCACCACAGCATCGTAGGCCGTTGCAAGGCTGCACGTCCAGCCCGACGGCGTCCCGTCAAGCCGGACGCTCGCCACGAAGGAACGACCCTGTGGCACGATGACGGGCATCGCCGGGCCGGGGACCACGACCGCTGCCTCGCCGTCCGGCAGCGTATCCGTGGGAAAATGAATGCGGACCGGGCGCGCAGCCGTATCGGTTGCAACGTCGAGCTGAACCGGCGACGATGTCTCTCCCTCCCCGTAGAAACCAACGGCGGGGACCACCGTTGCAGCGACGAAAAGAAAAACAGCGACAGCAACCAGCTTTTTCATCGCATGTACATCAGCCAGCGATTTTTAATCTTTTCCGGCACAACAATAAAAAACAGGGAGGCGTTGCACGTCTATGCAGGTCTGCCTGGGCGGGACGTTCAGCATCATCCACGCCGGACACGAGGCATTGCTCCGCAGAGCCTTCCACGTCGGCGACCGGGTCATCATCGGCCTGACCAGCGACGAACTCGCCAGCCGCCACGGCAAAGACGTCCCGCCATACGAGAAGCGGAAAGAGCGCCTCCATCGCTTCATCCAGGACAGCTGCAACGGAGAGGCGGCACAGATCATACGACTCGACGACCAATACGGACCGGCAGCTACCGGGGCCTGCGACGCCATCGTGGTCTCCCCCGAGACAGCGCCGGTGGCAAACAAGATAAACGAGGTCAGGCGCAGCAACGACATCCCGCCGCTCCGCATCATCGTCGTGCCATACGTGCTGGCGGACGACGGCATCCCCATCAGCTCCACGCGCATCAGCCAGGGAGAGATAACCGACGGCCGTCGAGCCATCCCGCTCGAGGTCTCCATTGGAACGTCCAACGAAACCAAGCGAACGGCAGCCGCCGAGGCATTCCATCATCTCCTCAGCCATCTCGACATCCACTGCACGGCCACACCCGTAGAAACCATGGAAACCCCAAGAGGAGAAGACATATGGAAGGGCGCACTCCACCGGGCACAGCAGAGCCTCGACAGCGCTGACTACGGCGTCGGCATCGAGGCAGGCATCATACACCGGCACCAGGTGGCGATGCTGGAGCACGTCTGCACAGTGGTCGACAGCGCCGGCTACATGACCCGTGGAACCGGTCCGGCGTTCCAGATACCGGCAGGGATGACTGAGGAGCTCAACGACACCGACATCGGCGATCTGACACCGGACGGGGAAAACCTGGCCGGCTTCCTCTCCGACGGCGCCGTCACGCGGAGACACCTGACACGAGAGGCAGTGACAGCTGCACTGCTCCCCCGGCTACGCGGCAGGCACTAACTTTTTATGCCGCCGTCATATTCCATTCTCAGCTGCGGGGATGGCCCAGCCTGGTACGGCGCAGGATTGCTAATCCTGTGGGCGTATGCCCTCGCGAGTTCGAATCTCGCTCCCCGCGCTCTTCTTTTATAATACGGGCTAACATACGCGCTATGCGGACGGCAAAAAAATCATCAATAACTATTTAAGCATATACCTCATTACGAAAAGGAGGCAAGATACCATGCAAACGAGAAAAATTATGCTGAGTGTAGCGATAGCGGTGGTGATGATGGGAGCGGCGGCGGTGCCGGTGATGCAGGCAGCCGATGACAATGAAGACGCGTCGTCGATGCAGTTCGACGATGCAGAGCGTATATCGCTCGATCTCTCGCCGATGCAGACGTCGACGGCTGGCGGACAGGGAAATGTCCTGCTGACGAAGGAAAGCCCGAAAAACGACACCATCCCCCGGATTACTGAAGACGGGGACGGCAACACCGGCGTCGTCTGGACGCAGGTAAAGAGTGCTTTTAACGCAGATATCGGGTTGGCTTACTCCTCCAACGACGGTGAATCATGGAGCGCGTCGCTGCTCGGCTTCGACGGCTACGCCTGGTATGGAGACATGGCCTACTTTGACGCCACCAGGTACGAAGGGCCTGATTACGAAGGCCTGTGGCTGGAATGCCTGGAGCGGACGAACCAGGGCGGCTACTTTACCCAGATCCCGGATATTACCGACAGTGAAACCTGGAAGGCATATAGCTGGGAAGAAGGCAGACGGCCCGGGGCAACCTGCCTCAACTTCGAAGACCACATGTGGTACAACAACATGGGCTTCGATTATGGACCCGGCCCCGTCCCGGCGATGATCAACGACGACGAGGGCATGAACCAGGGCCTCGAGCTGTGGTGGTGCGGCGCTGGTGAAAACCTTGGCTCAATCGTCTGGAACTGGGATTCCGGAACAGGTCCAGCAGGCCAGTATACGCCGTCGCAGGACATCGAGACAGCTGCCGTCCACGACAATAACCCTGGCTGGGACAGCAAGGGTGAATTCTTCTATGTGGTATGCCAGTCTAATATTGAAGAAAAATCCCAGATATATTACAAGAAATGTATCCCGGTCCAGGAGAGCGACATCGAATACGCCGAGAACTCCTACTTCCTGGATGGCGGAGACGAGGCAGGCTATGAAGCAGCGCACCCGAGCGTTGAAGCATCGGGAGACAGGGCAGTTGTCGTCTACATGACCACGGACAACAACTACGGTGACTGGGACATCCGCTGCAAGTACACGTCGGACGCCGGAGAAACATGGGACACCACGTTTGTCGCCAATGAGCATCAGGTGGACGAGAGCTTCCCGGCGGTCTACATGAGCGGCAGCACCGTCTACGTGGCCTACGAAAAAGATGGAAACCTCTACTTCACGGAGTCCACTGACGGCGGCGCAACCTGGGCAGAGCCATCGCAGATAAACGAGGAGGACGGCACCGTTGTATCCGGGGAAAACACCATCGACATCCACAGCAGCGGCATCGTCTGGACGGACAACCGCAACGGCAACAACGACATATATTGGGCACCTGTCCCGGCGCCGCAGCTCAACGTGGAAAGTGTCACGGGCGGCGTTGGCGCCACTGCCACCGTCAGCAATACAGGAACAGAGGCTGCCAGCGACGTCGCGTGGACCATCGACCTGTCCGGCCCGGTCTTCGTCGGCAGCCACGCGGAGGGCACCATAGACAGCCTGCCTGCAGGTGAGTCAACATCCATTAGCAGCGGCCTCGCGGTCGGCATCGGCCCAACGACGATATCGGTCGCTGCAGGCGGCGCCACCGGCAGTGCAAGCGGCTTCATCCTTGGGCCGCTTGTCCTCGGGCTATAGCCATCTCTCCCTCTCTATCTCTCTTCTTTTTTAATTTCGGCTCTCTCGACTCTCTCGAAAACCATATACCATGTAATACCTCCAATACCGGCAAACCAAAGCGCTTGGCTTGAAGAGCGTAAGGAGGTTTTTTCGCCTGGTCGATGCCAGTTACGATAGTTTCGAGATGAAGCCGTATATGTCAAGTATTTATTTGACTTTGAGGATGGCGACGCTGTATGTGATTTCTTTTGGTTCATCTTGAGACGGGTGATCTCCGATAAAATTGTTGAAATAAAAGATTTAAACTGGTGTTGGTGGTCCATCTCTTTGGACAGGGAAACGATCGGGAGAACTAGGCAGTGGTCACCGTCCAGAGGCCCCGGGGCGGCAGGTGGCCGCCATGACACCCCAAATAGAGCCTTTTCACTCTTATATTTATTCGATACATTTTTAAGACAGCGCTTGATACATACCTGGAGGCAGAAGAATGAGCGTAAAAGCAAGCAAAATTATGGCTATAGCAGTCGTGGCTGGTGCTATGCTGTGTGTTCCAATAGCACAGTCTTTTTCCAGCACAGATACCCCCGACGAGCTTACCGCCAATGTGGACAAGCACCCCAGTGACCCGACTAAACTGACAGAACAGCGTACAGCCGCCGCATCCGGAGGCAACGGCGACATCCAGCTTTCCTCCTCAGAGGAAGACGATAGGCATCCGGTCGTAGTGAAAGCGCCGGACGGCAGCTACGTGGCAGCCTGGGAACGGCAGCTCGGAGCCCTTGAGGGACATATCTATTTCATGCGGTCCACCGACGGAAGCAGCTGGAACGAGCTCTACAACACCGACACCGGCGATATGGCGAGCAACCTGCAGAACTGGCCGGCCCTGGTCACCCCGCCGGACAGCGATGTCATGTACGGCGTCTGGAACGACCGGACGGCACAGCGATTCTATGTCCTCTATGCCCCAGATCCTGCAGACCCGGGGGCATGGCAGACTGGCTATCTCGATCAGAGCGGATATGACTCAGAGCGCTCCTCGCTTTCAGCGGCTGCCATGAGCGAGACGTCATGGGGCTGGGGATATACCGGGCATGTCGAATACTCGGGCTACAACCTCCAAAGCGCAATCGAGGGAGGATTCATGCTCGGTAAATGGGAGGAGGCCGGATACTATTGGACAGGCGACCAGTATTTCCCGCTGTCATACAATGCTGACATGGCGGCGACATCGAACCACTTCTGGGAGGTCTGGGACTACGAAAACGAGTCTTCAGGTGCACACGGCATCGGTATTCACTGGGGCGACCCAAACAAAGAGAGTGACATGGCCCTTTGGCCTGTCAAGACGTGGGAAGGCAGCGACCCCTACAAGGACCCGGCTGTCGGGGCCAGCGGCAGCCATCTATGCGTGGTATACATGTCGCAGAACCCGACCTATGGCGACTGGGATCTCACCTGCAAGTATTCCTCCGATGAAGGAGAAACATGGCAGGATGGATCCTTCCCCGCGGAGGCACAGACCGACGACCTGCATCCAGACATATTTATGAGCGGCTCTACCGTCTACTGTTCCTTTATCCGTGACGGCAACCTCTATCTCACGAAGTCAACGGACGGCGGCGCCAGCTGGGAGGAGCCTGAACAGGTCAACGACGAAGACGGCACCGTGGTCGAGGAGCCATCGTCGCTCCAGATATCACAGGGTGGCATCATCTGGACGGACAACCGCAACGGCAACAAGGACATATATTACGATGTGCTGCCAGCACCCAGCATCGAGATTCCTGCTGTATCCGGTGGATTTGGCCTGAAGGCAACGGTATCCAACACGGGCAGCGCTCCAGCGGAAAACGTGGACTGGTCCATCGAGTTCAGCGGACCCGTATTCGTGGGCGGCACTACGACCGGTACCATCGATGTGCTGCCGGCCGGCGAGTCGAAGGACATCAGCACAGGCCTCGTCGTCGGTGTTGGACCCACTACGATATCTATCGAGGCGGGCGGTGCCACCAAGAGCATGAGCGGCTTCATCCTCGGGCCACTCGTCCTTGGACTGTAGCCCTCTCTTTTTCCCTTCTTTTTTTCTCTAATGTTCCTCTTCACGGAGTTGGTGCGCTTTCCCTCTGCTGAAGCTGTCTGCCGCCGTATATTTTGAGGATAAGGGAGGAGCAGGCATGTCGGAGGCAAGCTTGCAAAACATAAAACCTCACGGTTAGAGTTTCAGATTTTTGCCTGCCCCAGCATCCTAATAGCGGTAGTTTAATAAATTTTAAGTCCAGCAATTATACGTTCCCCAGACGGGCCAACGGCCAGGGCGAGCTCGAGATGACGATTCTGCAGTGCCGCGGCGTCTTCTACTACGAAAAAATCAAGGGTGTCAACCAGGTGACCTGTCCGTTCTGCCGGGAGGAATGGCGGGAGATCCTCCAGGGACCTAACACCTGAAAAAGGCAGATGCCACGCTGCCAGCCGGGCAGTAAAAGCATTTAAAATACCCCTGCCGTTGTTCATGGCCAATGCAGCGAAACCATCTCTCGAAAAGCCTGGCGTGTATAACGGTGGCGGTGCTGTTTCTCGTGCCCGCCGTCCACAACCTGGGTGTGGGCGAGACGAGCGTCACCTCCGTCGACAGCGGCGACGCCTCACGGCACGGATATGGATGTGTCCCCATCGATACATACGACCTCCAGGTGAACGGCGAGAGCCCCGCGGTGTCCGGCGGCGGGGTACCTCCGGCGTGGGACTGGCGGGATGCATCCCTGGGCAACGTGAGTGGAAACTGGATGACCGTCGCCAAGTCGCAGGGCAGCTGCGGCAGCTGCTGGGGCTTCGCGGCCGTCGGCGCACTGGAGGCCATGGTAAACATCGAGGCGCGGAGTCCTGATGTCGACGTTGACCTGTCCGAGCAATACCTGCTGTCGTGTCCCCCGGCCAGCGGCGGCTGCAGCGGATGGAACGCCTGGTGGGCCTACGGGTATCTCCACAGTCACGGCGGCGCCATCACCGAGGAGTGCTTCCCCTACCGTGCAGACGATGGTATCCCCTGCGCTGATAAATGCGACGGCTGGCGTGACACGCTCTATCCGGTCACCGAGTACGACGGATACAGCGATCCAGCCCGGAGGGACGTCAAGGCGCTGCTGGTCGAGCACGGGCCACTGGTGGCGGAGATGGCTGTCTATGACGACTTCGGCGGCTACGACGGCGGCGTCTATGAGCATCCCGGGGAGGAGCCGACCAGGGACATCAACCATCAGGTGGTCATTACGGGCTACGACGACAGCTGGGGTGGCGAGGACGAGGGATACTGGATTGTCAAGAACAGCTGGGGCGCCGGCTGGGGCGAGGACGGATACTTCCGGATTGCCTATGGAGACTGCCAGATAGAGCATTTCCTCATCGCGGTGGACACGTCTCCGGTCGTTGCCAGAGCCGGCGGGCCGTACTATACGGAGGCCGGTCGGTCCGTCGCGTTTGACGGCAGCAAAAGCACCGGTTTCGTGGCCCCCGTCGTCTCCTACTCCTGGGATTTCGACGACGGGGACACCGCGACCGGTGCGACGCCAGCGCACACCTACGACGAGGAGGGAACATACGAGGTTGAGCTCACCGTCACCGACGGCGATGGGCGACAGGCAACCTCCAGCACCCCGGTCTACGTCGACGGCAGCGCGCCGGATGTCAGCATCACCCGGCCTGAACGGGGAAAGCTGTACTTCTTCGGCGATCACCGTGACATGCCGCTCGGCGTCGTCATCATCGGTCCCGTCACCGTTGAGGCCACGGCGACGGATGCGCTCTCCGGCCTCGACAGGATCGAGTACTACCGCGACGGCGAGCTGGTGACCTCGACCGACGGGCCATCGCTCGAGCAGAAATGGTCGGACGCCCGGTTCGGCCTGCATCGGCTTGAGGTGAAGGCATACGACGCTGCCGGCAACGCCGGCGCGGCCGCCATGTGGGTGTTCACCTGGATGTAGCTTTTCCAGTGAAGCCATGCCCCGCAATGGCACGGGATACTATTTAAACCGGGAGCTATTGCAGATGTGAGACCATGCATCGAGATATCGCTACGCTGGTGCTGGGTGTCGCCGTCGCGGCGCTGCTGGTCACGCCGTCCCTGGGACTGCACGATATCCAGCTCGGGGTCGACCGCGAGGGAACGGTGGATGCACCGGTGGAGGGCGGCTGGCTGGAGACACGGAGCAATGTCACTGTGCTCCATCTCAACGGCTCCTACTACGAGATGGGCTACCAGCACGGGAGGCTGCTGGACGAGCGCATCGGCGTTGCGATGCGTGCACAGCTCGACGCGTTCGAGCGGCACGGCTACGACTACGAGGACATCCTCGAGGTCTGGCGTGTCATGCGGCCCTATCTCCCCGGCTGCTACCTGGAGGAGATGCAGGGCATGGCCGACGGCTCGTCGCTGTCGTTCGAGGAGGTGGCGGTGCTGAACACGATGCCGGCGCTGTTCAACCACATGGTATCCTGCTGCGAGATATCGCTCTGGGGCGACGCGACAGCGAGCGGCGGTCTCTACCACGTCCGGAGCTTCGACTGGCAGCTCGACGTCAGGGATCCCGTGACGGGGCGGCGGCTGCAGAGCACCCTTGTCGTCATGGTTCGCGACCCCGCCGGTGCGCATGCGTCGATGTATCCGGAGTTCGCCGGCAACATCGGCTGCTGGAGCGGCTTCAACGAGCAGGGCATCGCCATCGGGGAGGACACCTGCCTGACCAACGACACGACGTTCCACGGCATCAGCGCCTTCTTCCGGATGCGGATGGTGCTCGACCGGGCGGACAGCGCCGGGGAGGCCGTCGACATCATGACGCACAACCGGACGTGCGGCTGGAATTTCGTCATCTCGGATGCAGGCCAGCCGGCGGGCTACGCCCTGGAGCAGACCGCGAACATCTCCTACGTCGGCACCTGGGACAGCGAGGAGGAAGGCGTGGCGCCGTTCTGGCAGATCAAGGACGTGGTGCGGCGGACGCCGATGTATGTGACGCCGCAGTGCGCCGAGGTCGAGCTCGACCGGGTGCGCTACGACCCGAGCGGCCCCCTGAGTTTTTTCTGGGCGCTGACCGGGAAGACCTACATGTTTATCCCGTGGATGCATTACCGTGCGCTGAGCGAGGAAGTCGAGCGCCGGTACGGCACGCTCGACCTCAACGGGACGATGGATCTGCTGCGTGACGAGTACACGGGGAGGACGGATCTCGTGTTTGGCGTCGCGGTGCACGTCAGCGAGATATATCGGTCGCTGTTCCAGTGGGTGGCGCAACCGTCAACGGGGGAGATGGTGGTGTCGTTCGCCGGGGATGAGACCCGTGCGTGCTCGATGCCGGTTCATTATTTCCGGCTTGACGCGCTGCTGTAACATCAGCGGGAGAAAAGGTGGCGTAGCTCCGCCGGCCGGTGGATGAGGTGGTCCGGCTCTGCCTGGCGGAGACGATGCTCGTCGTGCCAGCCCCACGCGGCCGCGACGGTCGCCACCGAGGTTTTTTTGCCTTCGATGATGTCGCCGACGGTGTCGCCGATGTAGTAACAGGCGGCGTCGTGATGTCGCTTGAGGCGCTGGAGTTTCGCCTGCTTGCTCGGTTCTCTGTCGGAGCCGATGACGTCGGTGAAGCGATCGATGTCACGCGCTTTGAGGAAATGCCTGACGACCTGGGTGTCGTTGGAGGTGACGACGGCGAGCGTGTTGTCCTCGGCCAGCGCGTGCACCGCCTCCCGGATGCCGGGGAAGAGCTGTATCGCCTCGCGTTCCTCCATCACGCCGTCACGGACGGAAAAGACGACGGTGAGGATCTGGTCGCGTGACAGGCCACGCTGCGTCATGCTTTGATAGAGGTTGCCGTCGAAGAGCGACAGGAAGTCCTCCTCGGTGCGTATGGCGTCGATGTCCTCGTCTCTGCAGGCCTGAAGGAAATGTCGCTTGAAGACGTCGAGGCTGTCGACGAGGACGCCGTCGTAGTCGAACACCAGCAGGCGGTCCATGGTGGTATACCGCCCGCCATATATATCTTGCCGCCCGGCGGAAACAGTAACTTTTTTACCCTACCGGCGTTATGGCGATAGATGGCTGTCACATCGGTTCCGGGGAAAATCATTTTGCTCGGCGAGCACGGCGTCATGTACGGGCAGCCCTGCCTCTCGACGGCCATCGACCTCCGTGTCGGCGTGGAGATGCGGCCAGGCGAGGCAAACGAGGTGAACGGACGGCCGCTTGACGGCTACCGGCACACCTACATCAAGCATGCCATCGAGACGCTGTGGGACGGCCCGCCGCTGCAGACGACGACGTTTTCCAACATCCCGTCGGCCAGCGGGCTCGGCTCCTCGGCGGCGATCACCACCGCGTCGGTTGCATGCATCCGCAGCCTCGACGACACGTTTTCCCTGGAGCAGGTGGCACGTGAGAGCTTCGAGGTCGAGTACGAGGTGCAGGGCGGCGGCAGCCCCAACGACACGTCGGCGTGCACCCACGGGGGCGCTATCCTGCTGGCCCGGGAGCAACGTGACGGGTTCCTCTGGAAGATCAGCCGCGACGGGAAGACCTGGTACGTCCACGAGGTCGAGATCCCGCCGATGGAGGACGTCCACATCGTCGTCGGGATGACCGGCATCAAGTCGAAGACCCCGCGGCAGGTCAAAAAAGTGCGGCGTTTCGTCACTCATTCGAGCTTCGGCCGTGAGCTCACCGAGCGTATCGGGGAGCTCGTCATCGACGGCGTCGAGGCGCTGCAGCAGCGGGACTACGTCGCCCTGGGCGAGACGATGAACGAGGCGCAGAAAAACCTGCACACGCTGGGTGCGAGTTCCGACGCGCTGGAGAAGCTCATCGCGGCGGCCCGGCGTGCCGGTGCCTACGGCGCCAAGCTGACGGGTGCGGGTGGCGGCGGGAGCATCATCGCGTTGACCGACGAGCCGGAGCGGGTGGCCATCTCGATAGAGAAAGCCGGCGGGCGGGCGCTGGTGACCTCCGTTTCAGGCGACGGCGTCAAGATGTGGGACTAGCGGAGCGAGTGGAACACCAGCCCGGTGAGCAGCTTGGGGTCGAACCAGGTTGACTTGGGAGGCATGTTCCGTGCTGCGTCGGCGACGGCCTCGAGATCCTCGATGCTCGTGGGGTGGAGATAGAAGACAGCGGCGTTGCCCTCTCGGTCGACGAGGTGCTCGTAGTGGCTGCGCGGGAGGTCGCCGCCCTCGAAGAAAATATTTGGGTCGTTGCGGACGTCCGTGATATCGAGCGCCGGGTCGAGGAGCTGCTCCTGCAGGATGCTGACGTCGAGCGATGCAACGATGTCGTCGGGTACGTCGTGGGGTAGCAGCTGCCACCATGCCCCGTTGTAGTAGAGCTGTATCTCGTGCTCGTCGGGCTCCGCCGGCTGCTCCAGCCTGCTGACCTCGAAGGTAGATGCGATGTCGTCGATGAAGGAGTCGCTGTCTATCTCGCGTATCACCCGGTTGTAGGGCAGGATGCGCATTTCGTCGTCGCTGGCGGCGAACAGCATGACATACTGTGCCTCTTCGTCGTCGTGCCGCTGGCTGTACTCGTAGGCGGCCCGCATCCGGTGGTGGCCGTCGGCGATGTAGAGCGGCACGTCCTGGAAGGCGTCCCTGATAGCCTGGATGGCGCCGCTGTCGGATATCCGCCAGAGGGTGTGACGGTAGCCGTATTTGTCGAAATCGGCGACGGGCTGACCCCGGGCTGCCTTGTCCATCAGCCGTTTGAGCCGGGCGTTGCTGCGGAAGACCGTCCAGACGAGGCCGGTGTTGGCATCGGTGGCTTCGATGTGGCGCACGCGGTCACACAGCGGTTTTTCCCGTGTCTCCTCGTGTTTTTTTATCCGGCCTGCCTCGTAGTCCCCGAGCGAGGCGGTGAGGATGAAGCCGCGCTGCGTAAACTCCTCGCTGCTCTCCCGGTAGAGATAGATGGATGGCTCGTCCCGGGTCATCTTCTCCTTTGCCTGCTGAAGCGCGCGCCTGGCGTTGTCGTAGACCTCGTCGCCGTCTCCCTCGGGCAGGATGACGTGGATTGCGCTGTCACCCTGGCGGAGCCGCCGGAGTTCTTCGTCGCCGATGACGTCGTATGGCTTTATGCAGAACGACGCCGGGTCGGTCGGCCTGATGCCGCTGAATGGTTTTATCTCGACCATGCTGTTCACCTGTCCATCGTGATGGCGAACGCGTTTAAAAAAGTATGGCGGAAAGCCTTAAAGCACCGGCGCGATGCACCGATGCATGGTGCTCAACGCGTTCGACCCGTGGAACAGCAGCCGGTGCACCTGCCCGCCGAAGTACTCGTTTTGCCCCTACACCGGCTGCCCGCATGGATGCCTCTATTGCTACATCACCGCCTATATCCCCCGGCCGTTCGAGGCACGGACAAAAGAGCAGGTGCTGCAGCGGCTCGCCCGGGAGCTGCGCAGCGCGGACATGCAGCGGCGCTACGTGAGCATGGCGAACAGCTCCGACCCGTATCCGCCGATGGAAAAGGAGCAGCAGGTGACGAGGCGATGCCTCGAGCTCTTCAGGGAGCGGGACGTCCCTGTCCTGGTGGTCACCAAGTCAGGGCTGGTGGCCCGCGACGCGGCGCTGCTCGCCGGCATGCGGGCAGCGGTCAGTCTGACCATAACGTCGCTGCAGCCTGACGTCGTCGCCCGCGTTGAGCCGCAGGCGCCCCCGCCCGACAAACGGCTGGAGGCACTGCGCGTGCTCGCCGGGAACGACGTCCCATGCTCGGTTCGGCTGGACCCCGTCATCCCCGGTTTGACGGATGGAGACATCGAGGATATCGTAGCGGCGGTGGCTCCCTACTGTCAGCACGTCGTATCCTCGACGGTCAAACCCCGCAACGATGGACTACGGCGTATGCACCGCGCGTTGCCGGACGCACTGAGCGAGCTGCGATTCACCAAACGGGGAAACACGTATTATCTCCCGGAAGAGCAGCGACGTCGACTGCTGCGGCGAGTCGGCCGAGCATGCCGGCGGCAGGGGCTGACCTATGCCGTCTGCCGCGAGGGTTTTGCCTTTGATGCGTCGACCTGCGACGGCAGCCACCTGATTCCCGCATCGCGCTGAGCCTGCAAGCAGTGTGTCATCATACGGCAGAAAAACCGACAGATATATAAATAACCTGCCGGATGGGTCATTGAGGGGATCGGGAAGACCGGTAGCGTTTATGCCTCCACCACCCAGATTTTCTTTTTTTGGGTCTTCCCCCCTCGTTTTGCCGGAACACTCCCGGCGCTCCATCCATGACGGTTGTTGTGCACGCCGCTCGAAAAACACTTAAGCGCCCGGGCTATCCAGTCTCATGAAACTCGTTATCGTTGGCTGCGGCGCCGCCGGCGCCACGGCCGCACAGTTCGCCAGGAAGGAGGACCGCACGGCGGATATCGTGATGCTCGAGAAGGGGCCATACCCGCAGTACTCCAAGTGCGCGCTGCCGTGGGTGGTATCAGGCGACCTCGCGCCCGAGGACGCCATCGAGTTCAGCCGGGAATGGTTCAACACGGCGGACATCGACCTCCGCCTCGACACCGAGGTGACCAACATCGACTTCAAGGGCAAAGCCGTGCAGACCGACGGCGGCGACGTGACCTACGACCGGCTCATCCTCGCCACGGGCGCCTCGCCGTTTTCGCCGGTTGAACCACGCGGCGACACGTTTTTCCTCCGGACGCTCGACGACGCAGCGGCAATCAAGGAGCAGGCCGCAGCGGGCAGCCACGCCGTCGTGGTCGGCGCCGGGCTCATCGGGCTGGAGGCGGCGGAGGCCCTCCATCATCTGGGCCTCGACGTCACCGTCGTCGAATTCCTGCCGAGCCTGCTGCTCAACATGCTCGACGACGACGTCGCCCGCGTCGTGCAGCGCGGCATGCCGGACGACATCACCTTTCACTTCGACAGCCCCGTCACCTCGATCGAGGCAGGCAGCCCGATGCAGGTCACCGTAGAGCACGACGACACCGAGGAGACCCTTGACACTGACCTGGTGCTCGTCGCAACGGGCACCCGCCCGAACGTCGAGCTGGCCGAGGACATCGCCGACAAAGCCATCGAGGTGGACGAGCGCTGCCAGACGAGCATCCCGGATGTCTACGCGGTCGGTGACTGCACCCAGTACCGGGATGTCACGGGCGGCACGGCGGTCGTCGGGCTGGGCAGCACCGCCGTGCGGCAGGCCGTCGTCGCCGGTCAGAATGCGGTCGGCGGCGACGCGAGGATGCCGCCGCTGCTCAACGCCCGGACCACCAGGCTGTTCGACCTGGAAATCGCGGCGGTGGGGCCGACGAGCAACGAGCTATCGTTTTCGCCGGTCAGCGGCAAATACCCGGGCAGCACCCTCCCCGATTACATGGATGGAGAAAAGCTGCTGGTGAAGGTGCTCGCCGACGACGACGGCCGCCTCGTTGGCGCGCAGGCCGTCGGGCCGGGAGCCGCGCAGCACGTCAACCGTTTCGCCGTCGCCATCCAGCACTCGTTGACGCTTGAACAGGTCGCAGACGTGGAGACCGCCTACGCCCCGCTGGTGGCACCGGTCTTCGACGCCTCGACGGTGGCGTGCAACGTCGCTCAGCGCCGCGTGCGGTGACCATGGAGCAGCTCCACCCTGGTGTGTACCGGCACGAGGGTCGGCTGTACACCAGCAACCTGACGCCCGGCGTGGCGGTATACGGCGAGCCGCGCCGCTCGATAGACGGCATGGAATACCGCTCATGGAGCCCCTACAAGAGCAAGCTGGCCGCGGCGATACAGAACGGGCTCGAGGTGCTGCCGCTCCGGCGGGGCAGCACGGTCCTGTACCTCGGGGCGGCAACTGGCACCACGGTCTCCCACGTCTCGGACATCGTCACCCCCGGTGTCGTATATGCGGTCGAAAAGTCAGAGCGAGCGATGCGCAAGCTGGTGCAGCTCTGCCGGCAACGAGACAACGTCGTCCCCGTCCTTGGCGACGCCCGGCGACCCCGCCAGTATGGGCATTACGTCGCCGGCAGCTCCGACCTCGTGTATCAGGACATTTCACAGCAGGACCAGGTCGACATATTCCTGAAAAACATGTCATTTTTTTCCCCGCTCCGGGGGATGCTCATGGTGAAAGCACGGAGCATCGACGTCGCCGCCCGACCGAAAAACGTCTTCCGGAGGGTGCAGCGCAGCATCAAGGAGCGCTATCCCATCCTGCAGGCGGTGACGCTCTCTCCCTACTCCCGGGACCACATGGCGGTACTCGTCGACGGCAGCGGTGCCTCGCTACGGTAACGTCAGCCAGCGGAGCACCTGCATCAGCCAGCTGTGAAGCTGCTGGAGCAACGCGGGAGCCGGGTGCTGCTTCGGCATGCTGACCGGCAGCGGTGTCGACCAGTTGCCGTCCAGGCCGTGGCGGTCCTCTGCCCTGACGCGGACGTTGTAGGCGCCTTTTTCCGCCCAGCTGTAGTTGACCGAGACCTCGGTCGACGATGAAACGTAGTCCGTCCGGGTGGTGTTGCCGTCGCCCCATTCAAAGGTGTAGCGGATGTCGTCGCCATCCACGTCGCTTGTCACCGCGGTATAGGTGTAGGTCTCCCCTGGCTTCCCCCGGGTTGCACCCTCGGGCTGCCCCGGCTGCTCCGGTGGATAGTTGGGCCCCTCGTAGTAGTAGGCGCTCTGCTGGATGTCGCATTCACCGTAGGCGATCCTGAACCAGCCGTCCTCGCCCCACTCGGTTCCCCAGCTGTTCTTGACGATCCAGTAGCCTTCGTCCTGGCTGCCCCAGGTGTCGTCGTAGCCGACGATGGTCACGCAGTGCCCGAAGACGAACTCGTCGGACTGCTGCACGTAGACCCCGCCGTCATAGTCGGGGTAGAAGTCAGCGTAGACGTCCATGCTCGCGGGAAGCGGCCCGTATGTCACGAGGGCATTCTGGATCGACGTCGGGTCCGAAGCCACGTGGTGGTAGCGCTCGATGCCCACCAGCTGCCCACGCCAGCCGTCGCATTTCGCGTCACAGGGAACGGTGTCGTCGGCCTCGTAGGGCAGACACGCCTCGGGGATGGCGCCGTGATGCTGTACCCAGTTGAGCGTGCTGAACCAGTACCAGCCGTCGCAGTCGCCGGGCGAGCAGGACAGCATGTACTGCTCCGACAGGTCAACCTGCATCCCGGAATCGTCATGCCATATCTTGACCATGGCCTCCAGGCCGCCGAGCGCCCCGAACGCCCAGCAGGAGCCACAGGTATCCTGCAGCTGGTCCTTCACAGGCGTCGTCCAGTCGTCGCCGCTCACGTTCCGCCAGTCCCAGCGATCCGGCGGGTCACCCGGCACGGTGACGGCCTCGCCGGGAGCAATGGCATCCCAGACGTACGGCTGCCTCACGTGCCGTTCATCGTGCTGTGCAGCGGCGTCATGCCAGACGACGGACCGGCCGCCGCTGGATACGCCCTGCAGGGGAACGAGAAGCGCCGCCACCGCCAGACACATCACGAGTTTCAAAATGTCGCTGTTCATGGTGCCTCCACGCTGCATATCCAGCGTCGTTATTTCAAATTACTGGTCGCTCTCGCGGATGTTGACAGCGCCCATCGGTCTCTCCCGCTGACACGGTCACTCCGTCAGATATTTCCTGGCGAGGCCGAGCAGCGACGGGCGCTTCAGCAGCTTCTTGATGAAAAACGAGATGCGGGCCTGGCTCAGCTCGTAGATGTCCTCGCCCTCCAGGATGTCCGCCAGCAGCTCGAAGTCCTTGTCCTCCAGCTTCTCGAGGAACCTGCGGAGCTTCAGCAGCTTCGCCGTCTTCTCCTCGTAGGCCTCGTCCCATCGATGCACGTATTCCTGCAGGCGGCGCGTCGACAGGTCGCCGTCAGTGAGCGCCGGCTCAGCGACCTCGGCCGCCAGCTGCGAGGAATGCATCGCCCTGATGATACCGCCACCGTGGATGGGGTTGACGAGCTGCGCCGCGTCACCGACGAGCATGACGCCGGCGCCGACCATCTCGGTGAAATGATTGACGGGAACGCCGCCCGCGTTTATCTCGATGGGGCTCGCCCCGGCGAAGATGTCCGGATGGCTGTCGATGAACCGCCGGAGGTAGCCATGGGCGCTCATTGCGGCCTTCCGCTCCAGGATGCCGAGACCGACGTTGGCCGAGAACCGCTTCGGGAAAATCCAGGCGTAGCCCAGCGGCGCGACCTCGGTGCCGAAGAACAGATGGATGTGCCGGCTGTCGACGTCCACCCCGGCCATCTCGTACTGGATTCCCGAGTGGTAGTCGGTCAGGCGGTTGACGCTCTGGAAGCCGGCCCACCGGCCGACCTTGGACTCGACGCCGTCCGCCCCGACGACCAGCCGCGCCGCGACGTCACGCTCGCCTTCGAGACCACGCAGATGGACGCGCCAGCGGTCGCCGCTCCGGTGCATGCCCAGGGCCTGCGTGTCCACCATGCAGGTGGCACCTGCATCGATAGCCCGAGCGGCAAGCTGCTTCTCGAAGACCTTGCGCTCCAGCACGTAGCCGAACATGTCGCCGCCCTTCATATCGACGCGTTTGCCCGACGGCGCGTACAGCGAGGCGCCCTCGATGCGCCGGTGGACGTCCATGTCGACGTCGACGTCGACCGTCTCGAGACCGTTCTGGGAGACGCCCTCGGCGCAGCGCTTCGGCGGTCCGATCTCCTGCTTTTTTTCCACGAGCAGCGTGTCGAAGCCGCGGCGGGCGAACTCCATGGCGGCGACGCTGCCCGCCGGTCCGGCGCCGACGACCAGGACATCGCTCTTCATTGTGGCGCCTCCAGCGCCTCGACCGGGCAAAACGTAACGCAAATCATGCACTCGGTGCACGCCTCCGACGCCTCCAGCCGTTCGCCGTACAGGGTGAGCGCGTCCACCGGGCAGAGGCCGACGCAGCCGCCGCAGTGCAGACAGCGCTCACGGTCAATCCGTATCATGTGACTCCCTCGACGGGTCTGCTAATGGCCACCTCATATTTAAAGATAGAGATTTCATCTCTATCGATGCCATGCGCCTGACCCTCTGGATGCTCCTCGTCGTCACCGAGAATGGCTCGTTGAAGCATTCCTCCAGCTGCCGCTCGATGCGCTGGCCCGCCGAGGCGTCGTTCCCGTCGTCCTCGATGTCCCTGAGGCAGCGCTCCAGCTGCCGCCTGGTGTCGTTCCTGCTGCCGTACATGCCGACGGCGCGGATGAATGCCACGCCGCATTTCATGGAGCCGCAACGAGCCATGGCATAAAAAATCATGTCGCCATGGTGACGTTGACCGCGGTGCGGATGCCTCGTAGCATCGCCGCCATCTCCATCCCGTAGGGCTCCTGCATCGGCGTCGGCGGCACGTGGATGAAGCCCGCCTGCACCTCGTGGCGTCCGGCGTGGCCCTGCAGCCGGTAGAACACGTCGTTGCAGACGTAGAGCCCGGCGAACCATGACCGGCGCGCCGTGACGCCCTCCCCGCGCATCGCGGCGGCGATGGCCCGGGCTGGCAGCGACGAGCGGCGGAGCACGGAGCCGGAGGCGTTGACACGGGAGAGCTGCCAGGGCGAGGGATGCTGCAGGTTAACCGCGATGCATTCCACCTGGATCGAACACGCGCTGCCATCCAGGCCGAGGGCGATGACCGCCGCCGGGTCGTGTCGCTCGATGGCCGCCTGCATCCGGATGTAGGAGGCGTTGAAGGCGACGGGGAGCACCACGCCGACGACGCGGGCGCCGTCAACCGTGGTGCCGTTCAGCGCGAGGGCTATCTCACCGGAGGGGTTGCTGTCCCACCGGCCGAAGGGCGCGAACCCGGTGACCAGCACCACGTCCTCCCCGGCGGGCTGCGGCGCCGCGAAGAGCGGGACGGGCAGCGCGACGAGCAGCGTCACCGCCAGCGCCAGCGCTTTCATACCGCGGTAACAGACAGACGCTATAAAACAGCTGCGCCGGCTACTCCATCGGGACGTCCGAGATGACGACATGCGGCGGCGTGTCCACCTGGCCGCTCTGCCTGATGTGGCCGACCTCTTTCACCGCGACCTCGACGCCGTCGCCGAATATCCGGTCGTAGCGCCGCTTGAGCTCGTCAAAAATGGCCTCCACCGATGGGCCGACGTCGCGCAGGCGCTCGTCGATGACGATGTGGATCTCGATGTGGTCCATCTCTTTCTGGATGATCTGGAACTGCTGGATCTTGTCCGTGTCGAGCTGATGCATGACCTTGCCCGGGACGCCGGTGATGGCCGACGGCGGAATGATCTTGTCTCCCTCCAGCACGATGGAGTCGACCTTGCGTCCACCGACGATGCCGAGCAGCGGCGTCTGGATGCCGCAGTCACACCTGTCGTCACGGGGGATGATGTAGTCCTTCATGCCCGTGTACCGGATGACGGGCGTCCCGCGGCCGTAGAGCTTTGTGACCACGACGTGGCCCGGCTGCCCGGCCTCGACGTCGTTCCCGTCATCGTCGAGAAACTCGAGATGGACAAGGTCGGAGTGAATATGATAGTTGCCCTCGCGGCATTCAAACGCCGCCGGGCCTGCCTCCGTCGAGCCGTAGACGTCGTAGATAGGCGCGTCGAACGTCTCCTCGATGTACCGCTTGGTGTAGTCGTCCAGCACCGCACCGGACGAGGACATCACGCGCGGGGAGATGTTGTCGCCGTGGCCCTTGCGCTTCCGGACGGCGAGCGCACGCAGGACACCCGGATAGCCGCCGAGGAACTCCGGCTGGAAGTCGTTGATGCGATGCAGCAGCTGGTCGGGCGAGTCCCCGACATGCAAAATCTGCATGTTGTCAAACGAGAACAGCTTCCCCAGATAGGGCATCACCGTCCTGCTCAGATATGCCTCCTCGGCGCTCTCCGGCGTCAGGTCGACGATGACGCTCATCCGTGTGCGGCGCCAGTCGACGCCGTATTCACGGAGCTCGCGGATGAAGCCAAACAGGGCCTTGATGACGGTGTAGACGTCGGTATACAGCGAGACAGGCTGCCCCGTCGAGCCCGAGGTGCTGACAACGTGCGCGTTGTCCGTGTTGAAACGCGGATGGACGATGCCGTCGGGAAAATGCCGCCGGAGGTCGTCCTTGGTGATATACGGCAGTTTCTTGATGTCTTCGACGCCTGAGACGTCGTCGGGATGGACGCCAGCCTCGCGGTATTTCTCCCGGTAGACCGGGACCTCGTAGGCGTAGCGCACCATGCGACACAGGGCCCTGTCCCGGTACCGCTGCAGCTGCCCCGGCGACAGGTTCCACACCCGGTCGACGTCGGTGAGGTAGCCCTTCGCAACCCGGAGCAGAAAGAACGGGTTGAGGAACGGATTCATAGTGCTGTTGTGCAATATCCCCATCGATTTATAGTTTTTGGCACGGGGCACCAGGCGGTCCATGAGATATCAACGGGGAATGACGGATTCCATGACAGCGCCGGAGACAGCATGGAGCGTCTCCCGGGGGCAGCGTGGCGGTAAACTTTAAATGACGGAGCGACATACCCGTCTCATGCGAGAAGGAAGATGCGTCTCATGTGGACGCGGACTGGTCGAACGAGGAAGCGTGGCGTTTCCCTGCCCCGAATGCGGGGCCACCATCAACCGATGCAGCACATGCCGGGAACGAGCCGCCACCTATGAATGCCCCGAGTGCGGATTCCGGGGGCCATAGGTGACACCATGGGAGACGTCGGAATCACCCTGAAAGTCATGCCCACCGGTACCGAGGTGGACCTCGAATCGCTCAAGGAACGCGTCGTGGAGGCGGTGCCGGACACCGCAAAGGTCCAGGGGACGGACATCGCCCCCGTCGCGTTTGGCCTCAAGGCAGTCATGCTCGACCTCGTCACCGGAGACGAGAGCCCCGACGACCTCGTCGACACGCTCTCCAGCGTCGACGGCGTCGCCCAGATAGAGGTCGAAAAAGTCGGCCGCCTCTTCTAGAGCAGCCACTTCATAATCGCCATCTGGGCCCACATCCTGTTCTCCGCCTCGTCGAAGATAACCGACTGCGGGCCA
Source organism: uncultured Thermoplasmatales archaeon (assembly GCA_964414415.1). GTDB lineage: Archaea > Thermoplasmatota > E2 > UBA202 > DSCA01 > CAZESS01. The sequence goes on along the minus strand of CAYPWJ010000003.1, from coordinate 64,927 downwards.
TGAGCGACCTCCTTGGATACCTCGTTGCCGTAGTAGGCCGGGAGACAGTGCATGAAGATCGCCTCGCTGTCAGCCCGCGCCATCACGTCAGCGTCGACGGTGTAGCCCTCAAGCAGCTCGAGGCGCTCCTGTTTTTCCGCCTCGTCGCCCATCGACACCCAGGTGTCCGTCACCACGACATCTGCACCGGCCGCGGCGTCGTCGTGCAGCTCGGTGACCTCGACGTCGCCGAGCTCCCGCGCCATCCCGAGATACCGGTCAGACGGCCAGAGCTCCCGCGGCGCCACGACGGTCATCTTCATACCCGTCATGGCGGCGCCGAGCATCAGCGAGTTCGCCATGTTGTTGCCGCCGTCGCCAAAATACACCATGTGGAGGCCGTCCAGCCGGCCCAGGTGCTCCTTGACCGTCATGAGGTCGGTGACGACCTGGCAGGGATGCTCCTCGTCGTCCAGCCCCGAGATGACGGGCACCGTCGCGTGCCTCGCCAGCTCCACCATGTCCGCATGGTCGAACGCCCGGTACATCAGGAGATCCGCGTAGCGCGACAGCACCAATGCAGTATCCTCGATGGTCTCGCCGCGCCCCAGCTGGATGTCGTCCTTGCCGAGAAAGACGGCGTAGCCGCCGAGCCGCCGGATACCCGCCTCGAAGGAGACACGGGTGCGCGTGCTCGACTTCTCGAAGATCATCGCCAGGATGCAATCCTCGAGGTCTCTGCCGTGGCCGTGGCGCTTCATGTCGATGCCGTCGTCGATGATGTCATGCAGCGCGTCCTGCACGTCGAGCATGGAGATAACGTTGGTCATGGGCGGGTATGGCCGGAGCGGTTAAAAACGTTTGCGGGACCGGGAGCGACGGCATCATCATCTTTTTTATTGCTCCCTGGCTTTACCTACTGTGGACGTCACCGGTGACCTGGCAGCAGCGCTGAAGCACCACGAGGAGATATTATTTGCATATCTCTACGGCTCCGTGGCACGGGGCGAGGAGCACGCCGGCAGCGACTGGCTGCTCTACAACGACACCGGCGTCAACACCGCGGACACCGACGGCTACGAGGGCTACGTCTATGGTCTCGCCTGGAACGAAGACATGCTGTCCCCCAAGATGACGGCGTGGAAGGACACCGACGTGCCGTCCTCCAGCCTGCGGGTCACGCTCGACCCTGACGGCTACATCGTGTCAGCGTCGACGTTCCACATAACCGCCAGCGACGACGGCTGGTGGCACATCAAATACAGCATCGACGGCGGCCCCGTGCAGACCGGCCCGTGGAACCGCGAGGCGCAGTTCCAAATCAACAGCCTGCACGGCTACCAACCCGGCGAACACACCGTCGAGTACTGGGCGGAGGACAGCTGGGGTCACATCGAAGAACGCCACAGGGAGACCTACGTCCTTGACACCAGCGGGCCGTCGACCAGTCTGTCTTTCGACGGTATCGCCGAGGTAACGTCCGGGCAGACCTGGCAGGTCACCGCCGACACAGCCATGGTGCTGTCGGCGAGCGACAATGAGCTTGGCGTCGACAGCATCCACTACCGCGTCGACGACGGCGACTGGACGAGCTACAGCGAGCCGTTCACCGTCGAGGAGCCCGGCAGGCACACCGTCTCCTATTACGCGAAGGACGTCATGGGCAACATCGGCGGCATGGGCAGCACCGTGATAGACGTCGGCGCCGGGCAGCCGTCGAGCAGCTGCACCGTCACGCCCGGCGAGCCGACCGGTGACAACGGCTGGTACACGAGCGGCGTGACGGTCGAGCTGACAGCGAGCGACGAAGCGAGCGGCGTCAGCCACGTCATGTACCGCGTCGACAACAACGCATGGCAGACCTATGACGGCGGCTTTACGGTTGACAGCGACGGCCGGCACACGCTTGAATACTACGCCGTCGACAACGCCGGACGAGAGGAGGCAGTCAACACCAAGGAGATACAGATCGACCTCTACGGCCCCGAGATAACCATCGAGCGGCCGACAGGGCACCTCTACCTGTTCAACCGGGCCATCATGCCCACAGCCACCGGCCGAACCATCGTCGTCGGCTCGCTGACCATCGAGGCAGACGTCGAAGACACCGCCACATCCGGCGTCGCCACAACCGAGGTTTACCTCGACGGCGAGCTCCGCGCCACCGCCAGCCAGGACGTATCATACACGCTCGACGAGACACTGATGGGCATGCACACCATCACCGTCGAGGCGTACGACGTCGCCGGCAACAAGGCAACAGAGACAGCCACCGCGACCATCTACAACCTACAGCTGTTCACCGAGAACAGCTAACCTCTCTCTCCCTTCCCCTTTCCCCTCTGTTTTTCTCTTTTTCCGATAATTATATAACACGACTGTGGTTATTCTAGCATGGACATCGGAGGCATCGTGAAGGGAGGCCTATCGGTGGCAGTTGCCGTCTGCATGCTGACCCCGGTCGTCTCTCTCGGGGAGACGCTGGATGCACCGCCGGTCATCGAGAACGTAACGGCGCACCCGGCTACCGCGTGGCAGGAGGAAGACGTCACCATCCGGTGCGACGTGACCGACGACGGCACCGTGGCCACGGTCAAGGCGGTGATAACGTTCCCCGACGGTCAATCACAGATAAACATGAGCATGGCCAGGGTTGGATACACCAGCCGGTATGAATACACGCAGCGTTACACCGAGCCGGGCGTCTACACCTACCACATCTGGGCTGCCGACAACAGCAGCAACGCAAACAGGTCGGCAAACCACAGCTTCCAGGTAAAAGAAGACGACGTCCCGCCGGACACCTACGCCTCTCTTGCAGGCACCAGGGGAAATAGCAGCTGGTACGTCAGCAACGTGACCGTCAGCATGTACGCCTGCGACACCGGCATGGGGGTAGACTACATCACCTACATGCTCGACGGAGCGCCGTGGCTTCACTATCACGCGCCCTTCAGCGTGACAGGCGACGGCGTCCACAGCCTGTACTACTACGCCGTGGACGAAGCCGGGAACGAGGAGACACCGCGTCACAGCACCATCCAGATAGACACGGCGTGCCCCTCCACTGTCTGCGATCTCTCGGGGGTGCAGGGCAGCCAGGGATGGTACATCAGCAACGTCTCCGTCATGCTGGACGCCACCGATCCCACGTCGGGTGTCAACGCCACCTTCTACCGGCTCGACGGCGGCGACTGGCAGGAATATGAAGGTGCGTTCACGGTGTCAGATGACACCAGGCATACCCTGGAGTTCTATTCCGCCGACGTCGCGGGAAACAGAGAGCCATCCAACAACGTTTCCTTCAAGATAGACAAAATCCGGCCCACCGTCACCATCACCACGCCACGCGCCGGGTATCTCTACATCCAGGGCAGGGAAATCGTGCCGACGTTCACCGGCAACACCGTCGTCATCGGCCCCATCACCATAGCGGCGCAGGCAAGCAACCACGAGTCAGGGATACACCGGGTGGCGTTCTACGTGGACAACGAGCTACAGATAGAAGACGACCAGGGGCCCTACCAGTGGACCTGGGACTACCTCTCAATGGGCACACACGTCGTCAGGGCAACCGCCTACGACAACGCGGGGCAGCATCGAAGCGACGAGATAATCATAAAGATATTCAACCTGTAGCCCCTGGCTCGATGCTCCGCTACCGAATGTTTTATAACCATAATTTTATTATCAGTACATGGGAAAGCACACGGGAAAGAAATGGATACTGCCTGGTATAGCACTGCTTGTCACACTGGCTGCCTGCATGGCGTTCGCGCAGCCTGACATAAATTCCGTCACCGAGACACCTGACCCGGTCGAGGTGCCGGGCGCCGTCAACATCACCGCCGACATCACCGACGCCGCGGAGGCATGGGTGGAGATATCATATCCCAACGCCACCCAGATGGGCAACTACTCCATGGACAGCGCCGGGGCCTCCACCTGGTATTTCAATCAAAGCTACAGCTACCCGGACCCGCTTGGCACCTACACCTACGTCGTCAAAGCCCGCAACGCCAGCGGGTGGAATACCTCCAGTGACCCGTCACAGAACTTTACCGTGGAGGACACCACGCCGCCTGGCAGCTCCGTGGATACGCTGCCGCGGTACTGGTACAACGACAACGCCACCGTCACCGCGACCGCCAGCGACAACTACCAGGTCGACAGAGTGACGCTGCTCTACCGGTACAGCTCCGACAATGCATCCTGGGAGTCATGGACCTCGTTCGCCACCGACACCGCGTCGCCATGGCAATGGCAGTTTACCTTCACCAACGGAACGGGATATTACGAGTTCAAGGCCAGAGCGCGGGACACCGCCGGCAACCTTGAGACACCACCCCCGATAGAGGAACAGGCGGGCTACGACGTCACCCCGCCATCCTCCAGCGTCGACCCGATATCCTACTGGCACGGTGCAACGCCTGTATCTGTCAACGTCACCGCCACGGATGGGCTCTCCGGCGTCGGAGACGTCACGCTGTACTATCGATACAGCTCCGACAATGCATCATGGGGGTCATGGACCTCGTTCGCCACGGACAGCAGCCAGCCATGGCAGTTCAGCTTTACCGCCCCGGCGGGTGACGGCTACTACGAGCTGTACACCCGGGCGACGGACAACGCCACCAACCAGGAGGCCGCCCCGGGCGCTGCAGACGACGACCTCGGCGTCGACACCACCGCTCCGGCGACGAGCAAGCACCTGGCCGGCCCGCGCTACGGCAGCTACGTCACCTCGTCCACCGTCTTCAATTTCACCGCCAGCGACGCGTTGACCGGCGTCAACGCCACCTATTACCGCGTCTGGCATGGCGGCTGGACGCCGTCGCCGGGTAGCGGCGTCGGTCGCAACGACAACTTCAATCTATATACGGCTAACTTCACCGTGACCGGGGACGGCCTGCACTACCTGGAGTTCTACAGCGACGACCGTGCAGGCAACCGGGAACCAGTCCGCAACCATACCCATCGGGTCGACGACACGCCGCCCGGCATCTCGAGCGTCCAGGCGACGCCGGGCGAGCAGTCACAGGGCGGCCACGTCAACATCTCCTGCCAGTCCACCGACGACGGCGCCGGCGTCGACAGTCTCTACGTGGAGGTGGAATACCCGGATGGCTCCACGGCCAACTTCACCATGGACTACATCCACTGCACCACCTACTACCGCAACGAGAGCTACTCGGTGCTCGGCACCTACAACTACACCATCTACGCCGTCGACGTGCTCGGAAACGGCGTCATCAGCAGCACCTACCAGTTCACCGTGACCTCGGCCGGCGACGTCACGCCGCCTGACACGACAGCGACGTTGAATCCGTCGTCGCCGGACGGCCCCGACGGCTGGTATGCCTCCCCCGTCGAGGTGACCCTCAGCGCGACGGACGACGACTCCGGCGTCAACGACACCATGTACCGCGTCAACAACGGGACATGGACGACCTACACCGCTCCGTTCATGGTGTCGAGCAACGGCTACTACCAGGTCGACTTTTACTCCGTGGACAACGCCGGCAACGTGGAGCCCGTGGACAGCGTCACCTTCAAGATAAACATCACCGTCCCCACCACCGTGGCAACGTTCAATCCCGCGCAGCCGGACGGCGACAACGGCTGGTATCTCGATAGCGTCCAGGTAACACTGACGGCCAGCGACCCCGACGGTATCAACTACACCATGTACCGGGTGGGCAGCACGGCGTGGCAGACCTACACCGGCCCGTTCAACGTCAGCAGCGAGGGCGTCAACGTCCTCGAGTTTTACTCCGTCGACAGCCAGGGCACCGTCGAGGACACCACCTCCACCACCGTGAAGGTGGACACCGAGGCACCATCGGTGTCGCTGATGCGCCCGGCTATCGGCTATCTCTACCTGTTCGACCGTCCGGTTATCCCCCTGGCCAGCGGCAGAACCGTCTCGTTCGGCCAGCTCACCGTCATCGCCACGGCGGCGGACGACGCGTCGGGCGTCGACGAGGTGACCTTCTGGGTCAACGACGAGCCTGAAAACATCGACCTGCAGCCGCCCTACCAGTGGACGTGGTCCAGCGACATCGGCACCAGGGCGCTGCACGTCACCGCGGCGGACCACGCCGGGCGGACCGCGACCAGCGGCACCGTCGTCGTGTCGATCTTCAGCTTCTAGCCGATGGCTTCCTTTGCGGTCATCCTCGTCGAGCCAAAATACCCCGGCAACGTCGGCGCTGCAGCCCGGGCGATGTTGAACTTCGGCGTCCACGAGCTGCTGGTGGTCTCCCCGCCGTTTTCGCTTGACGATGAGCGATGCAGGACGATGGCGGTCCACGCGCAGCCGGTGCTCGACGACGGCGCGGTCGTCGAGACGTTTGCCGACGCGGCGCGGGAGGTCGCCTACCTCGCGGGTACCTCGGCTATCGAGACGACCAGTGAAAAAAAGCATCTCCGCAGCGCGCTCTCGCTCCCCACGTTCGCCGACCGCGTTGCGGCTCTCGAGGGACGCGTCGGCCTCGCCTTCGGCAGGGAGGACTACGGGCTGCTCAACGACGAGATACGGCGCTGTGACGCGTTGATCCATATTCCCACGTCGGATGCCTACCAGTCGATGAATCTCTCGCACGCCGTGGCGGTCACCCTCTACGCCCTGACGGCCGACGACGCCGCAGCGCCGGTGACCCGTCGGACCGACCGCCGTGAAAAGGAGCTGCTGTACCGGCGTTTCGACCAGCTGCTCGAGGCCACCGGCTACCCGGAGCACAAGCGGGACAAGACATCGGTGATGTTCCGGCGTATCATCGGGCGGGCGATGCTCTCCAAATGGGAGTACCATACCCTGATGGGCGTCCTCAAGCGAGCGCGGCGCCGGTGACCATATACGTTTAATAGCCCGGCTGCCATTCACCTGTATGGCCGGCTGGTTGTTCACCTTCGAAGGCATCGACGGCTCCGGCAAAACGACGGTGTCGCGCCGCCTCGCCCGGACGCTCAGCGGGCAGCACGACGTCGCCTGGACGAAGGAGCCGACTGACACCTGGCTGGGCGACATGGTTGACCGGGCCGTGGCGGAGAAGCGAGCCGCTGCGACGACCGCGTTTCTCTTCATGGCTGACAGGATAGAGCACACCAGGCACATCCGGGAGCAGCTCGATGCAGACAAGCTGGTGCTCTGCGACCGGTACATGGACTCCACCATCGCCTACCAGGCCGTCCATCTCGGGCAGATTGACGATCCCGTCAGGTGGCTCCGTGACCTCCACCGCCCGTTCTGCGTCACGCCGGATATCACCTTTCTCTTCGTGCTCGACCCGGGGGAGGCACTCCGCCGCATCGACGGCCGGGCGCTGTCTCCCTTTGAGCATCGTGCGTTCCTCAGGCGGGTGCAGGAAAACTACCGTCGTCTCGCCCGGGAGGAGGACCGCTTCGTTATCCTTGACGCCACCCGGTCGCCGGATGAGCTGCAGCGTCACTGCAAAGAAAAAATCGCGGAAGCGATGTCCCTGGGCTGACAGCCGCCGCTCTCACCGATGGAGAGACCGCTAGATGCCCCAGAAGGCGTCCTCTTCTCGTTTTATCCTGGTGACCTTGTCGAGGACGTCCTGCTCCTCCGGCGACAGGTCCATGTCCGCCAGCTGCTGCGCCTCCCGGGATGGAATGTCGACGTAGAGCGTCTGCTCGGGCTTGATCTGCCGGCCGACGGTGGCGCCCTCGAGGGCGATGGCGACCTCCATCCCCTGCGTGGCCTTGTCGATGGTCTGCTGCTCCTGCTGGATGCTTTTTATCCTGCCGACGGTGGTGCCGTCCTGGCGCATCAATCGCTGCATCGGCCGTATCTCCCCGGCGAGCACCCGCACGCCGATGACCGCGGGCTTGCTCACCCGGAACGTGCAGTCCGGCAGGAAGAGCACCTCGCCGGGATGGGTGATTTCCTCTCGTTTCTGCTCCTCGAGCTCCCGCTTTCGTTTCTCCTGCCAGTCCTCCAGCTCCTCCAGGATGGTATGGATGACGGGGCTCTGGATGATTGTCACGTCGGAGTCACGGACGGCCTCCTTGGCCTCGGGGAGCACCGGGGCGTTGAAGCCAAGCACGACGCGGTGGAGCGGATCCTCGTTGGTGGAGGCCTCTATCACTTCCTTCTTCGAGATGCTGCCGACCTCAGCCTTGCGGAGCTTCGTGTCCTCCAGCAGCGTGGCAAGCGCCTCCAGGGAGCCGATGGCATCCGCCTTGACGATGATGCCTTCATCGTCCGTCGGGATGTCTATCTTCATTTCGTCCTCGATGGCGTCGACATCCGCCTCGACGTCGGCGCCGGCCACCCGCAGGGGAGCACCGGCAAACACGTCATCGAGATCCGGTGCCGCTATCTTGACGCCGGTGGCCGCCCGTGCATCCTCCACGTGTTTGAATCGCTCCGAGGGATCGCGTATCTCGTCGAGGGGGCGTGGCTTCAGCAGCGCCCTGACAGAGGTGACGATGGGGCCGTTGCGTCCGCCGACGACGATCCGGTCGTCAGCCCTGATCACGCCGCTGTGGATGATGACGTCGACAGTCGTTCCAAGGCCTTTTTCCTCCTTTACCTCAAGCACGGTTCCCTCGGCGGGCCGCGCCGCTGTCTGCAGGCTGTTTCCGAGATACCGCTGCGCGAGCCCAACCATCACCATGAGCAGTTCGGCGACGCCTTCACCGGTCTTCGCGGAGACTGGAACAAGGGCCACGTTCGAGGTGAAATTCCGGATGCGGTCGTAGCGGTCAGAGGAAAAACCCCGGTCGTAGAGTCCCTCGACGATCTCGTAAAAGTTTTCCTCGAATATCTCCCGGGTGCGAGAGATCTGCTGGTCCAGACGGTCGTCGATGCAGCCGTCCGTCTGCCGCCAGCCCTGGATGGTGTCGATCTTGTTGACCGCCAGGATGAACGGCGTCCTGTATTTCTTCAGAATGTCGATCGCTTCAAGCGACTGGGGCATCAGGCCGTCGTTGATGTCCACGACGACGACGGCCAGGTCGGCGAGCGCGCCGCCGCGTGCCCGCAGCGTGGTAAACGCGTGATGACCGGGCGTGTCGATGAACAGCAGCCCGGGGATGTCGAACCGGTCTCCCTTCAACAGCGAGCCGCAGAGCTCCTGGATGATATCGATGGGCACCTCGGTGGCGCCGATGTGCTGGGTGATAGCACCGGCCTCCCGCATCGTGACGGTCGTACCCCGGATATGGTCGAGCAACGTCGTCTTGCCGTGGTCGACGTGCCCTGACACCAGCACGATGGGCTGCCTGGTATACGCATCGCCCGATTCCATGGTCATCTGTATACTGGTATCTGGGCGTTCTTTTTAGATTTACGGTAAAGGTCAGGAGTACTTCTTGAAGCCGATTTCCTCCGCCGTCTCCCGGAAGCACTGGCGGCAGAGTCGAAGCCCGTATTTCCGGATGATGCCGCGTTTCCGCCCGCAGCGGATGCAGCCCTCCTGTCGGCCGTACTCTTCCTCTTTCTCCTTTATCTTTACCATGGTCAGACCACCTCGACGTCAAATGCTTCTTCCAAAAACTCCATTGATTCCTCGGGCGAGACGCGATGGCGCTTCGGTATCTTCCGCGGTCGTACCCGGCGTTTCTTCACCCGGAAGCCAGGTCGCTCGATTGTGATACACACGTCCATGCCGAACACCCCGATGTCCGGGTCGTATTTCATGCCCTCGAAATCAGTGTGATCGGGGATACCGAACGAGACGTTGCCCTGCTCGTCAAACGACCAGTCCACTATCCGGTTGTTCCTGGTGGACAGCGCCCGCTTGAGGAAATCAGTTGCCTTGTCGTCCCGCAACGTCACCTTGCAGCCGATGGGCATGTCCTGTCTGATGGCCCAGTCCTTGTTGATGGTTTTCGACGTGGTGAGGATGGCGTCCTGCCCGGTCACCTCTTCCAGCACCTGCCGGGCTTTCCGCAGCCGTTCGCCGCCCTCTCCAACGCCGATGTTGACCGTTATCTTTTCAATCTTGAGCGACTTCATCTCATTCATAGTCTCATTCATAGACGCTCACCTCGGGAACGGTAATCAATGCGGTGTCTGTTCCGACGACGAACACGTAGGGCTCAATGGTGGAGAATCCCTCCAGCTCGACGACGTTGGGACGGGAGCTCCTCGTGGTCGTGATGGCGGTTATCGGCGCGATTTCACCGGCATGTTTTCCGTTCGTCACCAGGGCTGTGCTTCCCGGGGCAAACGGAAACGTCTCCAGTATTTCCTGGTCGGGCACCGCCAGTTTCACTACGTCGCCGGTGCCGTGGTCCTGCTCCACGACGCAGTTTCGGCCGTCGTGGAGGTTGAGCTGCGTCGTGCCGCCTTTCACCGTGGTCTTGTTCTGCACGCGGCAGAGCTTCCAGGCGGCATCGTCTGCGTTGACAGGTACGAGCCTGATGGTTCCCTTCGCGTCGACGAGCAGCCGGTAGTGTTCGTCCGCCGTGGGAAGCGAGATCACGTCCATCAATCCGCATGAAAACCGCGGGTCGGTTCGCACAGCGCCGTCAACCATCACCTCGCGGGAGGCGATAACGTGACGGGCCTCCCCTGCAGTGTCGGCATACCCGAGGTAGTCACGCAGTACAAAGGCGAGCGGGATGCTCTGCTCGACGGGATGCGGGCCCAGCGACGGATGCAGCGACCAGGTGTGCGTTTTTCGCTCGACGGGCCACGTCCGCGGGACGGTAACACGTTTCATGTGTGACATTATATCATTTCTCCTCTTCTTCCTCTACCGATTCACTTTCCTCAGCGTCTTCGATCTCCGGTTCGACGGGTTCTCCTTCAGGTTCTTCACCCGTCTCGGTTTCCGATTCGTCCATATCGGCCTTGATGGTTTCCTGCTCCAGTTCCGCTTCCTCTGCGGGCTCCTCGGGAAGCTCTTCAGCCTCGGCCGGTTCCTCAGGAATCTCTTCCCCGGGGATTTCCTCAGCCGGTGCTGCTTCTGGTTCCGCCTCCTCCGCCGCCTCGGCCTCGGCTTCTTCCGCCGCAGCCGCTTCCTCCTCCATGCGTTGCTGCTCGATGATCTGCTCCTCGGCCTCCCGCTCGATTTCTTCCCTCTGTTCCTTGGAGAGACCGCGCTCGAGTTTCCGCCGCCGCCAGGGATCAGTGAGATTGAGCTTGGTGATGATGACGTTCGAGCAATGAATAGCCCGCGGTACCTTGCTGCCGTCCACCTTGGAGGTAACCGCGCCCTCGATCTCGACGGTCTGGTCGTCCAGATACACGTCGCGCACCTTGTCAGAGTGGCCCTTGAAGTCACCGCGGACGACCTTGACGGTGTCACCCCGAACGACGGGGATGCTGCGCTTGCCGTATTTGACGATAAGGTCATCTGCCAGGTGCGATGCAAGGCGGCTCCGCTTCTTGTGGAGCGGGGCGTCGTGATATCTCTTCCGCTGTTTTCGTGGCTGCTTCGATTTCATGGTATCACACAATCATTGACGCCGTTGCCGCGATCCGGGGCCATCGCTCCGCCGCCTCACGCGCCACGGGGCCCTTGACAGCCGAGCCCTTCAGGTCGCCTTCCGGCGTAACAATCACGGCGGCGTTGTCCTCAAACTGGATGCTCATGCCGTCTGCACGATGATACGGCCGACGCTGCCTGACGACGACGGCCTCGAACAGCTGCCGCTTCATCTCAGGCCGGCCTTTCTTGACGCTGACAACGATCTTGTCGCCGACGCCCGCTGCGGGCTGCTGCCGGCGCGTGGTCTTGATGTGCTTCACCGACACCACCTCGACGACCCTGGCACCGGTGTTGTCCACGCAGTCCAGGCGGCTGCCGGTGTTCACGCCCTTCGTGACCTTCGAAGAGATGCCTCTCATTGTTTCTCCACCACCACGAACGACACCGTTTTGCTCAACGGGCGGCATTCCATGACCGTTACCTCGTCGCCCTGCTCCACGTCGATGCAGCCGGGCAGATGTGCCTTGTACCGGCTGCTTCGCTTCTCGTAGCGCTGGTACTTCGGCACGCGATGCATCCGCTGCTTGCGTACAACGACGGTCTTGTCCATCGCCGTGGACACCACCGTGCCGGTCAATGCGGCACCGTGGACTGACAGTGTGCCGTGAAACGGGCAGTTGGGGTCGGTGCATTCGCGTTCCGGTTCTTTTATGTCAACTCCAATCATTTTATCTTCCTTATTCTGTCTTCCGGTCGGTAGGCGATGTCGTCGCCGCGGACAGCAACGCCGTCTATCTCGAAGACCGTGTGGCGTTTCGGCACCCGCTTGGTGCCGTCGTTCCTGATGACGAACGTGTTCTTGGTCTCGTCGATGATGGTGCCTTCAACGTTCTGCAGCGTCGGGTCCGCCGCTTCCGTTATCCGTATCGGGAGGCCTATAAACTCGTGCTTCATAAATGTTTTCCTGTCCATCATTCCACGTCAACGGCAAATCCAAGGTCCTCGAGCCGGTCTCTCGCTTTCTGGATGTGATGGCCCTGCAGCTCGATTTTCCGGTTCTTGACGGTGCCGCCGCACGCGCAGCATGTTTTCAGCTCCTTGCTCAGTCCCTCGATGTCGATGTCGGCGTCGTCGAGTCCCTCTATCACGGTCATCACTTTCCCGTAGCGTCGCTTTTCGGTATAAATCGTTATCTCTTGTCCTTCCCGGGCAATGTTCTCACAGACACACAACTCCTCAGGCAGACCACAGACAGGACAAATCTCACTCATTCAGTTCTCCTTCCTCCTGCATAATGGTCAGCATTCGGGCGATATTGCGACGAATCCACCTGATGCGTCCCGGAGACTGCGGTGAGCCGCCCATCGCCGCCCTGCCGTACTCCTCCATCAGCTCGTTCCGCCAGTCCTCAAGCTGGTTGTGGCGCTCGTCGCTGCTCATCTCACGTATCTCGGATGGCTTCATGCTTGCATCACCTCCTCGATGGCTTCCTTGAGCTGTTTCGCCTTCGTCACGCCGATGCCTTTTATCTCGATAAGGTCATCGATGCTCATTTCATAAAGCTCCCTGACGTCCTTGATACCGGCCTGCTGCAGCCGCTCCATCATGCTGCCGCCGACGCCGGTGATGTCCTTGAAGTCAATGTCTTCAAGCCGCGATGGGTCAAACGAGGGTTCCGCAGCTGCTTCCTCCGGCTCCGCCGGTTTTTCCTCCGCGGCGGGTTCCTCCACCGGCTCTTCCACCTGCTCCTCCTTCTCTTCCTCCTCGGCCGCCGGCTCCTCCCGTTCTTTCCGCCCTTCTGTCTCCTCCTCTTTCTGCTCTTCCTTCTGCTCCTCCGGTTCCTCCGGCTCGGAGACAATCTCGACCTCGTCAGGCATCTTCGCGTCAGGCTGCATGATCCTGACCTTGACACCCAGCACGCCGGCCTTCTGCTTCGCCACCGCGATGCCCTCGTCCATGACCTCGCTGGCGACCTCGCCGCAGTACTTGACGTGGCCCTTGGTGAACTTCTCCGTTCGATGGCGCGAGCCGGTGATCTTGCCGGAGATGATGACCTGGCAGCCCCGCGCACCGGAGCCAATAATGCGCCGCACCGTGGAATGACCGACGCGGCGGAAATGCCAGCCGCGCTCCAGCGCCGATGCCACCTTCTGCGCCATGATCTGTCCGTTGAGCGGCGCCTGGCTGCCGATCTCCTCGACCTCCAGCTGCGGGTTCTCCAGCTCGAATTCCTCCTCCAGGTTCTTGGTCAGCGCCTTGACGTTTTTGCCGCCGCGACCGATGACGATGCCCGGCCGCTCCGTCGACAGCGAGAGCAGCGTGCCGAGCGGCGTCCGCTGTATATCAAGGCCGCCGAAGCCGGCGCGCTCCGTCTCGTCTTCAAGGTACTCCTTGATAAGCATCCGTTTCGCTCCTTCCTGGACGAACTTTCGCTCAATAGCCATTTTCTGTCTCCTCTACGATGAGTTCTGCATTGGTGGTTTGCTTGTTCTTTGGACTCGACCTGCCGAAGGCACGGGGCATCATCCCCTCGACCTTCTGTCCCTTGTAGGCCGATGCGTGAGAGATGACCATGCTCTCCGTGTCAAGCCCCTTGTACTCGGCGTTGTTCTCCGCGTTCTTCAGGACGCGCAGGATGAGTCGCGACGCCTTCACGGGATACGCGCCCGGGCCCATGCCCTTGCGATGTGATACGTCACGGTTGTGCGTGGTGAACGGCACCGCGCGCTTCTTGTCGACGACGTCCTCCAGGAACTGCTTCGCCTCCTCGATGGACATCCCCTTGATCGCCCGCATGATGTTCTGCGAATGCTTCGGCGAGCAGTGCAGTTCGTTGCCACGGGCGCGAGCGCTTTTTTCCGGGTTTCTGTATGCTGAATAGCTCATGATATCACTTCAGGGGCAGGAACTTGGAGGAGCGCGTGGCTCCCAGTCCCGGTCCCGTATGCTCAACTTCCTTTCTGGTCATGGCGAACTCTCCAAGGTAATGCCCGACCATCTCGGGCTGAATCTTGACGCGAACGAACTCGGTCCCGTTGTGCACCGCGAACTCACGGTCGAAAAACGGCGGCAGCACGACCATGTCCCGGAGATGCGTCCTGATGACGTCGCCGTCATCTGCATTCTTCGCCCGCTGCAGCAAATTATGCTGCTCACGGGTCATACCCCGCTGGAGGCTGCGTCGCTTCCGCGCCGGCAGATACGCTATGAAATCGTCGACCGTCATCTCCTTCATCTCGTCGACGCTCAGACCGCGATAGGTAAACTCTTTCTTCGCGCCGAGGTCAAGCTTTTTCTTTTTCCTTTTGCTTCTCCGTGCCATGGTATCACTTCTTCCCGGTCCTCCGTGCCGCTATGCTGCCCGCCTTCCGTCCCGGAGGCGCATTCCGGCCGACGGTCGACGACTTGCCCACGTGCTGATGGGCGCCGCCACCGTGTGGATGGTCGACGGGATTCATCGCCACGCCGCGCACCCGTGGATAGATGCCGCCGCGGGAGCGAAGCGCGTGATGCCGCTTGCCGGCCTTCATGAACGGTTTTTCGTTCCGGCCGCCACCGGCAGCAACGCCGACGGTAGCCCGGCATCGAGGATGCAATTTTTTCTGTGCACCGGACGGGAGCTTCACGATGACGTGTTCTCCGTGCCCCACAACGGTGCCATGGTTGCCGCCTGAGCGGGCAAACGTACCGCCGTCGCCCGGGTTGCTCTCGATGTTGTAGACAGGTGTTCCCTCCGGTATCGAGGACAGCGGCAGCACGTTGCCGGGTTTCAGGATGCTTCTCTCAGTAAATCGAACAGTCTCGCCCGATGCAATACCCTCGGGGGCAAGCATGGTGAATCTGCTGCCGTCTCTGGTCTCCACGACGGCCAGCGGGGACGACGTGCCCGGGTTGTGAACGATGTCCCGCACGACGCCCTCGGTTTCCTCCAGCGAGGGATAGGCTATCGGGCCTTTGTGCTTGAACGATGGACTCCGGTAGCGGGAGCGTGCGGAGCCTCTCCGTTGATGTACCAATCGCTTTCCCATTATATCACTTAGAAGATACCTAGTCTCATGGCGATGTCTTCCGCCTCGTATTCAGGCGTGAGCGTCACGACGGCCAGCTTTCCTTCCTTCGCGATGCGGGTCGTGACCTTCGCTACCTCGACGTCGAACATCTGCTCGACGGCGCTTTTGACTTCTTTCTTGTTTGCTTCCATTTTGACCGCAAACTGTAATGCGTTGTTGTCCTCCATCATGAGCATCGATTTTTCGGTGACATAGGGATGCTGGATGATGTCATACGGGTTCATTGCCGGTCCTCCATCTGCTCTAACGCGTTGACGGTAAAGACGGCAAGCCTACCCGGGTCTCCCCCGGGGGCGAGATGCAGTACGTTGACTTCCTGTGGCGTCACGACGTCCACTCCTGTTAAATTACCGGCGGCTTTTTTAACGTTTTCCGTGTCACCGGCCACGATGAGCAGGGAGCGAGGCGTCCGGTACTTACGACCGCGTCGCTTTCCCTTCCCGGCCCTGATGTGCCGTCCCTGCCTGGCACGTTCAACGTCGCCGTAGACGCCGAGCTTTTGCAGCGCCTGGATCATGTCATTAGTTTTTGCGAGTCGCTCGAACGCGTCGTCGACAACGAGTGGCAGCGTGACGTCCTCGCCGAAGCGGTGACCGCGCCCTGCAACCAGTTCAGGGCTGGCGGTGGCCGCGAGTGCCGCCCGGCGAGCGAGTGCCTTCTCTTTCTTGTTGATCTTTTTCCCCCAGTCTTTTTCCGGTTTAGGGGGATGCGCCGCTCGACCGCCGACGGTACCGGGCATAAACGCGGCGCGGCGGCCCTGGCTGAGGCGGGGGACACGGGAGACGCCGCGCCCGGGAGACCAGGGCTCAACGGGGTGGCGTTTGCCGGCTCGCTCGTCGACGCCGTAGGGCTGGCGTGCGTTGGCGCGCATCGCGTTGAACGCCTTGCGGATGACGTCGGGGCGAAACCCCTGCTCGAATGCTGCAGGCAGAGATCGTTCGTCGGTGACGCTGCCGTCGAGCCCATATACCTTTGCCTTCATTATATCCCCTGTTTGCTGGTGGTCGATATGTAGGTAATTTCTGGTTTTTCGACTTCGACGCCCTTCTGGTAGCGGATGGCGTCTCGCATACGAATGAGGCGCTTCGCCGGGCCCGGAACGGACCCGTGCATGATGAGGTAATTGTTGCGGACGACGCCGTAGTGCTTGAAACCTCCATCGGGGGTGATGTCGTCGCCGTCCTCGCCGATCTTGAGGATGCGTTTGTTGTATTCGACGCGCGGATGGTAGCCCATCTGTCCCGCCTGCGGCACCGTGGAGCGGACCCATGTCAGCCAGGGGCCCAAAGTGCCGGCCTGCCGCCGGTGTTTCCGGTTTTTGTGGGTGAGCAGCTTGACGCCGAATCGCTTTGGTGAACCCTGGAATCCTTTTCCCTTGGTTATCGCTGCGACGTCAACCATGGTACCCTCGCCGTAGACGTCGGCAGGGCTGACCTCGCTGCCGAGGGTCGCTTTCGCCTGCTCCAGGCGGGCGTCGACGTCGCCGCCGCCCACGCGGAGTTCCATGAGCTCGGGCGTCTTTTTCGGTATGCCGCTGACCAGCCGGGGCATGGTGTGGGCGATGACGCGGACATCGTCGATGTCGTCGGCTTCAAGGCTGCCGCCGTTTTCCTGTGCAGGTATCGTATCATCGAGTTCGTCGAGGTTGTCCGCCCATTGTTCCGTCACGGTTTTGAGACCGTAGGGGGTGTCGCGGTAGAGGCGCACCGCTGCTACCTTGAGCGGCGGTACCTCGACGACCGTAACGGGGACCTGAACCTCCCGGCCCGAGGTCGTCGACGTCGGCCGATAGTCAACCAGCAGCACGTGCGTCATGCCTGCCTTGTAGCCGGCGAAGCCCTGCAGTCGCGGCTCGCTGCCGCCCTCCGGCCAGGAATGAATGCGGGCTACTTCGGACTGGGCGCGCTTGCGTGGCGAATAGCCGTGTGAACCTCGTCTCGGATGATGTTTTTCTGGCATTGTTCACCTGATAGGGGGAAACTTTTACCCAAATATACAATCATGTATATAAAGATAGGGGTCTCGCATCCGCCGTCTACAAAGGGTTGTTTACCCCTGCAGATGCCAGGCTGCAAATGTGCACGCGGTTTAAATATTTTGCCGCCGCAGCGCGGCAGGCCTCGACCTGCTCGTCGCTCGATGGCGGGAGGGCAACAGCGGCGCTGTCAGGCTGCGGAGGGAGCAGCATATAGGGAATATCCGGGTTGCACGATGCGATAAACGAGGCGATGGCAGCCACCTCATCTGCGTCGATGTAGTCGGGAACGAGCATCGTTGCTGCCGCCAGCGTCGCTGCATCAAAGTCGTCGGCGAGCATCTTGAAGGCGGCGAGGGTACGCCGGTTGTCCCGCCCTGTCAGCGTCCGGTGGAGCATCGGGTCGCGCGCCATGATTCTCATGGTGGCGATGCCTCCCGATGCGGCGGCGTGTCGTGCAGCCCGTCTCGTCAGGTCCGGGGCAGCGCTGCCGTTGAGCTCCCAGCAGATGCGTGCTTCTCCCCGCTCCAGAATGCGCTCGGTCGCTTCAAGCAGGAAGGGAAGCTGCGGTTCCGGTGCGCCGCCGTAAAAGCGGATGCATGACGCCTGCTGCGCCAGCTGCTGGAGCGCGGGAATCCCCAGTCGTTTGACCTCGTCGGTGCGGCGGTGCTCCGGGTGCGGGCAATGCAGACAGTTAAACGTGCAGCCGTAGGCGAAGACCTCGAGCGTGTAGCCGTCGGCGTGACAGGCCGGTGCTCCCAGGCATTCATGCGGGGCCGGGCTGTAACGGGTGCGGACGATGCCCTGTCGCTCTATCAGCATGTCCCGCACGTTTTCCCTGAGGCCGCAGTAGCCCGTCTCGCCGTACCCGATCCGGCACTCGTTGGCGCACACGGTGCACCGGATGCCGCCGTCGTTTGGCGGCTCTATCGGCAGTCCGCCGGCGCGGCGTAGGCGGTCGTGCGCCTGGTCGATGAGAGGGAGTGATGCCGAGGGGGCTTCTCTTATGCAGGTGCGGCAGATGCCGAGGGCAGCCGAGATATCGGTGACGGCTGCACCGCACAGCTGGCATCTTTCGTGTTGCCCGTTACCACCTGTCACGACGCCCATTGTCATGTAATACGGAGGGGATATATGATATGTTTCCCTGCACTATTTTTTTATAGGTCGTTGCTGCTCTCACCCATGGAACAACTATCAGTCGGCGAGGCGACGCTGGAGCTCACGGTGGGCGACATCACGCTGCAGGAAACAGACGCGGTGGTCAACGCCGCCAACAAGCGGCTTGCCCCGGGCGGGGGCGTCGCCGGTGCCATCCATCGCGCCGCAGGGCCGGAACTCTGGGAGGAATGCAAAGAACTGGAGGGCTGCCGAACCGGGGAAGCGAAAATCACGCTGGGCTACAATTTGCCTGCACGGTACGTCATCCACACTGTCGGTCCCGTCTACTCCGGCCAGCAGCGGAACGCGGAGCTGCTGGAGGCATGCTACCGCAACGCGCTGCAGCTCGCCCGAGAGTATGGTCTGGCCAGTATCTCGTTTCCGGCACTGAGCACCGGCGCCTTCGGCTACCCGCTGGAGAAAGCTGCCGAGGTGACCCTACCCACCGTGGTTGCATGGCTGGAGGACAACGACGCATTGGAGCTGGTGCGCTTCGTCCTCTACGACCAGCAGGCCTACGATGTGCACCGCGAGGTGCTGCAGTCGCTGCGAAAATAAAGAGGGAAAAGCTACTGCTGGAGGAGGCAGACGTACCAGACGGGCATCTCGGCGCTGCCGACGTTGCCGCTGCTGTCCGTTGCCGCAACGCGGAGCGTCGTTGGGCCCACGTGGCGCCCGAGGACGCCCCATTCGTGGTACCGGCTGCAGGGGCTCCATTCGGCGATCGCACGCTGCTCGCCGTCGAGATATACCGTCACCTGTAGATCGTCCGGTGCGTCGACGTTGTCGGTCACCAGGGCCTTGCCCCTGCTGAATAGAAACGAGCCGGGAAGCAGGGTCGACATGGACGACGGCAGCTCCATCAGGGGTTTACCCCCGATATGAAGGTATCCCGCACGAGGGTTGACGATGGTGACGTTGGGCGGCGTCGTGTCGTTCAGCCCGGCCGCCGTCTGCACCGGCGCGGGAGATACAGGGCGGCCGTTGATCGCTGCGGCTTTCCTGGGCATGGAGACCTGAAGCGTGCCCCAGTCGCTGTACTCGCCGAGGACGTCGCGCACCCTGGCCTTGATGGTGTAGTCGCCGCGCTGGGTCCAGCGATGGGTGACGTTGATCGTGGTGCCCGACGGCCAGTAGGGCTGCGTGCATCCGCAGTTCAGGATTTCCTCCTTGTCGTCGCCGAAATAGATTTCGAGGCGTTCCATCTTGTCGCCGTCTGGGTCGGTAATCGTGAACTGGTAGGTGTAGACCTCCCATATCTTTCCCTCGCCGGGTCCCGATATATCCGGCGGGTTTGGCGGCGTGTTGTCGCCCGGCGCGGCGGCAAGCGGAGACGCGGGCTGCACGGGGAGCATGGCCGCCAGCATGAGCAGCGCCACGCCGACGGCAACGATTCCAATGCCTGCGTGTTTCATCGTATCACACCTATACAATGCACCGGGTTATTTAAAATTAACTATTGTTAATAGCCGGCAGCGTGGGTTCCGCGGCACGAAACACCGACAGCTCATACTACAAAGAGCGCCACCTGCAACGTCATCCACTCAGGCATCCATGTCGAGGTTGAGCCGCTCTGCCAGCTCCTTATATCGATTCCGGAGCGTAACCTCCGTTATCCTGGCCACGCCGGCGACCGCCCGCTGCGTTATCTTGTCGCCGCATTGAATCGAGGCAATATAGATGGCGGCGGCGGCCATCCCGGTCGCCCCACGCCCGCTGATTATTTCTTTTTCGTCAGCCTGCTCAAGAATGCGACGGGCCGCCGACCGGACGCATTCGCTTCTTTCAAGCCGCTGACAAAACCTGTCCAGATAATCCAGCGGCGACATCGGTCGAAGCTTCAGTTGCAGTTCATGCGCCAGCCACCGGAAATTTTTCCCGACGTCTTTCCTGCTGATGCCCGACCGCTCAGCTATCTCATCGAGAGTAACCGGCACCCCGTACTGTCGGCAGGCGGCGTAGGCAGCGGCGGCCAGCAGCGTTTTCGTATCCCGGCCGCGCAGCGTATGTGTTTCCACGGCCCGCCTGTACAGCTCCGTAGTCGCCTCTTCAACCTTCGACGGCAGCTGCAGATTACTGAGAAGCTTCTCAACGCCAGTGGTAGCCCGCCTCCCCCCGTTCATCCTGGAACGCAGCCGGCTGTGTATCTGTCTCCGTCGGTACAATGCCCGTTGCCTGTTGCCCGTACCCGGTCTATCGCGCGGCATTCCTCCCGTATAGAAGGTCATATATGCCTATAAAGTTTCGGTTGGCGCACCATGCACCACATGACAGCGTCCACGCAACCACCGAGCACGGAAAAATTCCCATCCGGTGTACCCGTATCTCCCTTGCCTCTTCATGAGCTCTGAGTGCGGCTTCACGCCAAAACAGCTTTTAATAATCCCGGGTATTGTATCCCGATGGTCGCTACATCGAGCTCCCCTGTAGACCCCGGGGAACTGCGCACGACAGCGCGGATACAGGACGGCAGCCGCATCGTGCTCAGAGCCATCCGGCCAAACGACGAGGAGCTCATGCTCGAACTCTTCAATGCCTTCTCCCCGGAAACCAAACGACGGCGCTGGTTCCACACGAAGACATGGATGCCCCGCGAGGAGCTCCAGACCTATCTCGACAACGACTACGAGCGAGACGTTGCAGTGCTCGCCACATGGATGGACTACCACGGCGAGGTGCCGCTGGGCGTCGGGAGATACACGCGGCATGACAGCGAAGCGGAAGTCGCCGTCGTCGTCAGAGACGACTGGCAGGACCGCGGCGTCGGCACCGCCCTCCTCCGCCATCTCATCCGGGTGGCCGAGCGACACGGCGTCCCGACGCTGACCGCCGAGGTCACCCGGGACAACGAGGCGATGCTGCACCTCTTCGGAAAGCTCGGCTTCGAGGTCGAGAACGAACAGGATGGACTGGTATATCTCCGTCGGCAGCGATAGCGACGCATTTTTTAAAGCGCAGCGCATTACCATCATGGATTTTTGGGACAAAGAGCAGGAAACAATGCCGCCTGATACGTTGAAACAGCTGCAGCTCCGTCGGCTGCGGAAGACAGTGCAGCGCTGCTATACCACCAACGAGCACTACCACGACAAGCTCAAGCAGGCCGACGTTGCTCCTGACGACATCGAAACGCTGGACGACATCACCAAGCTGCCGTTCCTGACGAAGGCCGAGCTCCGCGACTACTACCCCTTCGGTCTCCTCTGCGTCGACCGCGGCGACTGCGTCGAGCTACACGCGTCGTCGGGCACCACCGGGAAGCCCGTCGTCGGTCCATACACCGCAGCGGACGTCGACCTCTGGGCAGAGGTCATGGCACGCTCGCTGTGGGCAAACGGCCTCCGCGCCGGCGACGTGATGCAGAACGCCTACGGCTACGGTCTCTTTACCGGCGCACATGGCTTCGAAAAAGGAGCGCAGCGCATCGGCGCTCTCGTCGTGCCCACGAGCTCCGGGAACACCAAGCGGCAGATAACGCTGATGAAGGACTTCGGCGCCACGGCCGTCGCCTGCACGCCGTCCTACTCATTGTTCATGGCCGAGGTCGCCCGGGACATGGGCCACGACCCGCGGGAGGACTTCCAGCTCCGGCTGGGGCTCTTCGGCGCCGAGTCATGGAGCGACGAGATGCGCAAAAAAATCGAGGGAAAATGGGGCATCCGGGCCCACGAGCATTATGGCTTGACGGAGATCATCGGCCCAGGCGTCGTCACCGAATGCCAGGAACAGCGCATGCACGTCAACGCCGATCACTTCCTCACCGAGATCATCGACCCCGAGACCGGCGAACAGCTGCCTCCGGGCAACGAGGGAGAGCTCGTGTTCACCACCATCACCAAGGAAGGCTTCCCGGCGCTGCGCTTCCGCACCGGCGACATCGCCGAATATACCGAGGAGCCCTGCAAGTGCGGCCGGACGCTGCCAGTCATCTCCCGCATCAAGGGCAGGAGCGACGACATGATGAAGATAAAGGGCGTCATCGTGTTTCCCTCCCAGCTCGAGGAGATAATCATGCAGCAGCCGGGCGCCAGCGGCCACTACCAGCTCATCAAGAAAGACAAGCGCGGTTTGACGACGCTCTCGGTCAAACTCGAGCCGACCCGGAAGCGCCACCGCCAGGGCAACCTCGACGAGCTGGCGGAGCAGATAGAGGAGGACATCTACGCGGTGCTCAACCTCCACATCCCGGTCGAGGTCGTCGAGCCAGAGACGATTCCCCGGAGCATGGGCAAAGCCCAGCGGGTCGTCGAGGAATAACTACCCAAACAGCAGGGCCATCACGTAATAAAGCGCGACGAACAGCGGCAGCGAAAACAGCGTCGACCACGTCACCGACAGCGCCGTCACCTTTTCGTTGATGCCGTACGGCGCCAGGAACATGTTGGTGCTCGTGATGGGCAGCACCGCGTTGAGCAGCAGCACCGCGAGCCACGCCGCCGGAATGAGCCCCAACAGCCAGAGCGAGCCGAACAGCACTGCAACGACGGCAGGCGTGACGACCAAGGTGAGCAGCAGGAGCATCCGAACCTTCGCCAGCTCGCCCGCACGGACAAAAAACAGCTGCCGGAGCTTTTCAGGCGTCACGTCCGACAGCTTGATACTTGAACCGACGTAGTACAGCGCCGCCGGGATTGTTATCGCTGCAGCGAAGTCCAGCAGGACGCCCCATTCATACGTGGAGGTCGTAACGCCGGTCTGCGCATGGAAAACAGTCGCCGCTATGGGAAAGGCGGCCAGGTACCAGGGGAAGATACGTAAAAAACGAGGCAACGGGTTTTTAGTCTCGCTGGCAGCGGCCTCCCGACCGTGGAGATGCGCCAGCAGATACGGCACGATGGCGAACAGATAGATGCCGAGGAGAGTAATATAGATACCGGCAGGAATACGCAGCTCCTCGATGGCCAGGATGGCGCTCCCGAAGAAGGCGGCGCTCCGTCCCTGGTTGACGATGGTTGTCTTCATGAAATGCAGCCGCTCGCCGCCGCCGTCGGTGAACCGTGGAGCCTGCCGCCTGGCGTACAGGTAGGCTATCAGGTACAGGAAGGCCATGGCGGCGAGGGCGAGCACGGCGAAGTCGAGTTCCTTCGCCCGGAAGTCGATGTTCAGGAAGAGCTTGAACAGCAGGATGGGGATGAACACGAAGAGCAGCACCAGCCCGATTTTTTTCATCGTCGCCGCGACGCGTTCTTCGCCGAAGATACGGCTGAGCAGCAGGTTGCCGACGAAGCCGACAGCTATCCAGGGAAGGGTGTACAGCCCGCTGATGTAGGGGATGACTGCTTCGAGGACGTCAAAAATGGTTTCCCTCCCGTATGGTATAGCCAGATGTCTTAAAAGCGTTCCGGCATCGGCTGTCAGCCAAGCGTCGCCTGCGCCACGCCGCTGTCGACGAGGTGGACGACCCGCCATCCATCCCGGGCGAGGCGGCGGGCGATGTAGCGACGGTGGCACCGCTGCGGCTGGCGTTCCGTACACATGAACGCCGTGGGCTGCCGGCGTGCATGGTCAACGAGCCGCCGGTATGCCTCTTGCCACGCCTCGCTTTGCATCCACGCCGTGTAGCCCTGCTCGCGGCGGGCGCCCAGCGCCTCAAGGTGGACATAACCGACGTCGTTCTCCCGGAGCAGATACCTGAGCGCATCATGGTTGAACTGCGGCCATCGTGACAGGGGCCACCGGCGGACGTCGACGACCGCTTCGATGCCGTGTCGCTGCAGCAGCTCGATGAACGCGTCGGCGCCGCGGTTTGAATGCCCGACCGAGGAGATGACGTCCATGTGCTTCAAGGGCCTGGAGTTAAAATATTTATGTACGCGGCGTGTTTACCTCCATGGAGCAGGAGCTGTCCAGCTTCCCCGGCCTCTACATCGGCATGGGCGACATCGTGGAGGACGAGGAAAAAGTCGCTGAATGCATCTTCAACCTCGAGGTCATGCTGGAGGGATCCGACGCCATCAATGCCGAAGGGTCCATCGTCGAAATCACAGACGGCGACCTCGCCCTGGAGAAACGACGGGAGATATTTTTCACGCTGCAGGGCGTCATCAGCCGGGACCACGAGTACTACGTCACCGAGTTTTCCTGCTTCACCAACACGTCACTCTGGCCGAAGTTCAGGATACCTACACCGATGCAGATAATAACGAACATCAGCGAGGAAGGCGTGGCTCCCGAGGCAGAGGAAAGCAACGACTACGACTGACGCGCCGATTTTTTATTCGTTCCGGTTGACCCAGAAGTCAGGCGTCTCGCCGTTGAGCACCATGAGCATCTGCTCGGCGCAGACCGTTCCCGCGCGCACCTGTCCTTCTCTGGTAGCGGCGCCGAGGTGCGGAGTCATTACGACGTTGTCCAGCTCCGCCAGCCTCGTCTCCCCGGGCGGCTCCTCCTCGTAGACATCCAGCGCCGCGCCGGCGATCTCGCCGTCGACGAGCGCCTCATACAGCGCATCCTCGTCGACCACGCCCCCGCGGGCGCAGTTCACCAGGCAGGCGTGACGTTGCATGGTCTGCAGCGCCTCGGCGTCGATGATGTGATGCGTCGCCTCGACGTGAGGCACGTGGAGCGACACGTAGTCCGCCATCTTGAGGATCTCGTCGAAGTCCTTTTTCTCGATGCCGGCCTCAGCCAGCTCCTCCTGGGAGAGGTAGGGGTCGTAGCCGACGACGGTCATGTCCAGCGCCTGCGCGTACTCCGCGACGAGGGTGCCGATGTTGCCGCAGCCGACCAGGCCGAGGGTCTTGCCCTTGAGCTCGGTGCCCTTCAGCTGTTTCTTCGCCCATTCACCGGCTTTCATCGTCCTGTCTGCTCGGGGCAGATGCCGTGCGAGGGCCAGCATGTGGACGATGGTGAGCTCCGCCACTGACGGCGTGGCACCGGTCGGCGCGTTGACGACCTTGACGTCGCGTTCGCTGGCCGCCTCGAGGTCGATGTTGTCGACGCCGATACCTGCACGGCCGACGACCCTGAGGTTGTCGGCGGCCTCAACGACCTCGCGTGTCACCTGCGTGCCGCTGCGGACCATGATACCGTGATATGGACCGATTTCAGCTGCGAGCTCGGTGCCGGTGAGCTCGTTGAACGCCACCTCGTGTTGTTCCCGGAGCATATCCATGGCTTCATCTGCAACCGGGTCCGTCACCAGTATTTTCATGATATCGCGTGATAATACAGATGCAGGATAAAAAGCTTCTGCTCTACAGCCGCAGGGATGCAACGCTCCCCAGGTGGGTGCCGTCAAGCAGGTATACCTCAGCAGCGTCGACGTCGACGACGCCGTGCAGCGGCCCGAGGATGCCCTCGGTGTTGACTGCCATCCCGCCGCACAGCGGGTTAAACGCCGGCATGACGACGACCTCCAGGTCCGGGTTCACCGACGGATACCGCTCCCGGGCTGCATCCCGCAGCAACGGCGCACGGAGCCAGCACGGCTTGGACGTCGAGAACCCCAGGTCGTCTCTGAGGCGGACGACGGGGTGCACGTGTCCCATCACCAGCACCCGGCCCTGCATCACCTCGTCAGCGGGCCATGCATGACCGTGCGCGATGCCGAGGTCGCCGCGGCGAATCCCCCGGCCGTCGTGCACCTCCAGCGTCGGCGAGGAGCGAAGTCCGCCGTCGTGGTTGCCCTTCACCAGCTCCACGCTGCAGCCGGACAACGAGCCCAAAAACGAGCGGAGGTCCCAGCGCTCCTGCCGCATCGCCCTGTCATGCTCCTCCGAGTCACCCTCCGCCGTGATCATGTGCTTGAGATCTCCGGCGATGAGCAACGTTGCAGCGTCGAGGTCCTTGCACAGCTCGCTGCATCGCGCCGCCAGCGACGCGGTCTGCGACGGGATGTTGGCACCCGTCAGCGAGAGCTCATACTCGATGCCGATGTGGAGATCCGCGACGACGGCGGCATCGATGGCAGGCAGATGCAGCGCCCGCCGGCCGTAGCAGGGCGAGGTCATCTATACTCCCAGCATGCTGCGAAGCAGCGCCAGCACGGTCACGTTCAGGAAGAACGGGATGTAAAGCGCGCCGATGAACAGGAGCGACAGGAGCCCGGCAGCCTTGGCGATGCCGCCGCCCAGGATGTCGAAGCCGACGAGGCGGAACACTGCGCTCAGGATGACTCTGACGGGGAGCGCGATGAGCGCCAGCCCGATAAACCAGGGCACGAGTTCGAGCGGGGCAACCGTCCAGGCCGCCAGCGACGTTGAGCCCGTCGAAACCGCAGCTGCAGCAGTATCGAGCAGGCTTGTGCCGAAGAGGTAGCGTACCTCGGCGTCCCACAGGAAGAACGTGACCGCCAGGACCAATAGATGCACGAGTATCGCCAGCCAGTGGACATTCCGGTCGTATGGCTCCCGATTCTGCAGGTAGCGCCGTCGCAGGAACGACGTCACCAGCCAGATGCCCAGAGCGAGCGGCCACAGCCCGAGGAGCTTGTCCGGGATGAACCACACAGTCGCGTCCGCCGGGCTGTACAGCGACCCGTCGAGGAACACCAGCTGTGCTGTACCCCGCAGGGAAGCCTTGTGGCTGAAGGAGGCATTCCAGGTTCCACGCAGCAGTGAGACGGTGTCGCATCGCCGCTCGCCACCGTCCACCATGAGCGTGGTGCCGTTATCCGGCAGGACCGCAGCTGCGCCGTCCAGCGACACGGGCAGCGGCGGCAGCTCCTCGCCGAGCATGTCCAGCAGCGTGCGGTTGAAGCTTCCGCTCTGCTCGACTGTCAGCGCTACTGTATCCCGGGAGGACACCACGCAGTAGTCGGCAGCAACCGCTCCACTGGCGTTGCCTCCCATGACAAGGGAGACACTTTCGTTGTCGGCCACCGGTTCACCGTCGACTGCAATCGTTGCACGGGTCATCGTGAGCGTCGTCTGCGCAGCAATCTCGAGTGGTATGTGAGGTGCGGTGAACGCCCAGGTGCCGTTCCGGCTGCCGTTGAACACAGCCGCTCCAGGACTGAGCGGGGCAGCGATGGACATCGTGCCGTTCAGCATGCCGCCGTCGCCTCTTTTGATGGAAACGGTGGGGCTGTCAAACGTCTCTGTGTCACCGCCGAGAACCGTCAGATTGACCGGGCCGACCGCCGCGATGCGCCAGGAGGTGATATTGTGTACCGCCATGGTCCCGGTGATGCCACCGTCGACATCGATGTCGCCGGTGAGCAGCGTCGTGTCAGTTCCAGCGTATGAAACCTCGTAGGATGGCGAGAGATGGAGGCCGGCGGGAAACGCGCTGATGACGCCGACGCCGATGATGAGCGCAGCGACGGCGGCCACCAGCATCATC
This sequence comes from uncultured Thermoplasmatales archaeon, assembly GCA_964414415.1. Classification (GTDB taxonomy): domain Archaea; phylum Thermoplasmatota; class E2; order UBA202; family DSCA01; genus CAZESS01. The sequence goes on along the minus strand of CAYPWJ010000003.1, from coordinate 37,052 downwards.
TCACGGTGTGAAAACAGGTACTTCTCGTCGTCTCTCATCGCATCCCTCCTCGGCTTATTTTGTCGTGGCTATAAATACCCTTCTCTTTTTGTCGTCTCATTTCCGGGGCACGCGGTAGCTGGTGCGTTCCCCCTCTGCTATACCTACTTTGTCTATGCGGATGAAGTCGTCGGTGATGTCGATGACGTCGAACGACTGCGACGCGCCGGTGCGCTCACAAGAGACGGTACCCGCTGTCGAGACCGCCATGCCGTTGAGGTTCCACACCCAGGGGACGTGCTTGTGGCCACTCAGGACGAGCGGCACGCTGCAGCTGTCGAGCAGCCTGAGAACCTCGCCGGCGTCAACCAGCACGTTTCGCTCCCGGCCCGTGTAGGGGACCGGCACCAGGTGATGATGGAGGAACACGACGGCGTTGTCAGTGAGCTGCTCTCCGAGCCACCGCAACTGCTCCCGGCCGACGTGGCCCGTGTCTATGTCGGGCTCGCTGCTGTCGATGCCGACAAATCGGTAGCCGCCGTGCTCCGCAGTGAAAAAGCGTGGGCCGAAATGCTCCTCGAATGTTTTGTATCCCTCGTGCCGGCTGTCGTGGTTGCCGGGCACCATGAGGCGGGGCGCCGTGATGCGCTCCAGTTCCGTTTTAGCTCCCTGGAATTCTCGCTGCAGCCCGTAGTCGGTGATGTCTCCAGTGATGACAACGATGTCCGGCGCCTCACGGTTGACGCGGTCGATGCACTGCTGGAGGCTGTCGCGAAGAAACATCCAGCTCTTGCTGTAGTGGATGTCTGACAGGTGGGCGATGCGCATGGTCAGTCCTGCAGCCGTTCCTCGGCGCTGTCCCGGAGCTTGTATTTCTGGATCTTGCCGCTGGCGGTCATGGGGAACTCGTCGACAAAGAAGAGGTACTTGGGCATCTTGTAGCGAGCGATGTTGTCGCGGCAGAACTGCTTTATCTCTTCCTCCGTCGCTTCGTCGCCTTCCCGCAGCTGGATGAACGCCGCGACTTCTTCGCCGTATTCCTCGTGGGGGACGCCGACGACCGCCACGTCCTTGACCTTGGGGTTGGTGTAGAGGAACTCCTCAATCTCGCGGGGGTAGACGTTTTCGCCGCCGCGGATGATCATGTCGTCGACCCGCCCGATGATGCTGATGTAGCCGTCTTCGTCCATCTCCGCCAGGTCCTTGGTGTGCAGCCAGCCGTCCTCGATGGTCTCGTCGGTCTCCTCCGGCATCTTGTAATATCGCTTCATGACGTTGTAGCCCCGTGCGACGAGCTCGCCGGGTTCGCCGGGCTGCTGTTCCTCGCCTGTCTCGGGGTCGATGATCTTGACGTCCACCGGCGGGTGCGGTCTGCCCACCGTTTCAACGCGCTTCTCTATCGGGTCGTCACGCTTCGTCTGTGTGATGACCGGCGACGCTTCGGTGAGGCCGTAGCAGATGGTGATCTCCTCGACGTGCATGTCGTCCATCACGCGCTTCATGACCTCCATGGGACAGGTGGCCCCGGCCATGATGCCGGTGCGGAGCGACGTCGTGTCATAGCTCTCGAAGTCGGGATGGTTGAGCTCACGGATGAACATGGTGGGGACGCCCTGGATGACGGTGCATTTTTCCTCGTGAACGGCCTGCAGCACCCGACCTGCGTCGAACGTCTCGATGGGAACCATGGTGGCGCCGTAGATCACGCAGTTGAGCGTGGACATGACGCAGCCAAAGCAGTGGAAAAACGGGACCGGTATGCACATCCGGTCGTCGCTGCTCAGGCCGAGGTATCTGCCCACCCAGTAAGCGTTGTTCACGATGTTGTAATGAGTGAGCTCTACGCCCTTCGGGAAGCCCGTCGTCCCGGAGGTGTACTGCATGTTGATTGTCTCGTGGCAATCCAGGCTTTCTTGTACCTCCATGAGTGCGTCGTCGTCTACACCGGCTCCCATCTCCCGTATGTCGGCGAAGGTATGCATGCCTTCATGCTGTTCATCGCCGATGAACACGACGTGCTCGAGATACGGGAGGTCATCCGAGCGCTCATCCTCGCGCAGCTCGGGCGCCACCCGGTAGACGGTGTCGACGTAGTCGACGTCCCTGAAGCCGTCGACGAGAAACAGTGCCTTTGCATCGGACTGCTTGAGCAGGTATTCGAGCTCGTGTGCCTTGTAGTAGATGTTGACCGTCACCAGGACAGCCCCGATTTTAGCGGTGGCAAACTGCAGGATGACCCATTCCGGGACGTTGTACGCCCAGACGGCCACGTGGTCCCCGGGCTCGATCCCGAGCTGCAGGAGCCCCTTCGCGACGCGGTCACAGGCATCCTTGAACTCCCGGTAGGTGTAGCGCGGTCCGTCGACGTAGGCGAGGGCATCTTGCCCGGGATATTTCTCTGCGGTTTCGTCCAGCACCTGACCGATTGTTTTCTCTATCATGACCGATAATGCAGGGTGCTTTCATAAAATTTGTTGCAGCCGACAGCCGGGGGCCTTGCGACTGCTGGAGTGTAAAAATGGAGGGGCTGGGAGATGGAGGTGGTAAAATACCGTGGCAACCGCCCCTCCGGTATATTGCCACTGTCTCCATATCGAGGCGATATATTTAACTTTTATTAGCTGCCTGTCAGGCAGACGCACATGCCCATTTAAAAAATTATGTGTTTATGTCTCCTGAAAGCGGAGGAGCGAGAAACGAGATGTGTTCCGTGAGCCACTGCCATATCGATGTCGCCGGCCGGGACCAGCGATACGGCATGGAAACCTGCAGCGGTTTCGACCAGTCGCTTTCACGGCCCGTGCTGTCTCGGGCCTTCACCCGGACTGTATATGTTCCGTCGGTGTCCCAGGTATGCACCGCTTCGTTTTCTTCTCCCGAGGGCTGGAATGTCGTCCATCGGTCGACAGTGTAGTCGCCGTTCCAGTCCCAGCCGTACTGCATCTCGTCGCCATCGAGATCCACGGTGGAGGCAACATACGTATATGCTGTACCGGTTCTCCCCTGGTCGGGTCCCGCTGGCCTGTCAGGTCTGGCAGGCGCATACGCCGTTTTCCAGGCGTATTTGAGAGCCAGGTTGCTTCTGTCCATGTAGCTCAGGTGGGGGTATCCCTGGCTGTCCAGCGTGACTGCAGTGAAGGCGCCGACGTCGCCCTGGCTTTCAACGATTTCGGTTGTCCATGTGTCTCCGTGCTTGTAGGCGTAGCCGACATTCCAGTCGTCCCAGTGGAAGTAGCCGATGTGCACGACGCTGTCACGGACGGCGATGTCGAGGCCGCGTTCGTTCCAGAAGCCGTAGATAGTGGGGTCAACCACCTCGGTGCTCCATTGACCGTTGGTGATGGTGGCATACCGCAGCCGCCAGTTAGGGTCACCGGAGATGTCAAAGTAGCTGACGTGTGGCGTGCCGCCTTCCATCGCGATGGCGGTTGACTCGAACAGCTTTATGTCGCTGTCCACCTGGCTGCTTTGCCATCCATCGGCGGTGCGACGCGCATACATCAGCGTTGTCTCATCAAGGCCGTAGGTGCAGTGCGGCTGTCCTGCTCCGTCGATGGCTATCGCCGCGTATCTCCCTGCGTTTCCCTCGGAGGCCACGGTCTCGATGTGCCAGCTTCCATCCATCCGGGTGGCATATTGCAGGTTCTGGCCGCTCGCCTCGTAGTACACGATGTGTGGTGTGCCCTGTCCATCGAGGCCAAGCGATGCATAGCGTCCCACGTCCCCGCTGGCGTCCGCCGTCTCAACGGTCCATCCATCGCTGTCACGCACGGTATATTTGAGGTCCTTGTTCGTTTCGTCGTAGTAGGCGATGCAGGGCTGGCCGTCGCTGCCGACATCGATAGAGGTGTAGGCACCGACATCTCCGGTCGTGTCCACTTCCTCTACGTTCCAGGCACCGTCAGTCTGATACGCGCATCGGAGGTCTCCGCGCAGGAAGTCGTGGTAGGAGATAAACATGGCTCCGTCCGGCCCGGAGGCGATGTCCGTATACATGCCGGTTTTCCCAAGGCCATCCACCGTCTCGATGGACCACGTTGTATTGTTCGCGGCTGCGGCGTGCTGCCCTGTGATGCGGGGCGCTGCAGACGGATGCTCGTCGCCGGGTCCTTCGGCGGGAACTGCGCCGATATGGCCGGGTGCGCTCAACGCGGCGGGTGCCGCGAGGATGAGAGCGATGCAGATGGCTATGTGTTTCATATTTTCATCATGTCATTAACAATCGTTTATTTATATAGTTATGGATTGACCCACTCGCCTCTGTACAGAAAAAGAAAAATTGAGAAAAAGAGGGAAAAGGGGTGTGGTCGTTTTCGTTTATGGCTCGACCGGTGTCGGCTCGGTCCACTCGGGGCTGTACGGCCGCATCGTCGGGTCGCCGAATATCATCTGGATGTTCGTCACGGTCATCGAGGAGCCGCCGTACATCGCCGTCGGATCGTCGGTGGTGAAGTCACGCTGATGCAGCCAGACCTCATCCGAGAACGCCTCACCGATGTTCTTGCCGTGTATCAGCATGCTTTCCATCATGTTGTCGTCGAGCAGGTCCTCCTGCGGACACAGGCCTGTGCCGCCGTTGCCGTAGTACAGCGCCGCACCGTGCTCCAGATAGATGTTCGGGCCCATATGCGAGGCCGTCGTACAGGACATCCAGAGTTCCATCTCGCTGTGCAGGTTCTCAAAGTACTTGTCGACGTACTTGAAGTGCACCAGGTCGTACAGGTTGGGCTCCTGCGCATTGTACCAGGTGAAGCCGCCCCAGCGCGGGGTCTTCGTCCGGGTGTCGTCGTACATGTAGCCGCGCCAGCCGTCCCACCACTCGAAGTCCTTGAGGCTCTCATGTCGCGGTTCGGCCAGCGGGAACTGCTCCTCAATGTTCTCCCACATGAAGGAGATACCGGAGCCGCCAGTGCCGTGACCGGAATAGTACGAGAGCAATGTGCCGCTGTTGTATTCCTCGAGCATGTTGTCCCACTGAGAGTGACCTCTATAGAAGCGTCCGTGGGAGCTGAAGGTCTCCTTCACCCGCTGCGATGACTTGACCGAGTGCGAGACGCCGTCGTTGGTCGTCCACGTTCGGCCGTCCGGGAAGTTCATCAGTATCGACGAGGTGACGTTCCTGCCCGGGTTCGCGTAGATGATCGCCGGATACAGGATGTCCCGGCATATCTGTGCGGTGTCCATCGCCACGTTATCGAATATGATTTGCCCGGCGTATGACTCGTTGCCGCTCATCACCATGCATACAGGATCACGGATGACCTGCATCCTGTCAGCCACGAACATGTACGCCTCTTTGCCCTCGTTGTCAAGCCCGTACTTGGCCGTGATGTTACCGTAGATGGCCTCCTGCGCTCCGCCGAACCATCGCCTGTGCTGATCGAAGCCGATCGGCGGCAGCGACTGGTCGGTAATAAGGTTCTTGAGCGTGTCCACCATGTCGAACGGATGACCCATCTTGTGCAGATGGCCCGTCGCCAGGCAGCCGTGATAGTAGTCGCCCATCTCGTAGGTGGTCACCCGCGCCTTGTCGAGGCGGTTGACCGCTGCCGGCGTTTCTCTGCCGATGTCGAAGACCGGGCTGCCGTGGTAGGCGGCCATCATGGCCGACGGTGCAAAGAATCCATTGAGCGACGCGGTCGCCGTCACCGTGATATAGTTCTCGGATGCGTCGTATCCCTTGATGGCGTCCACGACCTCCTGCATCGTCGTGTAGGTCGTCGATGCATCGGGGTTGGCAGCGCTTGCTTCACCGATGTTGACATAGATGATGTTTGGATTGTCCAGCTCCTCGAGGGCGTTCTGCGTTGCCTTGGGCACCTCGTTCGGGCCGACGTAGAGCAGCGGCGCATGGTTGAGCGACGCGAGCACGGCGCCATTGGCCGCCGAGAGCTCAGCGTTGCATCTGTCCTTGTTGTGCGTCCTGACCTCTGCCGTGATGTCGAAGCTCACTGAACCGCCGGTCTCTCCGGTCGGATGCTGCACCACGACGGCGTGCCAGGTACCCTCGCTCGGGTTTTGCATCTCGACGGAACGCGTCGTCTTTGGCTCTGGTCGCCACTTGCGGAATTCGTCGAAGTTGTGTTCCCAGTGGCCGCCGTTCCAGTAGTGGATCGGCTCTGGCTCGCCGACCCAGTGCGGCAGGTTCGGCCGTCGCATTACACCTTCGGGGTCGACGAGGTAGACCATCGTCGTGGACGGGCTGTCGGTGGTGATGGTGACGTTTATGCTGGACTGCGAGTCTTCAACAGGGATCTCGTACCGCCTGCCCGGGTATTTGTTGATGATGAGCTCTTCCATGCCGCTCGTGCCGGTGACATATGGAGCGTACACGCCCGGCATTATCAGCGGATAAAACGTGTCGGAGTCCGGCCCGCTCGTGTCGTACGGATAGGGCCACCAGTCCTCCTGGACGTTCTCATATCGCGGCGTCAGGATGCCGGTGTCCATGGAAAAGCCATCGCCGGTCGCCTCCATATGGATACCACCGACGCTGTTACCCAGGAACATGGGGACGGCTTTCCTGCCGCCGACATCGATGAATTTAGAGGAATCCGGTGACAGCTTCATCTGCTCAGGTGTCGTGCTGAGCGAAACGCCGCTCTGTTCAACCACTGCGTTGACGCTGTCCTTCATGTCGCTGTTGCTGCCGTCGGGGACGACAACGGCCGTATCAGCGGAATCCCAGTGCTCGGTGGCGATATCAGCCGCTTCCTGGACGGGGTCACCGTTCTCCACGGTGTATTCCGTAGCGGTCTTGCCGTGCCGCTGCAGATACGTATTCCAGTCGTCGAGCAGATACTGCGTCGTATTGTCGACGGTGCCATACCACCAGGTCTTGCTGTCGTCACCGGTGTAGACGATGGGTGAGACGTACCGCTGGCCGCCGTCAAGGTAGTTTGCGGCCGGTACCGCTGCAGCATAGGCGAACTCGTCCTTGTTGCTGGTCGGGTCATCAGCGATCTTGAAGGTCTGCGCAATGGGCTTCACATCCGGCTGCGGTATCGGGCCCGGCGGCGAATCCGCGGAGCCGCCGACCTGCAGCTCAAACTCATATGGACCGGAGCCGTACAGGAAGTAGTCATCCGGCCACTTCGACTCGTCGTAACCAGGCCAGATGTCGATTTCGATGGTCCACGTGCCCGACATGTCCGCTGGATACTCGAGGGTGTCGTCACCGTAATACATCGCTTCGTGCACCATCTCTCCGTCCGGGTTGTAGAGATGGACGTCGAAATCGGATTTGATGCCCTTGATCTTCAGGTCCACGATGATGCCCTCGCCGTTGCCGGCGTCAAAGCTGTACCAGTCAGACCAGTCGTTGCTGTCGAGGTACCCCTGATAGCTACCCGGTGAAACGGATGCCGCGTTGTCGATGCTGTTACCGGCGTCGCCGCCGCTGCCAGCGTCGTCCTGCCCGCTGACCGCAAGGTTAAGCTCGTAGCTGCCTGCACTCGCACCCTCGGGGGTGTACACGCGAAGGAAATAGTTACCCGTTTTTTCGGCGGTGGCACTGACCGAGGTGCCGGATGCAAGCGTGTTTTCGCCGCTGGGATCCTTGAGCTCCATCTCGAAGTTCGAGATGGACCCTTCGATGGTCTGTCCTTCAGCCACGGCGAAGTAGTACCAGTCGGTGGTGTCGCCACCGGGATCGAGCTGTCCTTCGGTTCCCCTGCCAGGCGCCTTGTCGTTGGGCTCTCCCGGGTAGAGGGGCGCAGCGCTGTAGATGCTGTTGCCCACGTCGGTATTGTAATTTACGTCGTCGGCTTCCTGGCTCACTGTGCTGCTCGTGCTCGATTCAGGTACCTCGCGTACGGATTGGTCAAGCACGTACGGCTTGTCGTCTCCGTCGTCGGTGTTGAGATCAATCTCCTCCTTTGGCTCTGTCGGCGATGATACTGTAGCCTGTTTTTGGTCAGCAGTCATGGGAACGGCAGCGAAACCAGATGCTACCATGAGCACCGCTACCAACACTCCCAATACTGCTTTTGCCTTATGTTTCCTCATTTTATGGCCTCCACTTCTCAAATGTTATGGGGATATTTAAAATTAACTCCCACAGTGCAGCTGCTGTATCGGTGCTGTATCGGGTCGGCAGACCCCGACGGCGCGATGGAGATAATTTTAAGTAACGTTTTTCCATACGTCTCCTATGCATCAGAAGCTGTTTACGCCCGGCCCCACAGAGGTAAGGGAAGAAGTGCTCCAGGCCATGTCCACGCCCCAGATACATCACCGGTCGGAGGAATTCGGTGAGCTCTACGCGTCCATCCAGTCCAAGCTGCAGCAGCTGCTGTATACAGACAATCCCGTGCTGCTGCTGACCTCCTCCTCGACCGGGGCGATGGAAACCGCCGTCATCAACGGCGTCCGCAACAAGTGCCTCAACCTGGTAAACGGCGCCTTCTCAAAGCGATGGCACCAGATTACCGAGAAAAACGGGATTCCCTGCGACGCCTTCCGGCTTGACTGGGACACCGCCATCAAGCCCGACATGGTCAGGGAGCAGCTCGACACCGGCGAATATGATGCAGTCACGCTCGTCTACAACGAAACCTCGACGGGCATGATGAACCCGCTGGAGGAAATCGCCGAGGTCGTGAACGACTATCCAGACGTGCTTCTGCTGGTCGACGCCGTCTCCGCCATGAGCGGCGCCAAAATCGAGGTCGACAAGCTCGGCATCGACATGGTCCTCGCCGGCGTCCAGAAATGCTTTGCGCTGCCGTCCGGCCTCGCCGTCGCGGCGGTCAGCGACGACATGCTGCAGCGCGCCGACGAGCTCGACCGGGGCTACTACTTCAACATTCCCTTGCTATACAAGTATCACAAGCGCAATCAGACCCGGGTTACCCCGGCTATCTCGCAGCTGTACGCCCTCGACACGCAGCTCGAGCACATCGTCGAGGAGGAAGGCATCGAGCATCGCTTCGAGCGGCATGCACAGATGGCGGACGTCACCCAGCGATGGGCACAGCAATACTTTGACATCTACCCCGAGGAGGGATACTGGTCGAAGACGCTCACCTGCATCGAGAACACCCGCGGTATCTCCGTCGCCGACCTGTCGGAGGAACTGGCCAAGCACAACATCCGCATCTCCAACGGCTACGGCGACCTGAAGGAACAGACGTTCCGCATCGGCCACATGGGTGACCTGCAGGTGCAGGACATCTACGGGCTCCTCGACCTCATCGAAGACATCCTCGACCTGTAGATGACCACGCTGCAGGAGCGCAAGCGTCACATCCGCGAGGAGATGCTTGAACGGCGGAACGCTCTGCCGGCATTCAAAGTACTCAAGCGGAGCAACCAGGTGCTTGATACACTGTACGGGATGCAGGAATTCCGGGATGCCACGGTCGTGCTCTCCTATATATCCTTCGGAACCGAGGTCAACACCCACGGCTGCATCCGGTCGCTGCTCGCTGACGATGCACGGCAGGTACTGGTGCCCGTCGTTGCCAGCAGAGAAACGCGTAGCATGATGCTCTCCGAATTACAGGACTGGAGCGAGCTGTCCACCGGCGCGTACGGCATCCTTGAGCCACAGCCAGGCTGCATCAGGCAGCGATCTGCCCGCGAAGTTGACCTCGCACTCGTCCCGGGCGTCGCCTTCGACCGCCAGGGGCACCGCATCGGCTACGGCGGCGGCTACTACGACGGGCTGCTACAGCGCATCGATGGAAGCGCCGTTGCCCTCGCGTATCGATTCCAGATGCTCAGGCAGCTACCGCAGGAACCTCATGACGTCCGGGTGGACGCCGTCGCCATGGAGAACGAGGTGGCGAGAACCGGATAGATTTGCTTCGACGACTGTACCACATTTTTTTTAAAGGGAAAGAGAATACACCAACAATCGGGGGAACCCCCGCTCTCTTTGAGGTCGAAAACAATGACACGAAACACCTACATCCAGATATGTGCCTTTCTCATCGTAGTGACGCTTTCCCTGTCCGGGCTGTCAGTTGCAGATGGCGGCGGCGCGGCTCCAACGATACAGCAGCAGGACAGGACGATGTCCATCAACGGCGTGGCCGTCGACGGCGACGACAATGTCATCGTGACCGGCGAGGTGTACGACAGCGCCGCGGAGAAATGGATTATCCGCACCGAGAAATATGACGGCAGCGACGGTCATCTGATATGGCGGCGGGAATGTAAGGAATACAGTCAAAACATCGGCAAAGACGTCGCGGTCGATGCCAGCGGCAACGTCATCGTCGCCGGGGCCACGGGGAAAGCCGGGACCCAGACGCTCCCGCAAATGGATTATTTCCTGATAAAATATTCAGATGACGGCAAGCAGGTGTTATGGAAACACCAGTATGATTACGGCCTGTCCGACGTGCCGTGGCGCGTGACCGTCGACGAGCAGACCGGCAACATCTTTGTAACCGGCGTGACCATCAAGCTCGTCGGCGGCAACGCGGCAACCACCGACTTCTGGACCATCAAATGCTCCGGGGGAAACGGCAAAAAAATGAATCAGCACATATTGAATGTCAAGGACAACGACGACGACAACGCTGACATGGGGACGGGTGTGGCACTCACAGGCGGCGGAGAGGTCGTAGTGACCGGCTCCACCGGCTTTGACGGCCCCAACTACGATGCCTACTGCACACAACGCTACGACACAAATCTCCAGCCCCTCGGAGACCCGTTCTTCTATCACGGCAAAAACACGAACGAGAGCGCCTCCGGCCTGGCCGTTGACTCCAACGACAACATCTTCGTCACCGGTCACTCAAGCGGCCGACCCGGCCAGGATTTTTTGACCGTCAAATACGATAAGAACGGCGAGCAGCAAAAGAAAGACCTCCGAAATGTCGGCGACGGCAAGAACAGCGCCCTGGACATCGCGGTCGACCACGCTGACAACGTGATTATTACCGGGTCGACGGTGAGCGGGAGCAAGCATTTCTGCACGATAAAATACGATAACAGCCTAAACAAAAAATGGATAGAGCAGGAATCCTTCGTCGGCGAAGCAAAGGCCGTGACGGTCGACTCGCAGAACAACGTCATCGTCGCCGGCTACAACGCCAACCAAGAAAACCAGTATTACACCATCAAGTATGACCCGAACGGCAACATCCTCTGGGAGGGCGGTGGCGGGGCCGGGCCCGCGGAGCCACCGACGGCGTCGTTCAACGCTCCCGGCAACGCCTATGTCGGTCAGCCGGTCCAGTTTACCGACACCTCCAGCGGCGACGTCGACACTCGCTCCTGGGATCTCGACGGCGACGGAACAACGGATGCCGATGGTAAATCACCCACGCATACCTACGCCAGCCCCGGGACCTACACCGTCACGCTGACCGTGAGCGGCGACGCCGGCGAGGACACGGCCACCAGACAAATCACGGTCTCCAATGCGCCCCCCATTCCATCATTTTCTTATACCCCGCTTGCCCCCACCGTCGGCACGGCGGTATCCCTCGACGCATCGGACTCCTACGACCCCTACCAGGGAAGCATCGCCAGCTACACCTGGGACTTCGGCGACGGTGAGACAGGAAGCGGCGAGACGACATCGCATAGCTATACCGAGAACGGCACCTACCAGATAACGTTGACCGTCACAGATGCCGGGGGCAAGAGCGCAAGCACCAGCAAAAAAGTGACGGTGAACACAGCCGGCTCAAAGGGGCCGACCGCCATGTTCACCTATGACCCCGCGCATCCAGACATCGGTGAAGACATCACGTTTGACGCCTCCGCCTCCACAGATGACGGCACCATCATTCTCTACCGGTGGGACTGGAACAGCGACGGCACCTATGAAGAAGACCTGGCGGCGCCCACCGCGACGCACAGCTGGTCCGAAGACGGCACCTACAGCGTGACACTCCAGGTCGAAGACAACAACGGCACCACTGCCACCTACACCGCCTCGGTCACCGTCGGCGGCGGAGAGCCAACGCTGCTGCTCTCAGCTCCCTCATCCATCGAGCTGTCCAACGGACGCGCGACGGCCATCGTCACGGTGAACTGCCTCAACCGAACGGTCGACAACGTACACATCGAGGTAGCCAGCGGCGAAGCAAACGTCAGCGTCTACCCCGAGCAAGCTCCCATGCAGGCGGGCACCCGGCAAAATTTCTCCCTTGAACTCGAGCTGCCAGACAGCCAGTCCAGCGGCACCGTCAGCATCCGCGCTGTCGGCGACGACGGCGTCCAGAGCGAGCTGGTCGACATATCGCTGGAGGAGGGCAGCGCCGAGACTCCGGGCTTTGCAGCGCTGCTGGCCATCGCGGCTATATTCATCGTGCTGCTGGCGATGCGCCGGTTCAAGTGACGCGGACCGGCAGGAGAGAGTGCCAGAGCGACAAAGCGATATAGTTATATCCGGTGCATGATTTAGCCGTCATGCTCGATGTCCTCCGCTTCGCCGTCGGCATGGCCGTGCTGCTGGCTGCCTCCTACACGGATCTCAAGTACCGTGAGGCGCGGAACGAGCTGTGGCTCGTCATGGGCGCCGCCGGCGTCATGCTGCTCATCGTGTCGGGGTACTCACGTGAACAGCAGATAGCCGTGCTCATGTCGGTGCTGCTGATGCTACCCATCGTCTTCGGCGTCCTCCTGGCGGGCATGGGGGGAGCCGATGCAAAGGCTCTTCTCGCGATATCGCTGCTGGTGCCGCTGGTTCCACAGATCGATGTCTCGGTAGTCAGCCTGCCGCTCTGGACGTGGAGAGTGCAGATCATTCCGTTTCCATTGACTGTTTTTATCAATGCAGGGCTGCTCTATCTGGCCATCCCGATCGCGTTATGTGCTCGCAATGCAATGCGGGGAGAACTTGTATTTCCATATTGTCTCGTCGGGTATCGGATGCGGGCCAGCGACATCCCCGGCCGTCACGTCTGGCCGATGGAGTCCGTCGAGGACGGGCGCCGTACAAAAAGTATGCTGCCGGAGCGGGATGTCGACCCGGCGGTGTTTGGCAACGAGCGGATATGGGTGACGCCCAAGGTCCCGTTTCTTGTTCCCCTGACGGCGGGCTATGCCGCCTCGTTTACCCTGGGGAGCATCATCTGTGGCGTCGCATCAGCTGTCGCCTGATTCCTCCGCCACCTGTCGCTCGATGTCCTCTATTTTTTTCTTCATCATCTCTATCATCCGCTTCTGGCTTACCAGCAGGTTTTTGACCGAGTCCTTGAGTTCGCTGACGGTCGAGTCGACGATGACGCCGACGAGGCGGCGCTGGCGGTTGACGGCCAGCGAGAGACGCCTGTATTCCTCTGCTTCCTCGGTCCCGACCTCGTCTTTTATTTTTTCGTACATCTCGTTGATTTCTTTTTTTCGCTCGAGGATGTCGTGGACTTTGTGGAGGAGGACCTTCTTGGTGAACGGTTTGACGATGTAGTTCTCGATGCTGTCCAGAGGCTTGTCCTTCGTATCGTCAGGGGTGAGGGGCAGGGCGGTGAGCATTGAAACGGGGATGTCCTTGGTGTCCTCGTCTGTCTTTATGTGCTTGAGGGTCTCCCATCCGTCCATGCCCGGCATCATGATGTCGAGCAGGATGAGATCGGGCGTGACCCCCTCGAGTTTTTCGAGGCATTCGTCGCCGCTGTTGGCGACGACGACGTCGTATCCCTCTGACTCGAGCATTTTCTTGACGATGTCTGCGACCTCATACTCATCGTCGACAACCATTATTTTTTCATCCATGTTTTCACCTTGACGCTTCTTCAAGCTTGATGAGGACGTCCCTGATGGTGGTCGATGCCTCAACGATGTCCTGCACCATCTGTTTCCCGAATGGACGGTAGCCTTCGCCGCCGGCTGCCTCGATGCGTCGTTTCGTCATGTCGAGCACCTGGTCGGTGGTGGGCATGGTCAGGCGGATTTTTTCGATGTCTCGTCCCTTCAGATGCGTTTCGACGATGTCATCCACGACGTCGACTGAGGCAAGCACCACCGAGAGGCGGAGCTCAGGGTCGTCTAGTTTGCTGATGATGTATTCAAAGACTTTTTCGTCCTTGATGTACTCGGCCTCGTCTATCAGCAGCAGCACGGGCCGGTCGATGACATTTTTCCTGAGGAACACACGTGAAAAAAATGACGGGCGGATGGCCTCTTCAACCTCGCTCTTCATTTCCTCGAGCGTGAGATTCTCACCGCCGTGTATCATGATGGGCTCGATCTTGTAGAGCGGGCTGAACTCCTCGAGCCACTGGAGGAACGTCGTTTTGCCGATGCCTGTTTGTCCCAGTATCCAGAAGCATTCGCTCGTTCCTTCGATGGTCTTGAGAATGACACTCCGGGCTTTATCCTTGTAAATCATGAACTCGTGGCGAGGCTCATTGGGATTCAGGATAATATTTTCGCCGGCCATGTGCCCCACTATAACACCTTATACTTTATATGTCTTTCACTATTTTTGGCAGCCGCACTGCCGCCTGTTCTCTGGAGAGCGAAGAGCTCGCGCCGGGGGATCACGTGACCGCGCCGACAACGAACGCAAGGAGAGCGATGAATATGCCCGCCTTTGTGATGTCCCGCACCATCTCGATGCGTCTCTTCACCATCAAGAGTGCGTACACGAACACTGCATCGGCTACCAGCACCACCGGGAGATAGGCGAGGCCGAACAATGCAAGCGGGTGATAGGGAAGCACACTGATGCCCACGGCCGCCAGAATGAGCATTGCAGCGACCACCGTCGCACTTGGTGCGCCGATGCGCCGGGGCAGCGTCACGCGGTCGGTGTCGCCCTCCATGTCCTCCACGTCCATGATGATCTCTCTGCCCAGGATGAACAGGAAGGCCACGGCTGATGCAAAGAAGGGCGATATCAATTTGTCGACGGCGGCTCCGCCAAACAGGAACGTCAAGGCAGCAAGCGTACTTATCGAGAGGTTGCCGGCAACGCCTCGATACTTCAGCGTCGTTTCATAGAGGACGGCCACGACGGTCGCGGCCATGATGATAACGAGAGCCTGCCAGTTGATGCCGACGGCGACGAGGATGCCAGCCGCCAGCAGGAGGATGGCGGTGCGGAGGGCGTTCTGCGGCGAAATGGTGCCCGCAGGGATGGGCCGCCGGGGATGATTTACCCTGTCGATGTCTCTATCAAGGTAGTCGTTGAGCGCGAATCCGCCGGCGCTGAACAGGAAGGCAGCGGCGACGGCGAGCAGCATCTCTGTCAGGTAGGGCACGAGGGTGCTGCCGACGCCGATGATGGAACCGATGAGCACCGACAGGGACGCTATCAGGCTGGTGACCGGCCTGAACAGGTACATCGGCGATGCGTTGTCCATGCAGGGCAGGATTGACCTGCGCTATAATAAATTTTCTTCATTTCGGCTTCATTGCACGGCAGACGCATCCCACGGCCGGATATCTTTTTATAGCCTGTGTCGATATGGGAAAACATGCGACGGAGTGTTCTGTTTAGCGTCGTGATGACGGCGGTGGTGGTCGCTGTGCCGCTGACGGCGCTGCATGGTCATCTGGAGGGCAGCCGGCAGCCGGCAGCCGTGTCGTCCTCGACGTCGCCTGCAGCGGCGGATACCTATGACCTGCTGGTGGTCTCGCCGGGGCGGTGGACGGATAGCCTGCAGCGGCTCGTGGAGCACAAGGAGCGGCATGGCGTGGCGACGCAGCTGGTGTCACTGGGTGAGATATATGGGGGAACGTATTTCGAGGTGAAGGGACGTGACAGTGCGGAGCAGCTCAAGTACTTTATCAAGAACGCGCTCGATGACTGGGGTGTCAGCTACGTGATGCTGGTCGGCGGTCGGCGTGGCGGTCTGCTGCAGGAGCAGTGGTGGTGCCCCGTCCGGTATTCCCACTGCGGGGTGAGCAGCGGCTGGGAGCGCTCGTTTTTGAGCGATCTCTATTTTGCTGATATCTATGGCAGCGGGGGCGAGTTCCAGAGCTGGGACACCGATGATGATGGCGTCTATGCTGAATGGATTGGCGACGAGGCGGAGGATGCACCGCTCGACCTGTATCCTGACGTGGCGGTCGGCCGGCTGGCCTGCCGGGCGGAGTGGGAGGTCAACGTCGTGGTCGACAAGATTATCACCTACGAGGACACCGCCTATGGCGCCGACTGGTTCGACCGGATGGTGTGTATCGCCGGCGACACGTACCCGGATAACCCGAATGCTAACTGGAGCGATCAGATAGAGGGCGAGATGGGGACGCAGCGGGCGATGAACTGGATGCCCGGTTTTGACTACGTGAAGCTGTGGACGTCGGACGGCACGTTGACCGGGCCGGAGGACGTCATTTCGGCGGTCAGCCAGGGATGCGGCTTCCTTTTCTTTGATGGGCACGGCAGCCCGATGACCTGGGCGACCCATCCGCCGCGTGACGCCGACACCTGGGTAGACGGGCTCGATATCTGGCAGATGCGGAAGCTTGACAACGAGGACATGCTGCCGGTCTGCGTGGTGGGCGGCTGTCACAACAGCCAGTTCAACATATCGGTGCTCAACGCCCTGAAGATATACGAGGGGTTTAACACCTGGTATGAGTATCTTTATAAGGGTGAGACCGGGCCTGAGTGCTGGAGCTGGTGGCTGACCCGGACGGTCGGTGGTGGCTCCATCGCGACGCTGGGGTACTCGGCGCTGGGCTACACTAAGGAGGACAAGTGGATGGCCAGCCGCGTGACCGGTGAGGCGTCTGAATGGCTGGATACGCATTTCTTCCACGAGTACGGGATGGAAGGCACCGAGGTGCTCGGTGATATCTGGAGCAACGTCATCGCTGATTATCTGGATACCTATCCGGTTGACTGGGATGCGAGTGTTGACAGTGCAACGGCCATCGACGCCAAGACGGCGCAGGAATGGATTCTGCTGGGTGACCCCTCCCTCCGCATCGGTGGCTATCGGTGACGGCGGGGAGAGGCTACAGCAGCTCGCCGGGTGTGCCGGGGTGCAGTGGCGGGGGATTGAGGATCAGTTGCGTGATCAGGTGGCTGTGCCGCCGGCCGCAAGGCTTTTATAATAATATTTAATTACAGCGTCGGTGACAGCATGAACGAAACCAAATACACCACGGTTTCCCTGCCGAAGCCGCTGGTCAAAAAAATCAAGGAGCGCATCGAGGGCACCGGCTTCAACTCGGTGTCCAGCTACGTGGCCTACGTCCTCCGCGAGGTCATCGCCAACATGGACGAGGAAGAGGACGAAGCATTCAGCGAAGAAGACGAAGAAAAAGTCAAGGAGCGCCTGCGGGCGCTCGGCTACCTCGATTGAGGGAGTAACGATGCCACAGCCACACGGCGGGACCCTCATAAACCGCCATGCATCAAAGGAGCCAGCAGGCGCCAGCGAGCTTCCCGCATTTACCGTTGACACCAACACCGCCGAGGACATCCTCAACATCGCCAACGGCGTGTTCTCGCCGCTAACCGGCTTCCTCTGCCGCGACGACCTGAACAGCGTCGTCCATCACAAGCGACTGGCGAACGACGTCCCGTGGACGATTCCCATCATGCTGGACATCGACACCGCCGACATCGACGAGGGCGACACGGTGATGCTCACCAACGACGAGACAGGCGTCAAAGCGTTGCTCGACGTCAAAGAGATATATACATACGACAAACAAACGCTGGCAAAAAACATCTACACCACGACCGACGAGGAACATCCAGGCGTCCGAACGGTCAACGGCATGGGCGACACCTTCGTCGGCGGACCCGTCACGCTGCTCGACAGCACACCGCGCGCCTTCGACGACTACAACCTCACACCGATGGAGACACGGGTGCTCTTCAAGGAAAAAGGCTGGCGGGAAATCGTGGCGTTCCAGACCCGCAACCCGCCGCATCTCGGCCACGAATACGTGCAGAAGGCGGCGCTGACCTTCGTCGACGGTATCTTCATCAACCCAATCCTCGGCAAGAAAAAACCCGGTGACTTCAAAGACGAGGTCATCCTCAAGGCCTACGAGGCACTCATGCAGCATTACTACTTGCGGAAGCGCTCGGTGATGTCAGTGCTGCGCACCTCGATGAAGTATGCCGGTCCGCGGGAGGCGGTCCACCACGCCATCATGCGGAAAAACTTCGGCTGCACCCATTTCATCGTCGGCAGGGACCATGCAGGCGTCGACGACTACTATGGCCCCTACGACGCGCACGACATATTCGAGGAGTTCCCCGACCTGGGCATCACGCCGATGTTCTTCCGCTCGTTCTCCCGGTGCACGAAATGCGACCGCGTCGTCAACGACAAGATATGTCCCCACGGCTCCGAGCATCACGTCATGTTCAGCGGCACCAAGATACGGAAGCTGCTCCGCAACGGCGAGCGGCCGTCGGAGGACATCATGCGGAAAGAGGTAGCGGACACCATCCTGCAGTTCGACGATCCCTTTGTCTCGTGATCCAATGGCATCGCGATTGCTCCTCCATCACTGGGACACCGACGGCATCTGCTCCGCGGCGATGCTCTACACAGGCAGCGAAGACGTCCGCACGCCATCCATCGGCAACTACGCGCTCACCGAGGAAGAGATCCAGGACATCAAGGAACACGACTACGACGACATCGTGCTCGTCGACCTCGCCCTGCACGCCGAAAGCCTGCAAACCCTGGCCGCCATGACCGACGTGACGGTGTATGACCACCACGTCACCGAGGAAGTCCCCGGCGTCACATACCACAACCCCATCCTGGCCGGCGAAAGCGAGGAAGTATATCCCTCGGCGTCGGTCGTCGTCGCCGAGGCACTCGACAGACAGGACGACCTCCTGGCGATGCTGGGTGCCGTCGGCGATTGGGAGGAGCGCCTCAAAAACATTCCCTTCTACCGTCGCGTCGATTCATTCATGCAGCAGCATGACGTCACATTCAAGAAGCTCCACCGGATGACCCGGCTCATCGACGCCAACTACAAGACTGGCGACAGGGCCGCCGTACAACAAGCAGTCGTCGATGTCGCCCGGGCGGACGACCCGGCGAGCTTTATCCTCCAGAACGAGGTATGGACACAAAAGCTGGAGAGCATCGACCAGGAAATCCAGGCGGCGGTAGAGCAGCCGGCGGAGCGGCGGGGACCGCTCGAGGTGAAGCACATCGACACCCCCTACAACATCATATCGACCGTCACGCGCCAGCTGTGGGACGGCGACAGCTACGTCATGGTCGTCAACTGCAGCTTTTTTGACGAGCGATGCCAGCTCTACGTCCGGGGCCGTGACTGCCGGCCGCTCATCGAGCAGGCAAAACAACGAGGCTACGTCGCTGGCGGCAAACAGCACGTCCTGGGAGCAATCGTGCCACAAAACGAAATCGAATCATTTACCACAGAAATAATAGACATGATCAAACAACAAGAGGAGGAAAAAAATGACTGAACAAAAAGCAACCAACGTCGTATGGCATGACCACAAGGTAGAGCGAGAGAAACGCGAGGAACTGCTCGGACAGAAGGGCATCGTCCTCTGGTTCACGGGGCTCTCCGGGAGTGGCAAGTCAACGGTGGCTAACGAGGTGGCACACCGGCTGCACGAACGCGGCAAGCTGGCCTACATCCTCGACGGCGACAACGTCCGCCACGGCCTGAACAAGGACCTGGGCTTCTCGCCGGAGGACCGCTCCGAGAACATCCGCCGCATATCCGAGGTCGCGGCATTGTTCGCCGATGCAGGCGTCATCACCATCACCGCGTTCATCTCGCCCTACGCAAAGGACCGGAACTTCTGCCGGCAGCTGGTCGGCGACAGCCGGTTCGTCGAAGTCTTCGCCAAGGCATCCGTCGATGCCTGCGAGGAACGCGACCCCAAGGGACTCTACGAGAAAGCACGGGCCGGCGAGATATCCAACTTCACGGGCATCGACGCTCCATATGAGGAGCCAGAGCAGCCTGAGGTCGTCGTCGACACCGAATGCGAGACACCAGCAGAAAGCGGCGCAAAGGTCATGCGGTACCTAGAAACGCAGGGGTATCTCGACTGATAGCATGACATCGCTCCGCGACGACACCAACTATCTGGTCTCCGGGCTGGAGCGCTCCGGCACCTCGATGATGATGCAGATCCTCAACCGCGGCGGCGTATCCGTCGCCTTTGACCGATCGCGCGAGGCAGACGTGCACAATCCGAAGGGCTATTACGAGCTCGACGGCGGCAAGATCATCAACCGGCTCATCGAGGGTTCATTCCCGTTCGAAAAATACCGTGGGACGTTCGTCAAGGTCACCGCCTTCGGGCTCAAATATCTGCCGAAGGGCCGCTACAAGGTCATCTACATGCTGCGGGATCTCGACGAGATCATGGATTCCATGGAAAAGATGTCCGGCGAGGTCGACCGCGCTGACGAAAAACCAGCCTTCCGACGTCTCAACCGCTTTGCCAAGCAACTGCTCAACGACAGAGAGGACATCGAGGTGATCATGGTGGACTACCGGAACGTCGTGGAGCACCCTCAAGAAGAAACAGAGCGGCTCGACCAGTTCCTCGACGGCGCCCTTGACGTCGAGGCAGGCGTTGCAGCCGTCGACCCGGATCTGTATAGAAACGTAAAAAAATAAAAAATAGGCGGCTGATATATAGACAGGCGACTTTATCGGCCCGCCAGAGCGATACAGGGGCAGGCAGGGATAGCGTGCCAGCGGAAAAATCGGAAAAAAATGGTGCATCTGACCGATCCGTCAGCGAGCTGTACCCACTGCAGGGAAGGGACATCTTTTTCATCCTACTGTCCTTTGCCGCCGTTGCCGCAGCATGGGGCCTCCCAACACCCGCCGGCCTGACGCACGACGGCCAGGTAATGCTGGGTGTCCTGGCCATGGCCGTCATCCTCTGGGTCACCACGCCCATCCCTATCGCGGTGACAGCGCTGCTCGTCATGATAATGCAGCCGCTGCTGCAGGTGATGCCCGCAGTCGAGGTCTTCCATGCGTTTGGCAACGAGGCCGTGTTCTTTCTCATCGGCGCCTTCGTGCTGGCGAGTGCCATCGAGCGGCACGGGTTGCATCGCCGGATAGCGCTTCGCTTCCTTCGAGCCTTCCGGGGGAGTCCCAAGCTGTTTACCTTCGGCATCATGGTGTCGTCGGCGCTGCTGTCGTTCATCATGCCGGAGCACGGCGTCGTCGCGCTGTTTCTGCCCATCGTCACATCCATCCTGATTGCGATGCGCGTGGTCCCTGGGCAGAGCAACTTCGGCCGGGTGAGCATGCTCTGCATCGCCTACGGCTGCTCCATCGGCAGCCTCGGCACGCCGATTGGCGGTGCCCGGAACCCGCTGACTATCAGCGTGCTCGCCGACGCGGGCATCCACGTCTCCTTTTTCGAGTGGATGAGCTATTCGACGCCCGTGGTGTTCGTCGCGCTGCCAATCGTGTGGCTCATCCTGCATTTCACGTTTCCGCTCGAGGTGGACGACGTCGCCGATGCACGGAAAAAAATCGACGAGCAGGTGCAGGAGATGGGCTCGATGGAGCGACCAGAGATGACCGTGGCAGGCATTCTCGCCGTTACCGTGGGATTGTGGATGTTCGCGTCGCAGGAGCTGGGCCTCGCCGTTATCGCATTGCTGGGCGGCGCCCTGCTGTTCTTTACGGGCAGCATTTCATGGGAGGACGTGGAGAAACGTGTGCCGTGGGGCGTCGTGCTGCTGTACGGCGGCGCTATCACGCTGGGCATGAGCCTGAAGGAGACCGGTGCCGCCGGATGGATCGTGGACATCATCACCGGGGCGAGCAGCAATCCCTATCTCATTCTGCTGGCGCTCATCGTGCTCACCATCGTCATCACAAACTTTATCTCTAACACCGCCGCCGTGGCGATGCTCCTGCCTATCGGGCTGGCTATCGCCGGCGAGCTGCCCGGCATAAGCCCGCTGCTCTCGTCGATGACCATCGCCCTGTCCGGGGGCCTGGCGTTCATGCTGGTCATCGCGACGCCGGGCAACGCCATCACGTACTCCGCGGGTTACTTCTCCACCAGGGATTTGCTAAAGGGGGGAACCGTCGCGAACCTCGTCTGTATTGGCGTTATCTTCGCCGTTGCGGTGCTCTACTGGAAAGGCGTCCTCGGGCTGTAGGAAGCGAAAGTATAAAATAAGAGCACGAATTTACCCGTGCAAACGCTGCAAGGATGCACATGTTCCGGCACATCCTGCTCCCGATATCATCCGAATTCTATCCGCGCAGGGTCCTCGAGCGGGCTCTTTTTATAGCAGAGAGCATCGGGAGCGCCATCACGGTGATGTACGTCATCGAACGGAAGACCATCAACCAGACGGACAGGCTGTCCGATGCATACCGCACCAAGTACGAGCGGGAGGAAACCGCCGAGGACATCACCGAGGAGCACAAAAACGCTGCAGATAACATCGTTTTCACCGACGCCAAGAACATCAAGAGCGCTGACCTCGCCTACGAGGAAAAAGTGGTTGAAGGAGAGTACAGCACCATGGTGCAGGAGGAGCTCGCCGGCGGCGACTACGACCTGGTGATGATGGGCTTCGAGAAGCAGTGCATCCTCAACTACCGGATTCTCAACGACGCCGAGGTGCCCGTCTGGGTTGAAACCGGCGGCGAGGGAAGCCAACAAATCGTTGCCGTCTGCACCAACCTGGCCATGAACACCCGCGTCCCCAGAATGAGCGCGGAGCTCGCCGAGGTGCTCGGCTGGGACCTGCATGTGCTGTATGTGGTCGACACGGAGGACAGCGTGCAGGTGAACGCGCAGGGTGAGCGATCCAAGCGGAAGTCAGTGGGCGACCTGACGGATATCGGGGAGGCATTCCTGGCGGATATCGACCGGGCGAACGTAACAACGAGCCTGGTGACCGGCAGCCTGCCGAAGGAGATGGCCAAGGCGGCACGGCAGTTCAACGCCAGCCTCGTCGTGGTGGGCAAGCAGCACAAGAAGCGACTGCTGAAAAACCTCGGGAAGAGCACCCGGCGGAAAATCGCCGAGGTGTGCAACTACTCGGTGTTGTTCGTCGGCTGACACCGTTTTTTCCGGCAAACATATTTAAAAAAGGCGGATTATGTAATGTTCCTATGCACCATATTGCAGCGGCATCGCTGGCACATGCCCCGGCCTGCAGCGTGCCCTCGAGCTGCCTGCTGCACCATCCGTTTTCGAGGTGGACACCATGAACAAAAAAATTTCCGGAGCGCATCCCACCAACCTGCTGTCGGCCCTCCTGAATGAAGCAATCGGCGGCGAGGCGCCACAGGAGACACGGGCGGCTTTCCTCCAGCGCGAGGTAACGCTGCTGCGCGACATCCTCGACCAGGCCAACGTCTGGCTCGACGTGCTCGACAGCGAGGGCAACGTCATCCTGTGGAACGAGGCAGCCGAGCAGATCAGCGGATACACCCGCGATGAGGTCGTCGGACACGGCAAGATATGGGACTGGCTGTATCCCGACCCGGTATACCGGCAGGAAATCGTCGAGCAGGCCGCGGCCATCATCGACGGCGATGTGGTCGAGGAATTTGAGACCACCATCACGACCAAGGAGGGCGAGGAACGCGTCATCTCGTGGTATTCCCGCGGCATCACGAGCGACGCGGGCGACCACGTCGGGTCCATCGCGCTGGGCCGCGACATCACCGACCGGCGACGGGCGGAGGAAAAGCTGCAGAAGAGCGAGGAGAAATACCGGCTGCTCGCCGAGCATTCCGCGGACGTTATCTACAAAATTAGCATCGAGAGCGGAGAATACTCCTACGTGAGTCCCTCCGTCGAAACAGTGTGGGGCTATACCCCTGCCGAGGTGCTGGCCCTCAGCACGGAAGACCTGCTCACCGATGCATCATACAGGAGACAACGTGAGGCGATGCAACGACAGCTGATGCAGGGTCCGCCGTACCAGGGAACACTCCAGCTTGAGGGCGTCCACAAAGACGGCCATGTCTTCCCCATCGAGGTGCACGCAACGTTTATCTGCGACGAGGACGGCAAGCCGACAGATATCGTCGGCGTCGCGCGGGACATCACTGAGCGAAAGCAGGCACAACGAAGGCTTGAGAAAAGCGAGCGGCGGTACCGGACCATCGTGGAGCACGCCAACGACTGGATATGGACCCTCGATAGATCGGGGCGGCTCACGTTTGCAAACCGGGTGGCGCAGCAGGAATGCGGCCACGATTTCATCGACTGCGTCGGAAAAGATTTCTCGATGTTCATCCATCCTGACGACCGGCCGCATGTCAGGGACATATTCCAGCGGACGCTGCAGGGAGAACATAACAGCTACCGGGTTCGCATCATCGACAGCGACGGAGAAATGATACATCTGCAGGTAACCGCTGCTCCACGCTGGCAGGACGACGAAATCGTGGGGACCATCGCGTTCGGCAGGAACATCACCGACACGGTCGCACTCGAAAACAGGCTTCAGGAAAGCGAGGAGCGATACCGGGCCATCGTTGAGCAGAGCCACGACGCGGTCGCCGTCATCCGGAACGACGAGATCCTGTTCGCCAGCACCCGGCTGTGCGAGCTCGTCGGATACCGCGAGGACACGCTCGACCGCATGAACCTGTCCGACGTCATCCATCCCGACGACCGGGAGCGACTGCAGGAGATGATAGCCCGGTGTATGCAGGGCGAGACGGCGCCGTCCACCTTCCATGCGAGGCTCCAGACCAGCCAGGGCGAGGTCCGGCACGGCGAGTTTTCCGTGGCGGCGATATTTTACGGCGGCCGCACTGCGGTGCTGGCGTCGATACGGGACGTCACCGAGCGGCGGCGCATCGAGCGGCAGCTGCGGGAAAGCGAGCAGCGACTCCGGGACATGCTGGAGACCTCGACGGACTGGATATGGGAGATCGACACCGACGGTCGATATACGTTTGTCTCGGAGCGGGTGAAGGACACGCTTGGGTACACGCCCGAGGAGCTCGAGGGCACGTCGCCGTTTTCCCTGATGCCGGAGGACGAGGCGCGCCGGATGCGTAATCTATTTGCAGAGAAAGCAGCCGCCGGGGAGCCGATCGTCGACGTGGAAAACCGCAACGTCACCAGGAACGGCGAAGAAGCCATCATGCTGACGAATGCGGTCCCCATTATGGATGACGATGGCAGCCTCGTGGGCTACCGCGGGACAGACAAGGACATCACGAAGCGAAAGCGAGCAGAGGATAAAGCCCGACGGGAGCAGCAGCTCTCCCATCTGCTGCTCAACGCCACCCATGACCTGGCCATGCTGCTCGACCGGGACGGGAGCATCCTGGCGCTCAACGAGGCGATGGCCGAGTCGCTTGGAGCAGAGCCGGGGGACCTCGCCGGTGTCTCGTTCGACCAATTCATGACGGCGGTGTCAATCGATGCGGCGGACCGCGAGGTCTTTGAGCGGCGGAGAGAAAAGCTGGAGGACGTGCGGCGGACCGGGCGCCCGATGCAGTTCGAAGACAGCCGCCAGGGGCGGTGGTTCGACAGCCGGTTTTACCCTGTCTTCGACGACGACGGAACCGTTGAGTACATCGCGGCTTTCGTCCGGGATATCACCGAGCGAAAACAAATGGAACAAGAGCTCCGGGAAAGCGAAGAAAAATATCGCATGCTGGTCGAAAACCAGGGAGAGGGCATCGGCATCGTCGACGCCGACGAAACGTTTATGTTTGCCAACCCCGCCGCGGAGGAGATTTTCGGAGTGGACGGCGGCCTCGTCGGGGAAAACCTGGTGGATTTCCTCGCGACTGAGCAGCAGAGCGTCATCCAGGAGCAAACCGAGAAGCGGAAAGATGGAGAGAAGAGCTCCTACGAACTTGAGATTGTCCGCCCGGACGGAGAAAAACGTGTCATCGACGTCACTGCCACCCCGCGATGGGATGAAGACGGATGCCACGACGGCGCCTTCGGCGTGTTCCGGGACGTCACCGAGCGAAAACAAATGGAACAAGAGCTCCGGGAAAGCGAAGAAAAATACCGTGGGCTGCTTGAGCATGCAAACAGCGTCATCCTCCGGATGGACACCGACGGCGTCATCACCTATTTCAACGAGTTCGCAGAGCGGTTTTTCGGCTATCCGGAAGAGGAGATACTGGGCGAGAACGTCATCGGAACCATCGTCCCGGAGACCGAGACCTCGGGCAGAGACCTGAAGTCTCTCGTCGACGACATCATCAGCAGCCCCGAGGACTACGTGACAAACGAAAACGAGAACATCCGCCGGGACGGCGAGGTCGTCTGGATGGCCTGGACGAACAAGGTGCTCTACGACGAGAACGGCAAGGTCGACGAGATACTCTGCATCGGCACGGACATCACCGAGCGGAAGCGCATGGAAGAAAAGCTCCGTGCGAAGGAAAAACGATTCAGGGACACGGTCAACCTGCTCCCGATGCCGTACGGCGAGTTCGACCGGGAGGGAAACGCGGTGTTCCTCAACGAGACGTGCCTGGACAAATTCCAGTATACCCGGGAGGACGTCGAGGAGGGAATCAACGTCATGCAGGTGCTGCATCCAGACGACCGGGAGCGCGCCGGTCGGAACATCCAGGAGGTGCTGCAGGGAGAAGAAACCAAAGCCGGTGAATATCGCTTTGTGCGGAAAGACGACTCCACTTTCCCCTGCCTGGTCTACAGCCGCCCGAAACGCCGGGAGGGCGACATCATCGGCTTCAAGTCCGTGCTCGTCGACATCACCGAGCGGAAACAGATGGAGCAGGAGCTGCGGGAAAGCCACGAAAAATACGCCACGCTGGTGCAGCACGGAAACGACGGTATCATGATTATACAGGACCAGAAGCTGACATACTGCAACCAGAAGCTGCTGGAGATGACTGGCTATACGCGGGAGGAGATACAGGGCACCTCGTTCCTGGACTACGTGGAGCCATCATTTGCAGCCAAAACCAAGGAATGCTACGAAAAACGGATGGCCGGCGAGGACGTCCCCCGGATGTACGAGACGGAAATCATTGCCAAGGACGGCCGGCGCATCTCCGTCGAGGTCAACGCCTCCGTGATAGAGTACCAGGGAAGACCGGCGGACATGGCCATCGTGCGCGACATCACCAAGCGGAAGGAGGCACAGCGAAAGCTGGAGGAGAAACAGGCGTATCTGGAAAACATCATAAACACCATCGGGGACCCGTTGTTCGTCAAGGACCAGGACCACAACTGGATTCTCCTGAACGACGCCTACTGTGACTTCATGGGCTACAGCCGCGATGAACTCCTCGGCAAGACAGACTACGACTTCTTCCCCGAGGAGGAGGCCGACGTGTTCTGGGAGAAAGATGAGGAAGTCTTTGAAACAGGCGAGGAGAACATCAACGAGGAAAAATTCACGGACAGACAGGGAACGACGCACACAATCATCACCCGAAAAAAACCATATACAAGCGACAGCGGGGAGCAGATTCTCGTCGGAACGATACGCGACGTCACCAGGCGAAAACAGATAGAACAGCAACTGGAGCAGCTCAGCCGAGAACAGCAGGTATTGCTCGACACGACGCCGGCGATGATATTCTGGATAGACCGCGATGGCAGATTCGTCCGGGTGAACGAGCGGCTTGCAGCTGCAATGGGGATGACTCCCGAGGAGCTGGCGGGCATGTCGCTCTTCGACGTCTACCCTGAGGAGCAGGCCCGACGATATGAGGAGGACAACCGAAGGGTGATGCAATCCGGCACGGCAAAGCGGAGCATCGAGGAGCCCGTAGAGACCCCGGAGGGCACCCGATGGGTCAGCACGACCAAGGTCCCCCATAGAGATGCAGATGGAAACGTCATCGGCATCATCGGCTTTTCCATCGACATCACCGAGCGGAAACAGATGGAGCAGCAACTACGGGAGCAACGCGAGCTCGCGCAGACGCTCCTCGATGCCACGCACGACGTCGCGCTCCTCGCCGATGTAGACGGCACCATCCTCGCGGTAAACGAGGCGATGGCGAAGGCGATGGGCGACGACCCGGCGGCGATTATTGGGGACCACATGATCGACCGCATCGGCAGAGAGGCATATGCACGCCGGACGCCCAGGGTCCGCAAGGTGGAGCGGACGGGCACGCCGGTCCACTTCACCGATGAGCGCGAAGGACGCATATTCAGCCATCGTTTCTACCCGGTCTTCGACGATGAGGGAGCCGTCCAGCAGGTCGCCGTGTTCTCCCGCGACGTCACGGAGCAACGGCAGGCACAGCAGGAGCTCCGGGAAAGCGAGGAGCGATACCGCCGGCTGGTGGAAGCATCTCCAGACGCGATTATCCTGACCGACCTCGACGGGCATGTTCTGACAGCCAACGACAAGGCAGCGAAGCTCTATGGATTCGAGGAAACAGCAGATCTGGTTGGGGATGAGGCCTTTACATATGTCGCCTCGGAGGACAGGAAGCGTGCCAGGGAAAACATGCACCGAGCGCTGGAAGAAGAACTCTTGGAAGGCATCGAGTATACCTTCCTCCGAGAAGACGGGAGTCACTTCTTTGGAGAGTTAAGCATTGCCACGATATATGACGAGGAAGACAATCCCGCTGCATTCCTCGGCGTCGTCAGGGACGTCACCGAGCGGAAACAGACCGAGGAGCGATATCGCCGGCTCGTTGAGGCGTCACCGGAGCTGATAGCGGAGAGTGACGAGCAGGGACGCTTCGTGACCGCCAACCCGGCGATGGCTCGCGCTCTCGGTACCAGCCAGGAAAACCTCATCGGGAGACAGGGATCTGAGCTGATGCCCGATGACGTGTTCCGGCGACGTATGGCCTGCGCCCGGGAAGCCATCGAAAACGACGCCATCGTCGAGGACGAGGACATGGAAGGCGGGCGGCACTATCACAACATCTACATCCCGCTGGACATGCCAGATGGCGGCCGGCATATCCAGCTCATCGCCCGCGACATCACGCAACGGAAGGAGGCGGAGCGGGCGCTACAGGAAAGCCAGCGGGAATACCGGTCGCTGTATGAATTTCATCAGAGTATCCTGCAGCACTCGCCGATAGGCATCGTGAAGCTCGATGCAGCGATGCGCATCGTCTACGAAAACAGGGCTATACAGGAGATTGTCGGCGTTCCCGAGAGAGAAGAGTCGATGGGGACCGGTATGGATATCAGGGAGATACCCGCCGTCAGGGACACCGGCATAGCGGACGAGCTCGACGCCCTGCGGAAGGGAGAAAAAATCCGGGGGGAGGTCTTCTACACGTCTCTCTATGGAAAGAAAACTTATCTTTCTTACGTCTGCTCACCTATCATGGAGGAAGGTACATTTGCCGGAGCGGTTGTCATCGCCGCTGACATCACGGACCAGAAGAAGACACAGCGGGAGCTCCAAGAAAGCGAGGAAAGGTTCCGCTCCGTCTTTGTCCATGCACCCATGGGCA
This sequence comes from uncultured Thermoplasmatales archaeon, assembly GCA_964414415.1. Lineage (GTDB taxonomy): Archaea > Thermoplasmatota > E2 > UBA202 > DSCA01 > CAZESS01. The sequence goes on along the minus strand of CAYPWJ010000003.1, from coordinate 7,802 downwards.
TTGTACTTGTCGACAACGATGGACGGCCGGTGCTGAGCAACCCTGCCTTCCAGGACATGCTCGGGTACAGCGAGGAGGAGCTGACGTCCATGTCCTTTTCGGAATTCAAACGCCTCACACATCCGGACGACGTGGAGGAGGACCTCGCGCGATATGAGGAACTGAAAGAGGGGACGCGCGACAGCTACTCCATAAAAAAACGATACATCCGGAAGGACGGCTCGGTCGTATGGGGCTCCCTGACTGCGTCGGTCATCCGCGACGAGAACGGCACGCCGGTCTACGGTGTCGGCCTGGTGGAGGACATCACGGAGCGGAGGCAGATGGAGAAACGGAGGCACTTCCTAGCCGAGATTTTGCGATCCGCTCCTCTCTCGGTTATCGTCACGGACAGAGAGGGAAAGATTACCTACGTCAACCCTGCCACCGAGGAGCTGTTCGGCTACACGCGCAACGAATTGCTGGGTAAAAGCCCGGGGACGTTGAGTGCCGAGCCGGACGCCGAGCAGATACAGCGAGACATATTCGATACCATCAGGCAAGGCGGCGTCTGGAAGGGAGAGCTCCTGAACAAGAAAAAGAACGGGGAGACGTTCCCCATCCAGACGTCGGTCTACCAGATGCAGGACCAGGAGGGAAACTTCATAGCCACGGTTGGATTCCAGGAGGACATCACGAAGCGCAAGCAGGCCGAGGAGGAACGCCGCCGGCGGGAGCAGCTCGTGGCGCTGGGCCGCATCGCCGCCGTGGTCTCCCACGAGCTCAACACGCCGCTCGCCAACATAGCGCTGGCGGCTGACTGCCTTGCCTCAGGGGACGGGCTGGAGGACAGCGAGGAGCTGGAGACCATCCGGAAGGAGGTAAACAACGCGTCGGACATCGTCAAGCAGGTGCTGGGGTTCTCCCGCCTGGACGAGATGGAACTGCAGCAGATAAACGTTGCATCGGTCGTAGACGAGGCGGTCCGTGCCGTCCGTGACACGTCGTCCGTCGATGCAGATGTCGAGGTGTCTGTCACGCCGCAGGATATCCATGCCGACGAGCATCACCTCTACCGGGCTTTCGTGAACATCGTCAAAAATGCCGTGCTGGCTCGCGACCCCGACGCTGACAGGCATCACGTGGCCGTCACGTCCGAGGTCAACGACAGAGAACTCGTGGTGAACATCGCTGACAGCGGCGTCGGCATGGACGCCGAAGTGCAGGCGCAGGCAGACAAACCATTCTTCACGACACGGGCTCCCGGCGAGGGCACCGGACTCGGCCTGTACATCGCCCGATGGATCGTCGAGCGGCACGGCGGCACCATCGACATCGAAAGCGAGCCGGGAGAAGGTACCACCGTCACGGTCCGGCTGCCGCTACGGGAGGATACAGCATGAAGGTGCTGGTCGTCGACGACAACGAGACATTCCGCAGGCAGACCGCCCGGTATCTCAACCTGCATGACATCGACGTCACAGCGGCCGCCCGCGGAAAAGAAGCGCTGGATATGATGCGCAGCTGCCGATACGACGTGGTTTTGCTGGATCTCAAGATGCCCGACTTGCACGGCCTCGAGGTGCTCCGGCAGGCAAAGGCGGACGGCATCCGCGCCTCGTTCATCATGGTCACCGGCTACGGTGACGTCTCGTCAGCAGTCGAAGCGATGAAAAACGGGGCCGTCGACTTCATCGAAAAACCCTTTGACCCTGAGCAGCTGCTTGCACTAATCCGAGAAACGGCAGCCTCGTACCGGCAACTGCCATCCACAGCTGCGGAGCTCCCCTCGCTGCTGGCCGGCAGAGACCCAGATGCAGCGGTGCTGCTCATCGCAGATACGCCGGCGGAGCTTGAACAGCTGCTGTCGTTCACAGCCGACGAGCAGCTCTCCCTCCAGGCTGAAGAGCGAACGCTGGCGGAGCTGCAGCACGCCATCGAGGTGTTTCTGGAGCACCATGACCGGGTGTACATCGTCCACGCCGACATTAGGCACCTGTATCGGGAGCACGAAACCACGGCAGTGGATCGCTATCTCTCACAGCTGCATCGGCACGCCGAGACAACGGCGGTGACCTTGGTCGTCCTCTACGACACGTCGATGGAGCGAGAAATCACGGACCGCATCGTTGACGACGTCGACGTGGCTCTCTTCGTGGAAGACGTGATCGCCGCCCTTGACCACCCCATCCGTCGCGATATCCTGCATCTACTTGAACAAAACGATGTCCTTCGATACTCGTTTTTTCTCAAGCACATGGATATCGACTACTCGGCTAAGCTGGCTTTCCATCTCAACCGGTTGCAGAACGACGACCTCGTCGAAAAAACCGATGGATGCTACAGGTTGACTGAGCGCGGCCATAGTTTTGCAATGCTGTACCAGTCTCTCCTGCTTCAGCGGCGCCGCGAGGCAGGGGGCAGCATCCTATATGTGCCGCTCTCCCGGGAAGACGACGAAGCCGGCGGAGACAGGTAACAGTCCCTGTGCTCTCCCGAAAGCCGGCGTGAGGTGCGACGCAGCGGCGGGCCGCCGCCAGAGAGCTAAAGAGAGCTAAAGCTATATAGAGCTGCCCGTTATCCTCTGTGGTGAGGTAACATGAGAGGCATATCTAGAGCCGGGATGGCGATAGCAGTCACCGTGCTGCTGTTCGGCAGCGGCATCACCGGGTTTACCGGGCAGCTGTCAGTCATGAACCAAACAGAAAACAAAAGCGTGACAGCGTCAACGACGCTGTCGATGCAGCCATCGACGGTCCACGTGGAGCGGACATCTGAAGGATACGTCAGCGTTAGCCTTGCAGAAGTACACGCCGCCGTCATGAACGAGGGTGAGCCAATGCTGCCATACATGACAAAAACGATGACGTTTCCATTGGGCACCCGCATAGCGAACGTGGACGTGACCGTCGGGGACATAACGACGCGGCAGCTGGATGCTCCCGTCGCGCCGGCCCCCACGCCGCTGCCGCACAGCATGCAACAGGTCGAGCAGCGGCAGCAAAAAGGCTCCGTCTACGACAGCAACGCACTGCATCCCCCAACCTGGATGCGATGGCACACGAAGGTAGGGCTGCACCAGGACGAACACGTGGTATTTCTCATCCTGCAGGCATTCCCTGTACGCTACGCGCCGCAGGCAAACGTGCTACGCCTTGTCGACCACATCAATATCGACGTCACCTATCAACCGCCGACTGCGCCGATGCCGGTCGGGGACGACTACAACCTGCTCATCGTGGCACCGCAGCAGTTCACCGATGCATTGCAGCCGCTCATCCAGCACAAGGAAGACCATGGAGTGGCGACCAAGGTCGTTACGCTCGACGAAGTATACGCCGCGGCGCCGGGTCGAGACGAGGCAGAGCACATCAAGTACTACATCAAGGACGCGCTGGAGGAATGGGGTGTCACCTATGTCATGCTCGTCGGCGGCCGCAACGGCGGTCTGCTGCAGGAGAAATGGTGGTGCCCGGTACGGTACACACACCTGAACGCCAACGATGGCGACAGGCGGTTTCTCAGCGACCTGTACTACGCGGACGTCTACCGGTACGACAACGGGAGCACCGCATTTGAGAGCTGGGATAGCAACGGCAACGACGTGTTCGGCGAATGGGATATCAGCGGCAAAGACGACCTGGACATGTTTCCCGACGTCTATGTCGGCCGGCTGGCCTGCCGCAACGTCTACGAGGTGAACGTGATGGTGGACAAGATCATCACCTATGAGACCACGGCTGCGGGCAGCGACTGGGTAAATCGCTACCTCGGTATCGGTGGCGACACCTTCCCTGGCGACCAGTGGTACGACGGCGAAGAAAGTGTCAGCAAAGCCATCGAATACCTAGAGCCGCTCGGGATAGAGGCGACGACGCTGTTCACGTCGGACGGCACCCTCAGCGAGGGACAGGACATCATCGACGCGGTCAGCGAGGGATACGGATTCCTGAATTTCGAGGGACACGGCAACCCCATGAGCTGGGCAAATCATCCTCCACAGGATGGCGACACCTGGATCGGTATCGACGAGACGCAGTTCATGCTGTTCAAAAACGAGGGGATGTACCCGGTGTGCGTCATCGGCGGGTGCAGCAACAGCAAGTTCAACATCAGCCTGCTCAACCTGCTGAAATTCAAGGAACTCGATGCAATCATCGCTCATTCGGACTACGGGCCAGAGAGCTTCGGCTGGTGGCTCGTACGGGCCACCGACAAGGGAGCCATCGCCAGCATCGGCTGCACCTCCTACGGCTACGGCAAGGCGGGAGACGGCGACGGAGACGGCATCTTCGACGGCATACAGTACCGGGGTGGATTCATAGACATCGAGTTCTTCCGGGTGTACGCACAGGAGGGCAAAGACACAGTGGGAGCGGCGCACGGGACAGCCATCACCAACTTCCTCCTGAAATTTCCGCCTATGACCAACAAGATCGACGGCAAGACAGTCGAAGGATGGGTTCTCCTCGGTGACCCCAGCCTCAAAATCGGCGGCTACCAGTAGCCGCCCACCTTTTTCCCTCTTTTTTAGTATGTGTATCGTTTCTATTTACAAATCTATTCACCAAAGCCCAGGAGCCATCGAGCTGCAGGCTTTCGAAGTGAACGTTAGAGCCGGCGGAGGGATTTGAACCCTCGACCTGCTGATATCTCGCCCCTTTCCGCTCACGCTTTACGCGGATGCGTAAAGGGTTACAAGTCAGCCGCTCTACCACTAAGCTACGCCGGCGAGCGATACGAAATGAGGCTGCAGTTAAAAAATGTTCCCGTTTGTCTATAGGTTGTATTTGCCGTAGAGCTCCTCATAGAGCCGGATGCCCTTGGCGGTGAGACGGTAGCCGGGCCCGTCTCCGGATGCAGGTGTCTCCCTAATGATGTATCCGTCCTCCTGCAGATAGAAGAGGTTGAACGCCCGGATGTTGTCGTCGATTTTATTGGGGAGCGCATCAACTGGCATCGGCGTGGCGCCGTGCTCCAGGGCGAACATGTAGAGGCACTGCAGCATCTCCTCTCTGGCCTTCATGACGGTTTCGACGACCATGACTGTCACCGTTAAAAAACAACGCATCCCGCTATATATCGTTTTAGTTTACACGGCGATGCATCAATACATTTTTAAGCATCTGGCTGATTTTTCGATATGCGTGCGCTTCTCCTCGGGCGGTTCCAGCCCGTCCACCGCGGACACGTCAGCGTAGCGGAGTACGCGCTGGATCATTACGGTGAGGTCGTCGTCGCCATCGGCTCCCCCCGGCAGAGCTATTCCTTCGTGAATCCCTTCACGGGCGGCGAACGATACCTGATGATGCAGCGTGCCCTTGCACCGTTCGCCGGGGACGTCGCCATCGTGCCGGTCCCCGACATCAACCGCTATCACGTCTACCCATGCCACGTGGCAGACCTGTGTCCACCGTTCGACGTCGTCCTGTCCAACAAGGCGCTCATCCGCGAGATATTCACTGCGGCGGGCTACCAAGTCGAGGACACGCCGGAATACGAGCGGGACCGCTACTGCGGGACCGTGATACGGCACAAGATGGCGCAGGGCGACGAGGGATGGCATGAGCTAGTGCCCTCCGGCGTTGAAACAACCATCGACGAGATCGACGGCGACGAGCGGATACGAAGACTGTACGAGGATGAACAAGAGCGGCGCTAGCGGAACGCCGGGCTGTACGGCAGCCCGACACGCCGGCATGCCCTTTCAATCTCGGCGAAAACACGCTGATAGTAGCGGCTCTCCCGCTGCAGTCGCTCCCGGTACAGTTGCTGTGTATCGGGAGGGAGCACCGTCGCGATGCTGTCCCAGACACCCGGCTTGAGGTGCAGAGTGTCAACCATGAGCTCGTCGGCGCCCGCGTCGGCGAAGCGCCGCACGCATCCAGCTGCATCGTCAACGTCCAAGTCGGGGAGCACGGGGCCGAAGAAGACATAGGTGGCGATGCCGCTGTCCGCCAGCTCCCGCACGGCGTCGAGGCGCTGCCCGGCAGACGGCGCGTGCGGCTCCAGCAGCCGCTGCATCTCCGCGTCAAACGAGGTAACGGTGACGCCCACCGCTGCCCGTTCAAAGCGCTGCAGCAGGTCGATGTCCCGCGTTACCATCGGCGACTTCGTCTGCACGTCGACCGCCATGTCGCGCTTGTGCAGCAGCGGCAGGCATTTCCGCATGAGCTTGCAGCGCCGCTCTGCAGGCTGATATGGATCGGTGACCGTCGAGATGCCGACGATGCTGGGCTGCTTTCGCTTCAACTCGCGGCGGAGCACCTGCGGGATGTTGATTTTTGCAGCGACGTTGGTGAGCTCCCGGCGCGGCTGATGGAGGACGGCTGGAACGTAGCAGTAGCGGCAGCCATGCGCGCATCCACTGTAGGGATTCAGGGCGTAGTCAAGGCCGGGCAAGCCGGATGGCGACAGCGCCGTCTTGCACCACTGCTGCTTCATGGTTCCATGTAGTCGTCGAGGCGCCGCTGGTACAGCCGGCTCTGCAGCAGTTCGCTCGTCTCTATCCATCGATGCAGCGGGATGTCCATCACTGACTCGACGTAGCCGAGCGCCTGCCGGAGCGTATCGAAGCGATGCGGGTCGCTCTGCAGCGCCGCGCGGACGTTCTCCCTGACGTTCCAGACGCCGACGGGCATGATGTAGCCGGGATGTGTCTCCCGGAGCACGACGACGCCCGCCTGCCGCCGCTCCCGGTCCAGCGCCTCCGCCGTCGCGAGGCGGGCGGCGTAGTAGCAGCCGCCGATGGTCGCATAGGCCGTCCGGCCGTCGTAGAACTCGTTGTCGCCGAAGATGACGATGTTCCGGCCGGAGGGATTCCACGTCGTGTTGGGGAACCAGGCCTCGATGAGCTCATACTCGTAGCTCGAGGGATACATCACGATGAGCCAGCGGTTGTCCAGGCTATATGTTTTATACACCCGGCATTCGTTGATGTAGGGATACCGTTTCACGCGCTGTTTGAGGTTGTTGCCGATGGTGGAGTCAACGGCGGTGATGCTCCACCGCGTCGGCACGAACTTGCGGTTGTCCCGGATGCCGAAGGCGCCGACGGAGAACGCCTTCTGGATGCGAGAGATCATCGTTCCCTTGTCATACAGCTCCAGGACAGCGTCCCGTGCTTTTAAATCGCCGTCGTAGAAGGCCTTCTCGATTTTTTTGTCCACCGTCGGGTTCTCCACCCAGACTTTTTGTATCGAGCCGGACGGCCCATGGGGCTGCACGCTGTCATAGAGAGCTATCGAGCCGCGAGGTTTCTTGGTAAACGTCAGCTCGGTGTCGACGGAACGCGCGGCAAGCCCTATCTCCCGGGTGTAGTCGACGATCTTTCCCGAGAAGTCGTGAACCGAGGTACGGTGTTTGCCGCGCACCAGCTGCATCCGGAAGTCCACGATGTCGTCGATGCTCTTGCCCTGCCAGAGCTCCGGCGTGTCGACCATCGAGGTGTCGCCCTGCCGCGGCGGCAGCATCGGCCCGACGTTGACCTTGGGGTACCCGTAGCGTCCCACAAAGACGGAGGGCGGCGTGGCGCCGTGCAGCGAGGTGCCGTCGATGAGCGGCTCCGTCTTTTTGTGTGAGTACAGCTTGACCATGATGGGGCAGCGGTCCTTCCCGCAGAGGTGCTTCGCTCCCCTGCATTTCAGGCAGAGCGCCGACGCATTTTTTTGGCTGAGCGAGGTCTCGTTGACGTCGAGTAGTTTCCGCGGCGCCCGCTTCATGGTTTGTCAACACCAGGCCATTAAAAAGATTTGAGGGCCCGCCACAGGGTGATGCAGATTGATTGGTTTAAATGGTCGTTCTTCCCTCACTGGAAGCAGCCG
>CAYPWJ010000002.1:108415-122059 GCA_964414415.1 uncultured Thermoplasmatales archaeon | reverse complement strand
GGCTTCGACATGGACATCCTGTATCACAGCCGGTCGCGGAAACCCTCGTTCGAGGAGGAATGCAGCGCCCGCTTCGTGGCGCTCGACGAGCTCGTCGCCGCCTCCGACTCCGTGACGCTGCACGTGCCGCTCACCGACGACACCTATCATCTCATCGGCGAGGAGGAGCTGACGGCGATGAAAAACACTGCATATCTCGTCAACACCGCGCGGGGTGAATGCGTCGACGAGGAGGCACTCGTCGCAGCGCTTGAAAACGGTGACATCGCCGGGGCGGCACTCGACGTGTTTGAGCACGAGCCGGAGCTGACGCCTGGCCTTGCAGCGCTGGACAACGTGGTCCTGGCGCCGCATGCCGGCTCCGCCTCCATTGAAACGCGGACGGAGATGGCGGTCATCGCCGCCGAAAACCTGCTGGCCGGACTGCGGGGAGAGATGCCGCGCTACTGTGTCAACCCGGCGGCGCTGGAATAAAAACTAGTCCGCCCGGGAGCGGGATTCGACGACGTCCTTGATTTCGTCGACGAGCTGCTTGATGTCGTCCCGGTTTGCCTGCTGCTCGCGGAGCTCCATCCGCAGTTCGTCCATCCTGAGTTTGATGGCTTCCTTCGAGAACTCCGCCACGCTTGAGTAGCCGACGCGGGGATCCTCCACCACGGTCCTCCGTATCTCTTTGTGGAGCGTCTTTGGAACCGAAATGGTGCTGTACTTAACCATAACCAATTATCGGATGACGAGATATAAACCTTGCCATTTGGACGCCATGGTTTATGTACAGCCGGGGCATGATATGTATATGGAGAGAGACACGGTATCCGGCTCCGCTGAGATCGGCAGCGACCTGGCAGGGCGGTTTCTCGATGCACTGGAGGAGGGCAGGCTGTACGAGACATGCCGCGACGTGCTTGCCGGCTATCCGTCGATGGCGTCCCTCTGGCAGATGGCCAACCAGGCGTTTCTGCACGGCGGCACGGCGGCACGTGAGTACGAAGAGATGGAGGCTGCAGACCGGGCGGTCGTCCGGCGCGGGGCCTCGCTCATCGAGCGAGATACGACGGTGCTCACCTACAGCCGGAGCTCGACTGTCATGCGCATCCTCCGGGACAACGCGGACAAAAACCTCGAGGTCATATGCAGCGAGGGTCGCCCCAACTATGAAGGGAGACAGCTCGCCCGCGAGCTCGACGATGCAGGCGTCGACGTCCGGCTTGCAACGGATGCAGGTGCGCTCTCGCTCGTGGAGAGAGCCGACCTGGTGCTGATGGGGGCTGACGCGCTGCTCGACGGCGGCGTGGTGAACAAGACAGGCAGCATGGCGCTGGCGCTGGCCGCCGGTTGTTGCCAGATGCCGCTTTATGTTGCGGCGTCGTCGTATAAGCGTTTCCCCTTCGTGCTCGTGCGGCAGGAGGACGCCGGTGAGGTGTGGGCGGATGCACCGGCCGGAGTGACGGTGGAGAACACCTACTTTGAATCCGTCGCGGCGGGGCTGGTGACCGACATTGTGACCGAGGACGGCCTGCAAGAGAAGATACCGTCGTGTGACCGGCAGATTGCCGACGAGATATGGCGACTGCGGGACGAGCTGGCGGAGCGATACCGGGTGCTGGAATGACGACCACTATCACCTGGCAGGGGACGCACCCGGCGTTTTTAGCGGCCGAGCACGCCGGTGGAAACACAAGATTAATATGTGAAATCGCAATGCCGATTCATGACCGAGATACGGGACGATATGCTGTACACTGAAAGCGATGAATGGATTAAGCAGAAAAATGGCGCTGTCCGCATCGGCATCACCGACTACGCGCAGGACCATCTCACCGACGTTGTATACGTTGAGCTGCCCGACGTTGGAGAGCACTTCGAGCAGGGCGACGAGGTCGCCGTCGTCGAGTCGGTCAAGTCCGTCTCCGAGATATACGCGCCGGTCAGCGGCGAGGTAACGGCGGTCAACGAGGAGCTGGAGGACGCGCCGGAGCTGGTCAACGAGTCGCCCTACGATGACGGCTGGCTGCTGGAGATAGAGTTCGACGACGAGAGCGAGCTCGACGAGCTGCTGTCGCCCGAGGCATATGAAGCGCAGCTCGACTGAACGATGCATTTATAAAACAAAAGAAGATATGGAGGCGATATAATGTCACGTGAGGATTTTGACTCCTATATCCCCGCCGGAAGGTCGATGCCAGAACTGACGCTGAAGGCAGTCCTCGTCGGCATGGTTCTCGCCGTCATCATGGGGTCAGCCAACGCCTACCTGGGCCTCTACGCCGGCATGACAGTCAGCGCCGCTATTCCCGGCGCCATCATGGCCCTCGCGATCCTCAAGCCGCTGAAGGGCAACATCCTGGAGAACGTCATCGGGATGCAGGGCGCCGCAGCAGGTGAGGCATTGGCTGCCGGCGTTATCTTTACTATCCCTGCTCTCGTCGTCATCGGGGCGTGGGAGCACATCCAGTATCTCGAGACGACGCTCATCGCTCTCATCGGCGGCGTCCTGGGCGTCCTGTGGATGGTCCCCCTTCGGCGGGCGCTCATCGTCAAAACCGATCTCCCGTTCCCGGAGGGCATCGCCGTAGCTGCCGTGATGACGACGGCTGCCGGCGATGAAAACGAGAGCGGTGAGGGAGGCGGCGGCAGCATCTGGATGATCATTGGCGCCGCGTTGGCGGGCCTGGTGAAGTTTTCGCAGGTTTCACTCAACATTTTCAAGGGAAGCGTCGAGAGCGTCATCGACGCTGGCAAATACTATATCCTCGGCCAGTCCCGGGGCGGCTACTTTTATGGTGGCGCTGCCGCGTCACCGGCACTGCTGGGAGTCGGCTACATCGTCGGTCCCCGCATCGCCTCGTTCGTGTTCGCCGGCGGCATCATCGGCTGGATCATCCTGACGCCACTCATCCTGCTCTCAACGGGGATGCCTGAAGGCGCCGCGACGGCCATCGACGGCTTCTACAAGATATGGGAGGACTACGTCCGCTATATCGGTGTCGGCGCCATGGTGGTCGGCGGCCTGTATACCATCTGGGGGCTTCGGCAGAACCTCATGGAGGGCATCAAGGAGGCCATCATCGGCATCCGCGGCGGGCAGACCAAGAGCAAAAAGCGGACGGAGAAGGATCTCTCCTACAAGAAAGTGTTTCTCACCATCGGATTCCTCGTCATCCCGACGTTTATCATCTACGCATGGATCTCGTCGGCCTACGCCATCTCCGGCTTCATGGCCGTCGTGCTCGTCATCGCTGCCTTTGTGGCCAGTGCCATCGCCGGCTACATGGCGGGGCTGCTCGGCTCGTCCAACAACCCCATCTCCGGCGTCACCGTCGCGGTGCTGCTCTTCGTCAGCATCCTGATGCTGGCGTTCGGCGCCACCGGCATCGAGGGCATGACCGTCGTCATTTTGATGGCTGCGGTGGTTGCCTGCGCCGGCGCGATATCGGGAGACGTACTGCAGTCGCTCGCCGCCGGCCAGATGATCGGCTCGACGCCCTACAAGCAGCAGCTCGCTGAGATGTTCGGCGTCATCGCCGCGGCGCCGGTGTTGGGCATCGTCGTCAAGGCGCTCGACAGCGCATACGGCATCGGCACCAAGAATCTGCCGGCACCGCAGGCCTTCCTTATGGGCGGCATCGTGGAGGGCGTGATCGGCGGCCAGATGGTGTGGCCCTACGTGATTGCCGGCGCGTTCCTGGCGCTGGTGCTCATCCTGATGGATATTCCCGTGCTGCCGGTGGCCATCGGCACCTATCTGCCCCTCACGCTCAGCATCCCGATTTTCAGCGGCGGTGTCGTCAGGAAGCTCGTCGAGCGATATATCTCCGGTCGGACGGAGGGCGAGGAGGAAGAGGAAGAGCCGAGCGACTGGAAGATGGCTGTCAAAAAAACAGGTGTATCGCCCAAAGAGAAGGCGCATCGGACGGGACTGCTGTTCACCGCCGGGTTGATCGCCGGCGAGGCGCTCATGGGCGTCATCTCGGCGTTCCTCATCATCGGCAACGTCGACCTCTCGCTGCTGGAGCGGGCACCGGCCTGGCCTGGCATGATCGTCTGGGGCTACATCGCCTTCCTCATCGGCTACATCGTCATCCGGACGTACAACAAGGCGCGGGCTGAGGAAGCACACAGTGAAACGTAGGCAGCGTGAGCTTGACATTCCCCGCGATGCGACGCCTGTCCGGACTGCTCCTTGGGAGGAGGAAGACAGCCGCGTTGAGGTCAAGATGCAGAAGTTCGATGGTCGCCTGGGCAAATGGCTCTGCCGTCTGCTCCGCAAGCCGAACTATGCCATGGTCCGCCTCGACGAGCTGGGTTCGTTTATATGGAGGCGATGCGACGGCTGCACAACCATCGAGGATATCCTGACGGCGCTGGACGAGGAAATGGGCGACCGGTTCGACGAGGAGGAAGAACTGGAGAAGCGGACGTTTTATTTTTTCTATATGCTGCGAAACCGCGGACTCATCGCCTGGCGTACAGGAAGAAACGAGACACGGGATGCGTGACGAGCGCCGGTCATTACGGCGGCGGGCGGGAGGCCAGCGTCACGATGAGCGTGCGCCGTTCGCCGTCGCGCATCACCGTCAGTTCGATGGTATCGCCGGGTGCAGTCTCTGCTTCCAGGTAGCTCATCAGGTCGTCGCCGTTGACGACCCGCTGGCCGTCGATGGCGATGATGATGTCTCCGCCCAGGACAACCTGCTGTCCGGCCACCACGGCCTGCCGGTCGCCGCCCTCAATGCCTGCCCTGGCTGCCGGGCTGTCGTCGACCACGGTGGCGATGAGCCATCCATAGGTCACAGAGGTGTTCATGGCTTGGGCACGGGGATACGTCATGTCGATGCCGGTGACACCCAGCCATGAATGCCGGTCGTAGCTGCCGTCGGTGACCAGGGCAGGCACCTCTCTGAGGACGGTGCCGGATGGGATGGCGAAGCCGACACCCTGCGAGTCCTGGATGATAGCCGTCGTGATGCCGACGACCTCTCCCTGGTAGTTGAGCAGTGGGCCGCCGGAGTTCCCCGGGTTGATGGGCGTGCTCGTCTGGATGATGTTGGCGATGGGGAAGTTCCCCGCCTCCGATTCGCGGATGGTCCGGCCGAGGTGGCTGACGATACCCGTCGTCATTGAGCCAGCCAGGCCGAACGGGTTGCCGATGGCCACCACCGGGTCACCCACCTGGAGAGACGAGGAATCGGCGACGGGCAATGGCTGCAGCTTAGCTGATCCAGCATGTAATGCCAGGACTGCCAGGTCGGCGTACGGGTCGGCACCCAGCAGCTCGGCGGTGCAGGTGGTGCCATTGTAGAGGCGGACGGTGATGTTTGCCGCGTCCTGCACCACGTGGTTGTTTGTGACGATGACGTGTCGGCCTGAGTAGTTGTACACGAACCCGGAGCCCTGCGACTCAGAATACTGCGTCCCGAACATCGACTGCTGCTCGATATAGGCGCGGATGGCCACGATGGAGTCCCGGGTCTGATGATACAGCGACGACAGCGACGTATTGCCGAAAAAATAGGTGATGTTGTGCGACGGACCGCTGACAGTCGAAAGCTGCTGCTCCAGCGCCCTGTTTTTGTCCTGCAGCTCGTTGATATCTCCGGAAAGCGCCCAGTAACCGGCAAACCCTCCCAGCAGAGCGCCACCCACGAATATCGCCACCGCGAAAACAGCAACCATCGGAGTGACGTTGAATCCAGGTTTCGACGAGGAGGGAGGCTCAGGCTCAGCCGGCGTCTGACGCGGATGCGGGTGTTGCACATCGACGTCATCCATGCCTGCATCGTCCGCTCCACCGCCGGCAACGACAAACGTCTCCCTGTCACCGGCCGTGTCGCCGGCGTCGCCGGCAGGTGCCTGCATTGCCTCCGCCTGCTGTTTGATGTCCTCCGCCAGCGACACGCCGATGCCCTCCGCAGCGGTCAGTTCGTCGACCGAGGCGCGGCGGACATCGTCGACAGTAGCAAAGCCGGCGTCACGCAGCGCCCGGGCCTTCGTTTCACCGATGCCTACAAGGCTGACAAGGTCACTATCCATGGTATACACTCCTCAGGATGAGACATCCAGCTCGGACGCTCATCCTTTCATGGAGAAACGCTAACTGCAGGCAGGGCCTTAAATGTTTTCATACGACCGTCGAACTACTGGAACCACCGCAGCACCAGCGCCATCCGGTGCACCGCCGTCGCGATGCCGGCAACGGCAAAATACACCATCACCCAGTGCAGCAGCGGCTCACCGAAAATGGCGACGCGCTGCCACGACAGCGCCGCCTGCAGCACCGGCGCCACCATCAAAATAACGACGCGGTCCGCCCGCCCGAGGATGCCGCTGTACTCCCGGCCGTATCCGACAGCCTGCGCCTGCGTCCCCATGTAACTGGTTAGCAGCATACCGGCCATCGCCCCGACGCCGGCGAGCGGCGAACACCAGCCTGAGACGGCGACACCGCCCACGATGAACACGTCGGCAAAGCGGTCGACGGCATGGTCGATGAAATCACCCTGCGGCGACGCGAGGCGACGGAGCCGTGCCACCTTGCCGTCAAGCGCGTCAAGCAGCCCGTTGGCAGCGACAAACGCCGCGGCAGCCAGGAGCAACCACAGCCGAGCGAGTGAGAGATAAAACGCAACGCCGGCGGCGACGGCACAGAGCAGCGACAGCAGACTCAGCACAGTGGGCGACACATCGACACGCGACGCCAACGCGTCGAGCAGCCAGTCGGCCCGATGACGATACCTATCCAGCATGATCCACCAGCCACTCGCTCCAGTCTACTGCATCACCTGTCCAGGCAGCCACGCCGTCCCTATGCAGCCTCGCCACCACATCCACGACCTCGTCCACGGGACGATCAGTGGTGTCAAGCCCTGCAACGTGGCGCCCGTCGTGCCGTTCAACCGCAGCCGTAAAAATCACATCCAGCGCCTCCGCCTCGACGTTCTCCCCGATCTTCCGGTCGCTCCATCCCTTCCTCCTGAGGCGCGAGCGCAGGACGCCGGGATGACAGCGCAGGACGACCACCTGATCCACGCTGAGCAAATGAGAGAGATGACCCTCCACGAGCAGGTCGCCCGTCCGCCGGCGGAACGCCTCGTCCACTGCCTCGACGTCGACGACGTCACAGTCCCGCTCCTCGTCCCGACCGGACACATACGGCGCGGCCAGGCTGGAAAAACGAAGAACCGTGTAGCCTCGCTCTGCCAGACCGTCGGCAGCGGCGCTCTTGCCCGTCCCCGGGGTGCCCGTAACGGCCGTTTTCATGGAACCATGTCATGGAAGGCGTAGGGATCACATCCCTCATGGAAACAGAAATGGATGTCCCGGTAGCGCTGCTTGAACGAGGTGACGTCCTCGCGCACCGACGCGGGCTCCTCTCTGTCCAGCAGCACACGCCGGAAGAACACCGCGATGTCCTCCATCTCGTCCTCCTCCATGCCCAGACGGGTGAGCTCCTGTGTACCGAGCCGGATGCCCGACGGATGCAACGGGCTCTCGTCCTCCGGGACCATGTTGCCGTTGGCGATGATACCCGCATCCTCCAGACGCTCGGCTGCAGGGTTACCCTGCTCTTCACCGACCTTGAACAGAATCTGGTGCGACTCCGTGTAGCCATAGTCAGCGCCCTTCACCTCGAACCCCTCGCCGTCAAGGGCCTCGGCCAGCGCCTTCGCGTTCTTGATGATCTGGTCGGCGTATGCCTCCCCAAATTGCATGTGCTCGGCGAACGCGATGGCCTTCGCAGCGACGTGATGCAGATGATAGGATGACGTCACGCCGGGGAAAACCCCCCAGTCGAGATACTTCATCCATTCCGCCTCGTCCCGCTCCGTGTCGGTCAGCACCACGCCGCCCTGCGGACCCGGCAGCGTCTTGTGCGTCGAGCCGGTCATCACGTCGGCACCCTCCTGCAGCGGCTGCTGGAATCGCCCGCCGCCGATGAGACCCAGCACGTGAGCTGCATCATACACAACCTTGGCGCCGACCTCATGCGCCACATCGGCGAGCTCCCGCAGCGGCGTCGGAAACAGGAACACCGACTGGCCGAACAACGCCAGCCGGGGCTCCACATCCCGGATGAGGTCGGCAGCGCCATCAACATCGATGTTCATCCGGTCGCCGTCAAACGGATACGGATGCAGCTCAAGGTCGCGGAGACCGGCAGCACCCCACTTGCCGTAGGATATATGAGCACCGCTGGGCGTATCAAGGACGGTGACGGGTTCACCCGGCTCTATCAGCGCCTTGAAGACAGCCATGTTGGCCACCGTGCCGGCGGTCGGCCTGATGTCCGCATAGGCGCAGTCGAACAGCGTCCGGGCGAGCTCCATGCCCTTCAGCTCGACTTCGTCGAACCACTGGCAGCCCTGATAGTAGCGGTTGCCCGGCGTCCCTTCGGCGTAGCGACCGTGGAAGTCGGTGACGAGCATCTCCTCGCACATCGGCGACAGCACGTTCTCCGAGGCAATCATCGGGAGCACCTCGCCGAACATCTCGTTGTTCTTTTTCGCCATGTCACGGACGAACTCTGCCTCTTTCTTCCAGTTCATACAGGCTGAATGAAAAACGACATAAAAAGATAGTGGGAGAGGTGGCTAGCTGATCTCCGTCGTATCGGCACACGTAAGAGCGATGTTGAAGACACCCATGGTGATTGCTCTTGTAGCCCTGTTCCCGGCGTTGTCGTACCCGGCCACGCGGACGGTATGCCGGCCCAGCATCGTCTCATCCAGCGTATACCGGATGTCCCGGTCAAAGCTCCCGCGAAGCTCCTCATCGATGTAGAGCTCGGCGGAAGCAACACCCGACGTAGCTGTATCCACGACAGTGGCAGCCACCGTAACCTGGCCAACAATGATGGTGCGGTTGCCGGGCAGCGGCATCACGGCACGGTCGAAGAGATAGAGAGCACCCTGCGGCCGGGAAATCGATATCTCGGGGCCGTACAGGTCGATCTTGATCTCACGGGTATTGACCGCTTCCTGGTTGCCGGCGTTGTCGACCGCGTAGTACTCGATGAGATGTCGTCCGTCGCTGTCCACGGAAAAACCGCCATCATAGACCTGCCAGACACCACCATCAACACGGTACATAATACGATTGACGCCGCTCACCTCGTCAGTTGCCGACAGAGTAACCGTCACACCAGAAATGTACCAGCCGTTGTCACCCGTCGGCTCACCGGGATCTATCTGGCAACTGCTGGATGGCACGCCGCCGCCGACGTCTATCACGGTGCTCCCCATGTCGCCGAAGTTGCCCATGACGTCCTTCGCATAATAGTAGATGGTGTGCATGCCGGGCTCGTCGACGGTGAACGGCTCGCTGTAGCTCCTCCAGTCGCCATCGTCGACACGGTAACGGATGCCCTCGACGCCGAGATGGTCGTCGGTCGCCGAAAGCACCATGGCTGTCTCTGAAGTGATCTGCCATCGAAGCCCTGCAGTGACCTCCGCGATGCCATCAAACGAGATACTCGTGTTGGGACCGCTGGCATCCAGCACATAGGTCTCCTCATGATGCGGCAGCTCCTCGTTGCCGGCGGCGTCCACCGCCCAGTACTCGACGGCGTGCTGCCCGGGCGCGTAGCCATGCAACGCATTTATCTGGAACTGGATCTCCTGGTTCCAGCTGCCCTCCCGCCGTGTGCCGTTGTCGATGCGATAGTATATCTTCCAAGGGCCAACGTCGTCATCCGCCCTGATGTGGAACGTCGACGCCGGGACAAAGTAGCCGTCCGGGTCCAGCGTCACCGTGAGCCACGACCACGGCGGCTGATAGTCTACGGGTAGCGATGTGGAATCATCCGCGGAAAGCGTGCCTGGGTCATCGGTGGGCTTTGCTGCATCGTTATCCCCGTCGCCATCCGTGTCATAGTAGACGGTGCCCTGGTTCGATATAACGGTCCCGGAGCTCACATTGTCCACCTTGACGCAGAAGCTAATCTCGATGGAACCATGCGCCGGAATGCCGCCATTCCAGATGACCATGTCATTAGCAGCGTCGTAGCCGACGCCATCGGAGATATCGTCATCGTTCGGGACGCCGTTTATCTCGATCGATCCGGGAACATATGATGTATTGTCCGGGATGGAGTCCTCGAACTCGTTGCCGGGGTTGTCGCTGGAGGCGAGAGTGCCGGTATTGTTTATCCAGGCGGTATAACAAATCATATCTCCGGGCTCAAGCGGCGGGCCGTTAACGTCCTCCGCAACTTTCGGGTCATACACAGAAGGCCTGCCAGCAACAACGGTGACGGCATCCTCGCCGGAGACAGCATGAGAGGTATTTTCACAACGAGCAGTAACGGTTGCCCTGTTCACATCTATACCTCCCTGTACGACAGTCGCGTTGAATATAATATTCAAGCTATCGCCGACCTGCAGTGGACCAGGAACAGTCCATGCAGCCTCCGATGACCAGCTCTCATTGCTCAATGTGGAGGGTAACACATCGCTAACCTCGATATCCACGAGAGGATTTGTACCCGTATTTACCACCGTTATGTTGAAGGTGATGGTCTCACCCACATCCTGCTGGTATCGATCTACCCATGCAGTCCCGTTCCACACTCTCTTCTCAAGCATCACCTCGGCATTTTCGCCTTCCACCGTGGCACTGTCCTCGTCACCAACACGCGTGGAGGTATTCTCACAATACGCATCAACGGCGGCATCGTTGACTTGGATACCCGCTGCCACGACGGTCGCGTCGAACGTGACGGACCAGCTCGCGCCAACGTCCACCGGGCCGGCATGGAACCACTCATGCGATGCGCCCCAGGTAGCGTTCTCCATACCCGCCGGCAGCGAGTCATTCACCGTCACATCCACCAGCGGATTGGTGCCATCGTTCGTCACCGTCAGATTGAACGTCACCGTGTCACCCACATCCCCGTGATGATAGCCTGTCCAGGCTGTCCCGTTCCACACCGTTTTCTCCAGCGCCACGCCGGCTTCCTCCCCCTCAACCGCTGCCGTGTCGGTATCGGAAACAACCCGGCCGGACACATCCCCCTCACCGGTGGCATTGACACGGTTGGTGAGGACGCCGGAGTCGGTAACCGCTGCATCAAATTCGATATAGGTCCAGTTGCAATGAGAGAGCGGGCCGGCGATGTCCCACGAGACATTATTGTTGCCCCACCGGGATGGCTCCTGCGGTACCCCGTTGACGGTGGCGTTATCGGCATAGGTAAGCGCAGCAGGAAGATGATCTGTAACGTTGATATGCACCAGATCTTCTGTATCATTGTTGTGAACGCTGAGGTTGAACCGGACGACATCGCCGATGTCCTCGTGATGATATTCCGTCCAGGCTGTTCCGTTCCATACAGTTTTGGAGAGCTCCAGGAGGACAGGACGATAGGTCGCCGTCACCTCGGTTTGCTCGTTGTTGGACAGATTAGAGTCAGGTGTGGCACTCGTCACGTTAGCTGTGTTGCTAACGAAGGGATCCGTGGTGTTGACGGTCACATTTATCCAGAAGAAAAGAGTGTCGCTTTGGTTGAGACGCGGAATCGTCCACTTTATTGGATTTGGTCCGGTACATCCAGGGGTAGCATGATTGAAGGTGACGTTTTCCGGCAACGTGTCACATATCACCAAGCTACGGGCGTCGCTTGGACCGTGGTTGGTTACATTCAGCGTGTAATTAAGGTAGTTGCCGGGAAGGACCGGGTCGTTGCTGTCCCCCTTCGTGATGGCGAGGTCGGCTTCCGTGATGACGTCGGTTTCATTGTACCCGGTGTTGTTGCCCATATGTGGGTCGTCTGTAGCCGCGGAAACAGTAGCAGTGTTGTTGAGAACGGTACCGTCGGCAACGCTGGCATTGACCGTGACGTTTATCCAGAACGTCCGGCTCTCGGTGGCATTGAGGTATGGAAGTGTCCACTCTACGACATCGTCGGACAGCGTGGCTCCGTCGCTCGCGGCGTTGAACGTGGTACCGTCGGGAAGCGTATCGTTCACCACCACCTGCGATGCATTGCTCGGACCGTGGTTGACAGCGGTGAGGGTATAGTTTAGATACGTTCCGGCCACAACGGGGTCATCGCTGTCGGCCTTTCGTATCTCTACATCTGCCTCGGTCCGTACCGTCGTGTTTTCCCATGTTTGATTGGCTGCAGGCTGGATACATGTGACATTGACAAAATTCCGTACCAGGGCGCCGTCGGGTACCGCTTGACTCACGTTAACGGTTATCGTTATCGGCCAGCTTTCTCCCGGCGCGATACTGTTGTTTATCCAGACATTATTTCCATGCGTGGGGGCCGGAACCGATGACACAAATGTCACGTTCGAGTCAAAGGTTTCAGTGACGTTAACAGCCGTTGCGTTACCGTTCCCGGTATTGTTCACCCACAGGATATACGTCAGCTGGTTGCCTGCAGGCACCGGGTCGGGAGAGTCCTGTTTAACGAGCGAAAGAGCCGGGGCATGAGCCACGAGGGGGGCAGTTGCCGTGCTATTGTAATCATCCAACGTCGTTCGGTTGCCGAAGCGTTCATCGGGATCGCTGCCATTCATGCTCGTCCACGTGAGATCCACCGCGTTGTCCAAATCCTGCCCAACGACGACGTCATCATCAACGGTGACAGTATAATTAATGGTAACAGCATCGCCCTCAGGGAGCTCCTCATAATACCACGCCAGCTGCTGCCCGTCCTGCACGGCACCGTCCGCCCCGGGAACCGACGCATTCGAGACATAGGTCAAGCCCTCCGGAATCGTATCATTTATCCAGACGTCATACGCCGGCCACGAGCTTGCAGCGGTATGCTGCACAGTGATAGAGTAATTAACCACGTCGCCCGCCTCAACCACGCTCCGGTTCACCGACTTGCCGACAGACAGATCCGGCTCCAAGAGCTGCACGTCTCCAGACGTGTCAACATCGGTTCGAAGGCCGCCGTCATCGTCTGTCCAAGCAAGAGCCGCCGTGTTATTCAACACCGTGCCATTCTGATTGCTCATGACATCAGCGACGGTCACGTTAAACGCGATAAAGATGTCCGTGTCATCGGTATTGTTGACCGTGCCCAGACTCCAGTTGACAGAGACCGGGGCAGAGCCATCGTTGGGCGAGCTCACGTACTCGGCGAACGAATCATTGTTCGCCGTCATAGCGAAGCTCGATGAATAATAGATAAACCCGGCTGGCAACGTGTCATTGATCCAGACGTTATAGGCCGTAGCGTTGGGCAGATCCACCTGGATGGTGAAGTTCACGGTCTCCCCGACGGTATAGTTCCGCTGCTCCTCGGGTGCCTTCGTCACAATCGCCGTGTTGTTCACGTCCAGCGGCGCCGCAGCCGACCGGTTATAGTCATCGAGAGCCGTATAGTTGCCGAAGCGTTCATCGGGATCGCTGCCATTCATGCTCGTCCACGTGAGATCCACCGCGTTGTCCAAATCCTGCCCAACGACGACGTCATCATCAACGGTGACAGTATAATTAATGGTAACAGCATCGCCCTCAGGGAGCTCCTCATAATACCACGCCAGCTGCTGCCCGTCCTGCACGGCACCGTCCGCCCCGGGAACCGACGCATTCGAGACATAGGTCAAGCCCTCCGGAATCGTATCATTTATCCAGACGTCATACGCCGGCCACGAGCTTGCAGCGGTATGCTGCACAGTGATAGAG
>CAYPWJ010000002.1:53299-108315 GCA_964414415.1 uncultured Thermoplasmatales archaeon | reverse complement strand
TAAGTCAAGCCGTCCGGGATCGTATCATTCACCCAGACGTCATACGCCGGCCACGTGCTCGCCGCCGTCTGATTCACCCAGATCGTATACGTGACAGTGTCACCCGCCTGCACAACGGCTGTACCGGCCTGCTTCTCGATGGAGAGATCTGGCTCCCGGATGAGCACCGTGGAATCGTTGTGGGACGTATAGTCATTTTCCCAGGCATCCTGGTGATGCATGGTAGCATTGTTGGTGAGATATGTACCGTTCTGGTTTGTGGCAACATCGGCGACAGTGGTGGTGACGTTGATGGTGATGTTCCGCGGCCCGGTGAAGTTGCCGATGTACCATGAATAGATAGTGTCGTCGCCGGCCGAGATAGTGGTAAGATTGGCCTCATAGGAGTTACCTTTGTCATCGGTGGCGGATGATGTAACGTAATTGAGTCCCGACGGCAGCGTGTCATTGATGGTGGCGTTGACGTATTGTTCGCCGTTGCCCCAGAAGGTGGCGTTGATGGTGAAGTTGGCGTATTCACCGATGGTTCGCTCCATGTCGGGGAATTTGGTGATGTTGTGGCGTGCCGTGTAGGTCGTGAGGTTAACGGAGGTATATTGGCATCCTGAATCGCATGTCCCGTTCACCCAGAGGGTATTGTTGCCCCCACCGCCGGCAGCCATCGTGGCGTTGATGGTTCGCTCCCATGTCTCTGTGGTGGTGATGGTTTGGTTGCTCCATGATATAACGTTGTTTTCTATCTTTGCATCGAAATCAATGGCGCCGTATTCGGTTACCACGATGCTGCTGTTGCGGTATGCGCTGCCGAGGATGTCGACGATGGAGATGTTTCGTGCCGCGGTATCTCCGGTGTTGCTGATGGATATCTGCCATGTGGCTGTGTCTCCTTCTTGGTTGACCACCTGGGTGAAGGGGGTTTTGGTGACGGTGAGCTCGGGATAGAGTGGATCGATGGGTTGGCTGCTGTTGGTGGTAAAGGTATGTCCACATGGATTTGTGTAGTGGAAAGTGATGTTGTTAAATGAGGGAATGTCTTCGTCACAGCCGGTGCCGTTGTCGGTGATTTCGAAGTATATGGTAATCGTCTCGTTATAGTGGATGTAGTCGATGTTACTCTGGTCCCACACAATCGTCCGGTTGCTAGAGGAGTAATCAGTTGGCTCCGAATCGGCGAAACTTCTGCTGCTGTTGCTGCTGGTGATGGTCGCGGAGCCGGTTTTGTATAGGTAGCCGACAGGTATGGTGTCCTCGATGGTGGTGACGTTGGCCCGTGAGCCGTTGTTGTGTATGGTGATGGTAAAATTTCCGCCGCAGGGGATGATGTCGCCGTGTGTCTGGGTAACGTTGATGCGGGGAGATGTCCGCAGGTTCGCTGTGTCTGTGCTGGTTTCCATTGTATATGGACAGCATCCCCATGTGACGGTGGCGGTATTGTTGGTGTCGTTGACGGTGCAACCGGTGACGTTTACGGTTATGTTGACGTAATGGATCTCTCCTACCGTCATGTTGGAGAGATGCCAGGTGATGTTCTGCCCTGCTATCGTTGTGTTGTCGGGGTCCCAGACGTCGTCGATGGTGGAGTTCAGGTAGGCGACGTTGGCTGGCATTCTGTCCTGCACTGTGATGTTCTTTGCTTCGTAGTCGCCGTCGCTTGTTACGGTTATGGTCCAGTTGACGGCGTCGCCGGGCTCGGCGATGGTCATTGCTGGCTGCTTGGTAATGGAGAGATGTGGGCTTGTTTTCTCTATTTCAATGGTTTCTGTGTCTTCGGCTCCGTAGGCTGTACAGGGCAGCGTGTAGTTCACGGTTGCACTGGCAGGGTCGGGGAACGTCGCACAGGGGCTGATGGTGGTGACATTGAAGGTAATGGTGACCTCTGTTCCACGTGGGAGGGTGTCGAAGTGCCAGGTGAGATTATTTTCCGATTGTGTAAACGAGGATGGCGTTGCACCGGTGACGGCTGCTGTGCCGGGGATGTAGGTCAGGTTTGCCGGCAGCTGCTCCGTCACGTTGACGTCATACGTGTCAACGCCGCCGTTTTTGATGGTGATGGTGCCCTGTGCTTCGTCTCCGCAGGGATCGATGTCGTCGATGTCGTGCTTGGTGACGAGTATCTGCCCTGTTTCAAGGGAAACAATGGCGGAGTCGTGGACCTCTTGGCAGGTTTCCCCGTAGATGCATCCCCAGCTGGCGGTCACGTCGTTGGATAGGTTTTCGCATCCCGTCAAGTTAGCGGTTATCTCTATCACTACCTTTTGGTTCGGGGTGGCGTTGCCGATGGCCCATGTGATGTTTCTCCCGTTGGGGCCGACGGTGGTGTTGGCGGGGTCCCATTCGCCGTCGATGGTCGAGTTGACATAGCTGAGGTCTTCTCCCATCATGTCGGAAACCGTAAGATTGTATGCGGTGCCGTTTCCCTTGTTGGGGACGCAGATACGCCAGCTGAGCTCTCGCGTGTAGGCGAATTGTTCTTCGGGGAATTTGCTGATGCAGATGTCTCCTGTTGTGATGAGGCGCGGCTCGTCGCTGGCTGTGCTGTTGTATTCATTCTCGCAGTTGTCCCTGTAGGTGAGGGAGGCACCGATGGGCTTGGTAAGGTCGCAGGACTTTGACACGTTGAATGTTATCGTGCCGTCGGAGCGTATCTCGCCGTATGAGCTCAGATTCCATATGTAGCGGGTGCCATTTCGCGTGGGTTCGAACGTCGGCACCGGCTGGTAGGAGCCGCTTGAACTATTGTACTGGAGGCCCGTTATCGTGGCGGTGCCGTTGACGTACCGGTAGTTTGTGCCGTTGAGCACGATGACCATGTCGTGGGCATCCCAGTCGCTGCCGTGGTTGAGGTTGATGGATGCCTGGTAGATGCCGCAGCTGTTGACGATAGACGGGATGTCGATGTCGATTCCATAGGCTGCTCGTTCAACTGTTATCCATTGTCCCTGGTGATATGCGTTGTCGTCCGACGCGGGATTTGGATGGCCGGTGATATTGACGTCTGACCATGCGAAAAACGTTCCGGTGTTCCACTGGTGAAGGCTGTAGCTGATGGTGAGATTTGTGCCGTTGGCGAGTGGAGCAAGTCCAGCCAGAAAGTCCAGCGAGGTATAGCTGTTGAGGGTGATGTTCCGGGTGGTTGAGAGAGTGCCGTTTATGACGAATGTAGCGTTCACAGTGGTGGAGCCATTGGGGGCAGTCTGTCCGTTGTTTCCCTGCTCTCTGAACCAGATGTCGCTCCACGATGCTTCTTCCAAGTGGAATGTCATGTTGTTGTAGTAGCTGATGTTGTTGGAGTTCTCTCGCAGGTAGTGGGATGCTTCCTTGTTCCATGTGAACGGCTCCTCGCCGGTGTAGTTTTCGTCGCATACGCTGGCGGTGCTGGCGGTTGCGCTCCCGTCCATTGGGCAGCCGCAGCAGTCGAGGGTCTCTTCCACGTTGACGGTGTTGGTGACGATGTCGCCGCAGGTGTGCTCATTGGTGAAGGAGACATTTGCTGTCCATGGTGTGCCGTCGGTGAGTGTCACGTTTTTCCATGTGATTGTGTTGTTGGTGGCGTTGATGGTGCCGCCGGCTGCATCCTGTATCGTGAAGCCGTCTGGGTAGGTGTCGGTGATGTTGGTGGTGACGCTGTCGAGGCTGCACTCGTTTTTGTTGTAGGTGGCGGTGATGGTGTAGGTGATGTTTTCTCCGTGTCGCACCCGGTCGGGGCCGGTTTTGCTGGCGGAAATGGATGGACCTGTTTCTCGCGTGTATGAGATATAGTTGACAGGGGGTGCCCACGTGTTGTCGCATTCGTCCTTGTATCGGGGGTTGAATGTGATGGAGCCGCCGGTCGGGCCGTTGCAGGTGCCGTAGGGCACCGTCATGTTGAAGGAGATGTTTTTGGCTGAATGGGGTTGAAGGGTGCCCACGTACAGGGTGGTGTTCCCGGGGTAATAGGTGGCGTTTGTGACGTCGCTGACGGGATATGCCGCTGGCATTCCCTCCATGGCGAGGTAGATGTCGTGGGCGCCGCCGTCACCTGTGTTGGTCATGTTGATATATACACGGGTGCTGCCGCAGTAGGGAAGCGAGATGGGGCTGGGTTCAACTGTATAGGTGAGCTGTGGCTCCCGATATATCAGTTTGATGGAGGCCTGAGCGTAGGTGGTATGGCATATCTGTCCATTGCATCCCCATGTCGCGTATACGTCGTTGTATAGCCCCTGGCAGCTGTCGACCTCGGCGGAGACGTTGACGGTCCTTGTTTCATCGACCTCGATGCGGCTGTACCGCCATTCCGGCCAGTCGGATGCATTTGTGGAGATAAGTGACAGGCCGTCACCCAAGGTGTCGTTGACCGTGACGTTGAACAGGGGTCCGGTACCGACGTTGGTGACGTTGACGGTGAAGTTGACGATGTCGCCGATGGATGCATCCTGGCTCTGCGGCAGTTTTTCCAGCAAGATGAGGCCCCTGTTTACCAGGATAGATGATGACGTGGCTGTGGCCGTTGTCTCGTCGGATATGGCCGCAGCTGTCAGTTGAACGTCGCTCGCTGCGTCGCAGCGGGCGGTAAGATTGAACCGTATGCTGACGGTGGCGTTGACCGCCAGTGGGTTCACGACGCTGCTGAGGTCCCAGCTCAGGTTGCGCCCCTGGATGGAGGGCTCCTGTGTTATGTTTCCGCCGCTGTAGTTGACGACGGCGCTCCCCTTCATGTACTCGAAGTCGGCGGGCATGGTGACGTTTGCCGTGAGGTTGTTGAGCGGCTGGTCGCCGGTGTTGTTGACGTGAAATATATAGGAGCTCGGTTCACAGACGTTCACTGCGTCTGGCGCATCGATTGTCAGGCTGATTTCGTGTGGCTTTGCCTCTGCTGATGGCGACCAGCAAAAAACGAGGATGAGAGCAGCTATTATAGCTAATCCTATCATTACATGCTTACTGCCTGCTGTGCCCCTCATTGTCAATCCCTGCTACCCTAATATTAACGAAAGTTAAATACATTTGGATATCAGGTTTTCATGTTCTGACGGATACCACCTAGTGCCTCACCCGGTTAACCCGATGTGGGAGCAGAGGAGCCCTTCATCGAGGTAAAACATCGGTCAAAACAGCTCCGGGATAACGACGAGAGCAGGATAGCTGTTCAGTAGTCGAACAGGCTCTGCTGGCGGTCGCCGTTACCCGTCGGGATGTCACCCGCCTCGGCCTGGCTGATGATGGTTTTGGCTGTCGCGCTGCCGACGAGCGGCGTAAGGTCGTCAGCAGTGAGGTCAAGCCGCCTGGCGAGGACGGCGGCGAGTTCCTCGTCGCGGGCGAGCATGGCCTCGAGGTAGGGGATGATGCCCCTGGTTTTTTCGCCTGACATGTGTGTATGGCGGCCGATCTTGCCGGTGACGCGGCGACGGCGGCCACGTTGTGCCTTGCTCGCGCTCATCTTGCGGAGCCAGGAGGGGAAATCGTAACGGGTGTAGCCGCGGTAGAGTCGTGTCTTGGCGACAGCCACGCCGCCAAACATGAGGTTGCAGGCGTATTTCCAGAGGGCGTAGTGCTGCCGCCGGTGGGTCCGCCCGAGGAACATGTCTGCCGCGGCGAGATACCGGTAGGCACGGGCCAGGTCGCGGGGTTTCTGGTATTCGATGGGCAGGTTTTCATCTATCCAGAGGATCATCTGCGGCGGGGCCTCGTCGATGCCGCGGGCTGCCTCGGTCGCGTCCTGCATGCTGCGGGCTCTGAGGATGCGGCGGAGGCCGGAAAAAATCTGTTGCTCGCGGTTGCGGTCACCGATGCTGGCGACGGCGCTCATGTCGACGTGCCCCCGTCCCTGGCAGATGGTCTGGAGGTCGTTGACGGCGCCGCGGACGTCGCCCTCGGCGCGGCTGGCGATGTACCGGATGACGTCGCTGTCGACCTGCACGTTTTCGGCGCGGCAGATGCGCTGCAGTACGTCGCGTATCCCGCGGTCGACGGGCGTGAACTTGATGTGTCGGCACAGCGACCTGAGTGGCTTTCCTGCGCCTCGCGTCAGCTGGTAGTAGTCGTTGACGATCAGGATGACTGGCTGCCGGGACTGCCGGATGGTGTCGATGATCGCGCCGGTGCCGCCCCGGTCGCCCTTCGTTTCATACAGGTTGTCGGCCTCGTCGATGATGACAAGGGTGGCGCCGCCCTCGCTGGATGGATGGTATGCGCCGTTGCTGGAGAATGTTTCGTTGACCGCTCCGGAAAACGCGATGCGCCGGATGACGTCTTTGCTTCGTGCATCAGATGCATTCAGCTCGATGGTCTGCCAGCCGAGGTCGTTGGCGAGGGCATGCGCTGCAGAGGTTTTTCCGACGCCGGCTTTGCCGGAGAGGATAACTGCCTTGTGGTCCGGCTGACCCTGTCGCCAGTTTTGCGCCCAGTTGTGAAGCTGCCGTAGTGCTTTGTCGTTGCCTGCAACGTCGTCGAGATGGCGGGGTCGGTATTTTTCGGTCCAGTTTTCCATCGATACCGCTACCGGCCGACGTTCCAGTCGACTTCAGTTTCTTCCCATGGCTCGGCGGCACGTTTTTTGAATTCTTTTCTGACGAGGTCGCCGAGCTTGGTGGGTATCTTTATGCCGTACTGCTCGTATATCTCGGTGCCGTCCTGGCTGATGTAGGTGGGGTTGAAGGGGTCGAAGTCGGGTGGGAGTTTGACGAGCTCGTAGTGGAACTCGCCCGTCTCAGGGTCGCGGATGCAGGCCCGGTAGTTGTACTTGTTGATGACGGTGTAGTTCCCCTGGAGCTTGTTGACCATGTCCCGATAGTAGTGGAGGTCGCTTTTGAGTTCCTCTATCTCGTCCTCGAGCTGGGTGACTCTCGCCCGGTAGCTTTCGAGGCGTTGCCGCAGGTGCTCGTTTTCCTGCTTGAGCTCGGAAATGGCGTCCGATGATGCATCAGTCGCTATCTCGGGCGCGGGCTCGTTTTCGAGCTCCGTCAGCTTGTTTTTGAGGTATTTGTTCTCGCGGCGGAGATCCGCTATCCAGTCGATGAGCTGGTCGTTGGACATCCCGGATGTGCTTCCGGTCTGCTCGAGGCGTTCAACCTTCTGCCGCAGTTGCTGCACCATGCCCCGGTATTTTTCGACCATGTTCTGGTACATCACGACCTCGTCTTCGCTCGCCTCGGCAGCCGGTGGAGATCCAGCGACGTGGGCGACCTTTTCTACCTCGCCGTCGTTTTCCCGCCCGGCTGGCTGCTGTGCGGGCTGCTGCGGGGGCTGCGCTTCATCGTCTTCATCCTTGGTCTCCGTGGTAAAAATCATTATGCCGAACCAAGCCAGGATGAATGATAGTACCGCCAATATCGTGAGCGTGGTGAAATCCATACAGTACTGTAATTGCGATGGATATCTTATAATTTTCGCTTCCGCGTTCACCCCGAGACGTCGAAGAGTTCCTCTGCATCGACGGAGCGAAGCATCGCCGGATCCATCCCCTGCTCGATGAGCTGCTGCACGGCAGGCTGCAGCGTCACCGTCAGCGTCTCGCCACCCGACGAAAACGTGGCGCTGATCTCGTCGTCCTGCTGCAGGGAGACGTCATCCCGGGGGCAGGCCGCCGCGTACATGATACCGTCAACCATCTCGTCTGGACCGTGCAGTTCGACTGCTTCGACCTTCATTCGTGCTGCAGCGTAGCGACCCATCCTGACCGCGATGGCCGCGTAGTCGTGATGAAGTGGCTCTGCCCTGGCGATGCGGTGAAGGTCGGCGAACAGCTCGGCTCTGGTGTCACGGAGCGTCGGCCGGGCGGCGCGCGCCTCGGCTATCATGTCAGGGTCGACGTCGATGGTGACGGTGTCCTCCTCGTTGTAGGCCGCCCTGCCAAGGAGCTCTCCCTTCGGGCTGTAGAGCTGGCTGCCACCCCAGAACACCAAGTTTTCCTGCGTGCCGACCAGGTTGGCGTAGGCCATGAAGACGGTGTCTTCGATAGCCCGTGCGGGGAGCACCTGCTCGAAGTACTCGCGGCTGATGGATGGTGACGCTGAGATGCAGATGATCATGTCGGCGCCCTTCAACGCCATGCCCTTGACGAGCTCGGGGAAAAACAGGTCGTAGCAGATGCACATGCCTATCCTGCCATACGGGGTGTCATACACTGGCAGCTCACCGCCGGGTGTGAAGAAAAAACGCTCCTCGAAGGGACCGAAGGTGGGCAGGAACGCTTTGCGGTATGCCTGCACCTCGCCCGACGGATGGACGATGAGCGACGCGTTGTGGATCAGGCCGGTGTGCTCTTCAAGCGGCATGCCGTATACGATGGCCGTGTCATGCCCGTCGGCCATCTCCTGCACCGCATGGACCGTCGGCCCGGCGAGTGGCTCCGCCAGGTCCCGGAACTCGTCGCGGCAGGTGTAGCCCGTGGCGGTGAGCTCCGGAAAGACGGTCATGTCTGCATCGATGTCGTCGAGTGTCCTCCGCATCTTTTTGAGGTTTTTTTTCTTGTTGCCGACTGCCGGATGAATGTTGACGAGTGAGAGCTGCATACAAATCCCAAAACAATATATCAGCCCTGCATATAACGTTATCCATATGCTCGATATAGATGCGGAGGAGACGACAGAGCTGATCACCACGTTCATCCGCGATTACACATCCAATGCAGGCGTGGACAGCGTGGTCATCGGACTGTCAGGCGGCATCGACTCGGCGGTGACGGCGAAGCTGGCCAGCATGGCGCTGGGCAACGGAAACATCCACGCTATCTTTATGCCGGAGGTGTCAACGCCGATAGAGGACATCGAGCACGTCCGGGTGATGGCCGACGAGGTCGATATCGACTACGAGACCATCGACATATCACCCTTCATCCATTCCATCCGGAAGATCTATCCCCACGAGATGGACGCCGTGGCGCTGGGCAACATCAAGTCCCGGCTTCGCATGCTGCTCTGGTACGGCTACTCGAACGTCAAGGACAGCCTGGTATGCGGTTGCTCGAACAAGACGGAGCTGCTCATCGGCTACTTCACCAAATATGGCGACGGCGGCACCGATTTTCTGCCGATTGGCGATCTCTACAAGACGCAGGTCTACCAGCTTGCGCGGCATCTCGACATCCCCGAACCCATCATCGAGAAGCCACCGACCGCCGGGCTGTGGAAGGGGCAGACAGACGAGGAGGAACTCGGCATCTCCTATCAAAAGCTGGACCGTATCCTCTACGGGCTGGAGCGGAAATGGCCGGTCGAAACGATCGCCGGCAGGGCGGACATCGCGGAAAGCGAGGTACACCGGGTGCAGCAGATGCGGAAGCGAAGCCAGCACAAGCGCAGCCTGCCGCTCGTCGCCAAGCTCGGCGCCCGGACCATCGGCCTTGACTGGCGCTCCCCGGTCCAGGAGCAGTAACGGCTACGGATGCAGCGCCGTCAGGTTCATGAGGTGACTGCGAAGCAGATATCGTACGGCTGCCATCCAAAGCATCGCCGCGACGACAAAGGCAAGGGTGCCGGTGCTCCACGTGTTGACGACCAGACCCAAGGCGATACCTGCTGCAGGGGCGTGCTCCGTGTTGGTGGCAGCCATGGCAAAGATGGCGAGGGCGACGGCCAGCGAGCCAAACACGACGAGGGTCGTCTCCTCAGCCACCAATGAGGTGCTCCATCGCATAGAGAGATGGCAGAGCAAGCCGACGGCGATGCCAAAGCCGTAGCCGCCGATGACCCGGCGTGGCTCCGCAGCGTAGCTCCGCGGCATGGAGAACACGGTGAACGCGGTGGCGCCCAGCGATGCAATGATAGCCATCTCGGCGAACACGTCGAGGAACAGCAAAACGGTATAGACAGTGAGAGCGGCGAGGATGGACTGCCCGATATATTGATAGGGGTAGCACTGGATATTCCGGTCAAGGATACGGAGAGACGGCCTGGGCCACTACAGCTGGTCGGCCAGGGTGTCGTACTTGTAGTGCAGGATGTCGAGCGTCTCGGTCAGCACCTCTCGCGGGGGCAGCGACCCGTCTGTCTCAAATGAAAAAATGATGCGGGTGGGGTCGCCCTCCACCGTGATGGCGTCGCGTTCGCATTCCTCCATGCAGCTCCTGCAGAGGCTGCAGGCCTCCAGGTCTTTGACGACAGCCGTGGTGCCCTGCATCCCGAGCACGTCACGCGGGCAGATGTCAACGCAGGCCCTGCACCCGTTGCACTCGTCGCTGATATCTATCTCGGGATAATAGCTGTAGCCGACGCCGGATGCAGGCTGCCATTTGGCGTGCTGCTTCCCCCTGCCCAGGATCGCTTCAGCCTCCAGGATGATACGCTGGTCCTGGTTCAGCCGCAGCAGCGGGATTTTTTCGTCGACGACCGCCCAAGATGACTCCTCGGCGTCGAGGTCGCCGCTGTAGACGGTGCATGCTCCTTCTTTGCTGACTGTATAATGCACGGTGCAGTTGGGGCATCCCTCGCCGTCGCAGGCGCACTCCTCGCGGAACACCAGCGACTGCAGGTCAGTCGGCAGCGGCAGCAGCCCGAGGCGATGCGCGACGATCTCGTCGAACAGCGCCGAGGTGTTGTCGTAGATGGTAACGTTTTCGATGGCCAGCGTCGGCACGTCGAGCATGATGGTGCGTCGGATGGCGTTGGCCACATCCGGCGATATGTCCTCGAACAGCACCCTGATA
Organism: uncultured Thermoplasmatales archaeon; assembly: GCA_964414415.1. Classification (GTDB taxonomy): domain Archaea; phylum Thermoplasmatota; class E2; order UBA202; family DSCA01; genus CAZESS01. The sequence continues at coordinate 97,691 of CAYPWJ010000002.1, read as the reverse complement.
AACTGGTCCTCCTCCTCCAGCACGGTGGCCTTCATACCCGTCGTCCTCGTTTTCCGCCTTTTTCCCGGCAGCCGTTGTGGGGAACCGGTGTGACATCCTCGATGCGACCGATGCGGATGCCGGCACGCGCGAGCGCCCTGATGGCGGCCTGCGCTCCACGTCCCGGATGCTTTGAGCGGCCGCGGCCTCTCCCGCGGACCTTGATGTTGACGGTATCGATGTCTTTCTCGCGGAGGTCGTCGGCGACCTTCTGGGCGGCGCGCATCGCAGCGTAGGGAGAGCCCTCGTCCTTGTCGGAGCGGACAACCATGCCGCCGGTGCACTTCGCCAGTGTCTCCGCCCCCGTCAGGTCGGTGACGGTGATGATGGTGTCGTTGTGCGACGCAAAGATGTGAGTGATGGCTTTTTTTCCCATCCTATCTCTCCTCCTGGCCCTGCTTGTGCATCGCCATGCGCTGCTCCTTGGCCTCCTCCACCTTCGGGCGCATCGGGTGGACGTCGTCGGCGAGCGGCGACGACTCGGCATACTGGATGGTGTCCTCCTCCGCCGTCCGGACCATGTATGACGGCACGCGAACCCTCCGGCCGTTGACGACGATGTGGCCGTGGACGATGAGCTGGCGAGCCTGCTTTGGCGTATAGGCGAGGCCGTGATAGTACACCTGGGTCTGCAGCCGCCGCGCCAGGACATCCTCGATGGTCAACGCCAGGATGTCGTCGAGGGCGGAGTCAGGCGGCAGGAGCCCAAGCGAGACCATGTGTCGCAGCAGCTCCTCTTTTTCCTTCTTAGTCTGCGCTTCCTCGACACCCACAAAGAGCTCCCTGGCATGGCCGCGTATCTTCCTGAGGAACGTCTCCGCCTTCCAGACTTCTTTCTTGTTTTTGAGGCCGTACTTGTGGATGAGGTCGCCCTCGCGCTCGATGCGCTCGGCCTCCCAGGGATGACTGGGCGTCTCGTATTTCTTCCGCGGAAACTTTGGATCTCCCATGATTCGTCACCTATTCCTTCTTTTCCTGCCGCAGCCGCCGTCGTGACACGCCGACAGCGAGGCCGGAGCGCTTGTTGCCCTTGGTGCGCTGTCCGCGCACCGGCAGGCCTTTCTCGTGGCGGAGGCCACGGTAGGACTTGATCTTTTTGAGGCGGTTGATGTCGTCACGCCGCGTCGTGTCTATCTCGGGGCCGATGAGGTGCCTGTCCTCGCCGGTCTCGATGTCCCGCTGGCGGTTCCGCATCCAGGGCGGAACGACGTCGGCGGCGTTGACCACGAGGTCGCTGAGCTGCCCGATGTGCTCTTCGGGTAAATTCCCGATCTTGAGGTTTTCGTCGACGTCGGCCTCCCGGGCGATGATGTGCGCCAGGGTGTCCCCGACGCCCTTGACCTGCGTCAGGGCGTAGCGGACGGGCTTGCCACCGTCGACGTCGGTCGCGGCGATGCGTACGATGTATTTAAAGTCATCTTCTTCAGCGGCCATAAGTAGCGCCATAAATATCGACCCTGTATTTAACGTTTGCCACGTCACGCCCGCCAAGAGCGGGATATCGCGGCAGCGAACGGCGAATCACGTATCACGTCCGATAGATATATATACCGTTTCGCGATGTATATCCATGCCAATGAGAACAAGGTATTTAAATCAATTTTGGTTGTATGATTTAGAGGTGGAAAAATGAAACATGTGGTACCGGTGGCCGTAGCCGTATGTGTACTCGTCAGCCCCGTCATCCTGGCGGCATCGCCCTCATCTGGTCCAGCAGCTGTCACGGACAATGGAAACTCAATCATCCAGATATCCTGGGGGCAGATGCAGGCAGAGATGGCCGAGCAGGAAGTCACCGCCACCGAACATGGAGGCGGCAATGCGCAGATGACCGTCTCATACGAGCCGTACTTCTTCCAGTATTTCCCCGTCTGGGTCGAGGTGTCAGTCGTGCAGTCGCCCTCGTGGCTGACCGTCTCACCCTCGCAGACACAGTTTCCATTGCAGAAGGGAGAAACACAGACAGATAACATCGTGTTCGCCCTGACCGACGACGTGGAGACGGGCGCCGTCGGCCTGGTCGATATCGAGGTCGAGGGACAGACCACCGTCCTGCCGTCGCTCCTGGCGATAAACGAGGCGCGGGCGTCGTTCATCGTCGAGGTGGCATAACGCTTTTAAGCCCCGGCTGTCCCCGTCCATAAAACATTAAATAAGTCCGGGGATGTCATGACGTGGATGTCACCCAGCTGGCCCGGTATCCCTTCCTCGACGAGGCGCGGCAGCTGGTAAAAGAAGAAGGCGTCCGGACCGGCGAGATACTCCACGATTCCATTTATGAGCGTGCAAGGGCGCTCGCCCGGCAGCGGGTCAACGATGCCGTCAAAGACGGCGTCGTCGGCGACTATCCCTCCGCTTCTGAGACAGATGCGCTTATGAATGTTTTTTCGTATCCCATCGCCAGGATCATCGTCGCCAGCGTCAACAGCGGCTACGCCACAGGCCGCTACGCGCTGGCGGAGGCAAAACGCGCGTATGAGCGGCTCAAAGACGAGGACGACGGCTTGCTCGTTGCCATCGCCGGCGAGTTCGACCTCGCCATCAGGGACGACATGGCGGTCTACTTCACCGACTACCTGGAGCACGCGCCGACGTGGAGCGACAGCTGGAAGCTCGTCAACATGCCCCTCCAGGAGGGATGGATACCGCTGCAGAAACGGCAGCTTGCCCGCCTGCTGCAGAACGCCATCCAGGATGCCATCTACCGCGAGGTCAGGGCCATGAAGCCACCGTCCGAAGTCCGCAACGTGTTCAAGGAAGAGGTTACCAGGCTGCGTACCCTGATGGAGGAACGGCAGATGCAGCGTGAGGCCGACATGGGCGAGGTGACGGTGGCGAAGCTGCCGCCCTGCATCCGTCAGCTATTGGCGGCGGCGCAGTCAGGTGTCAACGTCCCGCACGTCGGGCGCTTTACCCTTGTCTCGTTTCTCCATGCCGTCGGGATGGACACTGACGACATCGTCGCCATATTCGGCGGCTCCCCGGACTTCAGCCGGGGGCATACCCGCTACCAGATCGAGCACATCACGGGCAAGGTCTCAGGCACCGAGTACACGCCGCCAAGCTGCTCATCCATCAAGACATGGGGGCTCTGCCCATCTGACAAAACCGGCCGCATCTGCAAAAAAGTAAAGCATCCGCTCGGCTACTACCGTATCAAGAGCCGGGCGAGGAGGAACAATGGACAGCAGTAGCTTCCTGCAGGAGCGCTTCCGGCGCTACTACAGCAGCGCAGATGTGCCGCCGCCGCGTCGCTTCACCCGCCGCGAGTACGGCTTCGTGTTCTTCGACCAGCCAGGGATGACCCGCCACGTGTCATTCAAACGACAGGACGAGCTGCTCGAGCTATTGCGGGAGCGTGCACCTGCACACGTCTACCACTCGTCGGCCTACTACGAGCAGCCGGATGCGGCGTCGATGCAGGAGAAAGACTGGATGGGCGCCGACCTCATCTTCGACCTCGACGCGGATCATTTGCCAGGGGCAGAAGACATGCGGTACGAGGAGATGCTCGCCGCCGTTAAAACAGAGCTGCAGAAGCTCGTCGCGTTTTTGACCGACGACTTCGGCTTCACCGGCGAGGAACTCTCGCTGTATTTCAGCGGCGGCCGGGGCTACCACTGCCATGTGGTGCATCCAGAGGTGCTCCCGCTGGAGAGCCAGCAGCGCCGGGAGATCGTCGACTACATCACCGGACGGGGGCTCGACCTCGATGCGGTGCTGCGTGAAAAAACCATCTCACGCCAGGGACGAAGGACGCAGACGGCGCTGGAGATAGCGCCGCCGTCGGCGCCGGGCTGGCGGGGCAAGATCAGCCGGGACATCGTCGCCTTTTTCCGGGAGCTCCAGGAGATGGAGCATCAGGAGGCGATGGAGCTGCTAACCTCGTTTGACGGCATCGGCGACAAAACAGCCCGGGGTATCATCGACGACGTCACCGGGGAGCGCATCCGGCGTATCCGCCGGGGGAAGATAGACCAGTCGACGTACATCAAAAAAATCATGCCGCAGCTGGTGAAGCGCTGCGCGGTGGAACTTCGCGGTGAGCCCGACGAGCCCGTCACTGGTGACGTCAAGCGGCTCATCCGCCAGCCGGGGTCGCTGCACGGCAAGACAGGCCTGCGCGTGCATCCGGTCGCGCTGGACGACATCGACGGCTTTGACCCGCTGCGGGACGCCGTGGTCTTCGATGACAACGTAGTCGAGGTGGAGCTGCAGCGGCCGGTGGAGATAACGGTGATGGAGCAGTCATTCTCCCTGCAAAAAGGCTCTGCTGCAGTGCCCGAGTACCTGGCGGTGCTGCTCGTAGGACGCGGCGTTGCCTCGCTTTAGCTCGTCCGCTGCCGGTACTTCCAGCCGAGGTAGGCACCCGCTGCTGCGACGACGATGACGAGGGCGACGCCGATGATCATGGAAAAGCCGCCTTCCTCCTTTTGTTGGGGGTACTCGGTGGCGCCGAACGGCGCGTGGCCGTGGACGGTGCCGCTGTCCAGCGATTCGGGTTTATCCCAGCCGTGTTTGGGCGACCACATCGAGAGGTCGGGGTCGCCGAAGTAGCAGAGGTTTTCCTTGATGTCCCACCACCACTGCTTCGTCAGATACCCGATGCCGGTGTGGAGGATGCTGTTGGTGTAGGCCTGACCGACGTCTTTGCCCAGGGCGAGGTCGCGGGCGAACATCTCGCTGGCGAACGCTGAATACCACGATGTCTCCCAGGGGTCGATGACCTGCCAGACGCAGCCGTGGCGGATGAGCGAGAGATGCAGGTAGGTGTTCGAGATGAGGCAGCTCAGCGCGTTGAATCCCATGGAGTGCAGGTTTTCCATCTCCTCCTCCATCTCGTAGCCGGTGTAGTCCTTGGTGCGCAGCCGGCCGAACAGCACCGATATGATGATGCCGTCGTAGCCGGCGCGGCGCACCAGCGGGATGAGGTCGGACAACGGGAGATCCTTGAGCTTGGCGGGGACGATGTCAAGACCGAGGCGCTTGCTCTGCGACAGCACGTCCGGTTCCGCGGTTGAGCCGTCCAGCGGGCCCGGCAGATAGACCTCGTATCCGCGCCACGGGTTCGGCTCGATGGTCGGCAGGCTCATGTTGACGCCGAAGAAGCCCGGCGCTCCGTGTGGATTCCAGAAGGCGAGGCTGCCGGAGTTTTCCATGAAGCCATGGGTGGTCTCGAACCAGGCGACGACGCCGCGGTTGAGGTCCTCCATTGTGGCGCTGAAGTTCGTGGCGTAGGCCATCTCGTAGCCGCTTTTTTTGAGGTAGAAGGGAACGACCTCCGTCTCCGAGAGGTCGGGATAATAGGAGCCGTATTTGCCGTAGTCGGCCAGCACGCCCTGGTCGATGGGGTTGGTCGACGGCTGGTAGAACGGCGTGATGCCCGTATTGGTGGTGTACTGGAAGTCCCAGTATTTGCCGGCGCGTTCGTTGAACCGGTGCGCGTAGGTCATGTAGGAGGCGAGCACCGGCGCGTGGAATGACTCCTCCTGGCTGGGCTTCTGGATGTTGAGGAGCCCGCTGGCCTGCCGGGTGCTCCTGCTGCCGTTGATGAGCTCTACGGTCTCCTGGCTGACGGCGGGATTTGCATAGATCATGGCGGGATAGAAGGCGCTCCGTGACGCCCACTGCGCCGTGTCGACGGGTGTCCCGATGAGCCGGCCGGGCGTTGCGGCTCCCACGAACGCGCGGTCCCAGGAGATACCGATGTCGAACTGGCCTGCAACCGTTATAATGCTCTCCCGCTCTCCCGGCCGGTCGAAGCCGATTTCGTCGAGGAAGTCATATGCCTCCTTGCTGGTGAGATACATAGCGCCGACGTTTGGCTCGTCGTCGCGGACGGCGTGTTCCTTCCACCATTCGGTGTGCCAGACGACGGCGCGGGAAAGCGGCGGGTGCATGTCGACGGCCATGAGCGGGGCGCCGTGATGCGCGGCCAGATAGGCAGCGGAGCCGATGTAGAGGGCTTTGTCCCGCTCTTCGGCGGGCTTGAGTTCCTCCGCACGCCACGTCGTCCAGGGGTCGAGGGTGGTGAAGACGATGTCGTTCTCTTCGCTCCTGCCCCTGATGTCGTGGTAGAGCTCCTCGAGTGCATGGTATGATTTTTTGATGGGGCAAATGCTTCGGAGTCCCTGCGTGACGCCGTCGTCGGACTGGTTGCCGACGTCAACGTGGTAGACGTGGTCGACGCCGAGTGTCGTCAGCACGTTCTCGATGTCTCCATAGAGCTTGCCGGCAGGCGTGTAAAGCAGCGGCGAGTTGGTGAGCGATGCCAGGACGGCGCCCTCGGCGGCGTTCATCAGCGAGTTGGCGCTGTCTTTCCGCATGGACTGCTTCCAGGAATACTCGAGGGTGTAGGATATCTCGCGCTCTGCCTTGCCGAGCTGCACGATGCAGGCCCGGTAGTCACCCTCGCCGAGCTGGTCGAGCTCCAGCGTCTGCTTTGACACGTTGGTCGCGACGGCCTCGCCGACCGCGACGTTGTTCTCGTCGACGATGACGAGTCCGAGCGGGCCGCCGCTCTTCCAGCTGAGCTCGAAGGAGACATTCCGGCACATGAAGGGCGTCCGCTCGGGTATCTCTATCTCTGTGCCGGGGTAGAGTGAGATGTCGATGAGGTAGTGCACCTGGCCGGTGATGATATCACGGATGCGCTGCATGATGGTCCCGTGGCGTTCGCCGAGCGGGCCCTTGGTGGGGATGTCGACGACCGATGACTTCCAGTTGCCGGACGAGTAGATGTAGCTCTCGCAGCTCTCCTGGGCGCCGGCCATCACGTTCCAGTTCTGGGATGAGGCGACCTGCATGAGCCCATCGTAGTTGCAGTAGAGATGCAGGTCGGGGTCAGCTGAGGGAATGGTAAGGCCCCCCTGCAACAACCCCAGCGTGGCGAGGTAGGAGAGCGTCGGCAGCCAGCTCTTCGACGGCCAGGTCAGGTTGGCTTTGACGTATTTGTAGTCGTCGGGGACGTAGAAGTCGTTGTACTGCGGGGCGATGGAGTCCTGCTTCACCGCCGTCTGGCTGATATGCTTGATGGACTCAGCTGACATGCTCCCGGTGATAGTGCCCTCGGTGGTGGTGTCCTCACCAGCCATGTCGCCGAGAGTTGCCACGACGGCGCTGTCGGCATATGACCAGTCCTGCAGGGCCATCTGCGCTGCAATATCATAGGGGTCCTGTCCGTTGATGTGGGTGTAGTTTTTCGCCTTCCACGGCTCCGTGTCGCCCATGTTTATGGTCTCTATCTTCTTGACGCCGCCGGTGTAGGTCTGCCAGTCCTCCATGAAGTATTCGAGGCTCTGATGGGCGTTGAGCGTCCGGTTCTTCCGGTCGAGCTCCTGCCCCTCCTCGTAGAAGAGTAATGGATTGGAATACAGCTTGTCGGTGTTGTGGTCGTAGAACACGCTCGACGGAATGGCTGCCATGTAGGCGAGGTCGTCAAGGTAGCTGTTCTCGTCGTGCTGCACCAGGGTGGCCTTGTTTATGGGAACGACGCGGTTCCAGGAGGCGCCAGTGAACCCGGATGGCACCTCCTGCACGTCGTTGGCAAGCGAAAACAATGGAGTTGAAAGCAAGAGAGCGGCGACGAAAAGTGACAGCATCCAGCCGAAGCGCTTCATGAGTTTCATTATTTCACAACCGATATAATGAACAGACTATATAAGCATAATGCCTTGTGTTTCCTGACGGCGGCGTGGCACTCAAAACATAAATATCGGGATGGTGATGTGGCTGTGAATGGGCACGTTTGACTACACGAAGCTGCGCAGCCTTGAGCGGCGGGAGCGCCAGTCGCCGGAACTGATGAACATCGGCGATGACTTTTTCGAGGGAGTCCTCCAGCACATCCATGAGCTCGAGGGACGACTGGAGGACGAACGGCGGGAAAACCCGTCGTCGAAGAAAGTTCTGCTCATCTCCGACGAGCTGCGCAACACCAAGCGCATCTGGAAGAGCATCTTTGAGCGGCGGGAAAAAAAGGTGGTGCAGGCCGCCCTGTCAGTGGCGCGCGGCGGGACCAACACCCCAAAACATCTCACCAGGCAGGAGCGTCGGTTCTACGACCGCCTCGTCGCGCTCCTCCGAGAAAATAGGCAGCATATACTCGAAGGCAAGCTCTCGCGGGATGAGAAGCCAGCTGCGGCATCTCCGGCGGATGAGGTACATACAGGGGAAGGAGCATCCCGGGAGTCAACCGCGGAGGAACCGAGGCAGCAGGAGCCCGAAGAGTCAGAAACAAAACCCGGCGGGGAGACAGCGGAGCCGACAGAGCCAGATGTCACGCTCCGGATGCTGCAGGACATGCCGTCCTTTGTCGGCAGCGACATGAACAACTACGATCTTGCAGAGGAGGACGTGGTCGTCCTGCCTGAAAAAACAGCCGACATCCTGATCGAGCGCGGGGCAGCAGAAAAAATCACTGGCGGCTGGCCCGAGTGACCGCGTCGGCGATGCAGGGCAGTATCTCGCCCGCTTTTCCCTGGATGAGGTAGTCGGACAGGCCGCCGGTGAGCTCCGTAGCCTCCGTGTTGACCTCGATGACCGTCCCGTTTCCAGCTTTGACCAGATAGGGGAGCTGATTCGCCGGCGACACCGTCGCCGAGGTGCCGACCACGAGCAGCACGTCGCAGTCCTGCGCCAGCGCCATCGCCCGCCGATACGCCTTGGGGGGAATCGCTTCGCCGAAAAACACACCGTCGGGTTTCAGGACACCGCCGCAGTCACACCGGGGCGGCAGCTCGTCGAGTGAAAGATGTTCCGCTGGCTGTTGTTGTCCGCAGCGCTGGCACACCACGCGGGTAAAGTTGCCGTGGAACTCGATGACGGTCTGGCTGCCGGCTTCCTGATGGAGGTTGTCGACATTCTGCGTGACGACCGCGTCAAGGTGCCCCATCGATTCCAGCCCGGCAAGCGCACAATGCGCCGGGTTTGGCTCCGCATCCAGCATCGAGAGCATGTCACGCAGCATCCGCCAGACCTTGCCCGGATTCCGCCGGAAGGCGTCGATGTGCCCGTACTCGTGGATGTCGTAGCGGCTCCACAGCCCGTCCTTGCTCCGGAAGTCAGGGATGCCGGACTCCGTCGATACGCCGGCGCCGGTCAGCGCGATGGCTGTATCGGCGGCGACGAGGTCACGGGCGGCACGCTCGATTGCCTGGTTCATGTTCCTTCACGCCAGTCGTCCATGTAGCTCCGCTGCTCCGCGGTCAGCGTGTCGATGGCGACGTCCATGGTCGCGAGCTTGCGCCGGGCGACCTCCCGGTCGATGTCATCCGGCACCGGATACACCTGGGTGTCGAGCTCGCTGCCTTCCGAAGTGAGCCAGCGGGCGACCAGCGCCTGATTGGCGAAGGACATGTCCATGACCTCGCTCGGGTGGCCCTCCGCCGATGCAAGGTTGACGAGGCGACCTTCGGCCAGCAGATAGATGCTCCGGCCGTCCGGGAGGATATATTGTCGCGTGTTCTCGCGCACGTCGTGCTCCTGCACCGCCTGCTCATGCAGATATGGAACGTTGATCTCGTTGTCGAAGTGGCCGGCGTTGGCGACGACGGCGCCGTCCTGCATCGCATCGATGGCCGCCTCGCTGATAACGTGCTTGTTGCCGGTCACCGTCACGAAGATGTCACCTATGCGGGCAGCGTCCACCATCGGCATCACCCGGTAGCCATCCATGATGGCCTCGAGCGCCCGGATCTCGTCCACCTCGCACACGACGACGTTGGCACCCATCCCCTCGGCGCGCATCGCCAGGCCGCGGCCGCACCAGCCGTAGCCAGCCACGACGAACGTCTTGCCGGCGAGCAGCAGAGAGGTGGCGCGGAGGATGCCGTCGATGGTTGACTGGCCGGTGCCGTAGCGATTGTCGAAGAAATGCTTGGTCATCGCGTCGTTGACCGCCACCAAGGGGAAACGCAGGTCGCCCTGCTCGGCCATGACCCGCTGCCGGTTGACACCCGTCGTCGTCTCCTCCGTCCCGCCGACGACGTGCTCAAGCAGTTCCTGCCGCTCCGTGTGCAACGTGGTAACCAGATCGCCGCCGTCGTCCATCGTTACCTGCGGCCGGTAGTCAAGCGTCTTGTTCACCGCCCAGTAGTACTCGTCGCTGTTCCCGCGCCACGCGTAGACATGGATGCCCTCGTCGGCCAGCGCAGCAGCCACCGCGTCGTTCGTGGAGAGCGGGTTGGAGCCACACAGTGCCACCGTGGCGCCGCCGGCGTGCAGCGTCTTCATCAGCACTGCCGTCTCCTTGGTGACGTGCAGACAGCATCCAACGGTGACATCCTCCAGCGGCCTGCGCTGCCTGAAATCCTCCCGGATGTCCATCAGGACGGGCATGTGGTCCTCGGCCCAGCCGATGAGCCGGCGGCCCTCGTCGGCCAGCTCGATGTCCTTGACCTTGTACTCCATGGGGGAGGCAAGAAAAACCCGTTTAATTAGTTTTGCCCGGCTCCTCCGCCTCCACATCTGCTATCAGGCGTTCCACCTTCTCTCGCAGCTCCTCCAGGCTGCCTTCGTTGACGATGACAACGTCGGCCATGGCTACCACGCTGCCGATGCCCCAGCGGAGCTCCCGCTCGTCGCGTTTTTTGAACGCCTGCCGTGACGTCGCGTCATCAGATCGGCCGCGTTGTCGCAAGCGCCGGTATCGGGTGGACGGCGAGGCGTGGACGGCGACGAGGACGAAGTCGTCGAGCTGCTCGCGGAAGAACTCGACTTCTTGGATGTTCCGAATGCCGTCGATGACAGCCCTGTCCGCTTCGCTCGGCAGCGACCGGCGGGCCCATATGTCCATGCCCGCCTGACGGCGGAGTTCGTCGGCGATGCTCCCCAGGTTTGTATCGGTGGGCTTCACCTCCCGGCGCTGTGCCTCCGCCCGGACCTCGTCACCCATCCGGATGACGGTCCATCCCTGTCGCTCTGCGACGGCGACAGCCTCGCTCTTGCCTGAGCCGGGGAGACCGGTAAACGCGATTGCATGCATGAACGTGCAATGCACACGACGCTATAAAAACAGTTATGCTTCGCCGTTTACCTTCGAGACCAGCACGGGCGGCTTCGAGGCACCGGCGTCGCCGATGGCGTCGACCTCCTGCACGGTTATCTTCATGTTCGGGCCGACCCTGTGCCGGCATTCACGTGTTATCTGCTCGCTGATTGTCTCCAGCGATGGGCCGGCGTCGCGGAGCTCGTCGTCGATGACCAGGCGGAACGTCAGCTCGTCGAAGCTTTCCTGCACGATCTGGAATTGCTTTATCTTGTCGGTCTCATATTGCTTCATGACCTCGCCGGGGATGCCCGTGATGGAAAACGGCGGGATGATGTCGCCGTCGGGCAGCACGATGGCGTCGACCTTGCGGCCGCCCAGCCGGCCGATAACGGGGGTGTTGATGCCGCACTGGCATCGCTCCTCCAGCGGCACCAGGATGTCATCCATGCCCGTGTAGCGGATGACCGGTGTGCCCCGCCCGTAGAGACGGGTGATGACAAGCCGGCCGGGCTCACCGGGTGGAACGTCGCTGCCGTCTTCATCCAGCAGCTCGAGATAGACGAGGTCAGAGTGAATGTGATAGTGATGGTTCCGGCATTCAAAGGCCACCGGCCCGGCCTCCGTGGAGCCGTAGACGTCGTAGAGCGGCGCGGCGAAGGCATCCTCGATGTACCGCCGGGTGTAGTCGTCCAGCACGGCTCCGGAGGATGACACCGTCCGCGGCGCTATATGCTCCCCGTAGCCCTTCCGCTTCAATACCGCCAGGGCGCGGAGCACGCCCGGGTAGCCGCCCAGGAACTCAGGCTCGAAGTCGTCGATACGCTGGATGAGGTGCCGGGGGTCGTCGCCAACATGCAGGATCTGGAGGTTGTCGAGGGGAAAGAGCTTCCGGATGGCCGGCATGACGCTGCCCTGCAGGTAGGCCTCCTCCACCGCGTGTTCCTCGATGTCGGCGATGACGCTCATCCGTGTGCGGCGCCAGTCGACGCCGTACTCCTGTATCTCCCGCAGAAAACCGAGGAGGGCCCTGATGATGGCCGTCGTGTCGGTGTAGAGCGACACCGGCTGGCCCGTCGACCCGGAGGTGCTCACCAGGTGCCCGCTGTCCCTATCAAAACTGGGGTGGACGACGCCGTCAGGGAAGTGACGACGCAGCTCGTCCTTCGAGACAAAGGGCAGTTGTTTGATGTCTGCAACGCCTGAGATATCGTCGGGATGGACGCCAGCATCGCGGTACTTCCGCCGGTAGAGCGGAACCTCGTAGGCGTAGCGCACCATGCGTTGCAGCGCCCTGTCCTGCAGACGCCGGATGTCCCGCTGGCTGGCCCGCCACACCCGGTCTTTATCCCGAAGATACCCCTTGAGCAGACAGTACATGACCCGGGGGTTGAGGAGGGTATGCATACGCCGTTTCTATGAACCATGTGTCGGTATAAATACTTTGAGCGGCCAAGAAGGAGAAAGCATTTTAAGCGCCGTGTCTATTGCAGGATGGTGATGAGCGAACCCTTGCTGAGAACCCTTTCTTTTAAAAAGAAAGCGTTTCATCGGAAAGAAACGTTCGCTCCGGTGCAGCCATCCGTTGCCGCCGGAAAGAAAGGGTTCAATGATGAAGATCTTGAGTGCTGATCACCCTACAGATGGCGCTTCAAGTCCTCTATGAGCGACACCGGCGTCGGGTCGACGTCGCGGCGGAGCGCCAGGTAGACGCTGACCCAGTCGCCAAGGTGCACCGTGGAAAGCAGCCGGGCGAGCCGATTCTTTCCCTGGGCCGTCACCCGGATAATGTGGGCATGTCCTCCATAGGTGTCCGCCATGTACGCGAAGCGCCTGGCGATTGCGTCCGGCTCGTCAGGCTGGCGTAGAAACAGGCAGGTGACGTCCCGCTGCTGCCCGCCGGCCCAGGCCATGAGCTCGTTGTGGTTCGCCTCCGGAACGGCGAAGTCGGCGGCCGCTATCTGTGCGTTCTCGTTGAACTGCTGGCGCCACCTGGTCGCCACGGCCCCGAGGTACCCGTGGCCGTAAATTATGGGCAAACCATGCATGTCGTCGGCGAGCTGCTTCGCCGGGTTGCCGGCCTGCGGCACATCCGGGGTCAGTCGCTCGCTATATGCAGCGATGTCGTCGGCGAGCTGCTGCATGTCGGGCAGTGGTGTCAGGCCACATCGCTCGATGGCCTTCAACGGCGGCACCATGAGGTAGGCGATGGCGGCACGGGGCTGCATTCCCTGTGGAATCGCGACGTGGCAGTCTGCACTGCCGGAGAGCTGCTCCAGAGCGCCGTTGGAGGAAATCGACATGGTGGCGCAGCCGCGCTTGAGCGCCTGCCGGAAACAGGACAACGTCTCGGCGGTGTTGCCGCTGTAGCTCGTCGCCACAACCAGCGTTGTCTCGTCGGCCCAGGCCGGCAGCTCGTAGCCGCGGTGCACCATGATGGGGACGGGACAGCTGTCGATGAGCAGCTGCTGCAGCAGCTCGCCGCCGATGGCCGAGCCACCCATGCCGACGAAGAGCATCTCGTCAATCTCTCCCTCTATGGCCGGCGCTGCCGCACCAAGCCGGGCTGCATCGCGGATGTGCCGTGGGAACGCGGCTGTCTCGTCGAGCATGCCTGCAGGGTCGAGCGACGCCATGCCCTGCCGGTCGTCGAGATCCATGGTGTAGTGCAACGCCGGGTTGTTTCTTAACACTTGCTATTTTTGCCGTCGCTGCTCGGGAGCAAAAATGCAGGGGAAGGGATTTGAACCCTTGGACCTCTGCAGGACAGCGCCCTGAACGCTGCGCCGTTAACCTGGCTTGGCTACCCCTGCCGGATGAGTGGGCTCTCTGGGGTTTGAACCCAGGACCTCCGCCATGTCAAGGCGACGTCATAACCAGCTAGACCAAGAGCCCAACGTGGGGTAATGGAGGCGTATTTTTTAAAGTTTCTCTCGCGTGAGCTGCTCCACGGCGGCTGCAACCAGTGGCTGTACGTCCAGCTGTGCTTCTTCCTCCCGGAGCGCCCCGGGGGTCGACCTGGTAGCCGGCCGGGATGGCACCAGGCTGCATGATGCGCCGCCGGCGATCGAGCGGCTGTACGTCCCGATGCGCCGCGCTATGTCGATGATCTCCTGCTTGTCCAGCCCGATGAGCGGCCGGATGACCGGCATCGACACGGCATCGTCGATCGCCCGGAGGTTGGCGAGCGTCTGGGAGGCTACCTGCCCCAGGTTTTCCCCCGTGACCAGTATATCGGCGCCGACGGCGTCGGCCAGCCGCGCGGCAACGCGGTACATCATGCGCTTGCAGAGCAGGCAGCGGTACCGCCGTCGTGGATGTCGCTGTATCTCCCGCTGGACGGTCCGGCCGAACGGCGCCACCCAGAGCGGGATCGAGGCATCGGTGGCCTGCTCCACCCGGCGGACGAGCAGCGGCAGCTTGTCCCGGGGCTCCCCGCCGTAGGGCTGGATGTCCATGAAGAGGGCGGTGCAGTCCATCCGTCGGGCCATGACGTACAATGCGACGGGCGAGTCGATGCCGCCGGAGAGCAGCGCGACGGCGTTCATACCACGGCCCCGGCCTTGATGACCGTGTCGACGAGGTTGACGCCGAAGTGGTAGGGAACGTAGCGGTGTGAGGGCGCGTCCAGGACGAGCAGATCCGCCTGTTTGCCGACCTCGATGCTCCCGAGCTGCTCATGCAGACCGACGGCGCGGGCTGCGTTTATCGTCGCGGCGTCGATGGCCTCCCGCGGGGTCATGCCCATCTGGAGGCAGGCGAGCTGGATGACGAGCTGCATGTTTTCCGTCCAGCAGTTCGGGTTGAGATCAGTCGCCAGGGCGACGGGCAGTCCCTCCTTGAGCATGGCGCGGGCGTCGGCGTAGCGCTCCTGCATCATGGAGAACGGGACTGCCGGGAGCAGCACCGGCACGACGCCTGCATGGGCCATGGCCTCGATGCCCTCGCGGGATGCCATGAGGAGATGGTCTGCACTGGCTGCGTTGCATTCGGCTGCCAGCGCTGCCCCGCCGATGTCGGTGAACTCGTCTGCGTGTACCTTGGGCGTGAGGCCGTGCTCGACGCCGGCGTTGAGGATGCGCCGCGTGTCGTCGGGCGTGAAGTAGCCCTCCTCGCAAAATGCGTCGCAGAAGACAGCGAGCTGCCGCTCAGCAACCCGGGGTATCATCTCCTCGACGACGAGCTGGATGTAGTCCTCTTTTTCCATGTCGCCGGGGACGGCGTGGGCGCCGAGAAAGGTCGGGACGATGTCTATGGAGTGCGCGTCGTCGAGCTGCCGGGCCACCTGGAGGATCTTCATCTCTGTCTCGACGTCGAGGCCGTACCCGCTTTTGACCTCGGCCGTCGTGGTGCCGTGGCGGAGCATCACGTCGAGGCGGCGGCGGGACTGTCCGTACAGCTCCTCACGCGATGCATCGCGGGTGCACTGCACCGTATACCCGATGCCGCCGCCTGCATCGGCTATCTCCCGGTAGCTGGCGCCTTTGAGCTTCATCTCGAGCTCGAACGCGCGGGAGCCAGCGAAGACCGCGTGGGTGTGGCAGTCCACGAAGCCGGGCAGCACCGTCTTGCCTGCGGCATCGATAACGTCGGCGTCGCCTGCATCGATGTCGCTGTCGATGCGCGCTATCCGTCCCTCCTTCACCAGGATGGAGACATCGCTGGTGCAGCCGTCAGGCAGGAAGACCTCGGCAGCGTCTTTGACGAGCAACATGGAAAAAAGAAGACCTCGATGGTTTAAAGGTTTACTCTACGGCAGCCACGACGCGATAAACGGCCATATGAGGTCGCCGATCATCAGGACGCCGAATATCAGGACCAGGATGATGAGGAGCTTCACCGCGAACTTGATGAGCTTCCATCCGACGAACAACACGACGATAACGATGAGGAACAGCAGCCAGAGCGGAATCTGTACGCCGAGGATGGATATGGCCATGTGACATGATAAAGAGCGGCTATAAAAAGGTGTCTATCGCTCCAAGAGACGGGCGCCCGATGTGTCTATCTCGCAGGTCCAGACCCTGCCGGAGCGTGAAAGCGCGTCTACAAGCGCAGCGGTGTCACCCCTAGCGAAGACGGCGTTGCCCAGCATGCACATCGCCGCCATGCCGTGCGGCGCAACGGCCTCCAGCACCTCCCGCAGCCTTGGAGTCAACAGCCCTGTCTCGACGGCGAAGCGCCTCGACAGCGTAATCAGCCGCTCGAGTGACGGCTCGGCAAGCAGCTCCTCCATGCATCGCCGGCCGACGCGTGTTATCTTCGCCCGCTGCTCTGCATCGTGCAGCACCGATGATGTCTCCAGCGGCGGGCCGACCGTGGCAACGACGATGTCGCCGCCATTGTCGATGTGACGAATGTTGCCGGCGGCTCCCGGCTGCTCCCGTATCTCGACGCCGCCCCGGGCGGCAGGTGCGACGTCGCCGAGGCCCGTCGCGTGCTGCACCTCCGCAAGGTGAGCGGCTCGTATCGCCGCATCCCTGGAAAGGTCGAGCAGCGCCGCCGTGGCGACGGTCGTCGCCAGTGTTCCCGCAGCGCTCATGCCGAATCCCTGTGACTGGGGCAGCTGCAGCGTTACATGCGCCTCGACATGGCGGTCGGTGAGCAGCCGGATGGCGTCACGTGTGACGGGGGCGCCCGGCACATCGTCGACCGTCACCGTGGTGCGGTGGGCACGGCGTTCAACGACCGAGATGGCGCCCCTCGAGAGGCAGATGCCGGCACCGCGGGAGCCCGCCCTGGCGGGATCGTCGGCGCTGCATATCTCGAAGAAACCGGTGACGTGGCCCGGCGCAAATGCCGTCACGCTCATGCTACCCGGTCGAGCAGCCGCTCGGCGACGATGTGCTTGTCGCCTTCGACCTCCGTGACCTGACCGGTGCAGTCGACGAGCCATGCCTCCATCCGGTCGCTGCCGAGCGACGCCGTGGTGTTCGCCACCATGACATCGAAGTCGTCCTCCTGGAGCCGCTGCCTGGCCCGCTCGATGGCCCGCTCCTTTGACGTGTCGAGCTTGAACGAGATGGCGACGTCGGCGATGTCTCGGAGATGCGGGTTGACGCGCTCCGCCGGCGTGAGATGCAGGTCGATGGGATGGCCTGATGCAAGCTTGCCGTCGTGCCGCTCGGGAACGAAATCCGAGATGGCGGCGCAGTTGACGAGGACGTCGCAGGGGGTGGCTTCCCCTGTGAGCTCGATGACGTCGCGGTGGGTCGTGAACCGCCGCGATCCAATGAAATCCGGCGCTGCAAGCCCGCTGTGCCAGAGCTCTACCTCGGCGCCCCGTCGATGGGCGGCGGTGGCGAGGGCCAGCGCCATCGTGCCTGACGAGCGGTTGGTGAGCACCCTGACGTCGTCGACGGGCTCGGCGGTGGCGCCGCCCACGATGATGACCCGTCTGCCTGCCAGGTCACGTGGGCCCAGCTCGCGGAGCACCTCCGCCACGATGGCGTCGACCGTGGCGACCTTGGCCGTGCCTTCCTCCATGCGAGGGTCGATGATTGCCACGTGCTGCCCGCGCAGTCGCTCCAGGTTGTCGGTGACGAAGGCGTCGTCGTACATCGATGCATGCATCGCTGGGACCACCATGAGCGGGATGGATGAGCCCAGAGCCGTGGTGGCACAGGTGGTTACCGGTGTGTCGTCGATGCCGAGGGCTATCTTGGAGAGCGTGTTGGCCGTGCAGGGCGCCACGAGCATCATGTCGGCGCTGTCGGGGCGGACGCCGCAGTGCTCGACGTGCTCGACGGCGCCGGTCAGCTCCGTGACGGGCGGCATGCCGGTTGCGAACTCCAGGGCGTAGGGATGCAGTATCTCGCGGGCGGCCTGAGTCATGACGGGGATGACGGTGGCGCCGTGCCGGATGAGCTGCCGGGCGAGCTTGACGGTCTCGACGGCGGCGATGCTGCCGGTCACGCCGAGCACGATGGTTTTTCCGTCGAGGTGACGGGACAGGGTGCCGCGAATGTCATTGCTCGGATGTGTCATGGTTCTCCCGGAGCTTGTATTTTTGCACCTTGCCGCTGGCGGTCATGGGCAGCGATTCCATGAAGGCCACATGGCGGGGCACCTTGAAGTTGGCGACTCTCTCCGCCAAGAAATCCTGTATTGCCTTCTCGCTGAGGTCGCCGTCGGGCACGACGTAGGCCGTGACGACCTCGCCGAGGCGGTCGTCGGGCACCCCGACGACGGCGGCATTTTTGACCCGGGGGTGCTCGAAGAGGAGCTCCTCTATCTCCCGGGGGTAGACGTTGAACCCGCCGACGACGATCATGTCCTTTTTCCGCCCTGTGATGGACAGGTAGCCGTCGCTGTCGATGACGCCGAGGTCGCCGCTGTAGTACCAGCCCTCATCGTCGATTGCCTCCTCGGTCGCCTCGGGCATCCCGTAGTAGCCCTGCATGACGTTGCCGCGGATGGCGATCTCTCCGATCTCGCCCGGCGGCAGCGGCCGGCGTTGCTCGTCGACCACCTTGACCTCGACGCCCGGCAATGGAAGGCCGACGGTCTCCGCCCGCTTTTGGTCGTCGTCGCCGAACCTGGTCAGCGAGATAAGCGGCGATGTCTCCGTGATGCCGTAGCCGATGCAGACGTCGCAGTCCATCTCCCGGCGGACGCCCTTGACGACCTCGATGGGGCAGGGGGCACCGCCCATCATGCCGCTCCGCAGTGCAAGGTCATAGTCACCGGAGCGATATGCCTCGAGCTCCATCATGAACATGGCGGGAACACCGAAGTTCATGGTGCACCGGTGCGTTTCCATGAGCCGCAGCGCTTCCTCGGCATCGAAGACATCCTGGAGGACGATGGTCGCCCCGAAGGTCAGCGGTGTCAGGCAGCCCAGGACCAGCCCGAAGGAATGAAAGAGAGGCAGCGGCACAAAGTAGCGGTCACCCGGGCGTGTCTCCATGACCTCGCCGGTCACCCGGGCGTTGTCGCACACATTGGCGTGGCTCAGCATGACGCCCTTTGGTTTTCCGGTGGTGCCCGACGTGTAGAGCATCTGCGAGATGTCCTCTTCGGAGATGTCAGGCAGCGCTGCATCCCGCCCTGTGGATAGAAAGGCCTCGTAGGTCGTCGATGGGACCCCGACATCCGTCTCTCCGCCGTCGAGCACGACGGCCTGCTCCAGCTGCTGCAGCGACGGCGCTACATCCCGGAGCATCTCGTCGTACCGCATCTTGAGGAACCGGGGGACCATGAAGATGGCTCTGGCGTCGGAGTCGGTGAGGATGTAGCGTGCCTCGTGCGTCCGATAGCGGGTGTTCATCGGCACCATCGTCGCGCCGGCCGCCGCGATGCCGAAATAGATGGGGAGATACTCCAGGTTGTTCGGCATCCACACCGCGACGTGGTCGCCGTGCCGGATACCCATCTCGTGCAGCGACCCGGCGATGGAGCGAGCGCAGTGAGCCAGCTGCCGGTAGCTCATCGTGCGGTCATCGAAAACAACGGCCGGGTCGTCGCCGTGCAACGCGGCGCTTTCCTTAAGCACGTCAGGCAGCATCATAGTGCTACATCACCGACGGCTTTTTACGTTTATGGGCAGAACGAGGTGACATGGTAGGCGATGCGTTCGACCGAGGAACTGTTGAAATCCTGGATGGCGGTCAGCGCTGCCTCGATGGATGTGCTCCAGCCGAGGATGGCGATGTCCAGGCCGCGCTGTGCAGCCTCGATGGCCGCCTGGTGGGGAGCGAACTCGATGTCAGGAGACATGCCTGCCTTGGTGAGGGCTGCACGGGCGATGACGTCGGCGGTGGCGATGCGGTCCGGGGCGGCGCTGTCCACTGCCGCTGTGAGTCCGTCGATGTCCAGGGCCCGGGTGCCGCCTTGAGGTGGGCCGGGAAGCTCGTAGAGGTGGATGACGCCGAGCTCGTACTGCATGATGCCCTCCATGTCGTCGATGGCAAGGTCCTCGCCGGGGGCTGCGTCGTGGCGTGCGGTGCCCGTCGACGTCGATGAGCGAGCGCTGTAGGCGGTGAGGACGCCGTCTTCCATGAAGAGACCGAGGGTGTCTCCCGTAGCGATTGTGTCGCCGGCGAGCGCTGCGTCGCTTTCAACGATGTTGAGCTTTGCCAGGCTGTCGTCCAGGAATTGTTTGAGGTCGAGGAGGTGTCGATGCATGAACTGTGTGCCCTTGATGGTGGCCTTGTAGTGGCCGTCGGTGGCCTGCACGAGGTTCTCGTTCCGCATTTTTTTGAGGTAGTCGGAGACGGCCTGCCGGGTGATGCCGATCTGTTCGGCGATGGATGCCAGCCGTGAGTGGCGGCCGGTGGTGACCTCCAGCAGGATGAGCACCCGGGTTGCCAGTGATTTCTCTCGGAGGATGTCCATCGTGCTTCCAACGGTGGGGTGCTCTTAAATGTTTCCGGAGCACAAACCTTAAATAAAAAATTTATTTTACGTTTGTAAAAAAAAGTTTACGGTGATTGGATGGATGGGAGAAAAAGCGTCCTCGCGGCAGCAGTCATCCTGCTTGTGGCCATGGCTGTCATCGTCGGCATCTACGCCCTCAGCAACGACGGCAGCGACAACGGCTCCAGCGGAGGAGCAAACCAGACAATGAACGCCTCAGTCACCATCGCGTTCGGTAACGGAACCACCTGGAGCTACGACAACGTCTCCATCAGCGTCGCAAACGCCACCGTCTACAAACTCACGTTCAAAGCAGCTGAGGCAGGCACCTTCCCCATATCGAGCACATATTACCCCCAGTACGACAGCCACCTTATAACGGCCATCGGCGGCGTCGCCAACGGCCAGAACGACAGCTACTGGCAGTACACGGTCAACGGGACAGCCGGAGAGGTCGGGGCAGACAGGCACCCGGTTGCCAACGGCGACCATGTCAGATGGACGTTCAAAGCCTCGCAGTTTGAAGGATAATATTTAATATGCACACTGAATTCATCATATCGGAGGAACCATGATGGACGAGACACGCCACAAAATACTGGCCGCCTGCCTCATCATAGCTGCAGGCGTCATCGGCCGCATCCTGCTCAGCCAGCTGCTGCCTCAGGCGCCGCAGCTCACCATGACGCTCAACGGCATCACGCAGCCTGTCTTCATGCTCGACGTGTTCTTCGTCGTTGCAGCAGTGGCGCTGTTCAGCGGCATCCTGCTCGGCGGCCTCTACAGCCTCGTTGTCCCCCTGGCGGTCATGGCTATCACCGACCTGTATTACGGCAACACGTCGATCTTTCTGTTCACCTGGACGGGCTTCGCGTTCATCGGGCTGCTCGGGGCAACGGCAAAGCGACATGGCGTCGCCCGGACGCCGGTCGGCATCGCCGGCATAGGCGTCGGCAGCGTTTTACTCTACGATGCATGGACCAACCTGGGCTGCTGGCTCGGCTGGTATCCACACAGCATGACGGGCATGGCAACCTGTTACACCGTGGCGCTGCCGTTCACCCTGTGGCATCTCCTGTCCACCACGACGGCCGTCACGGCGCTGTCGATTCCGCTGCTGTGGCATGCATCACAGGAAAAAAGAACGGTGGAGCGGTCGTACAGCCGCCTGGGGCACTACGCTGCCGCTGGGTGCTGCGCCGTCCTCGCCGCGGCGTCGTTCGTGCTGCTGCCATAACAGCGGTGCTGTCGGCCCTGGAGGTCTCACTTCTCCTTGCTTTTACTCTCAAAAAACCGGAGGAGCTCGACCGGGATGGGGAACACAATGGTCGTCGTGTTTTTTTCCTCGGCCATGTCCGACGCGGTCTGCAGAAAGCGGAGCTGCAGTCCGCCCTTCTGCTGCGATATCACGCGTGCCGCTTCAGCGAGTTTTTCCGACGCCTGGAGTTCGCCCTCGGCGGCGATGATGCGTGCACGTCGGCCGCGCTCCGACTCGGCTGCTTTGGCCATGGCGCGCTGCATAGACTCGGGTATCTCGACGTCCTTTATCTCGACGGCGGTGACCTTGACGCCCCACTCGTCGGTTGCCTCGTCCAGGATGCTCTGCAGCTGCTGGTTTATCCGGTCGCGTTCCTTGAGGATCTCGTCGAGTTCCGCCTGGCCGATGATGCTCCGCAGGGTCGTCTGCGCCATCTGCTGGGTGCCCTGCATGTAGTTCTGGATGCGCACCACGGCATCCTCGGGATTCATCACCCGGAAGTAGACGACCGCGTTGACCCGCACGGGGACGTTGTCAGACGTGATGGCCTCCTGCGCCGGGACGTCCAGCACGTGCTCCCGGAGGTCCACCTTGATCATGTTGTCGAAGATGGGGATGATGAAAAACACGCCGGGTCCTTTCGCGCCGAGGAGTCGCCCCAGCCGGAAGATCACGCCGCGCTCGTATTCCCTGACGATTTTGATGGCTGCAGCCAGGATGATAACCACGATGAGGACGAGCAGCGCCAGCACGGGGAGCGGGATAATCATAGTGATACATGGATACAGGCATATTTAAACGTTGGCTCATCGCCCCATGGCGTATGTCGCGGTCGACACCCCGGCTGATAGGAGGGAATATCGTCTCTGCCGGTCCGCTGCTTGATCTCTTTGCAGAGGGTCACGCGACGCCGGCGCGCCGGAGGATACGCCTGGCTCGTTTTTCCACCGGCAGGTCGATCATCGTGCCGTGGAGCGACGCGCTCCCCAGTCCCTTCTCCCGGGCTTCCTCGACGGCGGCGATGACATCCCTGGCCTCCTCGACCTCCTCGTCGGTCGGCGTGAAGCATGCATGGATGACCGGCAGCTGCCTGGGATGGACGGCGCCTTTGCCGTCGAAGCCCATCTCCATGATGTGTATGGTCTCCTCGCGCAGGCCGTCGAGATCGTTGACGTCCGGGTAGACGGTGTCCAGCGGCTGGACGTCATGGGAGCGGGCCGCCACGACGAGGCGGCTGCGTGGATGCAGCAACGCCTCCTGGGATCGGCGGCCGCAGACGTCGGCGGTGTAATCCTCGGCGCCGAAGGCAAGAGCAGCAACGGCGTCGCTCGCCCCGGCGATCGCCTCGACGTTCTGGACGCCGGCGGCGGTCTCCACGATCGGCATGATGAGGGCATCGAGGTCCTCCTCCTCGAGCATGTTCTCCAGGATGACCACGTCCTCGGGGTCCTCGGCCTTGGGCAGGCAGATGCCGTGCGGGTTGCCGTACTTGACGACGGATATGTCCTCCTTCGCCGTCGACTTGTTGATGCGCACCCACAGCTCCGTCCCGCCATAGTCAAGCTGCTGCAGCGCGTTCTTGACGAGGTAGCGTGCATCGAGCTTGTGGTCGACCGCGACCGAGTCCTCAAGGTCGAGGACGAGGCAGTCGGCGTCGTACATGCCGGCCTTGTTCAGCATCCGGGGGTTGTTGCCCGGCACGTACATCCGGCTGCGCCGCATCTGCCGCTGCGGCGGCGAGCGGTCAACCATCCCGTTGGACAGCTGCTCCACGCCGGCCCGGCGGAGCGCCGCCTCCAGCCGCGCCAGGACGACGTAGTCGTAGCAGCCGCGCTCCTCGATGGTGACGGCGGCGGTGGTCTCCAGCTCGTCGAGGCGGCGCTGTATCAATGCCTCGATGTGGTCGCCGAACATGCCCGCGTATTTGCTCTCTATCTCGACGCCCGAGCCCTCGCTCACCGTGACGCGGCAGTCGCGCTTGTTCTCCGTGCCGGCGGCGCCGTCGCTGCGGATCATCGTTTCCCCTTGGCGATGTGGAAGTCGATGAAGTCGCAGTGGTGGACGACGACTGCCTCGGGGATACGCTCGACGAACTCGCCTTCCTTGGAATGCGCGGCGATGATGCTGACGACGCTGTCGGGCAGGCCGGCTTCGCTTGCCAGCGCGGCGCCGCTCACCGGGTGCCGGATGATGTGCCCCATCGCTGACTTGCGCACCTGGCCGTCAATCCGCTCGTATTCCAGGAGCTTGCCGACGTCGTGGAGCAGCGCTCCGGCGATGAGCACGTCGCGGTCCAGGTCGTCGCGTTCCCCGGCGACGGCGGCGGCCATCGCGGTGACGCGGTTGACGTGACCGGTGAACGCCCCTGCATCCGGCAAAAGCAGCGTGAACGGGATGCCCTCGAGGGTGTCCCAGCCGCCGCGCTCCATCGCCAGCTGCCAGCATGACGCTACCTTGTCTCGCAGTTCCTTGTTTTCGATGTCTCCAAGCAGTGGAAAGACGTCTTCCAGCGGTTTCATTGCCCGTAAAATGGCCTGAAAATATTAAAATGTATTGACTCCTGCTATTGACTCCTGCAGCTGTCGGGTGCACGCCGTGGGTCACGGCCGGATGACGCGGAGTGTCTCCCAGTCGGTGTAGGGGACGAGCTGCACCCGGTCCACCTGGGTCCGCGTTTTTTTGTGGACGTACGCCGCTCGTGTTTCCACGTGCGCCACGATGCCGTGGTGGCGTGCCCAGTGTGTGGCCACCCGGGTGGGCACCCGCGGGGTGACGTAGTGCGGGTCGCCCTCGTAGGGGTTCCTGTGTGTTTCTCCACACTCTCTGCATGGCCCGTCAGACGGCGGGAGGGAGGAGCTGTCTGCCCGTGCCCGGTAGACGTCCCGCCGTCGCCATCCATGTTTCTGCAGCGCTCCGGCGTGGGCTGGCCGGCGGCCGGTCAGCAGGCGAGCGAGCGCGTTTTTCCGGGCCATGGCGCCTCCTGTCTCTTCAACACGCCGGGTGTATATAATCCTTCCACCGGCCGCCGGGGAAAAAACAAACCATTAAATGAGGTCACCTGGATATGCAAAGGGAGGAGACGATGTCGTTTGCAACCGTGAACCCTGCAACGGGGAAACCCATCGCCAGCTATGAAACGATGTCGCGGCGGGAGGCGTTCAAGGTGGCGGAGCGGGCGGGGGAAGCCGCCGCCAGGTGGCGTGAGCTGAGCGTGGCGGAGCGAGCGCCATATGTCCGGCGGCTGGCCGACGTGCTCCGGGACAACACGGAGGAGTATGCCGGGCTGATGACGCGGGAGATGGGGAAGCCCATCCGGGAGGCACGCAGCGAGATAGAGAAATGCGCCTGGATGGCCGACGTCTACGCCGACGACGCCCCGGGGTGGCTGGCCGACGAGACAGTGAAGGCGGACGGCCTGGACCACCGCGTTGTCTTTCAACCGCTGGGTGTCATCCTGGCCGTGATGCCCTGGAATTTTCCGTTCTGGCAGGCGCTCCGCTGCGGTGTCCCGGCGCTGCTGGCGGGCAACGCGGTGCTGCTCAAGCACGCCAGCGCCTGCACGGGCAGCGGCCTCGCCGTCGAGGCAGCGATCCAGGAGGCCGGGTTCCCGGAGGATGTCTTCCGCACCGTCATCGCCGGGCATGACACGGTGGATCAGCTCATCGCCTCCAGCGTGATACAGGGTGTCTCGTTGACCGGCAGCGTCGCGGCGGGGCAGACCGTCGCAGCGCAGGCGGGCCGGCATCTCAAGAAAATGGTGCTGGAGCTCGGCGGCAGCGACCCGTTCATCGTGCTGGACGACGTCGACGTTGATTTCGTTGCCGGGCAGGCGACGAGAGGACGGATGCTGAACTCCGGGCAGAGCTGCATCGCCGCGAAGCGCTTCATCGTCCACGAGGCCGTCGCCGACAGCTTCGTCGAGGCGTTTGCAGAGCGGATGGCGCAGCTCACGGTGGGTGACCCGTCCGATGAGGCGACCGAGGTCGGCCCGCTGGTCGACGAGGAGGCGGTCGGACAGATGGAGTCATTCGTCGCGGACGCTGTCGAGAAAGGCGCTACGATGGTCACGGGCGGCAGCCGGCTGGAGCGACCGGGCTTCTTTTTTGAGCCGACGGTGCTCACCGACGTCACCCGGGACATGCGCGTCGCCAGTGAGGAGGTCTTCGGCCCGGTCGCGCCGGTGTTCACCGTAACTAATGATGCGCAGGCGGTGGCGCTGGCCAACGACTCCAGGTTTGGTCTCGGCGGGAGCGTGTGGACCCGCGACGGCGAGCGAGGCATGGCGGTCGCGCGGCGAGTTGAGGCCGGCTGCCTCTTCGTCAACCACATCACCAAGTCGGATCCCCGGCTGCCGTTCGGCGGCGTAAAAAAGAGCGGGGTCGGCCGGGAGCTCTCCCGCTACGGCCTCCGTGAGTTCGTCAACGTCAAGACGCTGAACCGCTACCGGCACGGCCGCTGACGCTGCCACATATTTTTAAGCACTGCGGGGTTACCCGGGTATGGATGTCACGGTCGTCGGCGGCGGCTTCTGCGGAGCCCTGGTGGCACGGAAGCTGGACCGGCGGCGTGACGTGGAGGTCACGCTGGTAGACCGGACGCCGTGCTTTGAGTACACGCCGGGTGTCCATCGGCTGGTGAGCGAGCCGGAGCGCGAGCTTCCGTTAACGGTACCCTACCGGGATTTTCTGCCCGAGACCGATATCGTCACCGGTGACGTCGTCCGGATGACCCCGCACCGTGTTGAAACACGCCGTGAGCAGGTGCGGTTTGACCGGGCGGTCGTCGCCACCGGCGTCACGTATCCCGTTCTGCTTGACGATGCCACCGATGTGTATACGCTCACGTCCGTGGCGGAGGCAGCGGCGCTGGCTGACGCGCTCCGCGACGCCGACCGGGTGCTGGTCGTCGGCGGCGGTCTCGTCGGGACGGAGCTCGCCGCTGAGCTGGTGGACAGGCTGCCCGGCCTGGAGGTGACGCTGGTGCATTCGCATGACCGGCTGCTGGAGCGGAACCCTCCATCTGCATCGCGGCACGCCCGTCGGTTCCTCGAGCAGCGAAACGCCCGCCTCCTGCTCGGGGAGAGAGTCGTCGACCGGCGGGGTGGGCTCTTTTTTACAGATGCAGGGCGGGCGGTCGCTGCAGACGTCGTGGTCTGGTGTACGGGCATCCGCCATGAGCCCGGCTACCTCGCTGCGATGGACGGGGCGCTCGATGAGCGCAACGCCGTCAGGGTCAACCGGCATCTGCAGCTGCCCGGCCATCCACACATCTACGCCGGCGGCGACGTCACCGACATCACGGAGGAAAAGACAGCGCAGAACGCCGAGCGCCATGCCGGGGTCATCGCAAAAAACATCGTCCGGAGCCCGGCGAAGCTGGCTGTCTACCGGCCCCGGTCGACGGCCTTGGCCGTCAGCCTCGGCGGGCGGCGCGGCATCCTGTCGTGGCGCGGGGTGAGCCTGGACGGGCGGCTGCCCGGGTTGCTCAAAAAACTCGTGCGGCGATGGACGATGCACCGGTACCGGTAGCGTGCTACTCGTAGGAGGCGATGATCTCCCGGCGGCGCTGCTCGTCCTGATAGGGGTCGCTGTCCCGGAGGTAGTCGCTGATGACCTGGTACTCGACCTCGGTGAATGCCTCGCGGAGCCATTGGACGCCGCGGCTCTTGAAGGGTATCAGCGCGTGGAGGTCCATGCCGTGCCGGGCGGCGATGTCGCCGGCGCCCTGCTCCCGGTCGATGAGCACCGCCACGTCGCTGCAGGAAACATCGACGTCCCGGCGGTCGGCCTCCATCGCCAGCTGCTCGACGGCGACGAGCTTGCTGTCAAATCGGGTGACAAGGTCGTCGAGCGCGACGATGTGGTCGCCGTCCTCGATGGCGCCCTCGACCAGGGAATGCTGCCCGTACTGCTCGGCGGCTGCGCGGAGCGCCTCCAGCGATTTGACGCCCTGGAGCTTCCGGGTGTAGAGCATCGGGACGCCGTGCTGCACCGCGACCGCCGATGCAAGCGGGATGCCGGCCATGGCGATGCCCATGACGCTGTCGGGGTCGCATCGCTCCAGGACGAGCTCGCCGAGGCGTTCGCCGACCGCCATCAGCAGCCGGGGGTGGCTGGGGAGCGCGCGGAGGTTGATGTAGAAGGGGCTCCAGAGGCCGGACACCAGCGTCCAGCCCTCGGGGCGGTCGCGA
Source organism: uncultured Thermoplasmatales archaeon (assembly GCA_964414415.1). Taxonomy (GTDB): domain Archaea; phylum Thermoplasmatota; class E2; order UBA202; family DSCA01; genus CAZESS01. The sequence goes on along the minus strand of CAYPWJ010000002.1, from coordinate 69,860 downwards.
TGCCAGGTCTTGATGAGGCCACGTTCGTATAAACCGGCCAGGATGTCCTGTGCCTCCATGGTATCACTCGAATTGGAGGGCCTCCCGGGCCAGTTCACGCGCCGCAGCGGCGGGGTCGTCGCTCCTGTAGATCGCTGAGCCGACGATGGCGTATGCAGCGGCGCTGCCAAGCTGGCTGAACGCGCTGGTGATGGAGCCGCCCTGCCGGCCGATGCCGGGCATGCAGAACGCCGGCGTGTCGATGAGACCGGTGAGCAGGTCGTGGTAGCGCTGGAGCGCCCCGGGTCGGTTGCCGGGGACGATGAAGTATCTCACGTCGTGCTGGGCGGCCAGCCGGTACATGTCGGGTGGCGCGTCGCGGCGGAGGTAACCCTGCTCGTCTGCCAGGTAGCCGGGATGCGTCATCTCGCCGCCGACCATGGGCTCCATGCCGTGCTCGGCGACAGCCTGGATGAATGCCTTCTCGGTCTCCGGGCCGGCCTGGGGAAACAGGATGACGCTGTCGACGTCTCCCCGCCGGCAGACGCGGGCGAACGGGTCAGCCATCTGCGGGATGTCCGTCGCGGCTTTTTGATGGTCGTAGATGACCGGCAGGCTGCAGTGGTCGGCGACGACGTCGGTCAGCGGCTGCAGTCCATATGTCAGGGCGAGGGTGGAGCCGATCTTGTAGCCGACGACGCCGTCGACGTGACAGGTCCGCCGGACGAGCGACGCGTAGGCGTCGATGGTGTCAACGTCGCAGGCGACGATGACGCCGTGGTTGGTTTCAAACAGCATCAAACTGTATGCCCTCGTTTGTTTTAAGCGTTTTTCCCGCCAGGATGCGCTCCCTGGCCGCCGTGACGACGCGGTTGACGTGGGTGAGGTTGTGTATCGTGGCGAGGCGCGGGCCCAGCGGGTCTTTCTCCCGGAACAGGTGGTTGAGGTAGTCGAGGCTGAACCGCCGGCACGTGTAGCAGTCACATCTGTCGTCTATCACGTCGCCGGTGGTCTTCGCTCGCCCGAGGTTGACTCTGCCGCGGGAGGTAAAAATGGTGCCGTGCCTGGCGTTCCTGGTTGGATAGGCGCTGTCGAAGATGTCGACGCCGGCCCTGACGGCCCGCCAGATGTCCCCCGGTGAGCCGACGCCCATGAGATGCCGCGGCTTCCCGGGCGGCAGGTGCTCCAGGGTTGTCTCGACCATCCGGTGCATCGCTTCCTTCGGCTCGCCGATGCAGAGGCCGCCGATGGCGTAGCCGTCGTAGTCCATGTCGGCGACGGCGCGGGCGCATCGGACGCGCTCCGCCTCGACGGTGCCGCCCTGCAGGATGGCGAACCGGCCGGGTCCCTGGCAGCGCTCCGCCCATCGGATGGTGGTGTCGACCGCGGATGCGACGCGCTGCGGCGTCGCGGGATGGGAGGGGCAGTCGTCGAGCGTCAATGCGATGTCGACGCCGAGCTGTTCCTGCATCCTGATGGATTTCTCGGGGGTGAACAGGTCGCGGGTGCCGTCGGGCATGGTAAACCGGACGCCGTCGCTTTCGATGTCGCAGGGGAACTGCTTGATGAGCTGGAAGCCGCCGCTGTCGCTGACGACGGCGCCGTCCCATTGCATGAACTGGTGGATGCCGCCGGCACGGGTGACGCGTTCGATGCCCCGCCGGTAGAGGTGGAGGGCGTTGACGATGAGCATCCGGCTGCCGGTCGTCCATGTCTCCTCCGGCGTCAGCGTCTTGACGGCTGCCTTGGTCGCAACGGGCAGAAAGACAGGTGTCTCGACGTCGCCGTGTGGCATGTGGAGCACGCCGGCCCGTGCGGTGCCCTGCCGGGCTGCTACCTCGAACACGGTGGCCCCCTGATGAACATCGCGTCCCCGAAGCTGAGGAACCGGTAGCCCTGCTGCAGTGCCTCCCGGTAGGCCTGCACGACGCGCTGCCTGCCGGCGTAGGCACAGACCATGAGCAACGGCGTTGACTGCGGCAGATGGAAGTTGGTGAGCATCCCGGTGACGGGTGACTGCCAGCGGTAGCCGGGGTAGATGAACAGGTCGGTCCAGCGTTCCATGGGCGCGACGACGCCGTCGCGGGAGGCGCTCTCCAGCGCCCGGATGGTGGTGGTGCCGACGGCGACGACGTCGCCCTCGGCCTCGTTGATTGTCTCCGCCGCCCGGGCGTCGATGGTGAAGCGTTCGGGATGCATGTCGTGCTCCTCGACGTGGTCGCTCCGCACGGGCAGGAAGGTCCCGATGCCGACGTGAAGCGTCAGGGTGACGATCTCGACGCCTGCCTCGTGGATGCACTCCAGCAGCTCGGGGGTGAAATGCAGGCCGGCGGTCGGCGCTGCGACGGAGCCTTTCTCGTCGGCGTAGACGCTCTGGTATCGCTCCTTCGTCGCCGGGTCGAGGTCGGCGGTGATGTAGGGCGGCAGCGGCATCTCGCCCATCGCCTCCAGCTGCTCCATCTCCAGCGGGATGTCGAGGCGGCAGACGCCGCCGTCCTTCCTGGTCACGGTGGCAGCGGTGTCGTCGGGCAGCTCGATGACGGTGCCCTCGCGGACGCGGCCCTTGACCATGCATCGATATCCGCTGCGCTCTTCACCGAGCACCAGCAATTCGACCTTGCCGCCGGTGTCCTTGCGGGCGTGGATGCGGGCGTACCGCACCCGGGTGTCGTTGAGCACCAGGACGTCTCCCTCACGCAGATATCCAAGGATGCCGGTGAACCGGTGGTGCCGGATGCCGTCGTCCATCACGAGCAGGCGGCAGCTGTCACGGGGGACGGCGGGCTGCTGCGCGATGGCGTCCTTCGGCAGCTGGTAGTCGAACTCCTCGATGTGCATCGTCGGCTATTTCTTTTTTCGCTTGAGCACGGGCAGCCCTGTTTTTTCGTTGACTTTGACGTCGTAGCCCTCCGGCTTGGCGCAGGGAGTCGCATCTTTTTTTTCTTTCTTTGCGAAAAAATAGATCTGCTGTTTCCGGCCGCCTCGCAGGGTGGCCTCCTTGGTGTGGAGCGTGTACTCGCCGACCGTGTACGGCGTCTCCTCGACGGTCTCCCACTCGGGGAGCTCCTCGTCCTCCTCGGGCTCTGCCTCCGCCTCGGGGACCTCGACGCCGATCTCGAGCACCTCGATGTCCTCCATCGGCTCCTGCTCCTCGGGCTCCACGGGTTCCTCGGGCTCCTGTTCCACCATGGAGACCTCGGGGCGGAGCTCCTCGATGTCACGGCCTTCGACGGCGACGACGTCGCCGTTCTCCGTCCGCCAGCGGGGCACCGCTATCTCCGCGGAGACGTTTCTGCTGATTCTGCCGCACACCGAGCACAGATACTCGCGCTCCTCCCAGGGAACGCGGTCCTCGCAGTCCTCGCAGGGAAGATAATCAAGAACGACTCTGAGATGCTGTAACTCCTGCTCGTCGGCCATGCTACGACATCAAGCGCGCCTTAAAAAAGGTTTTGGGGGAGCAAAGGGAGAAAGAGAGGGAGAGAGGAGAAAGAGAGGAGAGCCTACGCTCCCCCGCCCAAGTTCGACGGTCCCGGGTTGACGAACACGAAGACGCCGTCGCCCATCAGCACGTCGAAGTCGTTGGAGATGGGCAGCGCGGCGATGTACTCGGGCAGCCACGTCTGCGTCTCAGCGTCATACATGGACACCTTGACGGCGTTGTCGATCTGGCCGGCGAACCAGCTGGCCTGCCGGTAGCCAACGTCGGGCCATCCGACCAGGTTGAACCCGTCGCTCAACGTCAGGTCGATGCTCGGCGATGCGAGGCCGCCGGTGAACTGTACGTTGGTGTCGTGGGTGACGTAGACGAAGTAGCCTTCGCCGTCACGCAGCGTGAAACCCGCGCCGGAGCCCGGGATGTAGCTGACGTAGCGCTGCTTGTCGCTGTCCCACCTGGTGATGACGGTGCAGTTGTCGCCGATCAGGTCTGCCAGGTCACCGGCTGTGCCCACCTCGGGGATGAAGCCCGGGGAGACCATGTTCCAGCCCTGGTAGAGATAGAGGCCCATCCAGGGGTCGAAGTGGATGTTGGCGTATGCGGCGCTGCCGTTGATCTCGTCGCCGGACCCGGTGGCATACGTATTGGTGACGGGGTCCTGCATGTTGCCGCTGTCGCTGCTCGGGCCGTTGGCGGCACCCCACCAGTTCCACGTCGCGTTGACGTAGGGCGTCGTCCCGCCGGTGGACATCTCGTACCAGAGGCCGTATTCCGTGTTGTCGTATATCTGGTTCCAGTGTATCTGTGTATCGACGTTCCAATAATAGCCAGTGGTGTTTGGTCCACCGTTGATGTAGATGCCGACGCCGTTGGCCTTGATGGTGTTGTTCGTGATGCTGGAGTGATTTGACTCCTTCCCGATATGTATGCCGCTTTCGCCGTCTATGTTGTCTGCGATGAAATTGCGGTTGATGTCGGTATATGGAGCGCGATACATGTATATGCCAGCAAATGCGTTGCCGGTGATGTTGTTGTCCTCTACCCGGGTGTATCCCGTATGCAAGATTTCTATCCCCGGCCCTGTGTTGTCTCGTATATTATTTGTGGCGATGTAGGTATGGTTTGCGTTCTCTATTATCCCTATCCCGTGCAGCCAGCCGCAGTTTTCGATGATGTCGTTGTCGATGATGTCGTTGTGCCGGGAAGCAATGAAATTGATGGCACCTCCCCTGTTGTCGGTGAAAAAGTTGCCGGCGACGTCGCTGTGATGCGTATGTTCGAAAACAACGCCGCCAGTATGGTACTCCCATCCTGACACCGGTCCATTATGAGAAAAATTGTTGTGGTCTATGATGGAGATGTTTTCGCTATACATCGAGTAGACACCAGCCTCAAAGTTATAGGTTATCGTGTTGCCGGCGAGTGTCTCGTTGTCCGTGCCTGAAAGAAGGACGCCGTAGTCATGGCCGGATATGGTGTTGTCCTCCAGCGTGTTGAAGCATTCGTCAGTGTTGGGCGGAAGGTACATGCCGTTGCTAATGTAGACCCCAGTCGGGCCTGTCATTGGCCCAAAGGTACCGTAGCTGCCGTAGCCCACGCGGACAGTGTCGCCGATTGCTGCCCCGATCTCGTCCAGCGGGATCCGGAACTCGTAGAGCATGTGCTGCCATCCGACGGCATCGGTGTAGACGAAGGAGTCGACGCCGTAAGCATGATCGGTGGCGGTGACGCGGAACTCCTGCACCTCGCGGCCAGTCGCGATGTACAGCGAGCCCCATCCCGTGTCATCGTAGGTGTTGTCCCCGGTGACCTCCATCGCGCCGGAGAGGTACTCGCCGTCGGAGCGAAGCCAGACGTACGTGTACCCGCGGGGATGACCGGTCGTCGGGATCCAGTATGCCCGGAAATCCGCATCCCCCAGGTCATCGAGGGTTCCGTCGACGTCGACAGCGCCCGTCTCCTCTATCCGGTAGGGCTCCATGAACGACGGAAACATGACCGACGGCGTCCGATGGGGAATCTCAGGTATCGGCTGCTCCTCGTTGGCCACCAGGACGAGGCGAGTCGACGTAAACGTTCCATCCCACGAAAGCTCGATGGTCTTCCCCCAGGCGTCGGCGACGTCGTTGTCCGCAGCCACGACTTTCTGGAGGATGTCCCCACCGTCCACGTATGAAGCACCGGCGGGCGGCGTCTCCCCGCCGTCGAGCAGCGCCACGTAGTCGATGTGAGCCGCCGTTCCGCCAGACTGGGATATACGCACCTTGTATTCGCCGTCGACGTCGGGAAGCGGCAGATCAATTACTTCTCGGCCGTATCGATGGGAGAAATGCACCTCGTCGTGGAGATGCCATCCCTCAGATTCCTTTAGATAGACGTGGTAGGTGTGTGCGTTTCCATTGTCGTTTACGGTCTCTCCCCCCAGGATGGTGTTATCTTCAACGGTGACCTCTTCGCAGTGCTCCAGCCAGACGCCCCACGGGTAGTTGTACATCATGGTGTTGTGAGCAATGATGCCGTCGTTGACGCCAATGAAATGGATGGCGCCCCCGCCATCCAGGCCGTTGCCGTAAAAATCGTTATATTCGATGGTCTCGTTGTCTGTGCCGCGCATGACAATCCCCCACCCGCCATTATATGAGATGTTGTTGTGCCGGATGGTGTTCCAAGAAAACTTGAGCTGCATGGCCTCGTACGGCTCGTAGAGGATGCCGTAGTAATTGCCGGTGAGATTGTTCATCTCGATGGTGTTGTTGCTGGACCCAACCATCCAGATACCCACAAAATTGTTGTCATAGATGAAGTTGTTATATATGGTGTTGTAGTGCGAGTCGTTGAGGTAGATGCCGTCCGCGTCACCCATGATGATGTTGCCGGAGATGTTGCAGTGGCTGGAGTGGTTCAGGCTTACGCCGCCGCACATCTCCATCCTCCCTTTGTTTACAAGGTAGAAGCCGGAGATGTTGACGTGGCTTGTATCGTTGATGATGAAGCCCTTGTCGGTATAGTTCAGGTACGTGGTCCGCGGCATGTCGATGCCTGCGAGAGCGTCGACGGACGTGTTCCCGATGACAGTCAGCGGCATGTCGATGGTGATGTTGGTCTCCCAGTAGCTGCCGTTCCAGACGTAGATGGTGTCGCCGCGTTCGGCGTTGTCCACCGCATCGGCAATGAAGACGCCGTGCCACTCGCCGTCGTCATACGAGCCGTTGTGGTTTTCGTCGATATAGACAAACCCCGTCGGTGTTCCCGTCAGGGTGACGTCGTCAACCAGCGCCCCCCACGCATTGTCTGAAGTCCCCGTGGAATCTGTATCGCTGTAGGTAAAATTGACCATGACATGGCTGGAATGGTCGGCCACGGCGGAGATATCCACCGGGATGGCTGAGTCAGTGTCAAACCCCCCGACATCCATGTCTGCATGATAGACGTTTGTCCACGTCACGCCGGCATCGTTGGAGACGTTCACCCAGAATTCGCCGTGACCGGCGAAGTCCTGGAAGTCTCCGGTCCACGACAGGGCTATATTCTCGTAGTTACCACAGTTGACAGCAGGCGAAACAAGCCACTCCTGTGGATTGTCGCTGCCCGGGCCGTAATCGTCATCGTCAAACGCCATAAAGGTACCACTGGCGCCCCCCTGAACACAGATGCCCGGCAAAACGGTGCTACAGGCCCATGTATCGCCGTTTGCAGGCTTCTCGCCGATCGTCCAGCCGGATGGCGGACAGCTATCCTCGAAGTCCTCCTCATAGATGACATCTGTCCCGTTTGCGTCGGCGTTCATCGACATGAATCCGACAAACGCGACTATCCCTACAATTCCAAGAATATATGCATGTCTTGCTTTCATAATCCGTGCCTCCTTCCTCTGTTGGAGTAAAAAAGATAACCGTCATTTGTATAAATACTTATCTAAAATATCCGGCGCAAAAAAACAGGATAGAAAAAGAAGGGAAAAGGGAGAGAAAGGGGTTACCTGGGCTGCCAGCCAGACGGTCCCGGGTTGACGAAGACGAACACGCCCTCGCCCATCCGGACGGCGAAGTCGTTGGAGGCGGGGAGCCCTGGCACGTACTCGGGCAGCCACGTCTGCGTCGACGCGTTGAACTTTGAGACCTTGACGCAGTTGTCGATGCCGCCGGCGATGTCGCTGGCCTCTGCGTCGTAGGGATACGGCCACCCGACGAGGTTGAAGCCCTCCTCGAGCGACAGGTCGACGTCCGGCGTGACGATGTCACCGGTGATGTTCACGTTGACATCAGCCGTGACGTAGACGAAGTAGCCGGTGCCGTTGGACAGGGCGAAGCCCTCGCCGGAGCCCGGGATGTAGCTGACGTACCGCTGCTTGGCGGTGTCCCACCTGGTGATGACGGTGCACACGCCCTCGCTCTCGCCGTTGACCAGCTCGGCGAGCTCCCCGGCGGTGTTCAGGCTCTGGTTGCAGGGCACCGAGACCATGTTCCATCCCTCGTAGAGCGACAGGTTCAGCTGCGTGATGTCGCCGAACAGGCCGTAGATGCTGAACGAGGAGATGTTCACCTGTAGATAGTTGTCATCCGGGTAATGGTCCGCTGTCGTCACCTCTGACCAGCTGGTTCCGGTATACTCGTACATTCCCAGGGTGTCCTCGCTGGTGTAGGTGAGGTCTCCATCTGTGTAGTGGATGCTGATGTTGACCCAGGAGCTGCCGGTGACGTTGACGTAGCGGTTGAGCGGCGCGTGCTCGTCGTACGGCGTTATCTCGCTCTCGTCGACGCCCTTCACCGCAACGGTGCCGCCGTAGGCGACATCGACTGGCGTCGGGTAGCTCGACACGGTGAGATTGGTGACGGTGGTGTTGACGGTGTAGTCGGTGGCGTAGAAGTCATAGATGGCGTTGCCGGATGCGACGCAGTCGCGTACCGTGGTGTTCTCGAGGAGCGTACCCGAGGAGCCCTCGAGGTAGATGCCGTGGCTGTTGTCGGCGACGTAGTTCTCGGTGAGGTTGTTGTAGCTGGACCGATAATCGAGGTAGACGCCTTCATCGGCATTGTTCCAGATGTAATTGCCGGTCAGGTTGTTGCAGGGAGAGTCCAACAGATTGATTCCCCGGTTGTCGTTGCCCCAGATGGCGTTTCCAGTGATATTGTTGTAACGGGAGCTATGGAAATATATGCCGTCGTCGGTGTTGTCGTATATCTCGTTCCCAGTCAGGTTGTTGTAACCAGAGCTGTCAAGGCGCACGCCGTATCCGGCGTTGCTGTATATCTCGTTTCCAGTGATGTTGCTGAAAACAGTGCCACCCAAGCTCACGCCGTATCCATTGGCAGAGATGTCGTTGTATCTCACCTTCTCGTGAGTCGTGCCCACCAGAGCTATTCCAATAGGATAGCTGGAGACGTTGTTATGCTGGATGACGTTATAGGAGCGGCCCTCCACAATCATAACGCCAATTGGAGGAGGATCTCCCTCCAATGGGTCAGAGGGATTCCAACCGGGCAGCGTTTGTTGGATGTCGTTGGACTCCACCAGGTTGTCCTCGCAAGTGTCCATCACTACGCCGTGATAATTGTACCGCATGGTGTTTCCTCCAATGTAGGTGTCGTTGGCCCCCCGGAGGCCTATTGCGCCGCCATTGCTGCCACCGTTTTCTTGCGCAATCACCATTTCTCCACTGCCTCCGCCGTTGTACCAGAACTCGTTGTCGATGATCTCATCCTGATAGGTATACTCCATAGCTATGCCCCAGAGGAGGTTGTGGGATATGTTGTTACCGACGATGGTGTTCCAGCAGGCAGGTTCCTCGGTGTAATATAGTATGCCAATCTGTGTGTCTCTGATAAAGTTCGAATCGATGACGTTGTGGCTGCTTCCGTTGGCCATCCAGACACCATACGTGGATTCCAGGATGATATTGTTATAGACAACGTTTTCATCTGATGCGTTGAGTTTGACACCGTCGTAGTCACCCGCCATGACATTCCCTGAGATGTTGCAGCGGCTGGAATGATTGACGAGCACGCCGCCGCAGGGATATATGCCACCCCAGTTGGTGATGTTGAAGCCCGATATGTTGACGTGGTCCGCCTGGACGATGAAGCCCTTATCTGTGTAGCTAACATTGGTGTTCAGTTCAACGGCCTTGTTCCGGGCATCAACAGAGGTGTTGCCGATGATGCTGATAGACTTGTTGACGAAAATGTTCTCCTCATGGTACGTACCGTCCCAGACGTGGACGGTGCCGCCCGCGGTGACGTTGTCGATGCCCTCCTTGATGGTCCTGACATGCGCGGCGTCATACCACCCCGGGTCTGCATCGTCGTCGACCCAGACGTCCATCAAGCCGCTCGGTGCCTTCGGCGAGAGCTGGTAGCCGTTCCAGGCGTTCGCCCAGACGTAGCCCTCGTATCCGTCGGTGTTTGCGGTGTTGACGCCGGTGTCGTTGTATGCCTCCCACTCACCGGATGTCTCGTCGTAGTAGAGCATCTCTGTCAATGACGTCTCGGGGATGCCAGCCGCGTCGAGGTCCGCCTGCGTGTAGTAGATGGTGATGTTGACGGGCCATTCAACCGCCGTTTCGTTTTCGACGGCCACGTCGACGTATTTGCCGATCGGGCCGATGCCCTGCGGTGATCCTGCACCGGGCTCGGGGTCGCCCACGTAGTTCTGCACGGTGACGTTTTGCTCTTCGGTAGTCGTGATATTTACCGTGGTGTCTGCGTTCGCTTTTTCGTCAATGTCTGCCTCGCCATCAACAGAGGTGGGGTTCCAGTAGTCGATGGCTTTGCCGCCGGGATATGGCGCGTTGAGCCACGGCGAGAAGTCGACGTTGTCGCTCACGTTGTCACCTATCCCATGGTCTTTGGACGGATTGTCAGTGTGGTTCGGCCCGGATGGATGACCCCACCAGTTGCAGGTGGCGTCGGTCATATTGATGGGGTCCTCGGTGTAGACGCCGTAGGTATTGCCACCGAAATTGTTGTAATGAATTGCTGTACTGGAGGGGTATTCGCCAGTGGTGGTGTTGAGGTAGACAGCATTGTCGAAGCCCGTTATCGAGTTTTCAGTGATTGTTGTATCGGTACAGTTTCCAGATAGATGGATTCCCTGGTTCACCTCGGCGGCGCCAGCATCTGCCGTGATGGTATTGCTGGAAATAACTGTGTCTTCAAACCCGGTGCCACTGCCATTTCTCTTTAACAAAATGCCAGCGTTAGGATAGGGAGACTCATTAAAGACGCCAGGATAGGCGGCAGCATTGAGATCGCCAACGCCGGAGATTTCGTTGTTTTCTATGACAACATCGCTAAATACGGCAGCACTGTCGACAACCTGTGGGCCTCCCCAAGATTGCCAATTTTCGGCAGAAGGATAGCTATGATACGTTATCCCGATGGCACCATTGCAGTTCATGGTATTGTTGTGTATCCATTGTTTGGCGGTGGCATTGTTCGGTATAAGGAAACTCCCGCTGCTGTTTTCCCAGTATTTAGGCCAGTTAGAGATTTTGATGAGTCCGGGATTGCCCTCATTATCGTCATCAACGTAATTCATCTTGTTATGGCCGATTTCCATTGCTCCAGTGCATTCCTCTGTGCCAACCGCCTCCCATGTTGTATTGAACGTGTTGTTACAGATTTTTATATCGGCGTCCGTATGATCAAAATACATTGTCCCCAGTTCAAATGTATTGTTCGTAAAGTTCCATTGACCTGGGTTATCATCGTGCAGAGATGGTTCATCTCTACCGTAGACTGTTCCCCAGATTTCAGATGCATTGATAGTGAATCCATCAACAGTAAGATTACCGTACACCTCTATAAGCAATTTCATAGCTTTAGTACTAGAGGATCCATTTATAATGGTCTGAGATGCTCCGGCTCCTTGCAATGTTAGAGGTTTATCTATGAGAAGTGACGCATTGTAGGCTCCCGCTGCAACGTGGACCGTGCCACCGTCGCAAACTCTGTCCACGCCGTCCTGTATGGTTGCGAAATGGTCTATGTTCCAGCCCGGTGTAGAGCTGTCATAGTCGTTGTCAACCCATATATCTGTCTTGCATGTACCACCGATACACTCTCCATCAGGATAGGTTGCATTGAGCCACGGGACAAATTCAACCTTGTCACTGACATTATCACCGCTTCCAAGCGGGTTGCTCGTATGGTTCGGCCCGGATGCATCACCCCACCAGTTGCAGGTGGCGTCAACCTTGTCCACCAAATCGCCTGTATCTTCTAAAGCATAAACACCCATCTTATTGTTAATGAAATGATTATAGTTGACTTCTATACCGGGGCCGTCTATCGTTTTACCCGCTCCTACGTAAACACCGACTGCTGAGAAAACATCCTCGCCTTCGATGTTCTCGAAAAGATTGTATTTTATTTTGACATTGTCAACGTTAGCCGCGGTTCCTCCTGTCCCGTCCGTTATCAGTACACCTGTCACGCCCGTGCCTATAATTGTATTATTTTCAATCCCGACCTGGCTGGCACCTGCATCCATAACAGCATGCCTAGTCCCAATAAACTTATTGTTCACTATCTTAGCTCCGTTGGCAGGGGGGCCTTCCAATCTTATCGCATAACCATCGATTGTGCCTTCAAAGATGTTCCACTCGACTGTAGCATCAGCCCCAGTTAAGTATATAATGTTAATGTCGCTTTCCCGGGTTATATTGAATCCCTTAACAGTCACATCGTCGGCTCCGATATTCATCTTCTCTGTCAACGATATCTCCGTCTCCTCAGGCCCTTCCATGGAAACCAGCGTCAATGACTTGTCTATAGTGACCTGCTCTGTATAGGTGCCAGGATTTACACCGACAGTGTTTATGCCTTTACCTGTCGGGACGGTGCTGCCTGTGACGATATCGTTGGTAGCGTCAAAATCCCATCCACTGGTGCTGACATCGAAATTGTAGTTATCTCCAGCAGGGTCCCTGATTCCGTACTTGAAGTCACAGTCGAGGGCGGATTCCTCTACCTCGATGAAAATATAATCACTAGCGATTTCACCATCGAAAACATCCGGCATTGTGCCAAGTCTCCCACCTGACGTTATAGGATTGGCTCCAAACTCGTATACGCCGTCACTATCAGAATCAGTCAGGCTTCTGAATGCAGTATCCTCTGTCCATGTTCCTCCCTGATTTACCCAAACAGTTGCTGCGGGCCCTCCGGAATGATCTGTATCTCGGAATCCGAGCTGGAAATCAGCTATCCCGTCGCTGTCGTTATCGAAGAAAATCGCTCCTGAGTCTCCAGCTAAACCGCTTATATTGAACGTAGCTTTATCTGCACCTACATCGTAGTCTCTCGTTACCGCAGCGTCGGTTCCGAACGTATGAGTCATCGGCAGGACCGCCTCCATTATATAATCCGGGTTCGTAGTGGTGGTTGGATCGACAACCACGTCAACATCTCCCGGGGCAGGTCCCTCATAGGATGAGATGTCTGCTCCGACCGCGTCTGCCTGCGCTGCGCCGAACGCCATCACTGCCAGGGCCGCCACCGCCACCGCTCCTGCTATCGCTAAAATATGTGTTGCTCGTTTCATGGTTTTATTCCTCCTATATCCTATATATCTCCATGGTTTATGGAATTACGTTATAATAAGCCCATGGTATAAATATTTGTCTAAAATTTTTAATGCCTGCAGCAGCGAGCAATCATTCAAAGGGTATGGCTAACAAAGCAGGATGGCCAGACAGCGACGACAGCCCAGGCTACGCCGCCACAGGCGGCAGGGCATCCAGGAGAGACGAGAGGAGAAATAAAGAAGGACTATCTCGGCTGCCAGCCAGACGGTCCCGGGTTGACGAAGACGAACACGCCGTCGGCCATCAACACGTCGAAGTCGTACGACGTTCCAGACACCGCCGCGATGTACTCGGCCATCCATGTCTGCGTCGACCCGTTGAACATGGAGACCTTGACGCAGTTGTCGATGTCGCCGGCGATGTCGCTGGCCTCTGCGTCGTAGGGATACGGCCACCCGACGAGGTTGAAGCCCTCCTCGAGCGACAGGTCGACGTCCGGCGTGACGATGTCACCGGTGATGTTCACGTTGACATCAGCCGTGACGTAGACGAAGTAGCCGGTGCCGTTGGACAGGGCGAAGCCCTCGCCGGAGCCCGGGATGTAGCTGACGTACCGCTGCTTGGCGGTGTCCCACCTGGTGATGACGGTGCACACGCCCTCGCTCTCGCCGTTGACCAGCTCGGCGAGCTCCCCGGCGGTGTTCAGGCTCTGGTTGCAGGGCACCGAGACCATGTTCCATCCCTCGTAGAGCGACAGGTTCAGCTGCGTGATGTCGCCGAAGAGGCCGTAGATGCTGAACGAGGAAAGGTTCGCCCAAACCTGGTCGTTGGCATCGTCGCAGGTTCCACCTACCGATGCCCACCCTGATGCAGTGTACTCGTACATGTCCAGTGTGTCCTCGCTGGTGTAGGTAAGGTCTCCATCTGTGTAGTGGATGCTGACGTTGATCCAGGAGGTTTCGGTGACGTTGGTGACGTTGACGTAGCGATAGAGCGGCGCATGCTGGTCGAATGGCTCCACCTGGCTTTCATCCACGCCCTTCAACGCTATGCCGTCGCCGTAGGTGAAATCAACTGATGTCGGGTAGCTGCTCATGGTGAGGTTGGTGACGGTGGTGTTGACGGTGTAGTTGGTGGCGTAGAAGTCATAGATGGCGTTGCTGGAGGCAGTGCAGTCGCGTATGGTGGTATTGGTAGGCCCATCGCCCGAGCCCACGCTATGTCCCTTGAGGTAGATGCCGTAGTCGTTGTCAGCCGCATAGTTTTCGGTCAAATTGTTGTAGTGTGAGTAAAACCTCATATAGATGCCCTTACCATTGCCCCAGGCGTTGTTTGCCGTAAGGTTGTTATAGTTGGAGTGTGACCGGATATAGATTCCCGCGTCATTGCCCCAGACATTGTTTGCCGTAAGGTTGTTGAAATCTGATTGATCGAGATAGATGCCGTCGCCGTCATTGTCGTGGACGTCGTTACCGGTGACGTTGTTGTAATCAGAGCCAGAGAGGTATATGCCGTTGTCGTTCTGGGAGACGTTGTTGTATCTCACCTCCTCGTGACCCGTGTTTACCAGAGCTATCCCGTCAGTATAGCCGGAGACGTTGTTGTGCTGGATGACATTGAAGGACTCGCCCCCCATTATCACAACCCCAATATTTTCTCCCGATGCGTCGGGCAGGGTTTGGTGTATGTCGTTGTCCTCCACCAGGTTGTCCTCGCAGTCCTCCATCACTATGCCGTTATAGTTGTACGTCATGTTGTTTCCGGAGATATAGGTGTCGTTAGCCTTATAGAGATGGATTGCGCCGCCATTGCCGCCACCGTTTTCTTGCGCGATCCCCGTTCCTCCACTGCCTCCGCCGTTGTACCAGAACTCGTTGTCAACGATGTCGTCCTCACAGGTCTCCTGCACCTGAATGCCCCAGGTGTTGTTGCTAATGTTGTTGTAGCTGATTGTGACTGCTGATTCAGTGTCTCCATCGTTTATTATATCAAAGACACAAACACCAGCCCCATTATCTTCAATTGTGTTTTCTGTGACGTCAACGCTTTCTATAGTACCGCTAGGGTTTGTCCTACCGCTTCTGGGACATGGCCATGATCCGTCATCGAGCAAAATACCGTATTCGGTATTTCTCTTGACTTGGTTTTCATCGATGGTCAACGATTTAATGATGCCTTCGCCACAGGCACGGTCCCAGATTCCTACCTCGTGTCCTTCGACGTAGTTGTCTTCGATAGTTGCCGTGTCAACATTGGCTTTATCACCTGCACTGACCCGAAGTCCAATAACACCATTATCAATAACAATGTTACCTTCAACAATTGCCGTATCGATACTAGAACCAGTAGGTGTACCGGAGTCCCCGTATCCTTCTCCTGCTCCTACTCCTCCTGCTCCTGCGTGAACACGAATACCTCGGTCTTCATTGTCAGTCACAGCGTTGTTTTTTACGACTACTCTCCCCATTGTGCTTATTTTCTCGTCCCTACCTCCTGTCTGGACGCGGATTCCTTCTCCAGCACCATCGGTAACCTCGTTGCCTATTACACTAACATCTTTCATATGGGTAGCCTCACCCGAACCGCCTGCATGGACACGAATCCCTAATACTGTATGTCCGCTACCATTGATTTCGGTGACTATGTTATTTTCAACAACTACTTCTTCCAACGTAATATTGTGACCTGACACACCAGCGGAAGTATCAACTCTAATTCCTTTAGTTGTGAAGTCATCTCCTGTTACGTTGTTGTCTGTGATGGTTACTCCTTCCTCTGTGGAATTTCCATGCAAATGCACTCTAATTCCCTGACAACCAGGATATTCAACTTTGTTGTCAGTAACATCTACGCTGCCGACACCAAAGCTCTTATAACCTGAGTGAACCCAGATTCCATGTCCTCCAGTATCTTTATTTCCTGAAACGGTGTTGTTATCAATTTTCACCGACTCTATGCGGGTATAATAGCCCGAATGTACACGGACACCATGACCACCCTCAGATTCTGAGCTATAACCGATTCCGGTGACGTTATTGTTCTCGATAATCACTTCTCCAAGCATAATACTCTCATCGTAATCATATTTATGGCCACCGGCCTGAACTCGAATACCTGTTTTCGTATATTCATTACCTATTACTTCGTTGTCGGTGACGGTTACATCAACGTCCTCGGTAGGTGCATCTTCCTTTGAGGAATTTTTGTGCAAATGCACCCTGATTCCCTGGCACCCAGGATATTCAACCACGTTGTTGGTTATGCCTACACTGCCGACGCCAAGACTCTCCTCAGCCGAGTGAACTCGGATTCCATGTCCTTCAGTATCTTTTTCTCCTGAAACGTTGTTGTTATCAATTTTCACTGATTCTATACGGGTATAATAGCCCGAATGTACACGGACTCCATGACCACCATCATCTCCTTCGCTATAACCGATTCCGGTGACGTTGTTGTTCTCAATGATTACTTCTCCAAGCGTAATACTTTCATCATACTCATAGCTACAGCCACCGGCCTGGACTCGAATACCCGTTGTTGTGTTTTCATTTCCTGTTACGTTGTTGTCGGTGACGGTTACATCAACGTCCTCGGTAGGTGCATCTTCCTTTGAGGAA
>CAYPWJ010000002.1:11283-53199 GCA_964414415.1 uncultured Thermoplasmatales archaeon | reverse complement strand
TTATGCCTACACTGCCGACGCCAAGACTCTCCTCAGCCGAGTGAACTCGGATTCCTTGTCCATCATCAGTGCCTTCCTCTCTTGTAATGGTGTTGTTATCAATTGTCACCGCATCTATACGGCCCCCGTCTTCATCTGCTTCCTGGCCACCTCCCGCTTGTACGCGGATGGCATGACCGTCATCGTATTCATCGTATTTTTCTTCTTTGAAGGTGTTGCCTTTTACGGTTACAGTGTCTATTGTGGATTGATTACATGCGTATACTTTTATGCCTTTATCGCTGTCTGTAATGGTGTTGTTGGTTACGGTGGCGTGTTCAACTGTATAGCTTCCATGGGCATGGAAGAAGATAGCGTGTTCTTCGATATCTGTGATGTTATTCCCTGCTATGGTTGCCGAACCACCATGTTCCTCGTTTTTATCCCTTATATAGATTCCATAATCTGCTCCGTCAATGCTATTGTTTCGCAAGGCAACTTCAAAGCCATCCTTTGATTGATTTATATAAATACCAACTGTACCAGAATTCTGAGGGAGTTCATAATAATCAGCGTTGGTGATGTTGAAATGTGTGATAGTGGTGTTGTCAGCGGTGACGTTAAATCCGCCCTCAATGACGGTGCTGATGTTGCTCTCACCTCTCAGCGTTAATGACTGCGTCACATTTATTTGCTCCACATAGGTGCCATTGTACACATAGACCGTGTCGTCAGCGCTCGCATTATCAACCCCCTCTTGAACTGTACGGACTTGCGTTGCGTTGTACCAGCCCGATTCGGCGTCATCATCGACGTAGACATCAGCGGATAGAGCTGTCTCTCCTTCCACGGTGTCGCTGGCAGTGCCGATGGCGCCTGCCATAAAGAACAGGGAAGCAAATACCAGCAGACAGGCTGCGACAATACTCAAAACACGGGCAAAATCGTTATTCATCTTGATTCCTGGCTACTACATTGTAATGAATATTCTTTATAAATCCTAGGATTCTGTAGGAATCTATCCTGGAGGTCCGCGCTACGAGCAAACGCTGCGACATCGCAGAAGTATTTGTCTTTCCTCCGGGCTCCATCCCGGGTGTGGATAGACCCTCCCACAATGGCGGTTAGAAATCGAACAGGTTTTTCTGGTCGAGCGACTCGGCGAAGCCCCGGAACTTGTCCAGGGTGCCGTCGACCCTCTTTTGGCTGAACTGGTGCTCCCCGCAGAGGTACGCCCGGGTTGCGTCTTCGTCGATCGGCCGCCACGCCAGCTCGTAGTCGTCGGTGACCCGTGGCTCCAGGAAGATGCTGCGGATGTCGTCGAGATGCTCGATGTCGACGTCGCGCTCGACTGACTCGATGTCGCCGTGCTTCCTGATGAGCTTCAGCCCGGTCTTTGGGCCGATGCCCTTGATGCCGTCGTTGAAGTCGGTGCCCATCAGGATGGCGACGTCGACGAGCTGCTCCCGGGATATGTCATGTCCGTCAAGCACTTCCTCCAGCAGGATCTTTTCAGGAGATATCTGCACCCATTTCTGTTTGCCGGGGAGCTTCCGTCGCCCCGATATGGTCAAATTGCGCAGGAGCTGCGGCGTGCCGAAGAGCAGGCAGTCGAAGTCCTGCGAGCCTGCATAATCCACGTCGCCCCGGCGGCACATGTGGGATGCCTGCGCCTCGCCCTCGCCCGGCGCCTCAAGGTACGGGATGCCGAGGGCGTCGAGCAGCTGCTGCGCCTCCTCGACACGGTCCCACGTCAGCGTCGACGTCTGCTGCGCCTTCTTTTTCGCTTCTTCGAGGTCGCCGCGCTCCCTGGCCTGCTGCCATGCCTCCCGGGCTTGTTCCTTCCTGGCTTTGCGGCCGGCGAGTGTGTCCTGCTTGAGCGGGTGTGGCTCGCCGTCGAAGACGTAGACGGGCCGGATGCCGCGCTCGACGAGGTTGGCGGTCCGGTAGAACAGCCCGGTGAGATGCGAGGTGACGCGGCCCGTGGCGTCCCTGAGCGGGGTGCCGTCGCGCTGCCGGATGATGGAGAGGAACTGGTGGAGCGTGTTGTGGGCGTCGATGGCGACGCTGCCGTGCCTGAGGTCGTTCCAGGTGAGCTCGTGCGGCTTGGTCAATGGCTTAAGGTTGACGCCCATCGTTCACCTCGAACTCGTACCAGAACACGTGGCCGTCCTCGACGAGCTGTTTGATGCGGCGTTGCTTCGCCGTGAGCGTGCTGCCGGCGCTCTTGATCTCGACGATGTAGACGGCGTCGTCGGTGAACTGGACGCCGTCTATGGGGGACCCGATGAACCGGAAGCGTTGTGGCTCGTAGGGGTAGCGGTCCATGAACGGCGCGAACTGCTCGGTGATCCTGCCGTAGGTCGTGGAGAGCGAGCGCTTGCGGTGCCGGGCCTCCTTCGCCTCCTCTTTCCATGGCGTGACGCCGCGCCGGTAGATGATGGCGACGCCGACGAGGAAGCCGACGAGGATGCCGATGATGAACACCCAGGCGTATACCAGTGTGGGTTCCATCAGCGACACCTGTTGGTGAACAAGAACGTGAGGTTTTTCCATCCGTCGGTGAAGGACTCGATCTTGGCTTCGCCTTTCCGTGCGTAGAGCTCCGACGGGATCTCGCGTGCCTCGACGTCGGGGCAGCGGAACATCTCTATCTTGATTTCTTCGCTGAACGGCATCCCGTCGTTGAACGCATCGAGGTTCTTGGGCAGCCGGTCGAGCGCCTGCTTCCGGAAGATCCACATGCCGCTCTGTGAGTCCTTGACGTCGACCCAGTAGAGCAGCCGGAGCGACGTGGAGAGGACAAAGTTGCCGAGGAAGTGCTTGGCGCTCATGGATTGTCTGCCGAGCGAGGCGAAGCGGTTGGTGGTGATGAAGTCGAGGTCGTCGTCGAGCAGTATGTCGACGTATTGGTGGGTGAGGTGGAAGGGATAGGTGCCGTCTGCGTCGCCGGTGATGATGATGTCTCCCGTGGCGTCGGGCATCCCTGTCTTGTAGGCGCGGCCGTATCCCTTGCGGGGCTCGACGATGACCCGGGCGCCTTTTTCCTCGGCGATGTCCCGCGTCCGGTCTGTGGAGTCGCCGTCGACGATCAGGATCTCGACGTCCAGGTCGCGCTGGCTGAATGCCTCGCGGTTGATGCTGTCGATGGTCGGGCCGATGCCTGCTTCCTCGTTCAGCGTGGGGATGACGAAGCTCACGGATGCTGGCTGGCCGGTCATGGTATCGCTTGTAAAGGGTAGGACGTGGCGATATTTATATATTCAGGTGACAGGTGACCAGGTGACGCGCGCTGGCGGTGCAGCCGTGCCGGCTACCGGAGCACGGCGTAGGGCCCCATGAGGAACAGCTCTGCTGTCCGCTGGCTGTCTCCGGCGGTGACGGTCATCTCGGCGGGCCCGAGGCCGAATACGAGGCCGGTGTCGATGGATGCCGTTTCGCCGGCGGGCAGCGTCGCTATCGTTCCCTCGTGCCGCTGCTGGTAGAGCACCGTGCCGTCGATGTCGATGGACCATGCAAGGCCGGAGAGGTCGTGGTCGCCGTTGTTGGTGACGGCGGCACCGGCGCTGAAGCCACCCGACAGGGATATCGTGACGTCGGCGGCCTGGGCGAATGCCTTGATGCAGAAGTTCGCTGTCCCGGGATACGGGATGTCGTCGGTGGCGTGGAAGTCCCGCCAGCCGCCGTCGTTCCAGTAGTAGCTCTCGTCGGGATCCGCCGTTGATTTCACGATGGTGCCGCCTGACTGGGTGCCGAGCAGCACCGGGACCTCCGACGTCCGGTCGTACGGGTGGCCGCCGCCGAGGAGCTGCAGGGAGACGTGGAAGTCGTCGCCGGCGGTGAGCCGCGGTGGGCTGTCGAGCTGGACGGTGTGATAGCCGAGATGGTGGGCGGTGCCGCTCTGGCTGGAGAGCTCACCGCTGAGCTCGCCGTCCTCGAAGTCGTCGTAGACGGTGACGGTGTATCTGACGTCGCTGGCGGCGGTGTAGAAGCTCACCGCGGTGAGCACCTCGTTGCCGTCGGCGGTGAACGCGTTGAACGCCTTGGTGCAGGCGAGGGTGTCACGCCAGCCGTGGTAGTCGTGGCTGTAGATGGTGTCGTAGGGCATGGGCTCCACCTGCTGGTAGGAGACGGCGCCCATCTCGGGGTGATGGCCGCACCATTTGTCGTAGTAGGAGATCCAGAAATAACCGTCATGGCCCCATCCGCTCCCCCAGCTGTTCTTGCAGAGCCATGCACCGTCCTGCGGTGCCGGCGTTTGCTTTGTATCGTCCCAGCCGACGATGCCGACGGAATGGGTTGGCTCCTGTGTGCTGCTCGGCGGCTGATAGTGGATGTAATTCTCCCTGAAAGAACCGCTGGCACACAGGCAGGTGCCCACCACGCCGTGGTTCATCACCGCCCGCTTGATCTGGTCGATGCGCTCAAGGTCGTCGCCGGCGGTGTACCAGGCTATCTCGCGGGGGTAATAGTACTCGTATGAGGTGTTCCACCGTGCCGGCGGGCTCTCGTACCACGGCGTGTCCGCCTCGGAGTCGTCGTTCGCCGCCGGCGCGTAGACGGCGCCGTGCCGTGTGAGATAGGCCGACGCGACGCGGTAGTCGCCGCCGTAGTGGACCTCGAGGCCGTCACCTTCAGGCGGGTCGAGGTCGCCGTTGAAAAACTGGTTGAAGCCGTTCCACCAGTCGAGGTGATACTCGGCCAGGTTGGGCTCCCGGGAGTGATGCCACGCGCCTGTCATCAACAGGTTGCCCTCCAGGGCGGCCATGACGCCGTGGCACCAGCATGTCCCGCCGGTCTGGCGTTTCACCGACGTGACGTAGCTGCTGCCGTTGACGGCACGGAGGTCGTAGCTCTCGGGAGGCCCGCCCGCGGCATCCTGCATGATGACCTGTCGTCCGCCGGTGCCGGGCAGGACGGTCCAGGCGGCGCCCACGAAAAGCAGCACGACGAGCAGAGACGCGATTCGTTGATGCATGTCTCCCCATTGCATCGGACTATAAAAGCGTTGACGGCACCGGCCACCCCGGGTACGCAAAATTTATAAAATGCCGGGGCAATATGCCACCCATGTCCCTGGATCTCGACCTTGAAGCACTCTCCTACGGCACCGAGCTCATCAAGCGCGGGTTCGCCAAGATGCAGAAAGGCGGCGTCGTCATGGACGTCACCACGCCCAAGGAGGCGATCACCGCTGAAGATGCCGGCGCCGTCGCCGTCATGGCGCTTGAGCGGGTCCCCGCCGACATCAGAGAGGTGGGTGGCATCGCCCGGATGGCGGATCCGAAGACGGTGCAGGAGATCATGGACGCCGTCTCCATTCCCGTGATGGCAAAGTGCCGGATCGGTCACATCGCCGAGGCGAAGGTGCTGGAGAGCCTCGGTGTCGACATGATCGACGAGAGCGAGGTGCTCACTCCGGCTGATCCCTTCCAGCACGTCT
Source organism: uncultured Thermoplasmatales archaeon (assembly GCA_964414415.1). Lineage (GTDB taxonomy): Archaea > Thermoplasmatota > E2 > UBA202 > DSCA01 > CAZESS01. Next base: position 47,777 of record CAYPWJ010000002.1, on the reverse strand, counting down.
GGAAACATGACTTCGATACGCCGTTTGTCTGCGGCGCCCGGAATCTCGGTGAGGCGCTGCGCCGCATCCATGAAGGAGCAGCGATGATCCGGACGAAGGGCGAGGCGGGCACCGGCAACATCATCGAGGCGGTTCGTCACCGCCGGCTCATCCTCAGGCAGATCAAAGAACTCAGGGAGAAAGACGACACCGAGCTGATGGACGTCGCCCGGAAGATAGAGGCACCGGTTGACCTCGTGAAGGAGGTCGCCGAGCGGCAGCGGCTCCCCGTCGTCGACTTCGCTGCAGGCGGCATCGCCACGCCCTCCGACGCGGCGTTGATGATGCAGCTGGGCAACGACGGCGTCTTCGTCGGCTCAGGCGTGTTCAAATCCGCGAATCCGATGAAGATGGGGAAGGCGATCGTGGAGGCCGTGACGCATTACGACGAGCCCGAGGTCATCGCGGAGATATCCCGGGGGCTCGGCAAGGCGATGGCCGGGACCAACATCGACCAGATTCCCGAAGGCGAGCGGCTGCAGGAACGCGGCTGGTGATGCTCCGCTGTCGATAGGAAAAATAGGAAAAGCTAGTGAGCGAACGTCACTGCTTCATGCTGCTGGATGTCGACCGTCGGTCTCTCAGGCGATGTCTGCTGCCGCAGCTCCCGGTTGTAGGCGCCCTCGCCGCCGGCGTTCTCGATGACCTGGCGGCCGTGCTGTATCTGGCGGAGGATGCTCCGGTTGACCCGGGCCATCGAGCCGGGTGCGATTTTTTTGAGGAGCCGGGTCGCCCCGCCGAGACCGTACGGGATGGACTCCATCCGCATGACGGTGCCCGGAAGCGCGTGAAACCACCGGCCGAGTGAATCCTCGCCGAACCTGGTGACGGGGATGCCGGCGGCTGCCTGGCGCTCCGGCTTGGGGCCGACGTGGGCGACGGTCCATGCGCCGTCGATGGATGCCTCGCCCTCGCCCTCTATCATGAAGTAGCCCATCGAGTCATACCATTTCTTGATGAGCGGGTCGACGTCGACGACGGCGTCGTACCACGCATCGATGAGATTCATGGCGAACATCTTGTAGCGAGCCTTGACGCCGGCGGCGCGGCACAGCGCGATGAACAGCGATATCTGGTGGAAGCAGGTGCCGGTGCCCCGCCGGAGGGTGGCCTCGGCGCCGTCCAGCGGAAGGATCTCGAGGGTGACGTTGCGTTTCACGAACTCGAAGGCGGCCCGCGCGTATTCTCTGTCGCTGAGCCGGTAGGCGCCGAGCTCGTGCGCCATCGCGACGATGTCAGGGTGGCGGGGGTTGCAGTGGAGCGTCGGGCGGAGGTATTTTTCGTTGGAGGTGCAGTGCTGCATGTCCTCGCTGTAGGCGGGGATGTCGTAGGGCCGCTCGGGCCGGGTGTATGCGCCGGTGTCGCCGTTGTTGCGCAGCCTTTTGAGGGTCCCGAGGTTGAACGCCAGTGTTTTCAGCAGCGACAGCGTCCCGCCTATCATGAGTTTGAGGTAGGTGCGCTGCGGAATGTATTCACGTTCTTTTATCTCGCGGAGGCTCAACATGGTTCACCTGCGCATCCCTGTGGAGGCTGATGCGCGTCTGGTTGACTAAAAGCAGTTGACATAAATGCTTATTGTCAAACTGAGTTGAACACATTTTAAATGCAGCTAAAAACAAAATTTATATTATATAATATTATATAAAATTTATTTTTCTGTTTTTTTTTTGTGAGATACACCACGGCAGAGCGACACGGAGCGACAGACAGGAGCGACGGATAACCAACGCCCGCAGGAGCATACCCGGCAGCCCCGTGCAGACCACCCGGTGGCCCCGGTGGCCAAAGTTTAAAAAGAGGAGGGGATTTGCCGGACATGCAGCGCCTCTCCCCGGCGGAAAAATATCGATTCAAACGAAAGATCGAGGAGCTCGAGGAAGTGTCAGGGCAGCACACCGAGCTCATCTCGCTCTACATTCCGCCGGACAAGCAGATATCCGACGTGATGGCGCAGCTGCGCGACGAGTACTCGCAGTCCTCGAACATCAAGTCAAAGCAGACCCGGAAAAACGTGCTCTCCGCCATCGAATCCATCATGTCGCAGCTCAAATACTTCGACAAGCCGCCGGAGAACGGCGTCGTCTTTTTCGTCGGTGAAGGCAAGACCGACGGCAACAAGACAGAGATGGTGTCGGAGATCGTCGAGCCGCCGCTCCCTCTCTCCATGTACCTCTACCGCTGCGACTCCTCCTTCTACATCGAGCCGCTCAAGGAGATGCTCGAGGAAAAAGACGTCTACGGGCTGCTGCTCATCGACCGGCGGGAATGCACCATCGGCTTCCTCCACGGCAGCAACGTCGACACAGCTGCATACATGACCTCCCGGGTCCCCGGCAAACACAGCCGCGGCGGCCAGTCAGCCGGGCGCTTCGAGCGCCTCATAGAGGTCGCGGCCAACGAATGGTTCAAAAAAGCCGGCGAGAAGGCATCGAAGCTGTTCCTCAGCAAGGACAACCTGCAGGGTATCCTCATCGGCGGTCCCGGCCCCACCAAGCGTTCGTTCGCCAACCAGGATTATCTCGACTACCGGGTGAAGGACAGCGTCATCGGCATCTACGATACCGGCTACACCGACGAGTTCGGGCTCCGGGAAATCGTCGACGCGGCCATCGACGACCTCCATGAGATGGACATCATCCGCGAGAAAAAGGTGATGAAGCGGTTCATGCGCGAGCTCAAGACCAATTCAGGCCTGGCGGTCTACGGAGAGAAGGAAGTGCAGCGGGCGCTGACCATCGGCGCCGTCGACGAGCTCATCATCTCCGACGAGCTGCGCAAGTACAAGGTCACCTTTTCCTGCGACGAATGCGACTACAGCGGCGACGACATCGTCAAAAACCCCGGCGAGGTCACCTGCCCTGAATGCGGCGGCCCGGTTACCATCCAGGAAAAAAAAGACATGCTCGAGGAATACGTGGACATGGCCGAGGAGGTCTCCACGGAGGTCACCATCATCTCCGCTGAAACGGAGGAAGGCAGCATCCTGCTCGACGCGTTCGGCGGCGTCGCCGGCATCCTCCGCTTCCAGATACGATAGACAACGCTTTTAAGCACCGGCAGATACCACTCCATGAAAGCAGCCGACAACGTTGACCGTTTTCTCACCGAGGCAGCAAGGCTGCTCACCGGACAGGGATGGCGCATCGTCGACGAGGCACCGGCACCCTTCGACATGGTAGCAGCACGAGACACAGCTGCATTCGTCGTACAGACCCGGGTGGTGCTCTTCTTCATCGATGCCGACACCCTATCTCCTGAAGAAATAAAGAAGGCAATGAAGCAGGCGCACGAGATGACCGGCGAGGCAGCGCAGACGCCGCTCTTCCCCGCAACGGCCATCGTCGTGTACATATACAGCGATGCGCCGTCGGCCACGACACCGGAGAAAAAACGGGACGTGGCACGCTCCCACGCCACCGTCGCCTGGACGGTCAACCTGGCAGCCGGAGCGCTGCAGATACATCACGGTGCACCCCTCACACGGGACGGCACACGAGCCATTGGGCAGGCACTGAACAACGTCAGCTAAGCTGCGTGTTTTTTGCCGAGCAGCGCCAGCAGCGCCAGAGCCACGATGGCAAGCGACATTTCAAAGGCAGGCGTGGACGACGTACCGCTGACTGAAAAAGTGGCGGTGGCCAGCGGCTCCTGGTTCATCGAGACATCGACGGTCCACTCGCCGACCGCGCTGCTGCCGTAATCGGAGAGATTGAGCCATGCATAGCACCAGCCCTCGCCGCTCCAGTCGGCCGTGTATGATGAGGCATGGGACAGATTCCCGGGTCCGGTGAAGCGCCAGTGGACCACATCGCCATATGAAACATTGTCCAGATAAAGCAGCGAATGCGCCGCATCAGCCACGGTAAATGATACCGTTGCTTCATCGGGCTGTCCATCTGCAGTGACCGCAGTGCAGAGCAGATGCTCCCGCAGGTCGGCCGCCCACCATCGCTCGATGTCGGAGGCTGCCACATCGACGGGAGTCTGCATCGGGGCATCGGCGGGCAGCTCCACGGCCTGGCCCGGCTGCAGCGTAGCAGTGCCGTTGTATGTATCGAACGCGGTCACGTTGCCCTCCAGAAGTGCCACCTGGGTGGTGTTTGCTTCGTCTATGGAGAGCACGAGGTCGGGGTCGGGACTCGTGAACAGCCCGTTGTCGGTGACCACGGACACCGCCCCGCCATATGAAACGCGGGCCTGGACGTCGCCCTCGTATGGGGTGTGGATGTGAAAGCCGTGTGGACTCAGGATGTCTATGCGGACAAAGGGATATAGCCTGGTATAGTCGTCCCGGGGAAACCCGAGTCGCACGAACAGAGTGCCAATCGTTTCACCCTGGTCGGTGACCTGCAGCTTCACCCAGGCGAATTGGTCCTTGCGGGTGGCATATTTGTCGTATACGATGTCGATGCTGTCGCCCGGTGTGACAGTATCACCAGCCGCCAGGCTGTCGTCGGTGAATCCCTGGATATATCCCCGGCGGGTCAGCTCGAATGTCTCCGACGTCGCGTAGAAATACGAGACGGTTATCGTCGGTGTCGACGGCTGCCGGTACGCGGGCGATATCATGTCCTTCCGGCCCGTGAGGATGGAGGATGCGATCTCGTAGACGCCGCGGTTGCCGCCCTCGCCGCAGTGCCACGCATTGACGTAGTAGCCCTCTGCAATGTGCTCCGGATAGCGCTGGCTGCTCAGCTCGACGACGCCGTCCCCCTGGATGGTCTGCACGCCGCCACCGGCCATTGCCTGCACGAACTGCCGGAATCGTGACTGGCCGGCGAGCAGGCGCTCGTAGTCGTCCAGGTTGTCGTAGATGTCGAGCAGACAGAGGTTGGAGAGCAGGTTGTAGGTGCCGCAGATGGCGTAGTAGTCAACGTGCGGGCTGAGCGGCTGACGGTTGAGCTGCTGGATGAAGCTGCTGCCGGGCATGAGCGCTGACAATGCAGGACCCATCTTGCCCATCGATCCCTCAGGCAGGTAATGCTGCGCCAGCAGCAGCCCCATCCCGAGCTTCGACCGGGCGTTCACCCAGTCGTAGTATATCTGCGGCCAGGGGCTGCCCTTGTGCGGCGTACCCACCGTAATGAGCGTGTTGACGTCCACCCTGGGGCTGCCCTGGAATTGGTTGATGTAATGCCGGGCGACGACCCCGCCCATGCTGTGCCCGATGACATCCACCGATGAGGCGTTGATGTTTTGCTGGCGATACTGCTGCTTGATGGCCTGTATCTTGCCGGCGAATTCCATGACGGCGACGCGGGCGGGCGAATCCACATTGGGATAATCCACGGTGTAGACGGCGAAGCCGTCGGCTGTCAGCCACCTCGCCATCTTGTCCCACATGTGGCTGTCAGACCAGAGGCCGTGAACCAACAGGACAGGTGGACGGAAAAGCCGCAGCGATATATTGCCGGCGGCGCCGTCAGAGGTTTCCGCGGTGAGCGAAATCTCGTAGCCGTCATGAGGGATATCTGCAAGGGTGATGCCGAGCTGCTGCAGGTCGGGAACGTAGTCAAAGACAGCCTGGCCGCTGGTGGTCATTTTGGAGGTTGTGGCGGCACCATCTGTCAACGTCACCGTTGCATCCGTGGCGATGGGAAGCGTCACCGTGACGGTGGCGCTTGACGAGCCGTCTGCAACGACGCCTGCCACGTCGCTCTGCACGACAAGCTGCTGCGGGGTAAACTGAGCCGTAAACGGCATGTCACGGTCGCCCTCGAGGCTGCCGTCGATGGTGCCCGCAGCGTCAACCTGGGCCGTCCATGTGAACTCTCCCTGATCGGAGCCGGAGCTTGACTGGTCTCCCTCTGCAAAGTGCACCGTTGCGCTGTCCTGCGCCGTCCAATTTCCCGTTCCTTCAAAATAGGCCTGCTCCGGATAATAGGTGCCCGCAAACGAATATGTTCGGTTTGCTTGTGCGTTCCATGTGTAGTTTGTGCCGGTGCCCGAGGCGGTCCACGCCAGGGTGCCGGAGCCGGTGACCGGGCCGCCTGACGTGTTGAACGTGAGCTGCATCGTCGCCGTCGTGGATGAAAAGGAGGGATTGGTCAGCCCGCTGCTGGCCAGGCTGTTCTTGATGAGTGTCCAGTCGGGGGAAAAGGTTCCACGGGCCGTGACCTTCCTCCCCTGCACGGAATCGACAGCAGCAGCCGGCGTGGACGCCATCGGGGCTGCAATCGACGCAGCCAGCAGCGCCGCCACGATAAAAATCACGGATAGGTGTTTCATGTGCCTCGACCACTATTCAGCGAATGGTATATAGCTTTTCCTCACAGGAGCTCATTTCAGTATACTGCCCGTCTCAAGGTACCAGAGATAGAGATCGAGCTCCGCCAGCGTGACATCCAGCGATGCGGCGAGGTCGCGCAGGCGTTGCTCCATCGCGAGGTAGCGCCGCCGGGTCAACGATGACGGTATCTCCTCGATGAGGCCGTGGCGCTCCATGACCCGGAGGACGTGCCGGTCGATGATCGCGACATCGCGGTAGCCGACGTTGCGGAGGAAATGGCTTGCCTCCTTGTATCCCAGCCCCTTGACGTGCTCGACGAGCCATTCCCTGGCCTCGTGTGCATCGTCGAAGCGCTGGAGGACGTCATCGATGTCCCGGTAGCGGCGGTTGTGGCAGATGTAGGCCGCCCTGTTTGTAAAGCGGTAGCCCGTCTCTTTGAGCCTGCCGCGCAGCTGCTCCTGCTCGAGGTGGCAGAAGTCGTCTCCCAGCGCTTGTTGGACCTCGATTGCTTTTTCGGCTGAGGTGTTGGCGGTCAGCGTGCAGAAGCAGAGCTCGCAGAAGAGGTCGTCGGCTTCCCTGAACTGCTGCATGCGCTGCTCGACGGTGTCGCTGACCGGTGAGTCGATGACGTCGCGCAGCCTGGCGCGGAGCTCGTCGAGCGTGGCCATGGGTGGAGAGAGCCCGGTTGTTTTAATGTCTTCCGGCGGAAATCGAAAGCAAATCATTAATACGGCAACGTAATACGCTATACAACCAGGAGGAAAAAACATGACCTACAAGATTGCATGGCTGCCCGGAGACGGCGTGGGCAAAGACGTCATGGAAGCCGCCAGGAAGGTGCTCGACGCGCTTGGACTGGACGCGGAGTACATCGAGGGAGACGTCGGCTGGGCGTTCTGGAAAAAGGAGGGCAACCCCCTGCCGGAGCGCACCGTCGACATGATGCGGGAGACGGACTGCTGCCTGTTCGGCGCCATCACGTCGAAGCCGAAGCAGGAAGCCGAGAAGGAGCTGCCGCCGGAGCTCAAGGGACGGGAGTACTTCAGCCCCATCGTCAAGCTCCGTCAGCTGTTCGATTTATATGCCAATGTGCGTCCCTGCAAGGCGTATCCCGGGAATCCGCTGAACTACCGGGATGACATCGACCTCGTCATCTTCCGGGAGAACACGCAGGGGCTCTACGCCGGCGTCGAATTCCGGCCTGTGCCCGACGCGGTGCGGCAGGCGCTGCTGGAGCATCCAAACATGCAGCGCTTCAAGGACGTGCCGGCGGACGAGCTTGCCGTCTCGACGCGTATCTTTACCCGGGAGGGCTGCCGCCGCATCGTCCGCCAGGCATTCGAGTATGCGGATGAGAACGACCGGGAGACGGTCACCGTCGTCGAGAAGCCCAACGTGATACGGGAGACCTCGGGCATGATGATCGAGGAGGCCCGCGACATCGCCCGGGGGTATCCAGGCATCGAGCTGTGGGAGACAAACGTCGACGCGATGTGCATGTGGCTGGTGAAGAACCCGCAGGACTACGGCGTGATAGCGACGTCGAACATGTTCGGCGACATCGTGTCCGACCTGTCGGCGCAGCTCATCGGCGGGCTGGGCTTTGCCTGCAGCGGCAACATCGGCGACGACTACGCCCTGTTCGAGCCGACGCACGGCTCCGCTCCAAAATATGCGGGCATGTACAAGGTCAACCCGACGGCGATGCTTCGCTCCACCGGGATGATGCTGGAGTATCTGGGCGAGCAGGAGATGGCCGACCGGCTTGAGCGAGGTATCGCCGCGACGATCAGCACGGGCGACGTGCTCACCTACGACATGGGCGGCGACGCGTCGACGCTTGAGATGACGCAGGAAATCATCGACAACATGCCGTAGCCGGCGCGAGGGCAGCAACGTCACGCCCTGAAAAAATACAATGAAAAAATACAATAATGTATAAATAGGGGCGGATGTTGTTTTGGTACTTGGTGGCTCCATGGCGAAAAGCGAGCTTGAACTGCAGAAAAAGCAGGAAGAAAAGCGGGCGTCGCAGCTCATCGAAGACCTTGAGATAGGCGACCGGCTGTCCGCCCGCAAGGAGAAGCTTTCGGAGCTGCTGAACATCCAGCAGATGGAGGAAAAATCAAAGGCGCGGGAGCGGCTGTCGGCGCTCCAGGCTGGCAAACAGGTGAAGGACATCCTCGGCGAGTACGAGGAAGTGGTCGACCTGTCGCCGCCGAAGGACGAAAACGTCGAAGTCGTCGAGCAGCATCCCATAAAAAAGCCGTTTTCCTTCGTCCGCATTCTGTTCGACAACAACAAAAACGAGTACATCTACGAGGTCATCGAGCCGACGCTGTCGGTCGAGGAACAGAAGATATTTGATTTTTTGAAGGAGACGCTCATCAAGACGATGGACGTCGAGTTCACGGAGTTCACCCAGGACGAGGCGAAGGACTACCTGCGGAAACACGTGGAGCGCATCCTGAGCGACTATTCCATCTCCATCGACGACAAGCCGAAAGAAAAAATCATGTATTACGTCGTCCGGGATTTCCTCGGATACGGCAAGATAGACGCGCTGATGATCGACCCCATGATAGAGGATATATCCTGTGACTCGGCGCAGGTGCCCATCTACATCTATCACCGCAACTATGAGTCGCTGCGGAGCAACGTCACGTTTTCCAGCGACGACGAGCTGGACAGCTTCGTCATCCAGCTGGCGCAGAAATGCGGCCGCCACATCTCGATTGCCCGGCCGCTGATGGACGCGACGATGCCTGACGGCTCGCGTATCCAGGCGTCCCTGTCGCGGGAGGTATCGTCGATGGGGTCGAACTTCACCATCCGGCGTTTCCGTGAGGAGCCGTTCACGCCGACGCATCTCGTCGAGTACAACACCATCTCTCCCGAGGTCGCTGCCTATTTCTGGATGGCCGTCGAGAACGGCGCCTCGGCGGTGCTGGCCGGCGGTACTGCCTCCGGGAAGACGACGTCGCTGAACGCGCTGTCGCTCTTTATTCCACCGCAGATGAAGATCATCTCCATCGAGGACACCCGTGAGATCAATCTGCCGCACCCGAACTGGATTGCCTCCATCACCCGTGAGGGGTCGGAGGAGTCCGACGAGGGCAGCAACGTCGGCATGTTCGACCTGCTCAAGGCGGCGCTGCGGCAGCGTCCTGAATATATTCTGGTCGGCGAGATTCGTGGCGAAGAAGCGGTGGTGCTGTTCCAGGCGATGGCGACGGGGCATACCGTCTACTCGACGATGCACGCCGACTCGATCTTCTCGGTGGTGCACCGGCTGGAGGGCGACCCGATCAACATTCCCCGTGTGCAGCTGCAGGCGCTGAACATCGTGGCGATCCAGGCGTTGCTCCGCATCGGCCGGAAGCGGGTGCGCCGCATCAAAAAAGTGGTCGAGGTGGTGGGCATCGACCCGAATACGGAGGACATCCTCACCAACGAGGTGTTCTCGTGGAATCCACGGAAGGACACCTTTGATTACTATGGCAAGGGCCACGTCCTGGACAAGGTCGCCGAGCAGCGCAACTGGACGGACCGGGAGCTCAACGAGGAGTTCGACCGTCGCCGCGACGTCATCAAGTGGATGGTCGACAACGGCATCAAGAACTACGTCGACGTCGGCGAAGTCCTGGCCGCCTACTACAAGGACCCGGACCGGGTGATGAAACGCGTCCGCGGCGACAGCCAGGCCGAAGAGACACTGGCGGAGGCGGCGGGAGAAAGCGAGGAGGAGCCTGAGGCGGTGCCGCTGAGCGAGGAAACCGAGGAAGAGGAATACCCCGAGGAGCTCGACGTGGAGGAGATATCTGCTCCGCAGCCTTCGTCGCCGGAGGAAGAAGCAAGTGGTGAGCAAACCGCCGAACAGCGGGAACGCGAAGCGGAACCGGAAGAAAGCGAAGAAGGGACCTCCCATGCCACTGAGTAGATACCAGAGCCTCTGCTATCGCTTCCTCGGGGACAGGGCCTCGAAGTCAACGCAGAAAGAATACATCAAGCGGGCCATCGAGCGCGCCTATCTCGAGGTGCGACCGGAGGCCTACATCGCCTACGCCTGGATGAACGGCATCCTGGGCGGCATCGCCGGCGTCGCATTTATCATCTTTTCGCTCGTCGGGCTCCCCATGATGGGTATCACGCTGCCGCCCAAGCTGCTGATCGTCATCGTTCCCGCCCCCATCCTGATCGGCGCCGTCGCCTATCTGGTGACGATGATGATTCCCGAGAGCACGGCCAACAGCCGGCGGAAGGACATAAAGAACAAGCTGCCGTATGCATTGAACTTTCTGGCGGCGATGGCCTCCGCAGGCGTCACGCCGGCGCAGGCATTCAAGGCCCTGGCGGAGCAGCCCATCTACGGAGAGGTGCAGAAGGAGGCAGCCTGGATCTACCGCGACATCTCCATCTTCAACATCGACATCGTGAACGCGCTGCGCAACGCCGCCAACCGCACGCCCTCGATAAAGTTTCAGGAGTTTCTGCAGGGTGCCATCACCACCGTGACGTCGGGCGGCAACCTCAAAAGCTATTTTTTCACCAAAGCCGAGGAATACATGCGGGAAAACCGGCGCGAGCAGAAAGAGTTCCTGGAGACCCTCGGCGTCATGGCTGAGAGCTACGTCACGGTCGTCGTCGCCGCGCCGCTGTTTTTAATCGTCATGATTTCCGTGATGAGCATGATGAGCCAGGGCGGCGGCATGGGTGGCAACTCGGTGCTCGTCATGTACCTCGTTGCCTTCGTGATGCTGCCGCTGGCGCATCTGGGCTTCGCGGTGGTGATCACCTCGATGACACCGGAGGTCTAGATGATAGGCAAAAAGATCTCCTGGATAGCATTCGTCTCTCTCTTCACCATCATCGCCCTCGCCGTGGTGACACGGGCCCTCGACATGGCGACAGCCTCGACGCTGCTGCTCGGCGCCGCCCTGGGCGGATTCCTGATTTTTTCCTGGGCGCAGCGGAAAATCAAGGAAGACATGCTGGGATTCGTGTCCGAGGAATTCAAGGAATCCGAGTGGAAGTATTTCATGTCCTCGCTCGTCGCCTTCATCGTCATTATCTTCGCTACGCTCCTCAACGTATTTATCATCTTTTTCGGCATGCCGATATCCGACGTGCTGGTCACCGTGCTGCTTGGCACCGTCATCCTGCTCATGCTCTACACCGTGCTGTCCATCCCCACGGTGGAAAAGAGCAAGGGCTACCTCATCCTGTTCCTGGTCGCATTGGCCTTCACCGCCATCGTCATCGGGTCACAGCTGGAGACAGGCATCGAGCTGCCTGAAGACGCGGCTCCGCTGCTCATCCAGCTCTCCAACCCGCTGCTGCTCCTTAACGCGGCACTGATATTCGAGGTGACCTCGCTGATGCTCGGGGGAGAGATGCCCCCGCCGACCAGCTCCGTGACAGGCGTCTACGAACGGGCCAAGTTCAGAGAAGAACGCCCGATGATCATGCAGCGCAACGTCATCTATATGAGCATCGTCATCTTCATCGTCCTCTTCGTAGTCGTGAACCTCGTCGCCGTGTTCGGGCTGCCCGGCGGCGTCCGGCTCAGCAATTTCCCCTGGGAATACGCGTTCATCGCCGTCAGCGTCGGCCTGCTCGTCAGCCTCATCCTCTATATCGTCCTCATCATGCCGGAGCAGACCGGCGCCTTGAAGGAAAAATTCGACGAGGAGACACTGCAGCGTATCATGGTGCTGTCGACCTCGGCTGCCTTCACAGCGGTCTTCATCGCCATCGCGATGCTCATACAGTTCGGCGTTATCTCAAGCCTCGGACCCATCTCGCTCGTCAGGAAAAACGCCATCGACTTCACCGTGTTCGCCATCCTTGCCGCCATCGGCCCATTCGGCTTTTATGAGTACGCCCGCTTCCGCCGGATGAACCTCATGGAGGAGCGCTTCCCGGAGTTCCTGCGGGATCTCTCGGAGTCACGCAAAGCCGGCATGACGATGGCGCGGGCCGTCGAGACATCGGCGCGCGGTGACTACGGGCTGCTGAGCGCCGAAATCAAAAAAATGGCGGTGCAGATCTCATGGGGTACCTCGTTCACCGAGGCCTTCTGGCGGTTCGGCGAGCGGATCAAGACGCCGCTGGTGCAGCGGACGACCTCGCTCGTGGTCAAGGCGTCGGAGGCCGGCGGCAAGGTAGCCGAGGTCATCGAGGCGGCGGCGAAAAACGTCCGTGAGATCAAGATCCTGCAGTCGGAGCGAAAGATGGAGATGCAGATGTACCTGCTGATCATCTACGTCGCCTTCTTTGTCTTCCTCTCAGTCATCGTCATCCTCACCACCACGTTCCTCCCCGAGTTTGGCGCTGCAACACAGAACTCCACCAGCGTCGGCGGCATCCAGTTCGGCAACGTCGACCTGGAGGAGTACAAGTTCATCTACGTCAGCACCGCCCTCGTCCAGGCCATCGGCAACGGCGTCGTCGCCGGGCTGCTGGGAGAAGGCAAAATCGCTGCAGGGCTCCGCCACGGCACCATCATGGTCATCGTCACCTACATCCTCTTCAAACTCGTCATGTAACACGGGCACGTCATTTAGAAAAGTTATTATAAAATAAGGCATTTAAGCAAGATACAGGAGCGCGGAACCATGCAGAGCAAGCAGTATAAAAACATTCTGAGCGACCTTGAGTCTGAAGCCGACGTCGAGGAGTGCTTCGTTATTTCACGGGACGGCCTGCTGATCGCCGGTGAGGCATGCAGCGGAAGGAGCGCCGAGGCGCTGGCCGCGATGACTGCGACGCTGCTTGGCGCCGCTGAAACCGCCATGGACGAAATCGGTGGCGGCGTGCCCTCGCAGGCAACCGTCACAGCAAAAAAGCATTCCCTCATCGTCATGGGTGCCGGGCCGCAGGCGCTGCTCGCCGTGGTCACCGCATCCGATGACCTCACGCCGGTGCGCCAGACCATGAAGAAGGCAGCCGCGTCGATCGCCGAAGTGGAATAATATTGAAACAATGATAGAAACAGGCATACCGCGGCTGGACAAATACCTCGGAGGTGGCATCCCAGAGCAGAAATCGCTCCTGTTTTCTATCTCACCTGAAGTCGAAGAGAGCAATCTGAGCGTCCACGTCCTCCAGCACAATCTGAAGCAGGGAAACGACTGCATCTACATCGTGTCAAAGTCGTCGCCGAAGCAGGTCCGGCAGTCATTCGACGAGTTCGGATGGCAGCTGGATGACTACCCCGGACGGCTGTGGATTGCGGACGGCTACTCCCGCCTCATCGGGTCGCCCTCCGACGAGGACTACCTGATTTTTGAGCCCCACGACATCCTGAGCTACGAGGACGTCATCGAGGAACTGCTGCTGGAGACAGCCTCCGAAGGGGCGGTGCTCGCCTTCGACTCACTTTCAAACGTGATGGATCTCTGCGGAGAACGCGACGCCCTCAAGGGAATCCGGCGTATCAACCAGGAAATCGGAGAGCGAAACGGCGTCGCCATCTACAATTTCACGGCCTGGCCATACAAGGAAAACATCATGTACCGGATACAGCGGCGCTTCGACGGCATCGTCGAGGTGCACTCCATCAGCAAGGGCGCCTTCACCGGGCAGGCATACCGGGTGAAACAGACCAGCTGGGACGGCATCACCGACCGCTCGGTACCCTTCAAGGTCTTCCGCCCGGGCGGCATCAAGCTCTACATCCCCAAGATGCTCGTCGTCGGTCCGTTCAAGGCCGGCAAGACAACGTTCATCAAGCAACTCTCGGAGCGGTCAACCCAGGTCGACAGGATGGGTGCCACCGTCGCCGTCGAGCACGGCACCGTCGACCACAAGGGCTACCGAGCCGAGATCTTCGGCATCCCCGGCCAGGAACGGTTTGCGCCGCTCATGGAAAAAATGGGTGCCACCGCCTCCTGCGCCATCCTGGTCATCGACGCCACCGATCCATCACTTGAAAAAGCCAGGGAGGCAGTAAACTACATCCGCAGCGCCGACATCCCGTTCGTCGTGGCCGCCAACAAGCGCGATCAGCCGTCAACAGCCAGCGACGACGAGATACGGCGGGCGCTCGACCTCCAGGACGTCCCGGTCATCGGGACCGTCGCCACGTCGGGGCGCGGCGTGCTGGAGACGTTCGAAGCGCTCATAGCACGGATGGAGGAGGTACCCGATGCTGGTTGAAACCGGCACCGACCGGCTGGACGAGCTGCTAAAGGGAGGGCTACCATCGGTGACCAACACGCTGCTGTACGCGACGCCGTTCATCGGGAAGGACATCATCGTCAAATATTACGCGCTCGCCGGTCTGCAGAACGGCGAGCCGGTCATCTTTGTGCTGACCGACCGCTCGTTCTTGGACATGAAGAAGGAGATGCAGCAGCTGGACGACGACTTTGGCTCCTACGAGGAGGACGGCATGGTCAGGTACATCGACGTCTATTCGAAGAGCATCGAGCTCGATGAAACCGGGCCCTATGTGACCTTTGTCGACAGCCCCGTCAACCGTGAGCAGATCACCGCGTCGATCATCAAGGCTGAGAAGGCGTTCACCGATGAATACGAGCGGCATCGGCTCATCCTGGATTCGCTGTCGACGCTCGTTGTGTATTCAGACGCGAAGGCGGTCTTCCGCTTCCTGCAGGTGGTCAGCGGGACCTGCCAGCGGATGGGCTCAACGTCGATCTTCACGATGACCCGGGGGATGCACGAGGAGCTGGAGGTGCAGACCATCAAGCATCTGATGGACGGCGTCATCGAGATGAAGGAGGAGGGCAGCCGCATGCAGATCCGGGTGCAGGGCTGCGGCGAAGTGGTCTCCCGCAACTGGATCGACTACCTGCTCGAGCAGGACGAAGTCAGGCTCACCGGCGCCTTCCGCATGAGCCGGGTGGCGTAGAACGGGTTAGAAAACGGGCCATCTCGTAACGGCAGAGATATGTCTATTGTGCAGGGTCGTACCACTTAAGCCAGAGCTGGTACCGCCATTGTGGTTCAGGCTGGGTTCACACTGAGATATGTCTTTACAAATTTTGTAGAGCTCTTCTAGTTAATGCTCTCTTTAGCTTTTTATCTGGCTTGGGTAGTTTTTTTAATTTTATATTGCTATTTGTTGCTACCACCATTGTGCCGCCCTTTGGAAGAGTAACATATTTGTCTTCTTTGTTAAAGATCCATTTTAGCAACAAAATGATGATTATAGAATTTTTCCCAAATTTTACTATTCTACCTATGTAACCTCTTTTCTTTATTAGAGGGATCTGGAATAATTTTTACTAGTTCATTTACCATCCACATTAATATACTCTTTACTTTTTGTGCTTGAGCACTAACATAGCTGCTATCGCCATGACCAAGAGCGCTAACCCAAAGCCAGGTGTGCCATCCTCATCTTTGCTTGGTGCTTTGATTACCACTGATTTGATGTAGCTGTCGGTGTCTCCATCATCATCGGTGACTGTAAGGGTTATGTTGTAGGTTCCTAGCGCTGTGTAGGTATGGTTGACTGTTTGACCATGACCTGTTGTTCCATCTCCGAAGTCCCATGTGCAGTTCGCTATATCGCCGTCAGGGTCGGTTGAGTTATCGGTAAAGTTCACGGTAGTATTTGCTGTGGGATTTGATGGTGAATAATCGAAGTTTGCTGTTGGCGCTTGGTTCGGTGTTTCATTAACTGTTATGATCGTAGTGTCTGAGTCGGTTGCTCCATCGTCATCGGTGACTGTAAATTTAGCGGTGTATTCCCCCGCACTCTGATAGGTATGTGGTTTTGTAGCTGGGGAGATACTTGACCCTGAATAGTCTGCGCTGCCATCGTTGTCAATGTCCAGTTCCCATGAGTCTATTGAGCCATCGGTATCGCTTGCGCTGAGTGAAAGGGTAACGTCGAGTGGTGCATATCCTGATGTTGGGCTTGCAGATAATGAGCATGTTGGGGGTTCATTGGGTGATTTTTTGACTACATATGCTGAGTAGTCTGTAGCATTGTAATAGGTGGCGCTGTTAAGGGCTTTATCTGTAAGTGTGATACTGTCAATGTAGTAAATCCCAGCGGGTTTCCATTGGTCTATTTCCCAAAGATCTATTGTTTCAGTTCCATCAAAGACACCACCACACGCCCATGAATAGCCCTTCGGACCTCTACAATTGATTTGATAGCCTTCACATCCGGACATATCGTCAGTTCCCTCAATATATATTGTCACACTTCCACCGTCTTCTGGTAAAGTATGGGGTGTCACTGAAACATTTGTAAGAACAGGTGGGGTGGTATCAGATGAAGCTTTTACTTCTGAAGTTTCCAGAATCACAAAAACAACACCTACCAACACAAATATCACAAGGGCGAGTAGGCCTAGATGCCCCCTCTTCATTTTTGCCACCAACTTCGCATCAGCAGGCGCAATATATATCTTTTTATAATCTGTATTTATCCATCCCGCTCATATATGTGCAAAACTGCTAACTCTTACGTATATGCTTTAACATCCTCTTTGTAGAATTTTTGTAAGGTGTATCCCAATGTTATTCGCCTCTTCGAGTGGCCCGCATTAAAACGGGTAGCTTTTGCCGAGTGTATGCATCGAGGTGAGGGCGGCGGTGGCGCCTTCGGCGCAGGCGGTGACGATCTGTCGGATGCCGCCTGTTACGTCGCCGGCGGCGTAGATGCCGTCAACGGTGGTGCGCTGCCGTTCGTCGGCCGGGATGTATCCATGGTCGTCTGTGGTGACTCCCAGGGACTCTACCAGTGACGATTGTGGCTCCTCGCCGACGGAGATGAAGACGCCGTCGAACGGCTGCTCTGTCGTCTCGCCTTTCTTGACGTTTTTGAGCCTGAGTGTCTCCACGACGGGGTCGCCCGTGATCTCTGTGACGACGGTATCCCAGATGACCGGGATGTCTTTCTCGTCGATCTCGCGGGCGAGTGCTTCCTCGGCGCGGAGCTGGTCGCGCCGGTGGATGAGCGAGACGTTGCATCCGAGGTCGTCGAGATAGATGGCCTCGTTGACGGCGCTGTTCCCGCCGCCGACGACGGCAACGCGTTTATCGGTGAAAAACGAGCCGTCGCAGGTGGCGCAGTAGGAGACGCCGCGTCCGCGCAGCTTGTCTTCGCCGGGGACGCCGAGCTGCCGGGGTGTCGTCCCGGTGGCGACGATGACGGCGCCGGCCGTGTAGGTCTGCTCGTCGGTGGATAGCTGGAAGCCGTCTTCCCGGGCTTCCAGTCCGGTGACCGCCTCGTTGTAGCGGAACGATGCATATGGCTCGGCGTGTTCCTGCATCCGGTCCATCAGGTCGGCGCCGGATATCTCGGGGAGGCCGGGGTAGTTCTCTATCCGGGGGGCCCATGTGGAGAGACCGCCGCCGGCGCCTTTGTCGAATACGATGGCGTCGATGCCGGCTCTGCCGGCGTAGATGGCGGCGGTGTAGCCTGCGGCGCCTGCTCCGATGACTGCCAGCTCGGTGTCCATGGTATCAGGCAGACAAGGCCGACGCGGCATTTAAAAATTTCTATGGCGCCATCAGCAGGAGGAGCTCCCGGGCGATGTTCGCCGCTGCAGTGGCGGTGACGCCGGAGGGGTCCCGCGTCGGCGTTACCTCGGTGAGGTCGCAGCCGACGAGACGCTGCCGGAGCGGCTGGAGGCGGTGGAGCGCCTGCAGCAGCTCGCGGCTTGAGCAGCCGCCCGGCTCGGGGGTGCCGACGCCCGGTGCAAATGCCGGGTCGAGCACGTCGATGTCGATGCTGACGTAGAGCGGCACGTCGCTGCTCTCAAGGGCTGCAACCGCCGGCTCGGGAAGCAGCTCGTCGTACCGCTGGAGCCGGGATGCAGCTGTCCATTCCTCCCTGGTGCCGGAGCGAGCACCGAAGTGGTATACCGCCGGTGTTGTCTCCAGGCAGCGGCGGACTGTGCAGGCATGGGAGCGAGGGTTGCCTAGATATTGGTCGCGCAGGTCGAGGTGAGCGTCGAAGACCAGCACTGCCAGGCCGCCAGTTGCGGCGTGCACCCCGCTGGCCAGCGCCGGGGTGATGGAGTGTTCGCCGCCGAGGGCGAGAAACGGCGTTGCATCGTCGACGGCGTGCTCCGCAATCTCTGTCAGGTTTCTGAATATCTCCTGCTGGGTGCCGTAGACCGGGAGGTCACGCAGGTCGCAGATGTCGTGCTCCAGGAGCGATTGCTGGAGCGCGGGGCTGTAGGGCTCGATGCCCCAGGAGGCGTCCCGGATGGCGGATGGACCATGCCGGGCTCCCGGGTGATGGCTCGCCGTCCGGTCGAAGGGGACGCCGAAGAGGGCTACGGCTGCGCCTGTGTAGTCGTCGCCGGTGCAGCAGAACCGGGAGCGGTCTTCGAAGTGAGTGGTTATCGACATTGGGTGCCTCCTCGTCTGGCTGCCGAGCGCAGATGCATTGGTGTATTGATTCCCGGCGGCTATAAAAAGGATGCGCCGTTCAGATGTCTATGCCGTACATGTGGTAGGGCAGCCGGCTGAATCCCAGGCGGCGGTAGGCCTGGCAGGCTGTCTCGTTGTCGTGGTGGACGTAGAGGCGGAGCTCGCAGACGTCGCGCCGGTCGGCCATGTCACGCAGTGTGTCCAGCAGCTGGCTGAAGATGCCATGCTCCCGCTGCGGCGGCGTGACGTAGACGCTCTGCAGCCACCAGATGGGGCGAGCGCGCCAGTCGCTCCATTCATAGGTGACCATGAGCTGGCCGACGATATTTTGCTCGTGGACCGCGACGAGATAGAAGCCTTTGTCGGGGTCGTCGAGGATGGCCTTGGCACCCTTGATGGCTGTGTCCCGGGAGAGGGCTTTGTCTTCGGTTTCACGGGCGAGGGCGATGTTGTTGGCTGCGATGGCCGCTGCATCGGCGTGACGGGCTTCTCGTATCTCCATGACGGGGAAACGGGCCGGGATTCAAAAAATGTCCGTCGTCAGGTATTGTGCTGGGCGGACAAAATTGTGAAAAATAAACAATATATATGAAAACCCATATAATGTTTGTATTTTGCAATCAAACGGAGGCACCATGGAGCTCTGCACCCTCTCCCGGGCAGGACAGCACGCCGTCGACGGGGTAGAGGAGGGAATCATGCTGCTTGACGAGGAAGGATGCATTACCTATCTCGACGGCAGAGCAGCCGCACTGCTTGGCCACTCTCCGGATACGACGCGCGGGGTAACGCTCCCGAAGCTGCTCGGGCACGACACCGGGGAAGACAGCGACGTCGTGCAGACGATGCACAAAGAAGGAGAGCTGCTCTGTCACTTCCCGGCGAGCGACGATGCAGCCCCCGTGGAGATACGGTTCCATCACGTCGCCGGCGGAAGCGAACCGGAGCGGTACATCGGCGTGGTCAGGAACCTCGGCGCGGTAGACGCCGTGGAGCAGAACCGCAGAAACCAGCTGCATCGAGAGCGGGTCTTCAAGGAATGCATCTCGCATCATTTCTTCAACCCGCTCTGCATCGCGCAGGGGTACCTCCAGCTCGTGCTCAACCGGGAGAACGCTGGCGACGAGGAAGCCATGCTGGCAGCCGCAATGCAGGCCCTCGCCCGCATCGAGACCGTCGTAAAAAACGTCGTCTACGACGGCGACCTCAGAGAATAGCGTTACAGGAAGTCCTGCAGCGTCGTGTCGGTTACCTTGTCGTTGGTGAACAGCGACTCGGCTGATTTCTCGAAGAGCAGCAGCCGCTGCCGCGTGTAGGTGGGGACGTCGAAGTCAGCGATGATGCGCTTCGCCGGCTCCAGGTATTTTTTGATTGATTTCTCGTGGACGGTCAGGGTCAGCGACTTGCCGCAGTTGGTGCAGCGTCCCTTGAGCGGGATGCGCCGGTACTTGGTGTTGCATTTGACGCAGCGGACCTGCTGCTTGGTGAACGCCCTGAGGTTGCCGATGAGGTCGGGGAGGAAATGCGTCTGGATCACCCGGGCGGCGACGTCGCTTTCGTCAACCGCCCGGATGGCGCGTGCCAGCTCAAGCTGCGCGTAGAGCTTTTCCTCCATCTTGCTCAGGGTCTTGTAGGCCGAGACGGTGACGCCGTCGGCGATGTCGACGGTGTCGTGGGTGAAGCCGAACCCGTCGTACGCGCGACCGGTACCGATGCGGCCTGCGACGAGGTCCATCTCCTCCTCGATTTCTTTTGGATGCGCGTGGCGTGTCGTCGCCCGGAAAAACGAGAGCGGGTAGCGGGAGCGCACGTCCAGGTTTTCTGCCTCCTTGTCGATCTCAGCCGGAGAGATGCGCGTCGCCAGAACCAGGGGCAGATCCATGTGGCCGCCTCGCTTCTCGGGGATGTATTCAAGTGAAAAATTGAGGAGCACGTCCATGAGCAACATGAGGGTGTCCTCGTCGCCGTCGCAGTTCCGGCGCTTCGCCGCGTGGTAGAAGGGATGCGCGCAGCAGACCGCCGCGTCGATAAACCCGATGATGCGGCCGACCGCCCCGGCAGATGTATGCGGCGACATGCCGACCACCATGCTGCCGATGAGGTCCGACAGCTCGTCGATGTCGTAGAACGGCTTCATGTCGTAAAACCTGTCCAGCAGGTCGTCGACGAAGCCGGCTACCCTCGCCAGGTATCGTCCACATGCACGCGAGGGAATGACGTCCTGCACCTTCAGCTCGCATATCTGGTCCTGCCGCTCGAGGGGCTCGCCCTGCCAGTCGTGGGTGTAGCCGAGCTCGCGGAGCCGCTCAACTGGGGTGCCGATTTCCGCGGGCTTGAAATGCGTGAGCGGCATGTTGGTCATGTCGAAGCGGGCGGTACCATCCTTGAAGACGTAGACGTCGTGCGCGGCGCGGAGCAGCCCCTTCTCCAGGCTCTCCGGGGTCTTGCTCCTCGATGAGAGGCCGATGACGCCCTTGACCTTGTCGGGCATGTGCACCATGCCGATGCGCTCCTTGGCTTCCTCCACGTCCTGGTACAGCTTGACTTCGTGCCGCTCTATCTGTCCCGTCGACACGGTGACGGCGCCGCAGGGACAGCGTGTCTTGTAGGTGACGGCGCCGCAGCTCTGGCATTGCCGTGCCCCCGCCTCGAACTGGATCTTGTTCGCTCGCGCCGCCGCGTTGACCAGGCGTTCCCGTCCGCCGGCTCGCCCGACGGGGAAGAGCACGTGCGGCGTCGCCCGCATCGTCCGCTTCGCGGCTTTTTCCGGGCGGCCCATCCGGGTACCGATGCGTGACGGTGCCTTCGCCCTGACCGTGACGCCGGAGAGCGCCGAGACCAGCTCCAGGGTGTCATCTGCGTCGATGGATGCAGGAGCCCGTCGCCGCCTGACCTCGCCGTCCTCCAGGGTGAAGCCACAGCAGCGGAGCAGCGGCAGCGTGCAGCCCTCGACGACGAGGGTGTCGTGTGCCTCGTTCTCTCTGTGGGGGACACCGAGCCGGAGCAGCAGTTCCTTGAGCTCCTCGCTTTTTGGTATCGCAAGGCGGCCGTCGCTGTGGGACGCCTGCTGCAGCGCGTCGGCAAGGGCCGCCACGTCGCCGGGAGCCACGTCGTGCCAGAAGAACGTGTGGCGTGGATGGAGCGGTACCTCGAATGCCTCGGCGACGGCAAACGCCTCCCCGGGGGAGAGCTCCCGGAGCGACATCGTCCGGCCGAGCTCCGCGCTGACGCGCTGTGCCGCCGCCTCTTCATCCGGGGCATCGAGCGCCTCCTGCAGCTCCTGTATCCACCATTCATGGCAGTAGCTGGCCTGCGGCAGGATGGCGTTGTTCTCCACGAACTCGCCGAAGGGGACAAGGATCTCGCCGAGGTCGATGATCTCGTGGATGCGGTCCTTTGTCTTCTGTGCCTCAGCCGACGAGTGCAGCTGCACGAAGTCGCCGTTGTCGAGCAGCACCATGGGCCCCTCGACGGTATCGCAGCTCGTCCCGATGGTGCCCTTGCCGGGGCGCTCCATTTTGAGCTGGGTCCCCAGCGCGACGAAGTCCCTGAGGATGTGCATCGCGGCGGGATGTATCGCCGTCGAGGCGAGGCCGCACGTCCGGCCGCGGCCGTAGCGCAGACGGAAGCCGCCCTTGCTGGAGGGATGCGAAAAGACGGGGCGGCCGGCGATGAGGCTCTTCATGTACTTCGACGACGGGGCAATCGTCCGGGATTCCTCGCCGTCATCCTGTATGAACGCGGTGAGGAAGCCCCACCCCTCGAGCTGCATGTGCTCCACGTGTTTCAACAGCTTCGGGGCCTTGAGGCAGAGGCCCTCGGCGATGACGAGGCAGGCGCCGCCCCGGACCCGGTTGGTGTGCACCCGCGGCAGGTTCCGCTTGCCGGTCACCTCTTTCCGCTCCGTCGGCTCTCCGTTGATGCACACCGGGCAGTTGCGGACGATGGTCTCGATTTCCTCAAGCGACGGTGAGTACTGCAGCGTGGTGATACGGTCGTAGAGCGGCACTTCTTCCTTGTACCGCTCGAGCTCGTCGTCCGTCGGCTGGTAACGGCCGATGCCGAGCCTGCGCCGCACCACGTCGGCGATGAGGACGCTCATCGCCTCGCCCGTGCCGCCTGCAGAGCGGATGGGGCCGGCAAAATAGAGGTCGATGTAGCTGCTGCCGTCGGCGTTGCGCGCTATCTTCACCGCCGATATGCCCTCGATGGGCGCCACCAGGACGCCCTCCGTCAGGATGGCGAGGCCCGTCCTGACCGCCTGGTCGACTGTCTCCTCGGTGCTGCCGGCATGTTCCTCGGCGATGTCGACGGCCACGGACAGCGCGGTCTGCTCCCGGCTCACCTCCTGCAGCCGGTCGCGGATGACGTCGGCGATGCCTGACGGGCCGACGAGCTCCTCGACGCGCTCCGCGAAGTCGTTGGCCGTGGGGACCTCCACCGTCCGAGTGGGGTCGTATCCCTTGCCGCGGGCTTCCTCCGCGATGGTGTAGCATCGCTCGACGTGCCGTTCTATCGCCGAAAAATAGGCCTGAATGTCACCCATCCAGATACCAATGGCGGCATGACGTTTAAATGTTGTCCAGCCGGGCCACGGCATCGCGGATGGATGCCAGCATCTCTCTGATGTCGTCTGACTTCTGGATGAGCCCCCGGGCCCCGGCGTTCATGGCTGCATCGGCGAAGTCGGTGTGGGCGTAGGCGGTAAATATGTAGATGAACGCGTCGGGGTCGAGGTCGACGAGGCGTCGCGTTGCCTCGATGCCGTCCATCCCGGGCATCTTGATGTCCATGAGCACGAGGCAGGGCTCGTCGTCTCGCTGCAGCCGCCGGTAGGCCTGCAGGGCCTCGGCGCCGTCGTACGCGTGCTCCAGCCGATGGGCGCTGTCCCGCCGCTGCAGGGCGACCTCCAGAATCTGGTGGATGTCGGGCTCGTCGTCCACGAGGAGAATGATGGTCACGGTTCCACTTGCACTGTCTGCTTGACAAGGTGTTCGATGCGTTTAAGGTTTTTGCCGACGGAGCGAATCTGCCGCTGCTGCTCCTGCGTGAGAGAGCCGTATTTGCCTTCCTCGAGCAGGTAGAGGTAGCCCTGGGCGATGCAGAGGGGGTTGAAGAACTCGTGTGAAATCTGGGTGGAGAGCAGCTTCCGGAATTCGTCGCTTTCCTCGATTTTTTCCTGGAAGGCGAGCGCCACGACCGGCCCGTGGCCGTTGTCGGTGACCTGCATCGCCCGTCCGAACATGTGGCGTTCTCTCCCCCGGCCGTCCTGGACGGTGAACTCTACGTCGCGGGGGGTGTCACCGTCGCTGCATGCCGCTCTGAACTCCGGTGTCCCCTCGACGACAAGCGTCGTCAGCGGCTGTCCCGTCACCGTCTCCGGCGGGTAGTGCAGGGTGTCGGTGAACTGTTCATTGACGCTGCGGATGACGCCCTCCCGGTCCATCACCGCGACGCTTATCGGGATGTTGTGCATGATGTCCCTGAGCGGCGTGATGTCCTCCTCCGGCTGCTCTGGTTCCTCAGGTTCCGGTGTCTCAGGCGGCGATGTGTGGTCCGGCAGAAACGGGATGGCGTCCAGCCGGGCGAGCAGGTCGCTGCAGCGCTCCATGCTGTAGTCGAGGATGCGGGCCCGGCGTCGCGCCCGGGTCACCGCCTCGGCGAAGGTCCGCCGGCTGATGTCCTGCAGCAGCCGCTGCTCGGAGAGCTCCATGAGACGTTCACGGACGTCACGACGTTTCCGCTGCAGCTCCCTGCGTTGCTGGTCGAGAGACGCCTGGGCCTGCCGGGCGTGGGCTATTTTCTCCCGCAGCTCAGGGTGAACCGAGGCCACGTCGTGGAGCTCGCTGTCCACCAGGCCGGCGCCGGCAACGACATCCTGCAGCGCAGGGTGACGCGCCGCATACTCCAGCTCTCTGACCAGCTCCAGTCCCTCCACGTACCAGAGAGGGATAAAGAGCAGACCGCGCTTTGTCCGCTCCAGGTGCCCGGGTGAAAGCGTAACGACGGTGCCGGTGTCATCGTGGCGGACGCGGTAGCCGGATGGTTCGCCGCTGGCGTCCCTGGTCACCGAGGTCACGGTGCCCATGCGGTCTCCGGTGTCCTCATAGTAGACGGGGAGACCAGTGGGGTCGCTGCTCCAGAACGGCCAGATGAGTTGCTTTATCTTTTCAACATATATCTTGAGTTGTTTTTTCATAGGTCACACCTCCGAAGCAATACCACGGGGTTCCATCGCTCTCGAATCGAATGAACAAGGCGGCCCGGCAGCCAGAAGAGCAGACCGACGGGCACGGCAAGGACGGCAAACACGAGGAGCACGATGCCCGCCGCGGTCACCGTCGAGGCGAACGGGACCAGCAGCGAATGACTGGCCCGGAAGAGATAAACGACCGAGGAGCCCAGATAGAGGCAGGCGAGCCACGCAGTGGTCAACAGCGCTGCATAGGCGAACTGGACGCGCCATCGGCAGCCCACGGCGTAGGCCACGACGCCGCCTGCGAGAGAGGCAGCCAGTATCGCTACAGGGAGACTGTGCAGCCAGTACAGCAGCGGCGCTGCCAGCAGCAGCGAGACAAGCGACACCACAAACGGCTTTACACGGACATCCGCATCGCTGGGCATGGCGTGCATCCAGGCACCTGCCCGCCGGAGGACACGCCGCAGCTTCGTTAGCCGCAGCGATGCCCATTGGAACAGCCGCCACAGCGAGGACAACCTGGCCGCCAGGGGGAGCAGCTTCCAGGCCAGGTAGCCGCGCGCCAGCTGCCATCGCTCCGTCATCCAGGCAAGCGCCGCCAGCAGCAGAACAGTCACCGAGGCAAGCGCGGCGGCGGACACCAGGGTCAAGGCGACGACGGCGCCCTGTGGATGCCAGCCGTGGAGCACCTCGATGACGGACAGGGGGACAAGCGACCAGTACGGCGTTGAATAGATATAGAGATGACCAGTGTAGACACCCGGCGTCGTGCCCGCCGGGACACGGGCAGTGACGTTGCCGGACAACCGCTCGCCGCTGCCGAGGGAAAACGTGGTCACGTCGCTCAGGTTCGAAAACCGGCCGATGGAGCCAGAGGCAAACACCATGCCGTGCACAGGTAGCATCGAGGGATTGACCACGGAAACCGACTGTGGAAACGACGACTCGTTGGCCTGCAGTGATCCAAATGCGACGTTGCTCTCCGGCGCCGCCCGGTCAACGCCAATCGACGCTGACAGGCGGTCATACGAAAACGAGGCAGCGATCATGAGGAACACGAGATAGAAGAGAAGAACGGAGGTAAACACCCGCCTCCAGGAAAGCCGCTCAGGACCAAAGATGCAGTCATGCAGCCGTTCGCGCGCGTTTCGTCCGCCCCCGGGAGCCCAGAGGATAGCGCCGGCGACGGCGAGCGATATCGCGACGACTGCCGGCGCGAACACGCCGTAGTGGTGGCCGGGCTGCGGCTGCCCCCACGACATGGACCGGGTGAGCGCCGTGGCCCCTGACTGAAGCATGAGCCAGGGGTAGCCCGCCAGAGGGATTTTCAGCGGCTGACCGCCGAGCATGAACGCCTTGCCCTTGAGCCGCTCGCCGGTTATCGGGGGCTCCGGCATGTGCGGGCCGGCCTGGTCGGTATAATTGTTCGCGTCTCCCCTGGTGATGAGGGCACGCTCGCCGGTGCCCTCGCGAATGGCTGCAACGCGGTGCACGACGAGTTTTTCGCCGCCCCAGCTCTGCGCGCTGGCGAAGACCACGACGTCGTCTTTTTTGACGGCGTCGACGCTGCAGGGCGCCCAGGGCAGCGCGTCGCCCCTGAAGAGCGCGGGTTCCATTGAGTCTGAGGCGACGACGCTGAGAGGAAACGCGGTCCCGGCGACAACGGTGAGGAATTTGCCGACGATGAGGAGCAGGACGGCGATGAAGAGCACGTTGCCGAGTATCTGCTTGACGGTGAGCTCCATGTTAGGTGCCTCCTGTATGGGTGACGTCTACCTTGACGTAGTCGGTGGCAATATGAGAGAGGAATGGGGTTTGATTAGGTCCACGGGTTTTGGTGCTGTGTGGCTGTACAGCGAGGATGGTTATGTTGCCGTCGCTGGCGATGTAATCTAGGCCTGGAGAGAGCGTGCCCGCGAGCGTGGTGTCCGTACCTGCCTGGGTGTTGTCCAGTTCGTCGTAGCTGCCACTGGTCAAGTTCCATGCGTAGAGGGTGGCACCGTCCGGTTGCTGGTCGTGCCAGCCGCTTCCGTTCCACATGATGGTGAGCGAGGTGATGGTGCTCCTGTTTTCCGCGATTGAAAAGACGAAGCGGTGAGCTGCATAACAGGTTTTATTCGGGGCTCCATCTGTCTGAGAGGCGGCGTCGTCCGTCGCGATGCGGCTGTATTGAGCTTCGGTAAAGAGCGTGGACGGCTCAGCTGTGGTGGCCGGCGGGTCCTGCGATGCCTCCGGCCGGTAGGCCCATCTGTCGACGCTGGCGTTGCTGCTGAAGTCGTAGGTGGTGATGTTGCCCGGGACAATCGTATACGCGCTGGAAGTCTCGGTGGCGGTGTGCTGCTCCGCGTGCAAAAGATGAGAGTACATGCTGCCCGTTGAAGCAGCAATTGTTGCCAGGACGACGATGACGGCGATTTTTTTTCTCATGGTTTTGCAGGGTGAAAGAGGAGGAGGAAGAGGGAAAGGGTGGGGTGTGTCCGGTGTGGCGCGTGGCTAGTGGGTCGACGCCTGGAAGTCGAAGCTGATGGTCCCGGTGTGGGCGTTGAGGCCGTCGGGATGTTGCGGGACGTCGATGGATACCTGCACCCAGACGTAGTCGTCGTCTCCGTCTGTTGCGCCGGTGGTTTCCTCGGTGTATCGGACGTGTGCGGTGCTGTCCCAGGCTGTGTCTATGCCGGAGCCGTCCATGTTGGCGGGGTCGCTGTTGCCGGCGGCGAGCGTCCATGTTCCGGCCTTGTTCGTTCCGTTGTCCCATACAAAGACGCTTGATGGGTCGTCTTCTGCCTTGAGGGCGGGGTCGCCGTGCAGCCATATTTGCAGGTAGTCGTCATTACCGTTGGTCGTCACGTCAACGTCGGTGATGTCGACGCTGAAGTTTTCTTCGTTGACGATGGCGAACGCTGCGGTGTAGGTCTTGTTGACGCCGGCCGTCATCTCGCCGAAGTCAAGCGTCAGCGTCTGGTTGTCGCTGTCGGCGCGCAGGATGCGCTCGCCGTCGGTTGCGTTGTCTCCGCCGACGAAGCGGATGAATCCGTTGGATGGATGGTTTATGTTGTATGTGTAGCTCAGTTCTGCCCGGGCGTACTGCGTGGCGGCGACTGCAGAGACGGCGACGAGTGCCACACCCACGATCAGCAGTTTTTTTCTCATTCCATTCATGGTTTTCCTCCATTGTGTGTACCCCTGGGGTAGGTTTTTTGTGTTCCGCCCCAGCCGTTGTCCGATGACGCTTTACTAGCATCATGCTAGCAATTAGTAAGCAGTCTGCATATAAGCCGGTTACTAACGTTTCCTCCGTACGATAGATTAGCAAACCTTATATTATAATTATTAAAATGAAATTATACAGGTCGCATTGTGCAGGCAGCCGCTGCCGTCCCTCTACTCGAGGTATTCCTTTACATCCCGCAGCTTCTGCAGCAGCAACAGTCCCTTCTCCGTCGTCTTATACATGTCCTTCCCCTCGACGTGATGGACGGCCACAAACTCATTGTCGAGCAGAAACACGAGATACTTCTTTATCGTCTTAAAGTTGAGATTCGTCCGATACACCAGCGTCGTCTTATTGATGCCATGGATGGACGCCGTCAAAATATTCGCAAGGATAGCGAGCGTACCCCGGCGCTTACCCGGCGTATGGAACTTGGTCAGCATCGCGTCCTGATCCCGCAGAAACGTGGTCAGCTCGACGACTCTGCTGACGCTGTCGCCCAGCTTTGCCGTCTCCAGGTCATCCTTGACGATGTAGTCATGGATCCCCTTCTTCATGGCCGACACGGCGACGGTCTCGTCTCCCTTCCCCGTCAGCATGATGACCGGCAGCTCTATCCCCTCCTTCTTCATTATCTCCAGCACCTCCAGCCCGTCCATGTCCGGGAGCAGATAATCAAGGAGCACAACATCGTAGCGCTGTTTCCGCATGGCGTTCAGGCCTTCACGGCCGGTGGGCGCATGCGCCACCGCCACCTCCGCCTCCATATGCCGGTCGAGCGACAGCCGGACCGCCTCGTAATCATCTTCGTTGTCCTCGACGCAGAGCACCTCCACGGCAGCACGGTCGGCGCCATCATGTGGGTCATCCCTTGCCATCATATCACGACTCCTCCGGCACGGTTTTCGGGATGGTAAAATGAAACGTGGTGCCTTCGCCCGGGGTGCTCTCGGCCCATATGCTCCCGTCGTGTACCTCGATGATTTTTTTGCAAATCGCCAGGCCGGCACCGGTACCCCCATATTTTTCTCTGGGATGCAGCTGCGTGAATATGCCAAAAATGGCGTCGAGCTTCTCCCCCTCGATACCGATGCCGTTATCCCGGATACTGATCCGGTAGGCACCATCGTATTCAGCGGAAGAGACCTCCACAACCGGTCGCTGTTCATCGTTAAACCTGACGCCGTTGGCGATGACGTTTTTGAATATCTCGCTCATCAACCGTCGCTGACAGGGCACAACGGGAAGACGAGATGCATTCACCTCCGCATTTGCCTCCCCTACCAAAGCGGCAAGCTCCTCCCGGACGTCCGCCACCACTTCGTTGAGGTCAACCGCCTCAAACGAGATGTCCTCTCGGCCGATGCGAGAGAGCCACAGCAGGTCGTCGACAAGGGACCCCATCCTCACAGCGGCGCGATGGATCCGCTGCAGGTAATCCTGCCCCTGCTCGTCCAGCCGCTCGCCGTAGTCCTCCAGCAAAAAATGGGCGAAGATGCGAAGCGAGCGAAGCGGCTCCTTGAGCTCGTGCGACACCATATACGTGTAGTCCGCAAGCTCCTGATTAACCGCCTCCAGCGCTTCCTTCTTCTCCCGCAGGTCCCGCTCAAGCCGGGTGTTCTTCCAGTTGAGATAGCCCGCCAGGACGAGAGCCGGGAGCGGAAGCAACCCGATAACAGAGACAAAGCCAAATCTACCCGTCAACGCGGCATGAACAAGAGCCAGTCCGGTGGTGACCGCTCCTATGTAGACCAGCAGGATGCTCCACGCATGGACGAGAAGAAACCGCTGCCGTTCCCTCATGATACCGGGTCTCCAGGCCACGGAGCACGCGAGGGGGGAGACCTCCTGCTGGGATCCACAGCGGCTGATACCGGTCCGACGGTCACCGACCCTGATGAAACTGCAAACATCGCACTGACACCCGCATCCCTAACTGGGTACATATCACACCGTTCTTATATGGTTTTCTATATTTTTTGCCCGCATCGGTTCCTGCCCAGAGCGACATCGAGTGGAAAAAATTTTTAAACATAGCGCCATTTATCCTCCGTAAAAGTATATATATCTAAAAGCAATATACAAACAACTCAGGAGGAAGAAAAATGGCAGATAAACCTCATATAAACCTGGCGACGATAGGGCACGTGGACCACGGTAAATCGACGCTGGTAGGACGACTGCTGCTGGAAACCGGCCAGTTCCCCGACCACATCGTGGAAAAATACAAGCAGGAAGCAAAAGAAAAGGGAAAAGAATCATTCGCGCTCGCCTGGATCATGGACAAGGTGAAGGAAGAGCGAGAGCGCGGCGTCACCATCGATGTCGCCCATAAACGGTTCGACACCGACAATTATTACTTCACCGTCATCGATGCTCCCGGGCACCGGGACTTTGTCAAAAACATGATTACCGGCACGTCGCAGGCGGACGCCGCCGTGCTGGTCGTCGCAGCGCCTGAGGGCGTCATGGCCCAGACGAAGGAGCACGCCTGGCTGGCCCGGACGCTCGGCGTGAAGCAGATGATCGTGGCCATCAACAAGATGGATGCCACCAACCCGCCGTACAGCCAGGAACGCTACGAGGAAGTAAAGAACGAAACGCAGAAGCTGCTGAAAACCATCGGCTACAAGGACGTCCAGTTCGTGCCGGTGTCAGCGTTCAAGGGCGACAACGCCACCAAAAAGGGAGAACTTGACTGGTGGGACGGGCCGACCATCATCGAGGCGCTGGACCAGCTGACCACCGCAGAGAAGCCGATCAACAAGCCGCTACGGTGGCCCATCCAGGATGTGTACTCCATCACGGGCGTCGGCACTGTACCGGTTGGACGACTGGAAACGGGCGTCATGAAGCCCGGTGACAAGCTCATCTTTCTGCCGTCGACGCAGCCTGACGGGGTCACCGGCGAGGTGAAATCCATCGAGATGCACCACGAGGAGATACCCAAGGCTGAGCCAGGTGACAACGTCGGTGTCAACATGCGCGGTGTCAGCAAAAAAGACATCCGCCGCGGCGACGTCGCCGGCAGCGTTGACAACCCGCCCACGGTTGCCAGGACCTTCACCGCCCAGATCATGGTGCTCAACCATCCCTCCGTTATCACCGTCGGCTACACGCCGGTGTTCCACGCCTTCACGGCTCAGATTGCCTGCAAATTCGAGGAGCTTATCCGGAAAATCGACCCGCGGAGCGGTGAAACCAAGGAAGAAAACCCTGACTTCCTGAAGACAGGGGATGCAGCCATCGTCAAGATACGGCCGACCCGCCCGATGGTCATAGAAAAGGCGAAGGAGATCCCGGAGATGGGTCGCTTTGCCATCCGTGACATGGGGCAAACGGTCGCCGCCGGTGTCTGCATCGACGTCGAGACTCGCTGAATACCACCATGGCACAGAAGGCGCGCGTTTCGTTGTCCGGTACGGACGCCAAAAAAATCGATAACGTCTGCAGCCAGATAAAGATGATAGCCGAGCGGACGGGCACCCAGATGAGCGGCCCGATCCCGCTGCCCACCAAGCACCTGCGGGTCCCCTGCAGGAAGAGCCCCGACGGCGAAGGGACGGAGACCTGGGACAAATGGGAAATGCGCATCCACAAGCGGCTCATCGAGCTCGATGCCCAGGATAGAGCGCTCCGCCAGCTCATGCGCATCCAGGTACCCGACGGCGTGAACATAGAGATCATGCTGAAGTCGTAGCACGGCGCGCTCTTCCACAACCTTTTTCTTTTTCCCCTTGTTGTCTTTTTATCACGTCTCTGCTGAGGTAGCCAAGCCAGGACTACGGCGCCAGCCTTGAGAGCTGGTGGAGCTTCCGCTCCACGAGGGTTCAAATCCCTCCCTCAGCGCTCTTTTACGGGTAAGCGCTCGTCTGGCTATGCTTCCAGTGAGTCGAGGAAGGCTGCGAGCTGCCGGGCGTAGGGCTCCCAGTGGTGGAAGATGTAATGGCAGCCGTCGTGGACGCTCAGTGATGCATCGTATTTGTCTGCTATCTGTTTCACCAGCGACGGCGGGGACAGTCTGTCCTCCGAGGCGGCCATGAAATGCAGCGGGCAGGTGACCTCGGCTTCGTTGACAGCTATCTTGTTCATCGCTAACGCGTAGGCCACCCTGGGCGGCATCCTGGTGACCGCATGCTCGTATATCTGCCTCGCTCGTTTTTCGCTCATGCAGTTACACATCCTCTTCCGTGTGTAGCCGTAACTGAATTGAAACGGCTGCTTCAGCAGCACATACGGCAGATACCGGAGAGAAGCCAGTATCATCCGTTTCTTGAACGTGATGCCTGTGGGCGGCGCTGAGCAGATGCCAACACCGGCCTGTATCGCTGTTTTTTCGGCGACTTTCTGCATGATGAGGCCACCCATCGAATGCCCGACGACGACGTCATCCTGGGCCACTGTGTCCGTGACGGTGTCCACGTAATCACTGAACTGTGTCCGCGCCAGGTCCCGTCCCTCCTGCAGGGCTACGGCTGTACACTCGATGCCACGTTCCCTGAAAAACTGGAGGAACGGCTGCCATCCGTCGGCGGTATGCCCCAGCCCGTGGACAAACACCAGCATACACCTCCATCACGCAGCGCTATAAAGTATCATCCATGTACAGCCACCCGGCCCGCTCATCGGTCACGCACGGCGGGAGCAACAGCCATGCCCACAGAGTGTGGGATTTTTATACAAAAATCAAGGTGGTTAGTCTCCGATGCGCTCCTTTGCCTTTCCCATTCTGAGGACGATGAATACGGCGACGGCTGCCAGGGCGGCCAGAGCGTATTTGCCGCTGCCGACGGTCATGCCGATGGCGGAGGTGATCCAGATGCTCGCGGCGGTGGTGAGGCCTTTGACGCCTGCAGTGCCGGAGGATATGATTGTGCCAGCACCTAGGAAGCCGATGCCGACGATGATGCCCTCCATGAGTCGGGCCTGCGCTTCTTCCGCCCCGAAAGAGAAGGCCATAATAGTGATGAGACAGGCTGCAACGCAGACCAAGATGTGTGTCCTGATGCCGGCCGGCTTGTCGGCCCATTCACGCTCGAAGCCGATGACGGTGCCGAGCGCCAGCGCGACGGCTATCTTTATAATCTGGTCGAGGGTAATGGCTGTAAAGTCCCACATCTCGTGATACGAACGAGGATAGCATATAAATGGTTACCGGCCCTGTCCAGGCTGCTCTCTGGCTGGCGGCGCCATGAAGCCAGGGCCGACGGGTTCGGGGATGACGCTGTCGAGAATGTCGTCGATGGCTTTCATGTCCCGCTGGCTGAGATGCCAGTCCATCACGCCGGGGACGGGCTCGAGTTGCCCGGGTCTTCGGGCGCCCCAGAGCGCGATGCCGTCATGGCGGTCGAGGAGCCAGCGCACCGCGAGATGCAGCACCCGTCGATCGTGCCGTTTCCGGGCCAATCGGTCGAGGCGGTCGACCGCCTCGAGATATTGACGGTAGCGCGGCGGCTGGAACTTGGGGTCTGTCTTGCGGAGATCGTCACCCTCGAATGTGGTGTCCTCATCCATTTTTCCGGTGAGGAGACCGCGGCAGAGGGCGCCGTAGGTGAGCGGCATGACGTCGTGCTCCCGACAGTATGGCAGCACATCAGCCTCGGCATCGCGTTCAAAGAGGTTATAGGGTGGCTGAGCCGTATGAAGCGGTGCTATCCGCCGGAAGGCGTCCATCTGCCGCGGCGAGTAGTTGCTGACGCCGATGGCACGGATGACGCCGTCATCGTAGAGTTCATGCATCACCCCGGCGGTTTTTTCAACGGCAACGAGCGGATCAGGCCAGTGTACCTGGTAGATGTCGATATAATCAGTCTGCAGCCGTTCAAGGGAGTCCTGCACCTCCTTCCGGATGCGCTCCTGCGAGGCATTGCGATGGATGTCGCCGTCGGTCCATTCCAGACCTGCCTTTGTGGCGATGACGACGTCTTCCCTGGCACCATATTCCTGGATGGCCTGCCCGACGACGCGCTCCGACGTTCCGAAGCCATATACCGGGGCTGTGTCGATGAGCGTGATGTCTCTATCCAACGCGGCGTGGATGGTCTCTATCGCCTGCCGCCGGTCGGTGCCGCCCCACATCCAGCCGCCGATGGCCCACGTGCCCAGGCCGATGCGCGACGCGGTGACGTCGGCGCCGGGGATGGTGACCTGTTCCATGCCTTCACCATGGCACCAGGATTTAAAAACGTGGGGATGGACAGCCTAATAAACCTCGAGGTATATGGAGATGAGGTGCCGAAAATGGGAGACATCGTCGTGGGCACCTGCGGCTATGGCTACTATCGACCGCCGGACGGATGGAAGGAACGCTACGAGAGCAAGCTGCAGGCCTTCAGCCAGGTGTTTCCAGCGGTGGAGCTCAACAGGACGTTTTACAAGCTGCCGATGGTTCGGACTGCCCGGCGCTGGCGCCGTGAGGCAGCCGACGGCTTTGTCTTCACCGTGAAGGCGTGGCAGGCGCTCACCCATCCGACGAGCAGCCCGACCTGGCGGAAACGCAGAGACCGGCTGACCGAGCTGCAGGAGGAGCACTTCGGCTATCTCCGCCCCCATGAGACGGTTGTCGACGCATGGCGTGAGACCCGGAAGCGAGCGGAAGCGCTCGACGCCCCGATATGCGTCCTGCAGACGCCGGGGAGCTTTGACTGCAGCGATGAACACGAGCAGCAGATGCGGGAGCTGCTGGGCGACATCGAGCGCTGTGGCATCGAGCTGGCGTGGGAGCCCCGGGGCGACTGGCGGCAGCGTCCAGAGCGGGTGCGCCGCATCTGCGACGACCTCGACCTCGTCCACGTCGTCGACCTCATGCGCCGGGAGCCGCTGTCGGCGCACCCGACGGCCTATGTCCGGCTGCATGGCCGCAACGAGGATGAATACGACTACGACTATGATTACTCCGGCAGCGAGCTGGAGGAACTGGCCGGCAGGCTCACGCGGCTTGCAGATGCACATGAGAGAGTCTACTGCATGTTCAACAACTTTGAGATGTACGACAACGCCCAGACGTTGATGGAGCTGCTGTAGGCCCTATCCAAAGTAGTCAAGGAGGCCCGCCCCGCGCAGCCGTTCCTTCACCGGCGGATACAGCTTGACGGTTTCCTCCTCGAGCATCAGCGAATCCAGTCCCATCTCTGCAAGCCGATGTAGCAGCTCCGTCGGATGGTCTTTCCCAGTCACGAGAGCGGCGTTGAAGGAAAGCGAGGCGTCGCGCAGGTGGCGGAGGGCCTGCAGCTGCAGCAGAAAACCCTGACTGTCAGCGCCGGTCAGCAGCGAAAACTCCTCGGGGGCGGCACCCTTCAGCGAAACGCGGACATGGAGATTTGGAAACGCGGAAAGCCGCTGCACGTATGCCCTGTCAGCGCCGAGGAGTATGCCGTTGGTCTCCAGCACGAAGAGAAGCGACGGGTCAAGAGAGTCGAGCAGCGCGAGGAGGTGACAGCGCCCCAGGGCTGGCTCTCCGCCCGAGAGACGGACTTTGTCGTAGCCGTGCGAAGCGGCCATTGAGGCAAGACGGTCGGCCACCTCGTTTGGCGTGAAAAAATCGCCTTTTTCGGCGTGCCAGACCGTGGAGCCAGACCAGCAGAAGCGGCAGCGGAGGTTGCAGCCGACCACATCGGCTGTTGCGATACCGCCGTAGAAGCGGGTGGTCCGGAAGCGGTAATATTTTCTCTCCGTCCCTCGTGTCACATCTGATTCCATCCGGTCGGACAGCGATAACGGGTCGTACACAGATGGTACAGGAAGCCGATGGTTTAACTACGTTGTGCCGCAAGCCCGCACTTTTGTAAGCATAATGATAGCAAAGTTTAAATACCACCCAGCTGTTCACTATATTGCTAGCAAATAGTTAGCATAATACACTATATGCTGGCATCCGGGGTAGAACCATGTTCCAAGAGAAATGGGCGGCGACGGCAATTCTCTGTGCGGCGATACTGGTAGCGGTACCGCTTTTCTCTGCTCTCGAAGCAAATCCACAGCCGATTCCTTCCACACTATCCTCCAAGGACACGGCTGAATCCCTCCCATACGACGGTATATTCGGGCTCTTTTTCTCATATCTATTCAAAATATTTAAAGAACGATTCAACGACGCTTCGCAGCCGAACGAGCCGCCGGCTGCACCAGCGGAGCCATCACCCACACCGGGCGCCAGTGACGTCGACACCGACGTCACCCTCACCTGGACCGGCGGCGACCCCGACAACGACACGGTCACCTACACCGTCACGCTCAGTGAACAAGACACACCACGCAGCACCGTCTACCACGGCACCGCCACCCAGACAACGATCACCCTCACCCACAATGCCACCTACACCTGGCAGGTCGCCGCCTCCGACGGCAGCGCATCCACCGCCGGGCCACCATGGACGTTCACCACCACGCCATACAGCCCGCCGAACGAGCCGCCGGCTGCACCAGCGGAGCCATCACCCACACCGGGCGCCAGT
>CAYPWJ010000002.1:7916-11183 GCA_964414415.1 uncultured Thermoplasmatales archaeon | reverse complement strand
GACGTCGACACCGACGTCACCCTCACCTGGACCAGCGGCGACCCCGACAACGACCCCCTGAGCTATACCGTGTGTCTTACTCCGAAAAGCGGCCAGAAGTTGACCTATCATACAAATCTAACCAGCATGAATGTCACGCTGGCGTATAACACGAGTTATTCCTGGCATGTTATCGCATCGGACGGCAAGGCAGCTACCCAGAGCGATACGTGGACTTTCAGGACCTGTAAAAATGTATCTGAAGAGCCAGATGACGCAAGGTACCGGACAAACTGGACGATTATCGTCTATCTAGATGGAGACAACAATCTGGATACCTATGCCCAAAAGGAATTGAATGAAATAAAGGCGGCAGAAATAGATAGCTCAGTTTCTGTCATCATACTCCAAGACGGTCAGGAAAACGGAGATTCCCGCTGCTATACTATTGTAAATGGATCATTTTCGGAAACATCGCTAGCGGAGATATCCCCAGGGTGGGATAGAGAGGTAAACATGGGGAGCGGGGAAACGCTCGAAATGTTCACCGATTACGCATTCCGGCAGTATCCTGCCGAGCATTATATGCTAGAACTCTGGAACCACGGCTACGGGTGGAGAGGCATCTGCAAGGACGAAACCAACAACGACAGGCTAACTCTTCAGGAGATACGGGGCTCGCTGGCTGCGGCATGCACCGGCAGCCATAAAAAAATCGACGTGCTCGTGTATACCGCCTGCAAAATGGGAGGGATAGAGGCAGCATACGGACTGGATCAGTATGTCGGCTATGTTGTCACCTCTCAGGAATCAATGTCGGCAGCAGGTCTCCCACATCGAGCGGTGCTGGAGGCGGCCGGCAACATTTCATCCGGTGCAGCGATGGTGGACTGTATCGTGGAGGAATACGCTGCGTTATATCAGGATGCACAGGCCTATACCATTTCCGGGTGGAATCTTTCCTATATGGCTGACCTATCGGCATCGGTTGATACGTTTGCACGCCTTCTCTCAAACACCAGCCGTATACGCAGCAGCGTTGTCTCTGATGCCTGCGAGCAGGTGGAATCATTCGGCGGCGTTGGATACGGAGACCTCTATGATTTTGCCTATACCGTGGAACAGCTGTCTGGAGACGCCGTTATCGACGATGCCGCCCGGAACGTGATCGACAACATAACCTGCTTGATGCATGCCGAGTGGCACGGCGACGGGCATCCAGATGCACACGGAATAAGCATTTATTTGCCGAGTTACTACCTGTCGCAGTACGAGGACACTCTCTTCGCCTCGGATACATACTGGGATGAATGCTTACAGACGTGTACCTGACACGTCGCGGCCAAGTATAGGCCAGCTGCACGGGCAAAAAAGTTCTAATGTATGCATAAATAATCAATTTGCGAGCAAAAAATCAGCAATGGGGCTTTTGAGAAGAAAATCGCTGGCGTGAGGGAAAAATTTAAATAATAAGTTTTAGCTGTAGCAAATTAACCTTTATCTAAAAGGGTGAGGACAATGCAAAAAACGAGTAAGGGGAGGCTCTCGCCTCAAAAAAAATGGATGGTAGTAATGGTGACATTTCTACTGGTGCTATCCGTTATTCTCATGATGATAATATCGTCATACGTACCTCGCGTGAGTGGAGGCAGCGGCTCTCCAACAGTAAACGGCTTGTTTTACGGGGATGGAGACGTAGATCGATATCACTTCCTCTCAGAAAATGAGTCAGGACTCGCAAACATTTATTACTACCTAGACGGCAATACTCTTTACATAGCTGTAGTGGTAGACGAGAGTGCAAATGATAATGTGTTCGGTGATACTAATAATGCAAACGATAAGACATATCTTCAATCAGCTGGATGGATGGGCGTAGGAAATAAACATAGGGCTGTGGACCTGATCGGGTCTGACCATTTGAATTTCGAGCTTACCATCGGATCTACCACGTGGAATTGGAAC
This sequence comes from uncultured Thermoplasmatales archaeon, assembly GCA_964414415.1. Lineage (GTDB taxonomy): Archaea > Thermoplasmatota > E2 > UBA202 > DSCA01 > CAZESS01. The sequence continues at coordinate 9,239 of CAYPWJ010000002.1, read as the reverse complement.
CATGGATACATATATGATGCAAATGGGGACGAAAATCCCGATGAAGCAGATTGGCTCTCCGGTCCTAACGACGGGAGTACGGGCGGGGGGAGTCCACCACCCGGCCTAGTTTCCGCAAGCTCTCTCCAATACAACCTAAATACCGGTACATGGGACGTCACTATCGAGGGAACCCGGACCAGCAGTTCGGATTGGAAATCACCTGATGGAGATAGCGACAACGATGCAACCGATGAAGGATGGCCTACCTATAGCAGTACTTATGACTGGGAATGGGCCATGGTCTATGAGATGAGTATGGACGTCAGTGGCCACGGCGGAGATCCATTTACTTGTAGGGTTGTTAGTGCCCATAACTCCCCTGGCAAAAATGATAACGAAAATGTGGATATTCCTCCTGCAAACCTAGTTGATTACGGTGATGCCCCCGACAGCTATTCCACTTTCATTGAGAGCAACGGAGCCAGACATACAATTGTGGTTAATAATCCGCATCTCGGAGAGGATGTAGATGCAGAAACAGATGGTCAGCCAAATGTAGATGCTACCGGTGACGACATCCTTGACGGCAACGATGATGAGGACGGTGTGGTGTTCACAACTTCGTTGGTACTCGAAACAACAGCAAGCGTCGACGTAACAGCATCTGCAGGCGGGCATCTGAACGCTTGGCTTGATTTCAACCGCGACGGAGACTGGGCAGACAACGGCGAGCAGATTTTTCATGATAAACCCTTAAACTCTGGGCTAAATTCATTAACCTTCTCAGTGCCCCACGACGCTACACAAGGTACAACTTTTGCCCGTTTCCGTTTTAGCAGCACAACTGGGTTATCCTACACGGGTTCGGCATCAGATGGAGAAGTGGAAGACTATGCAGTGGAAATAGAGCAGCCCCAGCAAATCGACCTGGAGCTCACCAAAGAAGTCAACGATACCGACCCCAACGTCGGCAGCACCATCACCTTCTACATCAACGTAACCAACCAGGGCTCCAGCACCGCCACCGGCATCGACGTCACCGATGCTCTCCCCACCGGGCTCAGCTACCATAGCTCCCACGCCGACATTGGCTCCTACAGCCCCGACATCTGGACCATCAGCACCCTCACAGCGGGCACCACCGCCCATCTCATGTTGAACGCCACCGTCGACAACACAGGCAGCATCACCAACGAGGCTGAAGTCACCGCCGCTGACCAGCCCGACAGCGACAGCAGCCCCAACGATGGCGAGGGCGACGACCACGACACCGCCACACTCAACGGCCAGCAAATCGACCTGGAGCTCACCAAAGAAGTCAACGATACCGACCCCAACGTC
>CAYPWJ010000002.1:0-7816 GCA_964414415.1 uncultured Thermoplasmatales archaeon | reverse complement strand
ACAGCAGCCCCAACGATGGCGAGGGCGACGACCACGACACCGCCACACTCAACGGTATCCTGCTTATACCTGAGATATCCGTCACCAAGACTGCCTCGCCGACCGCTGTCTTTAGTGGCGACACGGTTGTCTGGACCATCGTTGTCGAAAATACGGGAGATGTTGCCCTGGACAGCGTCAGCGTCATAGACGATTTGGAAGGAACGCTCGCGTCCGGCGTCAGCCTCAATCCCGGGGAAACATGGACCGATCAATATACCACGAATCCGACCGCGGACCAGGTCAACACCGTGACCGTCACAGGAGAGGATACCGAGGGAACAGAGGTAACCGACAGCGACAGCGCCTCGGTTTCCGTCGTCGCCCCAGCGGTCTCGGTCACCAAGGCGGATTCAGCCGATCCGGTCACAGAGGGCGACACGTTGAACTATACCATCGTGGTGCAGAACACCGGCGACGTCGACCTGACCAACGTGGTCGTCGTCGACGACTACAACGAATCGATGCTCGTCATCAACGATGCAGACGACGGTGCGGACAACGGCGACACGATCACCTGGACGGTCGACAGCCTTCCTGTAGGAAGCACTGTCACCTTCAGGATTGAGACGACGGTGCGGATAACGGATCTGACGGAGCGAGTGCTCATATGGAACTACGTCGACGTATCCTCCGAGGAGGATGCCAGCGACAGCGACGCCGAGCCAACACGGGTGGACCCGATTCCCGAGCTGGCTGACCCTGAGTTCATAATAGAGAAAACCGACAATGTCGACCCTGTGGAGCCGACGTTCCTGCTCAAGTATACCATCACGTTCTGGAACGCCGGAAGTGGAACCGCGACCGGCGTGGTCATAAACGATACGCTGCCCGACGGGGTCACCTATGAGTCCTTTGTCCTCTACCAAGTCGACGAGCCGCTTCCGACGTCGTCCGTCACGCCCACGGTGGACGGGAGCCACGTCACATGGGCCTTTGGAGATCTGCCTGAAGGCGTCCCCTACACGTTGATCGTACGAGCACGCGTCAACTACGGCCTAGAGACGGGAACCGTGCTGAACAACACCGTCACGATATCCTCCAGTGAGGGAGCGCGGGCCACGGCGTGGGAGACCACCGACATCACGAACGAGCCGCCGGTCACGGTAAAGAAATTCCACGGATACGTCTACAACGAAACACTGTATGAGGACGGCGAATACCTGCTGCATCACATCACCGACGAAACGCTGATAACGCTCGCCGCTACGGACTATCCGATTCCCGGTGCCTCCGGCGTCGCGCACACCTACTACCGGATATTCAAATGGGATGAAGATGACGGCAGATGGGACATGCTCTTCAACTGGAAGGAATACGGCGTATGGAACGACCAGCATCCATATAACCCGATAGATCTGCCTGCGTTAGGAGAAATATACGGCGTCGAGCCAATGGGGAAATACGAGATAGAGTTCTACAGCGTCGACCGCGCCGGCAACGTCGAGGGGATGCAGTGGAACGACATCCAGGTATCGCTCGAGGAGGTGGAGCAATGAAAATGAAGGCCGCGCTGCTGAGAAAATCGCTGCTGCGGACGATACGGATCGCCTCGGCGATGCAGGAGGCCCGGGCGGACGGCGAGGATGTACGGCCGGTGAACGAGGACTGGATGCGAGCCATGATGCGGGTGTATCTGCTGTCGCACAACGCCTGATCCCCTTTTTTCCTCTTTTCTTTTTTCTATAAAATCATCAGGTTTTATATATCTTCAGCGTGCTTGGAGCGTGGGGAGGGAACCACCAATGCATGTATGCCCGCGATGCAGCAAAGTGATGCGGCAGTTCGCTTTCGGCCGGAAGACCTGCTGGGTGTGTCCATACTGTGGCCATGAGACAGCAATGGAGAGCAGCGAGTATTACGACTTCGAGTACCTGTATTTTTCGTCGGTCGTGCTGAGCTAGCGCTCGGGGGGCACCTCCACGGTAACGAGGTCGCCGTCCTGCAGGTCGAGCGCGTCGCGAAGGCAGACGTCGGCAACGACTTCCAGCACGTCGTCATAGACGCTTTTCTCGGGGATGACGACGACGCCGTCGAGGGCATCGTTGACGCGGCAGGGGAAACACGTCACGGAGCCGAATGTCCTGCCGTCTTCCTTGAAGCCGGAAAGCTGGATGCCCTGCCGCTTCTGCAGAGAAGTGAAGCGTGTGCTGTCCTCGCCGTGCAGCTTGAGGTTGAGCGTGCCGGGGAACGGCGTCATGGCGAAGCGTTGCTGGAACTGCCGCCGGTAGCCGGGTCTGGCGAGGTAGGCGTGTCCCTCGCCCCTGCCGGTTGTGACCGTCCCGGTTATCTGCATGTCAGAGCACGTCTCTGCTGCGCATGTCGGCGTAGACTTTTTCTCCGTGCTCGGTAAGCGTCAGCGTGCCGTCCTCCTCAGCGAGAATGTCTTTGTCCTCAAGGTCTGCTATCGCGTTGGCGACCATCTGGGGGACAAGATGGTGTTTTTTTGCGATGACCTTGGAGGATTGCTCGCCAGTGGCGACCTCGACGAAGACAGCTTTCCGGAACTTGTTCGCAAGAATGAATCCCTCGGTCGTTGTATCCATGGATATTACCGATACATTAATTTGTCGGGATTAGATAAACTTTGTCATGTTCCAGCTTCCCTGGATTGTGTCAGCTGATGAACTCGTCGACCGTGCCTTCCGTCGGGCGACCAAGGGCAGCCCCGACGCCCGGCAGAAGATACGGCGCGCCCGTGACGTCATCACCCGGGAGCTGCAGCGATATGTCAAGGGATTCCCCAGCTTCGGTCAGCTGCACCCGTTTTACCGGGAGGTGCTGGATGCAGCGGTGGGCCTCGACGGGCTTCGGCAGGCGCTCGGCGCCGTCGACGGCGCGCGTAAAAGATGCCGGAGTGTGGCAAGGGCCACCCTGAAAAAAAGGCGGGGGAAGGAGGTTGACGTGTCGGCTGCCTTTGGACGGATGGCGTCGGTGATGCACGATGTCGATGAACAGATAGCGTTTCTCAGGGACGCCCGGCGGACGATATCGCGTATCCCGGACATCGATGTCGACATGCCGACGGTCGTGCTGGTGGGGTATCCCAACGTGGGGAAGTCGTCGCTGCTGCGTCGGCTGTCACGGGCGAAGCCGGAGGTCGCTCCGTATCCCTTTACCACGACCGGCCTGGAGGTGGGCCACTTCACCGTGCAGCGGCGCTACGTCGAGCATCCCGTGCAGGTGGTGGAGGCTCCGGGGTTGTTTGACCGGCCTGCCTCGGAGAAAAACCCGGTGGAGAAGCAGGCGGTGGCTGCCATAACGCATCTGGCGGATGTCATCGTGTTCATGTTTGACCCGACGTCCAGGTGCGGCTACCCGCTCGGGGCGCAGGAACAGCTGCTGGAGAGCATCAAAAGAGAAACAGCGTTGCCGGTCATCGTCGTCGACGGTAAGGCCGACCTGTCGGAGCATGGCAGACCGTATTTACGGGTGTCATCTGCTACCGGGGAGGGCGTGGAAACACTTTTGGAAAAAATGAAAGAGGCGCTGGCCCTTTAACCGCTGTCCTTTCGTTTTTCTTCGTCGGAGGCCTCGGGCTCTTCAGCTTCTGGCTCTGCATCCGCTGCTGGTTCTTCTTCCGTTGTTTCTTCCGGTTCTTCCTGGTCGGTTGTCGCCTCGGGTTCATGTTCCTCCGGCGTCTCAGTTGCTTCTGTTTCCTCTTCGGTTTCTGAGGCTGGTTCTGCTTCCTCCGGCTCCGCTGGTTCCGCTGCTTCCGTCTCTGCCTCTTCTGGTGCTTCGCCTTCCTCGGCTGGCTCCTCGGCGGCTTCTTCCTCTTCTTCCTCCGCTGCTGCCTCGGCGGCGCGCTGTGCCTCCTCCTCGGCGATCGCCTTGACCTTGGGAATCTCCATGATTTCGGACTTGTAGACCTCGACGCGTTTCACCGGGTAGATGCGCTTGGATTCCTTGTAGGCCCGTTTGCCGAGGTCGCCGTCCAGCATGAGCTTGACGAACTGGCTGAACCGGTGGCTGGATGCCTCGTCCTGCATCGTCTCGATGATGATGCTGCGGATGGCCTGCTTCTGGGAGCTCTGCAGGCGTTTGCCGGCAAGCGCCGATGGCTTCAGGCGCATGCGGACGCCGTCCTTTGTTTCCACGTTGAAGACCGCGTCGACCTTGGCGCGGTGGCGGCGGCTCATCCGCTTGACGTAGTCGGCGGTGAGCGAGTGGCCGACGAAGATGGTGTGTGCCTCGTGACCGGTGGTTTCCATGATTTTGAAGGTGAGCTTGATGTGTGACTTGGAGAAGTCATTGGTGAGATCCTGCAGCGACACTTCGACGTTCCGGCCGATGGTCTTGTCGGGGTCATCGGCGATGGTCTCGGCTACCTTTGCCTTGCCGAACAGCTGCGGCGCGAGCACGGTGTACCATTCCTTTGCTTTCTTCTTTCGTCTGAGTCGTTCCCGTGGCATCGGGGATGTAATAGAGCGCCTTTATTTAAAAGAATTGGTGCGGGAGACAGGGGTCAACCATGGAACGCCGGGCGGCGGGAGGCTCCAATCGTGGTGCGCCACCGCCGGGACGATCGAGGGCCGATGCAGGCGGGCAGCTGCATCTGCGGGCGCATAGATTTTTAAAGCGACAGGGCATTCGAAGCATCATGATAACCGGAAACGAAGCACAGCCAGAGGTGAAGACATCGCTACCTGGACCCAAGGGAAAGAAAATCATCGAGGGAGACGACGAATACCTGGCCACCACCACCAAGGCAGCCCCGGCCGTTGCGGAGCAGGCCAAGAACGTTGTCTTCGAGGACGTCGACGGCAACCGGTTCCTCGATTTTACGTCCGGTATCGGCGTCACCAACACCGGTCACTGTCATCCCCGGGTGATCGAGGCCATCAAGAGCCAGGCAGACCGGTTTCTGCACTTCGCCGGCACCGACTTCTACTACGACATGCAGGTCAAGCTGGCGCGGCGGCTCACCGAGATAACGCCTGGCACATTTGACAAAAAAGTCTACTTCGGCAACAGCGGCGCCGAGGCCGTCGAGGCGGCCATCAAGCTGGCGCGATGGAGCACCCGCCGGAAGTTCGTGCTTGGCTTCATCGGCGCGTTCCACGGCCGGACGATGGGCGCCGTGGGGCTCACAGCGAGCAAAGTCGTCCAGAAACAGCATTTTTTTCCCTGGATGCCCGGCATCGTCCACGTGCCGTACCCAAATCCCTACCGCAACGTGTTCCACATCGATGGCTATGCAGAGCCGGACGAGCTCGTCAACCGCGTCATCGACTACATCGACGAGATGTTCCACAAATACGTCCCTGCGGACGAGATGGCGGCCATCTTCGTCGAGCCGGTGCAGGGGGAAGGCGGCTACATCGTGCCGCCGGCCTCGTTCTTTCCCCGGCTCAAAAAGCTGAGTGAGGAACACGGCATCCTGTTCGTCGACGACGAAGTCCAGGCCGGCTTCGGCAGGACGGGTAAGCTGTTCGCCACCGAGCACTTCGACGTCGAACCCGACGTCATGGCGCTCTCCAAGGCCATCGCGTCCGGGATGCCCATCGGGGCCACCGTGCTCAACGCCCGGTACAATTTCGGTGTCAAGGGCGCCCATTCCACCACCTTCGGCGGCAACCCCGTCGCATGCGCGTCGGCGCTCGCCACCATCGACGTCATCCACGACGAAGGCCTGGTTGACAACGCCGCCGAGCAGGGCGCCGTCATGCGGAAGCGGTTCGAGGAAATGGCCGAGAAATACGACGTCATCGGCGACGTCCGCGGTCTCGGGCTGATGCAGGCAACCGAGTTCGTCAAGGACCGCTCAACCAAGGAGTTCGCACCCAAGCTCAGGGATGACATCATGGAACGAGCGCTCAAAAAAGGCGTGCTGCTGCTCTCCTGTGGCGAGTCAGCCATCCGGTACATTCCGCCGTTGACCGTCTCCACCGAGCAGATCCATGCAGGCATGGACATCATGGACGAGGCAATCAAAGAAGCATCCAGGGACGCTACCTGTTAACCCGGCTGCTCATATATCGCTGCAACCGTGTGCTCCGGCGCATCCGTCTTGATGCCATCGTCACAAAAATGCGTCCGTGTCGCCCGGTAGCCCTCGCTGCGGAGCGTCTCGAGGACGGCATCCATCGGCGGCTGCGTCAGGCCGTGACGGCTGCAGAGCTCGCCGGACTCATAATACAGCGGCGGTGCCTCGACCTCGCCGGCGATTCTCTCGAGCAGCCGGCGCGCTGTCCGTGGCGATGCGGGTGTCTTGTCCGGCAGCATGCGCTGCATCGCGGCGACGACGTCAGGATCATAGAGCGGGCCGGTCCAGAGCGGGCCGGTCCATCGGCTGCCGCGCTGCTCCTCGTACGGCGTCAGATGCCAGCCGTCGCTCCACCAGGCCCATCCGATGTTCTCCAGCGTTTCGTTACCCCGTCTGGCGCCCTTATGCAGGCGAAGATAGACGCGGAAGTAATGATCATGTGAATAGGCGAACACCGGCGTGGCCCCGTAGTCACGGCCGGCTGCGGCTCGGATTGCAAAGCCGATGAGGATGCGGAGACCCAGCTCCTTCATCGCCGGGCCGCGCCGCGGGACTGCGTCGTAGCGACGGCGACATGCCTCCGGGTGGACGCCGCACAGGGTCGCCTTGTCCGTCGCCGTGAACGCAAGGTACCCCTGCCGGTAGAGCCCGTCGATGGCTGCGTGGAGGAACGGAGCCGGCGAGCCGTAGGGGTCGACGTCGACATAGTCGTAGCGCTGCCTGTAGAGCAACACCCGGACGTCGTCGTTGCAGACCGTGACGGCGAGGTCGTTGCGCGCCGCGTTGTCTCTGATGTGCTCGCATGATGCAGGATTGACATCATTGACGGTGACCTCGATGTCAGCGTCGACCTCGTTGGCCACGCGGAGGCCCCGGATGCCGGTGGCGCCCAGCCCATCGAGGAAGCTCCGGCAGCCCCGCCTAGCGGCGTGCTCACAGAGCAGCACGCAGAGATCGCGGTCGAGCGCCATGGCGGGATTGTAAAAGCCCGTTCGCCTCGATGATGGTCCTTTTTCGCTGTCGGCACGCTGTGCCGCGAAAAAAGTGGCGCCCTCCCGCTGCCTCATTGCATGCCTTCTTTCAAAAGCCGGTCTATCTTGTAGGGCAGGATGTTCCGGTTGACGGATGTGATCTCAAGGATGCGGACGTCGTCCATGTTGCGGATGTCCTGCAACAATGAATCACGAGATTTTTTGTGAAGGGTCAGCAGCAGCGGCTTGTCTTTTTCAAGCGCGCGGCGGACCGCGTCGCGGAATGCGTCGCTCTCCAGCTCCATCTTACCGACCTCGTCGATGATGATGATGTCGGTGTCTTCGTCGTCGACGGCGCGCTCGATGGCCGGGACACCGATCTTTTCCAGCACCTTGATGTCAATGCGGTAGTCGCCGACCCGGTAGACCGTGTCGAGGTCCACGTGAGCGAACACGGCCTCCTGCTTCGTCTGCCAGTCCATCACCTTGAAGCCGACGCGTTCTCCATTTTCCTCGATGGCGTCGGTAATCATGCCGCCGAAGGTATACTCGTCTTCAAGTCGGTTGATAACGCTGATGAGTCCCTCGGTTTTACCGACATGCGGCATACCGGTGATACCAATCTTTGGTGTAATACCCATTCTCAGTATGAATGCGGCGGCGCTTTAAAAACGTTGTTTATTTGTGGCATAGCACTGGCTACTGGGAAGCATGTGGCGCCTGTCTTTTAATATCGCAGCAAGTATATATTTTTTGAGGTGACGCCGGCCTTGGGACAAAATTACTGACATTTTGGTGTTCCAAACTCCAGAGTGATGTC
>CAYPWJ010000001.1:0-204934 GCA_964414415.1 uncultured Thermoplasmatales archaeon | reverse complement strand
AATGATAGAGCGAGAGGTGACAAAAAGTGAAACGAAATAATTCGCAGATAAGACACCGCACAGCCAGCGAGGCGAAAGATTTTATCCCGCTGATGCATATCGATACATGGACAAAAAACGGCGGAAATACGTGGAAAAAATCGAGGATCTCAACCAGCGGCGCGCCATGATAGACGACGACCTGCGCTCGCTGCAGCAACGCCGGGACGAGCTCTCAGATAAAAAATACGACCGTCTACAGCGCAAGTACGAGCGCAAGAAAGAAAAAATCAGGCGGAAGATCCGGAAGTACGAGGAAAAGATACACTAGCCTCAGGCGGCCTCAATCAAAGTGCATCCGGAGATGGTAGACGCCGTCTCTGCGTTCTTTCTCCATATCGAAGTCCATTTTTTCGAACAGCCGAAGCATACCCTGGTTGTTGACCAGGACGTCGGCGGTGAAGCCATACAGGCCGCGTCGTTTGGCTATCTGCGTGAGATATCGGAGCAGCTCGGTGCCGACGCCCCGCCGCTGCCAGTCGTCCCTGACAACGAAGGCGACTTCGGCGCTGTTGGTCTCCTCGTCGAGGCCCCAGCGACCGACGCCGATGATTTCCTCTTTTTCCTCGTCGCCGATGACCGCAACGATGGCCATGTTCTTGCTGTAGTCGACGTTGGCGAGCTCGTGCAGCTGCTCTCGGGGAAGATAGCGCTTGACGCCCATGAACCGCTTGTAGATGCTTTCGTTGGAGAGATTGTAGAAGAGGTCCTTGAGGGGCTCCTCGTCGGATGGCTTGACGGGGCGGAGCAGCACCTGTCGTCCGTCGGGGAGATGCACGTGTTTTTCCAGGTCGACAGGGTAGATGCCGCCGCGGCCGGTGACCATGATTTGGTCCTGGTAGACGAGGTTGTACTTTTTTGCTTCCTCCAGCAGCTGCTCCCGGAACTTTGGATGCGCGATGCTTATCAGGGCGATGGTGCGCTCCCGGATGTTCTTGCCGTGGAGATACGCGCTGCCGTACTCCGTGACGACGTAGTGGACGTCGCCGCGGGTCAAGGTGACGCCTGCACCTTCCTTCAAAAAGGGAACGATGCGGGACACCTCGCCGTTTTTGGCGGTGGAGCGAAGCGCGATGATGTTTTTGCCTCCTTTGCTCAGGGCGGCGCCGCGCATGAAGTCCGCTTGACCGCCGATGCCGCTGTAGAACTCGTGGCCGAGTGACTCAGCCGTCACCTGGCCGGTGAGGTCGATTTCGAGGGCAGTGTTGATGGCCGTCATCTTGTAGTTCTGGGCGATGACCGTCGGGTTGTTGGTGTACTCGATGGGCCGGAACTCGAACTCGGGGTTGTTGTGCAGATAGTTGTAGGTCTCCCGGCGCCCCATGCAGAAGGAGGCGACGGCCTTGTCCCGGTGGATGGATTTTTGCTCGTTGGTGACGATGCCCTGTTTCATGAGCTCGATGATGCCGTCTGTGAGCAGCTCCGTGTGGACGCCGAGGTCCTGCTTGCCTTCGAGGCTGGCGACGACCGCGTCGGGGATGTTCCCGTAGCCGACCTGGATGGTGGCGCCGTCCTCCACCAGACGGGCGACGTTTTTGCCGATGGCGTCGGTGGTCTCGTCCACCTCCGCCGTCGGATACTCCAGCAGCGGCTCATTGCAGGGGACAACATAGTCGATGTCCTCGATGTGGATAAAGCAGTCACCGAGCACCCGGGGCATGTTCTCGTTGACCTGCGCGATGACCAGGTCAGCGTTCTCCACCGCCGACTTGACGATGTCGACGCTGATGCCGTAGCTCATGTAGCCGTGGTCGTCCGGCGCCGAGAGCTGGATGAGCGCCACGTCCACCGGAATGACGTCCCGGTGGAACAGGTCGGGCACTTCCGACAGGAAAATCGGCGTGTAGTCGGCCATACCCTGATTGACCGCCCCACGGGTGTTGTCGCCGATGAAGAAGGCGTTGTGGCGAAAGTTACGCTCAAACTTGGGCTTGACATATGGCGCCACACCGAGCGTCCAGACGTGGAATATCTCCGCGTCGGCGAACGCCTTCGGGTTGGCTTCGACGTAGTCTGCCAGCTCCTTCACCAGGTAGGACGGCTTGCCGCAGCCGGTGCCGATGAATATCTTGTCGCCGCCGTGGATACGCTCGAATACTCGCTTGAGGTTGGTCGCAAACTTCTTGGGATACTTTCGCTTCAGCTGCTCCATGCCGTTCGCATCTTCATGGCAGCGGGCTATTAAAAGCTTTAGTCTCTCCTGCGGGGGCAAGCAATATAACCAGATAGCGCATATCGATATATGACAGCCGGATACGTCCTCATTTCGATTGTGCCGACGGAGGAGCAGGAGACAAAGGAGGCGTTGTCTACCATCGACGAGGTCACGGAGCTGTATTCTCTTTTTGGCCCGTATGACATCATCGCGAAGGTCGAGGTGCAGAGCGAGGAGGAGCTGGCCGGGGTGGTGCTCAACCGCATCCGTCCCATCGAAGGCGTCGCGGACACCAAAACACATACCGTGGTACCGGTCGAGCATCTACAGGCGGGGCAGGAGCCCCGAGGCCGGTAGCCGCCTGTGAGCGTCACGTTTAAATACGAAGAGCCCATGTGGGGGCAGAGGCGAGCTTATGAAAGCTGGCATTGTCGGTTATGGGGCGTATGTTCCCAGATATAGAATAAAAACAGGTGAAATCGCTCGTATGTGGGGACGAGACGGGGCGGCGGTTGCCGCCGGTCTGATGGTCCACGAAAAATCGGTGCCCGCACTCGACGAGGACACCGCCACCATCTCGGTCGAGGCGGCACGGCGGGCCGTCCGGCTGTCGGGTATCGACGCACGAGATGTCGGTGCCCTGTACGTCGGCTCTGAATCCCATCCATATGCTGTCAAGCCCACCGCCACCATCGTCGCTGAGGCGGTCCAGGCTACCCCGGATCTGACAGCAGCTGATTACGAGTTTGCCTGCAAGGCCGGCACGGCGGCGATGCAGAACTGCCTGGCGCTGGCCAAGGCGGACATGATAACCTACGGCATGGCCATCGGCGCCGACGTCTCGCAGGCCGCTCCAGGAGACGCGCTGGAATATGCAGCCGCTGCCGGCGGCGCTGCATTTATCCTTGGCTGCGACAACCTCATCGCCGAGGTCAACAAGACGCTTTCCTTTACCACCGATACACCTGACTTCTGGCGCCGTGAAGGCGAGCCCTATCCCGGTCACGGTGGCCGCTTTACCGGCAAACCGGCTTATTTCCGGCACGTGATGGCGGCGACGGAGCGACTCATGGAGCAGATGGGCACCGAGCCCGCTGACTATGACTACGCGGTCTTCCATCAGCCGAACGGCAAGTTCCCTACCCGGGTGGCCGGCAAGCTTGGTTTCTCTCAGGAGCAGATAGAGGAGGGGCTGCTGTGCCCGCATATCGGCAACACCTATTCCGGGTCGACGCCGCTGGGGCTGTCAGCCGTCCTTGACGTCGCCGAGCCGGGGGACCGCATCCTTGCGACCTCCTATGGCTCCGGTGCCGGCTCAGATTCATTCGACATCACTGTTACCGGTGGCATTGAGGACTACGAGCGGAACGACATCCGTGCGATGCTGGAGGATACTGAATACCTTGACTATGGCATGTACATGAAACATAGGGGTGAGTTTGCATGAGAGACGTAGCACTTATCGGTGGCGGCCTTACCCAGTTTGGTGAACTTTGGGAGCAATCGCTCGCTGACCTTGTCGCCGAGGCGGGCATCTCAGCGATCATGGATGCCGGCATCGAGGGCGAAGACATAGAGGCGATGTACATCGGCGGCATGTCTGCCGGGCGCTTCGTCGGGCAGGAGCATCTCGGCTCGCTCGCCGCAGAGGTTTCAGGCTTGAGCGAACTGCACATCCCCTCGACGCGCGTCGAAGCGGCCTGTGCATCGGGCAGCCTGGCGCTCCACAACGGGTATCTGGCTGTCGCGTCGGGTATGTACGACGTGGTCGTCGTCGGCGGCGCAGAAAAAATGACCGATGTCGCCGGCACCGAGGCGACCAACATTCTGGCTTCGGCGGCAAACCGGGAATGGGAGGCATTCTTCGGCGTCACGTTTCCCGGTCTGTACGCGCTGATGGCCCGCTACCACATGCATAAATATGGCACGACGGAGGAGCAGCTGGCGCAGGTCGCGGTTAAAAACCATCACAACGGCACGTTGAACCCGAAGGCGCAGTACCGGAAGGAGGTATCCGTGGAGGCTGTGCTCAACTCCACCATTGTAGCCGACCCGTTGCATCTGCTGGATTGCAGCCCCATCACCGATGGTGCCGGCGCCGTCGTCATCTCGTCGATGGACAAGGCAAAGGAGTTCACCGACGAGCCGGTCAGGATAGCTGCCTCCGAGACGGCTGCGGACAGCGTTTCCCTGAGCGAGCGCAGCCGCTTTGATGGCATTCCTGCAGCGATGACGGCATCCCGTCGGGCCTACCGACGAGCCGGTGTATCGCCGGCAGATGTCGACGTGGCAGAGGTGCATGACTGCTTTACCATCGCGGAGATCATGGCCATCGAGGATCTCGGCTTCGTCGAGAAGGGCGAAGGCGGCCGTGCCATTGACGATGGGCTGACGACGCTGGACGGCGAGCTCCCCGTGAACACGTCAGGGGGCCTCAAGTCGAAGGGACATCCCGTCGGTGCGACCGGTATCGCGCAGATACACGAGTTGATGTTGCAGCTCCGCGCCCAAGCCGACAAACGCCAGGTTGACGATGCAGCGCTCGGGTTGACGCATAACGTCGGTGGCTCCGGCGGAACAGCCGTCATCCACATATTGGAGGCGATATAATGGGTGTGCCACGGTATTGGAGAGAGATACCGCAGCGATATAATCTCATCGGCACGAAGTGCGGTGCCTGTGGCACGGTGTACTTTCCGCCCCGGTCGATGTGTCCTGAATGCAGACGTGCATCGGTCGGCAACATGGAGGACTACAAACTCGAGGGTATCGGTGTGGTTGAGAGCTACACCGTCATCAATGCACCCCCGCCGCATTTCGAGAAGGAAGAACCGTATGTCATCGCTCTCATCAGGATGGATGAGGGTCCCTATCTGACGGCGCAAATCGTGGATGCTGACCCTGACGAGGTGTCAATCGGCATGCAGGTTGAGGCGTGCTTCCGGCGCATCTACCAGGACGGAAAGGCGGGTGCCATTCACTACGGATACAAGTTCAAGCCGACAGGGTAGTCCATTCGCAGCGTGAGGGCCAAAAAGTTTATGTGCCCCCTGTTGCATATATAAAAGCATATAAAAGGTATAAAAAGGTGGAAAAAATGGCTGACATTAAGATACAGAATATGGTCGCATCGACCGTGATAGCAGAGGAACTGGACCTGGACAAGATCGACGAGGCGCTCGACGACACCAAGTATAACCCCGAGCAGTTTCCGGGGCTTGTCTACCACATCAAGGAACCGAAAATCGCGTTTCTGCTGTTCAAGAGCGGCAGAGTCATCTGCACCGGTGCACGCAACAAGGAAGACATCGAGACGGCAGTCGGCAAGCTCTACCCCAAGATGAAGGACCTGGGATTCGACGTCATCAAGCCCGAGGTCAACATACAGAACATCGTCGCCTCGGTCGACCTGCACGTGCACCTCAATCTGCTCGAGCTGTCTCTGGCGCTCGGTCTCGAAAACATCGAATACGAACCCGAAATATTCCCGGGTATGGTGTACCGGCTCCGTGACCCAAACGTCGTATTCCTGTTTTTTGGCTCCGGTAAAATCGTCTGCACCGGCGCCAAGCGACGCAAGGACGTCGAGCGAGCCGTGGACGTCATCACCGAGGAGCTCGACAAGCGAGGGTTCCTGTAAAGGAGGCAGCACCCCGCGGCTTACACGGCTTCGGCGTCAACCGTCATTTTCCCTCCGTTCCTGAACGCCTCGGCTTCCTCCATCGACGGCAGCTCAATCTGGGTGCCGGACTGTTGCTCGTTGTACCCATCCCGGCCCAGCCGGTCGATGGTCTCCATCCCCTGCGCCCGCAGCATATCGAGCTTCGTGTTCACCACGTCGACGGTGCTCCGCAGTGCAAACAGGATCGGAACAAGCAGATGTCTGAACAATATCGGGAATCCCTCAAATCTGATGTCCGTGGTCAGGACCCGATCCCGCCACATGGGTTCCTCGCCGAACGATGTAATGGGTAGCCCCATCCCCGCCTCAAGCTCGTCGGAAAACGTTGCGTCCAGCGCAATCCATTTTCCGTCCACCAGCGCCTCCGTCTCTCCATGGAGGGAGTCAAGGAAACCCAGCATCTCGAGCGTCTCACGGAGCAGCGGATCATCCTTGATGACCGTATCGTAAAACTGCTCAGTCGGAGAGAGCGCATACAGGCGATACCGAGCGGATACACCCCCAGCCCGTAAAAGCGCGGTCATGAGAGAGAGCTGGTCGAGACAGACGCCTCCCTTGCTGCAGAAGGTGCCTAGGGCGCCGCGCATCGGCTTGAACACCAGCTTTTTCTCATTTTTCACGAACTCGTATACAGCCCGGCTATACTTCAGGTCGCTTTTTTCACCTGCGCCGAGCTTCCCGGCCATCGCCCGTATCTCCGGCGCATCGCTCTCGCAGAGCCGTGTCGGCCGCAGATACTTCTCTGTCCGGACGGACGGCATACGCTCGTAGTCCTCTGATGACAGCAGCTGCCGCGCGTCATATGTATCCTCGTCGTCCAGATGCGCCCACGGTGGCTGTGATCGGCGAAGGCGCTTCATCCACACTGGAACATTTGCCAGGGTAGCCCGTGGATGCTTGGCCAGAACAAACGCAAGTGGACCGACGGCGCCTAGGAGGTTTCTCAGCATCGGCAGCGGAATAAACAGCCCCTTGTCCATCTCTTCCTTCAGTCTCCCGAGCATGGTATCACCGCAGCTCCTCGGCAATCAAATCCCGCATCAGGTTGCCGCATCCCTTCGCCTCGGCGCCGGACATCCGACTGATATCTGAATCCATCACTACGCCCGGCCGGCCGCAGGCGGGACAGCGTTCATAGAGCTTCACCCGGTCGCCGGTGATGATGAACCCTGGATAGCTGTGGGAGACAGGATCCAGAAACGCGAAGCGGCCCGTCTGGTCGTAGCCCTTTGGCTGGTTGTCTTCGTCGAGGATCATTGGATAGAGCCAGGGATGCAGGTGCTTGTATCGTCCCTCGCAGTCCATGCCCAGGGCGTTCATCTCAGACATGCCGTATATGTCCTTGTAATGCTCCGGGGGGATACCCAGTGTTTCCTCTATCATGCCAGCGAATGTCTGCGGTGAGACTTTCTTTCCCTGGTGGATCTTCCATCCACCGCCGGTGATGACGATGCTGTTCTGATCGCCCAGCGAGAGGCTGACGCCCTCCTCCCGCATGAGCTCCATGAGGTCGTAGAGCTGGAAGGGAAACGTGATGATGATTACCTGCTTGTCCGCTTTGTCCATTTTCTCCAGCAGCTGTATCAGCTTCTGCTGCCCTTTTTTCATGGCCCGCTGCAGCAGCTTCAGCTTCAGCTTGTCCTTGAGGCCGCGTATCTGGCCGGACATAAGCCGGACGATGTCCATGGTCAGCTCCCGATCCGTGAGGAAATGACGCTGGCTGTCGTCGAACACCTGGCTGCCCTCCGATATCCAGTGCCCCATGGTGAGATATGTTTTGATCGGACCCGGGTATACGAACTGTGCATCGTCATCGGGATGCACGATGGAGAAGAGGAGCGTCTTGTCGAATGCATAGAACAACCGTTGCGTGGTCAACTGATCCCGGAACATTATGCTGAAGTTGCCCGTGGTGCCCGAGGAATGTGTCACGATGCCCCGCAGGCGATGTTCCGCCCAGCGGAGAAAATCCTGCAGGCCGCTGCCGGAAAAATCGTAGTCTCCTACGTTGACCGACGATACACGGTACAGCCATTCATAGACGCTCTTCGGGTTCTCCTCCGGGTAATCCTTGAAAAAATTGTCCGGAACCATGGGAATAGCGGTGAGATCGTCCTCCGTTTTGATGTCATCTGGCCGGACGTCGTTGTCCCTGCAGTACCGATGATAAAACAGGTTGTTAGAATAATGATGTTCGAAGGCCTCACGGATAGCCGTCGTGCGTTTCTCTCTGGCGCTCCCCGCATCGTAATCAAAGTAATTGTCCATGCCGTAAATCATAGAGTCGATGGTCATCCATCGCTCGCGGGGGACCAAAAACCGGTCTGTCAGGTTGTTCGACAGCCGCCCAGTGGTTTCAGGTATCACTTGCATGGCCACAAACAATGACACGGGACTTAAAATCGTTCGTTAAACCATGGTTGAACACCGTTAAAGCCCGATTTAGCTACTCCCGGGGCATCCACAGGAAGTCGGTCTGGTCGCTGACCTGTCGCTCCCGGATGCCCTTCAGGACCTCGGCGATGTCCATGCCCATCGACGACAGATAGTAGCGCTTGTCCTCGTCCTGCTTGATGACACCGTCGTCCTTCAGTTTCTTGAGGTGAAAGCTGAGCTTCGGATTGTCCTTGATGTCCAGCAGCTGCGCGATGGTGGTAAAGCTGTAGGTGTCGCCGTCGGACAGCGCCTGGATGACCCGCCGCCGCAGATAATTCGAGATAGAATCCGAGAAGAGACTCAGCCGGATGTCAGCGATGACATCCCTGATGTCGTCCGCCAGCTTGTCGTCAACCTGGCTGAAATCAGTCGACAGGATGAGGCGGCCGCGGTGCATCGACGCCTGCCGGTACAGCCACCGGAGAAAATCGCGTACGTCACCAAAGCGGTGTTCCTCCAGGAGATACGCGACGTCGGTCAGCGCAAGGACCACTTCGTCGTCGAGCGCCTCCTCGACGTCGTCCTGCACCGCCTGCAGGTCCCGTGGCTGCCAGTCGGATACCAGCGGGATTGCCGCTACGTCCATGTTCTTGACTCGCTCGATACCGGTGCCGATGTAGACACCGGGTGCCTCCGCGGCGAGATCCCGGAATTTTTCAAGGTAGTCTCCGCTTTCCTGCCCCACCTGTTTCAGCCGCTCGAACTTTATCTCCTCGATAGCGGCAAGGATGCTGCCCTCGAGTTCGTCCATGTCGAACGGCTTCCGGATGTAGTCGAAGGCACCCTCCTTCATCGCTTCGATGGCGCTGTCAACCGTCGCATACGCCGTTATCATGATGACGGGAATGGACGGGTCACGCTGCTTTATCTCTTTGAGCGTCTCGATGCCATCCATCCCGGGCATTTTTATGTCGAGAAAGACGAGGTCCGCCTCGTCGAGCCGCTCCAGACATTCTTCGCCCGACTCGGCGGTTATCACCTGGTAGCCGTAGGACTCGATGGCTGTCTTGGCGGCATCGAGAATCGACGGGTCGTCATCGACGAACATGATACGTGTGAGCTGCTCCGAGACGACGTTGGCCGTGTCGTTCATGGTGTCTGTTCCTCCCGCACTGGCATTGTGATAGAAAAGCGGGCGGTTATTTGGAGTTTACGATACGCCGACGCTGCAATCAGGCCGGAGCAGCATGGGGCCGCTGCATTCACCCGGCGATCCGGATATGGAAGACGGTTCCCTCGCCTGGCTCGCTTTCCACCCATACATCTCCCCCGTGCGCCTCGACGATGTTTTTGACGATCGAGAGACCGAGGCCCATGCCACCGTCTTTACCGCCGGTGTAGAAGGGATCAAAGATTCGGTCGATGTCGTCCTCCGGGATACCGGGGCCGGTGTCAGCGACCATGAGATGCGCCTGCTCGCCTTCGAATCGACCGGCTATCGTTATATCGCCGCCTTCCGGCGTGTATCGGATGGCGTTGACCAGGATGTTTTTGACGGCCTTGCCAAGCAGGTTTTTGTCGCCCTGCAGCGCCAGCTGCTCCGGCACCTCGACGCTGATGGACTGCCCTTTTTCATCCGCTATCCCCCGGCAGTCCCGTACGACCTCGGCTATCATCGCGCGAGCGAGAAAGGTCTCTTTGCGTAGCTCGAGTTCACGGACGTCGATAGACGGAATCTCCAGCATGTCATTGATGAGCGCGGTCAGGCGATCCACGTTCTGCGCCATGATGTCCAGTTTTTCCTCCTGCATCTCCGATAGCTCGCCCAGTTTTTCCTGCCTGAGGAGATCGACGTAGGTCTTGATTGAGGTCAGCGGGGTGCGAAGCTCGTGGGCGATGACGTCGAGAAACGTGGTCTTCATCTTACCGAGTTCCGCCTCGGCGAGCTCCCGATATGCTTTCTCCAGCTTTTTCCGCCGGTTCAGCAGCTCCTCGATGAGACGCTCCCGGCTCAGCAGCGTCACTTTTTCCTCCTCGAGGACGCCCTCAGGCAGCTGCTCGACCAACCCCTCGCCGTATAGGCGCTCCTTGATGTTGGTGGGCATCGCCCGGAAATGCTCAGTTATCATCGCATTTGCCTTCTCGGGCCCCATGCTCTGCTTCAGGATGAGATACATCCGGTCGAGCGCGTGGAGAAACCGTTCAATACCAAACTGGACCGGGTCGTCGGCGTCGGCCTGCCGCCGATACAGCTGCCGAATGTCGATCTGTCCGCTCGGCTGTATCTCGATGCCGCTCTTGCTCCGGTTGAGCATGATCGCGATCTCGTTGATGTCGTCGGAGCGGCAGCGTCGCAGCACCGGTTCGAGGACAAGGCGGAAGAGGACGATGGGGAGCGCCCATTCAAACAGGCTCTCGTTCTGCCGGATGGCCTCGGCGACGGCCTTCCGCCACTCGTCGATGGCCTGCTTCCACGGCACAAAGGCGGAATAGAGGTCGATGAGCCCGGCGATGAGGTCATAGAAGGCAAGCCCGAGGTCGTCCATGTCGAGCTTGTCGATGGCCTCCTCGAGGGCGGTGATGCTCAACTGTTCATCAACGTCGATGTAGCTGCCGGCAAGCACGGGATGCTCGTCAATGCGGCTCTCCAGCAGCTCTTCGATGCTGGCAGTGCCGATGAGCGGCGTAATCTTCCGGATGAACACGTTTGCGACCTGCTCATAGCTGCGCAGCAGCGCCACGTCGTCCCGCAGCAGCATCTGGTGTTCCTCGCCTGCTCCGCCGCGTATCGACGTCAGCAGATTCTTCTGCGCCAGGATGAACCCGACCTCGATGACGACGACGCAGATGGGAAACACGACGATGCCCATCTCCGTGGTCCCAGGCAGCGGCCAGACCAGGCTGTATATAAACATGAAGGGAACCACGGCAAATGAGAGAGTAAACCACAGGATGTACTGCCGGCGGTATAGCAGATAGACGCTCGCCATGACACCGACGATAGCGATGGAAAACCCCAGGTTGAGCAGCGAGATCAGCTGCTGCAGCATCATGTTATGACCTCGCGCCAGTCACGGTATATACGCATCACGCCGTAGAGCAGGATGACGAGCGCAACCAAAATGAGGCCGTAGGAGAGCTGCTCCATCAAGGGGACGCTCCGCCCGATGGTGACCCAGGGGAGAATGAAGAACACGTAGCCGACAAACAAAAACACGGCGCTGCCCGCCAGGATGGTTCCGCGCCGTATCTTGATGACGCGCATCAGCCGGACGAAGTAATACAGCGAGAGGACAGCGAACGCGAGCACTGCAACGTTGAGCAGTATCATGACCAGCTGTATCCGTTCCATCGCTGTTAAGAAGAACCATCACTTTTTAAACATTGAGGAGGCGTCGACGCAGCGTGACAGCATGGATCACCTGCACGATACCCGGGCACGAGACCCGGCTGAGCAAAAAGAAAAAGAGGGGAAAAGTTATTCCTCGATCTCCTCCAGCGCATCCTTGACTTCCGCCACGTAGGTCATCGCCGGACCGCCGCCCATCAAAATCGAGACGGTCGCTGCCTCGAGGATTTCCTCCCGGTCTGCGCCGGCCTCAAGGCACTTCTTCACGTGGATGGCAATGCAGTACTTGCACCTGGCGGTGATAGCCGTTCCCAAGGCGATGAGTTCCTTGGTCTTGGTGTCCAGCGCGCCGGCCTCCAGCACGTTTCCCATGAATTGCTGGAAATGGCGCATCGTATCCTTGTTGCTCCGTGAGAGTTCCTTCATCATGGCCTGCACTTTTTCTATGCTTTTGAGCATTTCACCCATATTGTCACCTGTGTGGATATGCCGCCCCTGCATTAATAATTTTGGATGGGTGCCTTCATGAACTCCCGGAGCAGACAGGTCGCGTAGCAGCCTTTCGGCAGCGAAAACGACAGCATTGCAACGTCGTCGTTCATTTCCATCCGGAGGTCGCCCAGCGGCGCCAGGACGGCGCGGCGGAGCCCCCGCGAGGAAAGCGACGGCATCGCTGCGATGGTGAAATCACCGGGTGAGACGCGCTCATCGTCGAGCACCGCTCGCTCCACATCGCCCATGATGCCTGTGGCGAGCGACACGTCGGTTCCGATGAGCACGGCTGACGGAAGACATCGATGCTTTGCGATCTGCCGGTTTATCTTGTCCAGGTTCCGCTCGCTGACGGGGATACCGCTCTCCTGTTGCATCGCTCCCCGGCCCATCGGGAGCACCACGTCGCCGGGAACCGCCTCGTTGACGGGTATCCCGCGGCGGAGGCGCTCCGACACTATGCGGTTGAAGAGCACCGATTGATAGGCGTGGACGAACAGCCGGAGGAGCCCGTCGGGCAGCTGCTGCAGAGCGCCGATCCAGTCGCCGGGCTGCCGCGCCAGATGCTCGATAAGCCGCCGCTCATAATTCAGCCGGGACGGATATCGTTTCATCGCGCCGTCGAAATCCCGGGTGTCCTCGAGCCACTGCCGTGCCGCACGGCATGCCTCGCCTTCGCTGGGCATCGGGTTGGCCGCGTAGGTCATCACCGCCCGCTCGAAGTCACCGGCCACGATGTGTCTCCCGACCACATGCGTGACGGGCCGGACGATGCCGAAACGCTGAACGCCGAAGAAGTTGGGGAATCCCCCTGTCGTGAGCACCTGCTGCCGGATGGCTGCAGCCTGTCGTTCGGTGCCCGCGATACCTCGGATGGCGACATGGAAATAGTTGCCGGCGAGCTGGCCGCGGTAGACCGGCTTCGCTGCGCGGTAGAGCACCTCGATGGCGGCGCGCGGGAGCTCCAGCGACCTGACTCGCTGCATCGATGCAGGGATGGACATGTACTGCGTGGTCACCGCCTGCTTGTCCTTCATGCCGGCGAAGCCGATGTGTGCCGCGGGGATACCGAGACGAGAGGCGATCTGCTCTACCAGGTCGTTTGTCTCCCACCGCGTCGCCGTCACCCGGACAATCACCTGCTTGCCGTTTCCGGGCGGGGGAAGCTGTGGATGCTCCTCGACGACGAAATCATCCGGCCGTGTTTTTATGCGCCCGCCGATGCCTGCCTCGTCGGTCAAAAAAATCTTCATCCCGACGGCCTGCTCCTCTACAGGCGGACGGGATGTCACGTTATTCCTCGAGCTGGTCCTTCAGATCCGCGATGTCGTCCTGCAGGTCTTTGATGGCTGCGGTGACGATGTCGCGGGGGTCGCCCTCGTGGACGCGGAGGGTAAACCGGGGATTTGACAGCATGGGATGTTCAACGTTCCAGCCGGCGTAGTCGACCTGCTCATCGTCGAGCAGCCGTTCCTTCAGCGGGTTGAGAATCGTTTTTTCAGCGATGACCTCGAAGACGAGCTCGTCGTCTGTTTCCTCGATGACGTTCACTTCCATCATATCACCGCCGGTCGATGTTGCCTTCGCCGTAGTCGGCCGCCATCTTCCGGTCCTCGACGTGGCCGCAGCGGGGGCATTCGAGCACAATGCCCTCCTTGCCCTTCGTCTTTTCCAGCGGATGCCGGCATTCGACGCAGTATGACCTGAGCGAGCCGTAGTCCTTTCCCTTGGTGGACATGCGCAGCGAGGGCTCCGGCTCGGTCACCTTCGCCCGGATGATGTCGCCGATGCGGAATGCATCCTTGGCGTTTACCACGTATTCATTCGAGATGGCAGATATATGGATGGCGCCATCACCGCCGCTGACGAGGTCCCGGTCGACGCCCACCACGCGCAGTATGTCGACGAGCACCATCTTGTCCATGACGTGTTTGACCTCCGCGATGACCGTCATGCCTTCCTTGACCACCAGCGGCGTGCTGGTGAGCGGGTGTACCTCGGCAGAGGCACTTTTCTTGTCGACTACAACGGTTCCAAGCAGGGTGCCTCTGATATCGCCGTCTATTTCCGCGGTGCCGTAGCCGGGAAGGATTTCCTCGGCAGCAGCTATCCTGTCGCCGGGCAGCACCAGACTTCCTTCTTTTATCATCAAAAGCGTAATACACCGGCTTTATATATGTTCTTTTGGGTCGACGTCACCACACAGGTGATTGCCCTCGACACCGGTGATGCGGACACGCTGCAGCGTCCCAACCGTACCGGAGGATAGATACACCGAGCGATAGCCATCGGTCTTGGCAGCAACGCCGTCATCCCGCTGCTCCAGCAGCAACGCCGTACACGTCGACCCAACCTGTTGCTCCATACGCTCCCGCATGACCTTCCGGGCCAGCGTCGACAAATGACGGGATCGCTCCTTCGCCAGCGCCGTGCTGGGATGCTCCATGTCCGCGGCAGGAGTGCCAGGACGGGCGGAGAACCGGGTGACGTTGACCACATCCGGTTGCAGCTGCTGCAGCGCGGCACATGTCTCCTCGAAGTCCTGCTCCGTCTCGCCGGGGAAGGCAACGATGACGTCGGTGGAAATCGAGATACCGGGATAGCGTTTCCGCGCCCGGGCGACGATGTCGAGGACATCCCAGGTATCATAGCCGCGTCGCATCCGCCGCAGCACCTCCGAACTGCCGGACTGCAGCGGCAGATGCAGAAAATCATATACCGGCTCGTGCTCAAATACGTCGAGAACACCGGGTCGCTGCATCACCGACAGGGGATGCATCATGCCGACGCGGATGCGGAAATCGCCGGGCAGCGAGGCGACACGACGGACCAGAGACCGCAGCGACCCGCCGGTGTCCATCCCGTAGGCAGCGGTGTCCTGGCAGGTCAACCTGAGCTCCCGGCAGCCCTGCTGCAGCGTCCGACGGGCCGTCGCGACCAGCGCATCCTCGTCATAGGAGGTCAGTCGGCCGCGGGCCAGGCGGGTGACACAGTAGGAGCAACTGTACCGGCAGCCGTCGGCGATGGGAATATCCAGACGGAGACCGACACGGCGGGGCAGCCTGGCCTTGTCCCCCGACATGGCGACGCCATCGAGCGCCACGCCGATGCGGTGCACCTCGCGCGGTCCCATCAGGGTCGCATGCGGTGCCACCGCGGTGATTTGGTCCCGGTAGACAGCGGACATGCAGCCAGCGACGACGATTTCGACGTCCTGATTCGACAGCTCACGGAGGCGGCTGAGCATGCGCTGCTCCGTCCGCTGGATGACGCAGCAGGTGAACACCACCACGACGTCCGAAGCTGCTGCGTCCTCGACGATCTCGTGGCCCTGCTCCTCCAGGATGCCACGGGCGATGGCAGCATCGCCTTGGTTTGCGGCGCAGCCGTATGCCTCGACGGAGACTCGCATCGCCACCACGATGACCTGGTAGCTAATAAAGGTTGCCCGCCTCTGCGGGGCGTGAGCATTTTATACCTGCAGGGCATTGCAGCACTGATGGGAAAGACAATCCTCGAAAAAATATTCGCGCAGCACACCAGCAGCGATGTGTCACCGGAACCGGGAGACGTTATATGGCTCGACATCGACCTCAGGACAGCCCGCGACTTCGGCGGCGCCAGCGTCGTCAAACATCTCAAGCATCACTACGACGGCGACTACGTTGCAGATCCTGCAAAGACCGCTTTCACGTTTGACTGCAACGCCCCGGCTAAGACGCCGGCGTATGCAGACAACCAGCACGTCTGCCGGCGCTTCGCCCGCGACACCGGCGTGCCGGTCTACGACGTCGACCAAGGTATCGGGACCCACGTGATGCTCGAGCAGGGCCACATCGCACCGGGCGTGACAGCCGTTGGAACGGACAGCCATTACAACATCGTCGGCGCCGTCGGCGCCTTCGGACAGGGCATGGGCGACATGGACATCGCGTTCACCTTCAAGACCGGCCGCACGTGGTTCGAGATGCCGGAGTCGATGAAAATTCGCTTCACCGGCATGCCGGACGGCGAGTGGAGCGCCAAGGACCTGACCCTGAAGGTGCTCTCCGAGATAGGCAGCACCGGCGCCCTGGGCAAAGCCGTCGAGTTCGAGGGTGACGCCATCGACGAGCTCAATCTTGCCGGTCGCATCACGCTGTCGTCGATGATGACCGAGATGGGCGGCATCATCGGCTTCATTCCGCCCAGCAAGGAGGTGCTGCAGTTCTGCCGGGAGCGCAGCGGCGGCGACGTCCAGCCGGTCTACGCGGACGAGGATGCCTCGTACAGCGAAGAAATCGAGATAGACGTCTCCGATCTTGAGCCGCTCGTAGCGGCACCGTACAACCCAGCCAACGTAACGCCTGCCGCTTCGCTGTCCGACGTCGCCATCGACACCGTGTTCATCGGATCCTGCACCAACGGCCGCTTCGAGGACATGCAGGCCGCGGCGGACGTGTTGCGCGGCAACCACCTTGCAGATGGCATCACAGCCAAGGTGGTCCCCGCCACCAGAGAAGTGTGGGACAGGATGCTGCAAAGCGGCGTCCTCCGCGACCTGCATGAGGCAGGCGCATTGATATCCAACCCCGGCTGCGGCGGCTGTGCATCCGGCCAGATCGGCATGACCGGCCGGCAGGAGGTGCAGGTGTCCACCTCCAACCGGAATTTCAAGGGAAAACAGGGGCCCGGTGAGACCTACCTTGCCAGTCCAGCCACGGCTGCTAAGGCCGCCCTGACCGGCTACCTGGGAGGTGCAGCATGAAGCCAACGACGCTGACAGGACGAGTATGGATGCTTTGCGACGACAGCGGCAAACTCATCGACAACATCGACACCGACATGATATTCCACAACCAGTATCTCCACATCACCGACGTCGACGAGATGGGCCAGTATGCGCTGGATAACCTGACCGGCTGGGAAGACTTCGCCGAACGCGCCGAGCCGGGCGACATCGTGGCAGCCGGCGAAAACTTCGGGTCGGGCAGCAGCCGGCAGCAGGCCGTCGACTGCTTCATATCGCTCGGCGTTCAGGCCATCGTCGCGAAGAGCTTCGGTGTCATCTACAAGCGCAACGCGATAAACTCGGGGCTGCCCGTCCTGACGGGCGAGCTACCGGAGGAGCTGGAAAACCGCGATACCATATCCGTCGACATTGAAAGCGGCGCTGTCACACGGGACGGCGACACGGTTGCAACGCTGGAGCCCATGTCGCAGGTCCAGCTTGACATCTACCAGGCCGGCGACCTGTTCGCCTACGGAAAGACCCTCGAGCGATAACGCCGGGTCAGTCGAAGGGGCCCTTCACGCTCTGTTTGCAGTCACGGCAGACCTCGACCTCGACTTCCAGAAAATCACGTATGCGTGTCGACACTTCCTGTATCGATGACTCATCCCATCCCATGGAAAGCCAATGGAATGACTATATAATACTTTTTCTAAATTTTTCGCGGGCAACTGCACGGCTTCTCGCGGGGCATCCGTCGCCGTCCACGTAGCAGTCCTGCTCGCTGCTGCCCGTTGCCTCGGACGCGTCCAGCGGGCTGGCATGCCGGTATCCCCGCCGCTGCATCTCCTCGACCAGCGACACGTGCCGGCGGTAGAGCGCCGCCAGTTTGCCTTCCCATCGTTGCACCTCGGGATGCCGCCGGTATCCTTTTTTGTCGTTGACCAGGATGCTCCAGATGGCGTGGAGCTCCCTGTGTTCACCGAGCAGATGCAGGCGGCAGAGCTCCCCCGGCGGGACGTCCCAGATGCGCATGTCGATGCAATGCCGGGCTGGCTATAACGGTTCGGGTCACCGCCGGCCGTATGACTCGCCGGTCTTGATGCCCGTAGCAACGAGATGTGCGACGCGCAGCGGCTCGGGGAGCGCTCCCCTGAGCAGACTGAGCCGGAGTATCTCGGTTGCCTCGTCGAGCGTGAGACCGAATGGTTTGACGTAGAGCGGGTATCGCAACGGCACCCGGTGCAGGTCTCCCTTCTGCAGGATGGCCCATCGGCTCTCCCAGTCGTCGAAATGCTGCTTGAGGGCGGTGATGAGCGCCTCGCTATCTGGCTTGTTCGCGGTGACCGTCATCACCGGGATGCCGGTCGCTTCGTTGAGTTGCTGGCCGTCGACAACGTTGAAGCCGCCGAGTGCACCGCCATCTGTCATGGCGGCGCGGAGTTGACCTGCATGCTTGGAGGAGCAGATGAGCGAAGCGAGCCGCTCGGTGGCGTCGATGCCGTCGACGGCGATGTCGGTGTGGAGCACCCCCTCGATGTAATGGTTGCCACGCATGACGATGCCGACGACGCCAACGCGTTCGTCGTCAAAGGTGAACGGCATGTCGTCGACGCCCAGAATGCGAATCTCTCGTTTCATTTCAGGGGAAGCTGCCCGGTTATCTTGTCCACCGTGCGCTCTGCTGCGGGGCCGATGGCCAGGGCCGTGACGGTGCCGGACTCGAGCTGTGTGCGGCCAGCGTCTGTGATCAACGCGGTGCAGAGGCCCATCGACACGGCCCTGCTCCGGAGGCGGTGGATGTCCTTGTCGCCGATGCCGAGCACTACTTTTTTCTGTCCCTCGTCGAGCCATTTCTGCAGCAGCGACGGGTTTTTCCTGTGTAATCTGAGTGCGCATTCCACCGCCGCGTGAGCGACCTGCGCCGCCAGCTTGCCCTCGGATATGGCCAGTTCGGGCGTCACGATGGCCATCTTATACACGCTGCTTCCACTCCTCTGCCATCTCGGCCGCTTTTTCCCACTGGACGACACCTTTGACCCTGAGCTCGTCGCCTGATGCATCGACGTGTTTGAGCGGCACCGCGTAGTAGTCGCCCGCTCGCTTGATGATGAGCAGATCCCGGTAGACAGAGATGCTTTCGCCTACCCGGTTGCCGTTCTTGTCGACGACGAAGCGAGAGAGCAGCGAACGGGTTTTTTTCCTGTTGACGAGAAACGCCAGGCACGCCAGAGGTATCATACCGATGAAGGTATAAATAGGGAGCAAATACTTAAACCTGATGTGTTGCGATGTAGCTGTCATCGGTGGCGGACCTGTCGGGTGTACGGCGGCCCGACTGCTCGCTGTTCAGGGCTACCGTGTCGTTGTCCTCGAGGAGCATGACAGTATCGGTGTACCTGAGCGGTGCGCAG
Organism: uncultured Thermoplasmatales archaeon; assembly: GCA_964414415.1. Classification (GTDB taxonomy): domain Archaea; phylum Thermoplasmatota; class E2; order UBA202; family DSCA01; genus CAZESS01. The sequence goes on along the minus strand of CAYPWJ010000001.1, from coordinate 185,716 downwards.
GGCTGGTGACGCCGCGCGTACTCGACCTTGCAGGGCTGAACGGCGATGTCGTCAGCCAGGAGATAACCGGCGCCGTTGTCCATGCACCCGGCGGGGGAACACTGCACATCGGTGGCGATCGGACGCACGCCCTTGCCATCGACCGGCGTGCATTTGACCGGGCGCTCGCTGAGCGTGCAGCCGCCGCTGGTGTCGACATCCGCCGGTCGTGGAAGGCGACCGGCCTAGATATATCGGATGACGGCTATATGGTCACCGGGCGGGACAGCGTACGGTGTCGGTATGTGGTGGGGGCTGACGGCGTCCGCAGCTTTGCGGCCTCGGCCCTCCGCTTTCCGGATCCGCGGGGGCATGTGCAGACATTGCAGACCGTCGTTTCTGCCGATGGAGGAATGAGGGAAAGAGACGAGGTTGATATATGGGTGGGCAGCAACGTTGCACCGGGTTTTTTCGCCTGGCGTATCCCCGCTGGCGACACGACGAGGCTGGGATTGGGTGTCTCCGCCGGGGCCGGGGTGATGCATTATTTCCGGCGGTTGCTTTCCTCCCTGGGTGTTGAACAGGACGAGGTTCAGGCCGGTCTCATTCCCGCGGGGATGCGCCGGCGGTTTTGCCGGCCTGACGCTGCATTGATTGGCGATGCAGCCGGCCAGGTCAAGGCGACGTCGGGCGGCGGACTCTACCCGGGACTGGTGGCTGCTCATTGTCTCGCCGACGCGATGAAGGACGGCTCTGTCGACTACCGCCGTCTGTTCATGCATCGCTACGGGGGGGAGCTCAAGCGAAGTCGATGGCTTTACAGGCGTTTCGTCGGCCTTTCAGATAGGGAGATGGACGCGATGGTGGAGGCGGTAGATGAGGACATCGCGGCTACCATCACTGCCTATGGAGACATCGATTATCCGGTGCGGGTGGCGAAGGAAGTCGTCAGGCGGCATCCGTCGTTGCTCCGCTTCCTTCTTCCGTTTTCCGGATATATTTCCAGATATATGTAATCTATATATACGCCGATTGTGATATGGTTCCGGAGGATGACATGAGATATATGCTTGTATGTGGACTGATGGTGATGGCACTGCTCGGCGCTGGTCTTGCGGATGCTGCAACGGTTGACGATGACACCGACGACGTGCTCCACTGGAAATGGAGCGAAAACATGGAAGGGTATGCATGGACACACGCCGTGACCGACAGGCCTAACATCGACATTACGGAGCTGTCGTATATGGTCGACGGAGACATGCTGATGTTGACGATGACCGTCCAGGGAGAAATCGAGGAGGCTGATGATGTATGGTACTGGGCGGAATATAACACCAGCGATGCAACGTACACGATGACCTACGTAAACGGCAGCGGCACCCACATGGCCAGAGGATCCAATGACGTGCGATTCGGCAACGTCTCCGCTACGGGTGACACGATTACCGCCAGCGTGGAACTGCTGGGGAGCGACGGCAGGGTGTCATTCAAAGGCTGGGCGGCGTCCGGCTACAGCCGGCAGACAAGCGGTGAATACTGGCAGGACTGGGCTCCGCAGGAATATGCCCCCGACATCAACAGGGGAAACGGCGGAGATGGCGGTGTTCCCGGCTTCACGTTGCTTCTGGTGCTCGGCGGTCTCGCTGCAGTGCTGGTATCGGTCAGCAGACGACGGCAGTGACCGGGAGGGCACAAAAGCTTTAAGACCGAAGCTGTTGCCATTCACGAGGTAAGACCATGAAAATTACACTCGATGAAGAAAGCGTGGAAAATATCGTGAAATATGCGAAGTCCCATCCCGAGGAGATAAAGGAGCTCATGGAGGTGGTTGGTGAGCAGGCGCTCGAGGTGCTCATGGAGCGGCACGTCCTGCAAGAAGGCGCCAAGCTCTATCGGTCTATCCAGCGGGAGATAAACTACACCTACCAAAAGAGCGATTAAGGCAGAGAGACAACATTTATAATTCACCCGTCATTTACACGCATCCACAGCGATGGGCAGGGGACGCTTCATGACAGGGCTTGCAGAGATGAAAAAGAAGGGATACATGCCATCGAGCACATATCTGCAGCTCATGGTAAAAGGGCTGTCATCGCTTGGCAAGGTAGCCATCACGAACCTTGCGGCACTCCGGACCCTCAGGAAAAGCGATGACGACGACCCGGGCTACGTCCGGCCGCCGCGGCGGTATGAGCTTCCCGCCTACGATGCGGATATGCCGTACTGCGACCGCGATGAACGATATCTGCGTCCCACGCTCTACTGCAACTCGCACACTCCCGAGGTTGTGGCCATGGCCAACGAGCTGGGCGCCTTTGAGGTGCCTGATCGGACGTTTGCCGAGCGGGCATTTGACTTTGTAAAGCGGGAGATAACACTGGAGATGCTGCCCATGGACGATGTCTCGGCGACGCTGCAGCGCGGGACGGGTACATGCCTCCACGAGATATCGGTGTTCGTGGCGCTGTGCCGGGCAGCCGGCATCAAGGCCCGGTACAAGCTCTATGCACCTGAGATGATCGATGCCTGGAGCGACACCTTCATCGTCAACCCGGTCATGGAGGAATGGTACGACGCGCTTGGCTATTTTATGCTGCACGGCGAGGGTGAGGTATACGTGGATGGTTCTTGGGAGGTCGTGGATGTCGGGCCGACGCCTGAGCGGCAGGCCGCTGCAGGTATCCCCATCACGACGTTCGGCGAGGATTCCATCGGGGTGTGGTTTGCCCCGAAGCCGCGGTCGCTGATGCACCGTGAGTCGTTCCCCTACGGCCTTGGATTGCTGCTGAAGCTCGCCCATATTGTGGCGCCGGGCACGATAGAGAAAGTCAACGCAAACATCCAGCAGCAGATAACGGCTGGAAAAAAAGTGCTGGCGGAGGCAGGCGGGGAAGCAGCCTACAACGAGGCCGTGCGCGAGGAGCCCGCTGCATCGCCGACGATGCAGCTGGAGCACAAACAGCAGATTGTTTTCGAGGGATAGGCACCTTTTTCTCTGACGATAAACCAGCAGCTCGCAATGTATTTAAAACCTCGACATATCTATTATCCAGAAATAGGTGAAAAAAATTAAAAGAGTTATCCATAAGAGACAAGTACTAACTGTGATGGTTCTTGTGATGCTGATCGGCGTGATGTACACCCTCTGCGGTGACGTTCACAACGCGAGGGCAGAAGACTTTGGAACAGACACACATGCCAGTCCAGGGTATGGAAGAAAACCAGATATAGCACTAGATAGCTCCGATAACATATATCTAGCCTGGAACGCAGTAACCTTTGCTACGTCTACCGACGGCGGAGAAACCTTCAGCGACCCCATAGACATCAGCGATGGATATGTACCATCTATTGCAGTTGATGACAGCGACAATATTCATGTCACAGTGGCAGATAAAGGCAACGTCTATTATACAAAATCCACAGATGGAGGCAACACCTTCAGCGATCCAACAATAATAAGCGACAGCCATGGGGGCGACAACCCCGACATCGCCACCTATGAAGATAATGTGTACATCGTATGGACAGCCTCACACTTGGAAAACCTATCTCTGGATAGATCCATAAACGGAGAAGGATTTGGAACAGATGTCAGAGTGAACAGCCCCGAAGACAGACCAGGCGATCCAGCGATCGCTATTGGCTCCGATGAGACCATTTATGTAGCCTACGATAATGGTTTAGGCTTCGGTGATTCCAATATACGTGTTGTTAAATCCACCGATCAGGCCTCGACGTTTGGACCCAGCGTTGTAGTTGAGGACGGCGACAGCATGTCCGGGCCATCCATCGCAGCATATGGAACAGATAAAGTATATATGTCCTACTGGAACGATAAAGGAGATCTGAAAAAGGCACGATTTACACGTTCAACCGATGGTGCAGATTCCTTCCAATCAAGTGTTAATGTGAGCCACACCTCAGCGTCAACCTTATCCGGCGGCTATCCTAACGATATAGCAGTTCATCCATGCGGAAAAATCTTTGTAATCTGGCAAGATGACTCCAGCGGCGAAGACGCAGTCTATTTCGCAAATTCAACCGATGGAGGAACAACTTTTGGTGAAAATTTCAAGGTAAACGATGGATCTGAAGCAGCTGGCCATCCTGCTATAGCGGTAGGTGCTGACACCCAAACATACATTGTATGGCAGGATAGCAGAGACGACGGAAACATTTTCTTCGATACAGCCGCTGATGCAACATGGCCGAGCAAGGTAACCGACCTTCAGGCGACCCAGGCTACCAATACCTCGGTCACGCTCACCTGGACTGCCCCAGGAGACAACATGGAGATGGGGACTGCAAGCAGCTATGATCTACGATACGCCACCACGTCGATAACTGCCGATGGCTGGGCAGATGCTACACCAGCAGCCACGCAGCCGATTCCACAACAGCCAGGAGACAAGGAAACCTATACGGTGTCCGACCTGGATGCCGATACCACCTACTATTTCGCTCTGAAGACAGCAGATGAAATTCCAAATGTTTCGCCCATGTCAAACGTGGTAAGCGAACAAACACGTGCAGGAGAAGACGACGATGGAGGGGAAGGTATCCCCGGTCTACAGACGGGACTGCTGGTGACGGCGCTGGCCCTCGGTGTATGGCTGAAGAGAAAAGACGGAATCAACTAGGTATCCACGGATTACGTGTGGGCCTTAGTGGCCATTGGTCCTATCTGTGTCACAGGCTGTCTGATAGAGCTTCTCCATATTAACAATGCCTTCCGAGTATCATAGTTGAACGTCAGCTGCCGTTGAACTAGGTGGAAGCCAGCGCCATGGCTTGTTAAATCGTTTCGAAGCGGTTCGAGATGAGGCAAAAATCCTAAAAATTATAAACGGTTACTTCTTTTGTGCGGAGAGGAGACAGGAAAACATGAGTATGATACGAAGAAGTGTTTTAGTAGCAGGTGATGAAGATACAGATGATGACGCCACGGGCGGAGGAGACGATGGCACAGATGGTACAGGGAATGGAGGAAATGGTGGAATGCCTGGTTTCGAAGTGCTCTCTCTATTCGGTGCTATCGGGGTAATGCTGTTATACTTCACAACGAAAAGAAAACGGAGCTAAATCCATGGCACAGACCTCACTCAATATGGAGGAAAACGTTGAAGGCGCCCTCTGCTATCTGCTTGGATGGCTGACGGGCATCGTGTTCTACCTGGTCGAGAAAGACAACGAGTTCGTCCGCTTCCACGCACGGCAGTCCATCCTGACGTTTCTGCCGCTCTCGATACTGTCGTTCATCTTCAGCGGCGGCTTCATGTTCGGCGGCGCGCTGTTGTATGGGGGACTAGGCATATGGGCTCTCCTGTCTCTCCTCGGTACCCTCCTCTGGCTGCTCACCCTCATCCTCTGGCTCGTACTCATGTTCAAGGCCTACCAGGGAGAGCGCTTCAAGCTCCCCGTCGTGGGCGACATCGCCGAACGCGGCTTCTAGCCGGACAGAACCTTCTTATCCCTTCTTTTTCTCTTTCAGTAACCTGTCAGTGTTTTTGATGTGTAAATCCCACAAAACTAGAAAGCGCCAACGTGTGCACAACATTTATATATTATGAATATCATTAATATGATAGATATCATATCTTTGATATTTCAAAAAGACACGGGAGGGATAGCATGGCGGCAATACGGCATGTCAAACACAACATAAAAGACGTGCTCAGCCACGGCGGCTTCGAAGAAATCGACTCATCTATCTATACAGCGCTGGCCCTCGCAGATGAACCCATGACCGCCCGGGAGATAGCAGCGGAGACCGGCTACGCGTACTCCACCACCATCAACGCGCTCAACCACCTCATCAAGCTCGGTCACGTCGGCAAACGCCGAGATGGACGTAAAAACATCTACTTCTTGACGACGGATCTAACCCGCATTGTCAAGGAGGAGGTACACCGCTTCATCTCGCTGCTGCGGCAGACAGCGCGCTCAATCCAGCGGCTCGACGACGCTCGCCGGCAGCGCGTCGACGACGTGCTCGACATGGTAAACCGCTCCATCCGGTTCCTGGAAAACATGAAAGAGGTGGAGACATGAAAACGCAGGCGACGATACAGCTGCTGCAAAGCACCATCGGCAACCCGGCCGCCCGGACGCTCCTCAAACATATGAGCACCTACTGCGAGAAAGACGAGAAAAACAGGATAGAGGTCGCCGTTGAGCTGTATACCGGACGGCGGGATGACGCCTGTATCGCCTGCCGGATGGCTGAGAAGGTGGTCGCCGGCGTGCTCCGCCGTGGCGCCGCGGCATTCGATGTCGATGAACGACAGATTAAGGAGACCTTTAGCAATGGGTACTGGGCGAAGGGGCTTGCCTCGACGGTTCGCGGCATCGCCGCGTTTGGTGTCAACAGGCCGTTTACGCCCGGGGCGCCATTCCAGATCGTCTGGGATGTGACCACTGACTGCAACCTGCAATGCAGACACTGCTACGCGACCGCCGGCAAGGCAGGCGTCGACGAGCTCGACACCGTGGAGGCAAAGCGAGCCATCGACGCGTTCGCCCGGGCGGGCGTTACCATCCTCGCGTTTTCCGGCGGAGAGCCGCTGGTCCGCGACGACATCTTCGAGCTCACCAGCCATGCCGCAGCGACGGGGATGTATGTGGCCATCGCGACCAACGGCACGCTCATCACCGGGGAGATGGCCGACCGGATGAAACGTAACGGCGTCGATTTCCTGCAAATCAGCCTGGATGGCATCGACGCGGAGACCCATGACGCGTTCCGCGGTGTCGACGGGGCCTTCGACCGGACGGTGCAGGGCGTCAGGAACGTCGTCGCCCGCGGCTTCTTCGTCGAGATATCGACGACGGTGACCCGCCACAACTATCGGCAGCTGCCCGACATCATCGATTTCAGCGAACGGCTCGGCGCCGACTGGTTCATGGCCTACAACTTCGTGCCGACCGGCCGCGGCAGCGACATCGCCGACACAGATCTGTCGCCCGAGCAGCGGGAGGAGATGCTGCACATGCTTTGGCAGGAGCTCAAAAAAGACCGGGACATCAACGTCCTGTCCACGGCGCCACAGTTCGCACGGGTGGCCCTGCAGGAGGAGGGCGACGCCGACGAGAAAACTGTGCCGACACATTTTTATAATCCCACATTGGGCGGGCAGCTTGCCGATCTCGCCGAGTTCATCGGCGGCTGCGGCGCCGGCCGGTTCTACATGGCGATGAAGGCGAACGGCGACCTGCAGCCCTGCGTGTTCTTCCCGCTCAAGGTCGGCAACATCCGGGAGGACGACTTCGAGGAGCTATGGAAACACCACGAGGTGCTGCAGCAGCTCCGCGACAAGGACCAGCTGCACGCCTGCAGCGACTGTGCGTACCGCTACTACTGCGGCGGCTGCCGTGCCAGGGCCTACGGCTACACGGGCGACTACCTGGCCGCCGACCCGGGCTGCATCAACAACCAGGATGCATACCGGCAGGTGGCCGAGCAGGCATGCTCCATCTCGTAACAGCCTATCTCATGCCTATTTCTTCGCCACGATGCGGATGATGTCCCCGTCCTGCAGCTCGTGGTCGTGACCGACGACGCGCTGGGTTCGCGCGTCGATGGCCCGGATGAATCCCTCGCCGAGGTCGGTGTGGACCTTGTAGGCGAGATCGACGACTGTCGAGCCGCGGGGCACCAGGAACACGTCGGGGAGCACGTTGCCGTCCTTGTCGGTGAGATGTGTCTCGTCCTCAACCGGGTAGACGGCGATGAGGTCGAGCAGGCTGAACACCGCATGGTTGATACACCGCTGGACGCCGGTGCCGCCGTACTTGTCAAGCACGTGCGTCTGGATGTACTCAAGGCCTTTCCGCTGCCGCTCGCTCATCTCGTCGCTGCATATCTCGAACGAGTCATCGCCCGGCCGGTAGTCTATCATGTCGTGCTCGGCTGCATGGGTGAGCGCGAGCTCAGCCTCCGCCGCAGTCGGAATCGCTGCATCGCCTGACAGCTCTGCCACGAGGTCATCCGGTGCCTTGTCGGCCTTGTTGAGCGACAGGAGAATGGGCTTGCCCGCCTTTCGTATGGCTGCGGCCAAACTGAACATGTCGTCGTCCGTCCACGCCGTCGGGTTGCCCTCAAGCCCGGTTTTCCGCATCGCCAGCGTGATGTCCGCCTCGCTGACACCAAGCCCGGTGAGCCTGTCGGCGAGGGCAGCGCTTGCCTTCTTGTCCTCGAGGGCGCATTTCCGGCTGATACGGTCCCAGTCCCGGGTTGTGATGCCATGTATCCAGTGGTCGAGTTCTTCCTCCAGAAACTTGACGTCCTGCCATGGGTCGTGCGCGCCGATCTCGCAGAGTTCGCCTTCGGCGTTGGTGGAACCGGACGCGTCGATGATGTGGATGAGGCAGGAGGCCTGCCGGAGATCGTCCAGGAACTTGTTGCCGAGACCGCGTCCTTCATGGGCCTTTGGGACAAGTCCGGCGACATCGATGGCCTCGATGGGCACGTAGCGGATGCCGTCCCGGCATACCGCATTCCGTGGATTGCATTCAACGTCGAAGTCCTGGCAGGGACACTCCGTTCGGGCGTACATGATGCCCCGGTTGGCGTCGATGGTGGTGAACGGGTAGGAGGCCATCTCGCCGCCGGCGTTGGTAGCCGCGTTGAAGAAGGTGGTCTTGCCGACGTTTGGCTTCCCCACGATGCCGATCTGCATGCTCATCGGGTCACCCGAAGTAGTGGTCCGGATCGCCTGCTTTGCTTCGCTTTGTCCTCCCGTCGAGCAGATCGATGGAGATGATGTTGCCGACCGGTATCACCCTGGTTTTGCCAGCCAGCTCGTCGTGCTCCTCGCCCAGGCGGATGCACAGCGCTTCGTCTTTGCCGATGTAGGTGAATCCCTCCAGTGTTCCCTGCGATTCAAGTGGGTCTTCGCTTGCATCCTGTGAGCGGACGATGCAGGCCTCGCCGCCGACCAGTTCAATCTCGTCCATCGATTACCCTCCGTTTAACCAGCGTGTGTAAATGAGCGACGGTCTCGGCATAGTTGTCCATGGCGACCTTGACGTGCGCCTCGACGAAGTTCCAAGCCTTGGCGAGGTTGCCGTAGCGCAGGCGGTATGTCTTCCGCTGCTTGGTTCCCTCGCCGGCTGTTCCTTCCTCGAGGATGTCGAGGCCCTTGAGCTTGTTGAGATGCCGGTAGACCGTGGCCTTGGTCGCGTCGAGCTCGACGGCCAGCTCGTCCACCTGCCACTCCTTGCCGGGGTGGAGCAGAAAACATTCGAAGAGCCGGTAGGCAATCGACGAGGTGCCGGCTCCCTTGGACAGATAGCCTATCTGTCTGAGAAACTGCACCGCGACCTCCTCGTAGTCGTCTTCTCCGGTGAGCGGCGTGTTTTTTGTCACCTGCAGTTGAAATGACATGTATAGACAAATGCGAATTGGGATTTATTACTTTTGTTCATCGTGTAAAGGAAACAGGTTTAGGCAACCTCGGGACTGAACCCGCCTTTTCCCTGCTGCTGAGCTCCTTTATCCTTGTCAAACTTGACCTGCGGCATCGGGATCGGCGGCGGCAGCCGGAGGTCACGGGAGACCATGACCGCCTCCGGGAGACAGAAATGCATGATGGCGGTATGTATGCGGGAGGCCACCTCCTCAGGCATGTTCTTGTCCTGGCTCCACTGCTCCGCTATCTCCCGGGCGTTGTCCGCCTGGAAGTGAAAGTCACCGGACAGCTTGATGAGGCCGAGGGGGCCGTAGCTGGCCGTATACTGGAACTCGACCGACGCCTCCGTGTCAGTCGTTGCAGAGAACAGCGTGACGGTGCTGTTGTGGTCGATGCGGACGTTCTGCGGACGCTGCTCCGGCTCGGAGTAACGGCGTGCTTCGATGGAGGACAGCTTCATGTTCGATATATTCATCTGTATCGGAAAGATACCGGCGTTTTAAATACTTTTGGCACTCTATTTGACAGAAATACTGACGATGTTGTTGCCGCGCAGCACGACCTTTCCGAGACGGCGCTCCGTATCTCCCTTCGCCTCGCGGGTGTCCTCGATGACGAGGTTCATATACTGGTCGTAGCCTGAAAGACGTCCCTCGAGCATACGGCCGTCCTTGAGCAGGAGCGAGATGTCCTTGTTGAGCGAGCTTTCCAGTAAGTCAGTTGGCAGTACCATGGAAACAAGTATGGCATCTCGTTTTATATAGTTGTTGAAACACGACGGCTGGCGCCGGCCACGAACTTTTTTATATCGAAATACGCATACAGATTGTGGGGATTATGGACGTTACAACCATCAAAGGAATCGGCCGGCAGTATGAGAAAAAGCTGAACGATGCAGGCATCAACGAGGTTGCCGATCTGCGGAGCATGAACGTCAACCGGGTGGCCAAACACACCGGGATTTCCCCGGATCGCCTCAACGAATGGCAGCAGCGCGCTTGTGACATGCGGCTACTCACCGACATCCAGGGTATCGGCCCCGCCTACAGCCAGCGGCTGCGCCAGCAGGGCATCACGACGCCTGAGGAGCTGGCTGCCGCCGACCGCTGCACGGCCGACGACGTCGACGTTTCGGAGAAACGCTTCAATAGATGGAGGGACCGCGCCCGGGCCATGACCGGGAGGATGGAAGAAGAAAAAGAGACGGCAGAGCCACAGCGGGCCAAGAAGGCCAGGGTCGCCGAACCAATCGGCCCGGACAATGCCTCGATTCACATCTCCGGCGACGTCGCAACCGTCATCATCAGGGACACCACACATGAGCAGGTGCCGGTGCTCCGCGGCGACGGCATGGAAGACATCGCACAGGACCACGACATCGCGGTCAACGTGGACAGCGCCGGCGCAACACGCCTGTGGTTCAACGGCCAATGGCACACCGACGTTCCGATAGAAAAAGAGGGTCTGCTGGACAGGATAAAGCGCATGCTGGGGATATGATGATAAACCTGCGGTGGCACGGTCACTCCTGCTTCGAGCTGACGAACGACGTGACTCTGATAACGGACCCTCACGACGGCAGCTCAATCGGCATCAAGCCGCCCGGCGCCCGGGGCGATGTGGTGCTGGTCTCCCACGACCACTACGACCACAACAAGGTCAAAGCAGTCCAGAAGGACGACACCACTGTCGTCCGGACTGGCGACAAGACGGTGCGGGGAATCCAGATTTCATCCTATCAAGCCTACCACGACAGGCAGGACGGCACAAAACGAGGCGACATCACCATCTTCCGATTCGTCGTGGACGACATCACTTTTTGTCACCTCGGCGACCTCGGCCATCCGCTCGACGACGAGCTGGCTGACCGGATTGGCGACGTTGACGTCCTCTTCGTGCCGGTTGGCGGCGTGTTTACCGTCGACGGCGAAGCAGCGCTGGACGTATGCAAAACAATCAACCCGACGGTCGTGATTCCCATGCACTACAAGGTCGGTGGGCTGTCACTGCCAATCGAGCGCATCGATGGATTCCTGGACGCCGCCCGTCCCTTCTATGTAATCAGGCACGTCGCCAACGAGATAGAGGTAGAAAAAAGCGACCTGCCGGCTGAGTCCGAGATATGGGTGTTCACTCTGTAGACACGAGCTCCTCGACCTTTTCTTCCACGTCGGAGTAATCTCGTTCAGGCCTGATGGATTCCACGGCGGCGATGTCGGCGGCGCGCGTTTTGCGGCCGGTGACGGTCCGCTCGGCGATGGCATCGACGGCCGCCTCGATACGCCGGATGTCAACGGTTTCTTCGACGACGTCACCAGCAGGTTGTTCCTCCGGTTCCGGAGTCGTAGCTGTCTCCTCTGGACGGCGTGGTTCCATCGGTTGCTCCTTAGGGGAGGGTGACTGCCGTGCAGACGGAACATCCTCGAAGACCAGGGATATGCCGCATGAGGGACATTTTCCACGGGTGGCATCGACATCCACCTTGAACGAGGTCTCGCAGTTAGGACAGGTCACAGCTGTCTGTGCCATCACGGTAATATGCAATGCCCGTATTAATCATTATTGGCGGACACGTATTTCCTGAGGCGGGCAATCGCCCGTTCACGACTCGCCGGGTACACCTGAACCTTTCCCTTCAGCGTGACGACGTTGGTGCCGTCGGACAGCGCAAGCCGACCCCGGGCGGCTGCCTCCTTGTCGAACCGGAGATGGAAAAACCACTTATTGTCAACTTTTTGCTCGATGGTCTCCTCAGGCAGCGGGGAGAGCACACGCCGGCTGAGATCCCGGATGAGGCGGGACCGCTCCAGCCGGAGGCGCATGACGGTGATGGTGTCACCAAACTGCCCCTTGATGGCTTCCTCCTCAACTGCATCCCCGTCACGGTCTCCATAGGCGACGAAGGACAGCGCCTTCCGTACACTGTCTTTTTTTTCGGTCGCATAACAAAAACTGTGCAGCAAGACGTAATGAAACGGCGGCTCCATGCCTTATTTGCTCCTGCCGTCGTTTGCGCTGACGCTGGGCCGGATGTGCTCGGCGCCTTTGCCTTTGGTGCGGAGCCCGCGCCCTTTTTTACCAGCCGACGTCTTTCCCTTGTGCACGCGGCTGTTTTCCCGGGTGATCCAGTTGATGTCGTCGTCGTTGACAACGGCTGGATGACTGGGGTCGACGAGGATGACCTCGTAGTAATGCCGGCGTCCGTCTGCACCGACCTTGTAGGAGTTGAGCACCTCGAGGTTGGGATGATGTTTGGCGGCTCGCTCCTCTGCCATCCGCTGTATCGATTTCGCGCCGGTTATCTTCCTGACGCCCATCCTGGCCGGCCGTCGTCCTCCCTTCGGCCGCTGCTTCTGTCGGCTCCCTTTGCGGATTCTGGAGCGAACGATGATGAAGCCCTGCTTTGCCTTGTATCCAAGGCTGTGTGCTCTGTCCGGCCTCGTTGGACGGTCAACGCGGACGACGCTGTCCTCTCTGCGCCATTTGATGAGGCGGTTCCACTGCGCCGACTGATGGCTGCTGTCGGTCTGCTTCCATGCTTCCCTGAGGTAATGTGAGAGTCCCTTGGCCATTTTAACCCTGAAAAGCATTGGGTTATATAAATTGTTTGGATGGGTTTCAGGGGAGAAGCGCCGTACATTTTATAACTGCCCTGGCGATTGTCAAGGACGGAGGTATCATATGCCGATCGTTGAGATAAAGGTATGGGAAGGATTTGGAGCGGACAACGCGCGGGAGGTCATCGAGGAGGCGACGGCGATGTTCGAGTGTCGGGGTATCCCCCGGGATGCGGTGGAGGTTGTGGTGACGGAGGTGCCGAAGACCCACTGGGGTATCGGCGGGACGCCTGCATCGGAGCGATTCGGGGAGGAGCCGTGATGGCCATGTTCGGCGGCAAAGAAAAAGTCATGAAGAAAGTCAAGGGGCTGCCGGCTGGCTCGCCGTCCCCTTCCGGCCGCTATTGGTGTGTGACATGTAAGAAGCTGTTCCGGCTGGACGAGCCACGATGTCCATACATGCCGAAGATGTGCCTGAATACGCCCATCGCCGTCGAAAACCTGCCGCCGGAGACCACGGAGGGCCTGGAGGGTTTCGGGCTGTTCTATCCGAAGATACCGCAGCGGCTTGCTGCACGGCTGATACAGGAGAGCGACGTTGAAGCGGTTGCCGGGCGGTGGGTCGACGCGTATCTTGGATTCCTTGAAGACTGGCGCATCCGATACCAAGAGCAGCCGCTACAGACGCTGAAGAGCTTCATCATCGTGGCCAGCGGATGCGAGACCGCGCAGCGCGTCGGGGAGGATGACATCACGTTCGTGCTGATGGATGTGGAGCAGGTCTGGGACAAGGAGACGCTCTTCACGCTGCTGGAGCACGCGGTTCCCCATTTGGCCGAGGCGCTCGGTGTAGCGCGGCAGATCCGGTTTGACGACGTGGCCATTCTCGGCGACAACCCGATGGGGCGGTATTACTGCCCGATGTGCCAGAAATTTTTTGAGTTCTCCATGCAGCGGGAGACGATAACCTGTCCGTTGATGCCGCAGAAATGCATGGCGACCCCACGCAACATTGCGGACATCGAGCATCCCGTGTCGGGACTCCTGCACATGTATCGGGTGACACCGGACATCTACGCCCGTTTCATCGGGACAATCCCGAATAGAATGGACGGTTTCAGTATCCTGCGAACGCTGCTAGACACATGGGACATTGACGCTGATGACGACGCGATATACAGGATGGGCACACTGCTCGGCCTGAAGCGATGAACGACATACCGTGCACGCCCCGCCATCAACGAGTATGAAACAGGTATTGTTCGTCTGTGTGGAAAACGCCTGCCGGAGCCAGATGGCGCAGGGCTTCTGCACCGTGCTGGCTGACGATGTCGTGGCGGAGAGCGCCGGTACCCGGCCTGCGGAGGCGGTGGACGAGACGGCGGTAGCAGTCATGGCCGAGGCGGGCGTTGACATATCGGGGCAGCGACCGACGGGGCTGACGGGGGAAATGAACGACCGGTTTGACGTCATCGCCACGATGGGATGCATCGACGGCTGCCCGCTAACGCGGCCGGAGAAAACAGAGGCGTGGGACATCGAGGACCCACGCGGCGCGTCCATCGAGGTGTACCGGGAGGTCAGGGATGACATACGGCGCCACGTGCTGCGGCTGCTGGAAGAAATAGGCTAACCTTTCTCTCTGCGGCGGAGTCCGACGATGATCTCTGCCGTCCACCGGGCGACGTCGGCGGCCACCTGCGGGCATGTCTCCACTGTTGCATCCTCGGAGAACATGGCAGCCTCGTCGGCGTCGAGCAGGTCGTAGGACCGCCCAAACACCTGTTCCTGCACTTGGCAGCAGATCGAGGAGCCATATGTCTCAACGAAGCGGCGGTAGAGCCGCTGAGAGTGGGCGAAGACGCGCCGCTGGCCGTCTCCGGCCTTGAACTCCTGGTAGCTTCTCCCGGCTACGCTGCCGATGGCCAGCATGCCGCCGGCGAGGGCACCGCAGGTCCCGGCCGTTGAAAGCGCGGTTCCTCCGGCAAGGCCGTCGCTGGCCTGGATGAGGGCAGGGCTGCCAATGTCGAGCGTTTCGTACAATGCGGCGAGGATGCACTGCGGGCAGCTTCCGATGGCGTGTTCATATTTTCTGGCGAGCGCCGCAGCTTTTTCTGCCGGATTTTGTTCGTCGTCGCTCATTAGTGTGACAAGTGGCGGCGCTACAAATAGGTTCTGCCGGTCAGCAGCCCTGCTCTCTGATCATCTTACGGAAGCAGTCCCGGTGCCAGTGTTTTCCGCTACGCTGGACTTCCCCATCGTGGATTTCTTCGTTGCAGTAGTCGCAGACAGGCATTGTCGTTGCAACGGAATGTGAGATAAAAAACGTGCGGCACAATGCTTTTATACCCACGGTTCTTAACAATTGTTGGTGATAGCAATGAAGGTATATCTCTGTGGAGAAAAGGGCTGCTGCCCCAGCGTGGAGGTAACGGACTGTGGTGTGACCGTCGGCGAGGACGACAATACCTGCACGTTGACGCACGAGCAGTTCGACAGCCTGAAACAAAAAATCAAGGCCGGCGAGCTATAGCCGGCTCTTTTTCCTCCTTTCTCTGCGTCAGACCGTAACCCATTTATATATCAATAACAATTGTTAAAATATGGGCGTAAACGTCCAGCGTCTCAAAAGAGAAGGCAACGCAGTCACCCTCGCCCACAACTACCAGCGCCCCGAAGTGCAGGATGCGGCTGATTATGTCGGCGACTCCCTCGGCCTGGCGATGCAAGCAACCGAGGTGGACGCCGAAACCATCATCTTCTGCGGCGTCGACTTCATGGGAGAAACAGCCAAGATACTCAACCCCGACAAAACGGTGGTACATCCGAATGAAGAGGCGAGATGTCCGATGGCGGCGATGGTAGACGTGGACGGGCTGCAAGCGTTGAAAAAAGAGCATCCCGAAGCAGCGATTATCTCCTACGTGAACACCACCGCCGAGGTCAAAGCCGCCAGCGACATCTGCTGCACCTCCTCCAACGCCGTAAAGGTCATCAAGAGCCTGCCGCAGCGTGACGTCATCTTCGTGCCGGACGAACACCTCGGCAGCTACGCTCAGCGATTCCTCCCCGACACGAACCTCATCCTGTGGCCCGGCGTATGTCCAACCCACGACAAAATCATGGCGCCCGACATCAAGTCCCTCCAGCAACAGCATCCCAAAGCGGAGATCATGGTGCATCCGGAGTGCCGGCCCGAGGTGATAGACCTCGCCGACAAGGTGCTTTCAACGGGCGGTATGATAAACCATGCCGGAGCAACTGAAACCGACGAGTTCATCGTCGGCACCGAAAAGGAACTCTGCTACCGTCTCTCCGAGGAGTACCCCGGCAAGCGTTTCTATCCGGTGAACACGGCGAGATGTCCAAACATGGGTAGATGCAGATTAGCCTTCTCCATATAAAAAGCTGTGTGTTTTAGAGCGAGGCCGTCGCTCAAAAAATTCCATAAAAAAGAAGAGAATCCCATCCGCTTGGGAGAGTGGGAATAAAAATGGGATGGGATGAAATACAAATTGACACGCTCTTAAAAACCTGTCGAAAAAAGCTGAACGAGGAGCTCGACACCGATGAACCCCAGTTCCCATTGTTCGAAACCCCCACGGAGCAACATCCGGTGGAGACCTCGGAGTTCCTGTCACATCTCCACCTAGGGTTCCTGGATCTGGTACTTGGGGAGCTGTTCCCCCGGCTGGAACGCATCAAACCAGAGGTCTACGCCCGTGTCCGGCTGGTGCTGTTCATGAAGCTCCAGGGCATCCGGTACATAACCGAGGTCTACCGGATCCTGCAGACCAAGCCGACTGTGGCGGAGAACCTGGGATTCGACCCCGACCATCTGCCATCCTACGAGACCATACGACACTTCATCAACGACCTGCTAGCGGACATGGTCGACGACATATTCTACCGCGTGGTACGAGAGATAGACCGATATATGGCGAAGCATGGGAGATCACTTGTGAAGGCCCGGGAAGATGCCACCGTGATCACCGCTAGGCGTGGCGATGCCACCGCATCGTACAGCGGCTATTACAAGACCTGGGGATGGAAAAAAGATCTCATGGTATCCGACCAAGGCATCTTCCTCTCCTACAAGGACCTCGGGATAAACGACGATGAAGGACAGGCACTCCCCTCTCATCTCGAGGCACTGCAGGACAATGACATCCGGCTGGACAGCCTCATCGTGGACGGCGGATATCCCAGCTACCGGAACATCGCCATCACCCACTGCGGATATGATACGACGCTGCTGTACAAGCCGCAGCAACACTGGACCTACAACGAGCAGGGCAGCCCCATGGCCATACGTGAACGATACAGCCGATACTGGCGAGACAAAAGGCATCGCCCAAACGTGGACACCGAATACATGCTACAGTTCCTGTACACGAAGCAAGAATATGAACGCGTCGGCGCCTATTTTCGCAACCATCAGGTCCACCGCTACCAGGCGAGCGAACAATTACGGCGCGAGATTGCTCAGGGGCGAAACCAGAGCGAGGGCTTCAACTCCTATCTGAAGCAACGCGTGGGCTTTGAATGCATGCTCCCCCGGAAAGGAGCAGAGCATGCATTCTTTCACACGACGCTCTGCCTGCTATCGGTGAACATGGTGGCGTTGACCCGGCTGCAGAACGGCGTAACGGAAAACCTGACCAGCGTCGCCTATCTGACCTAAATAGAGCGTGTCACAGCAAAAATGGAAAAGCATCCACGCCCAATCATCCAGCCCGGGGTAGCACCATACCCGGCGTAGGCACCCAATTTTTACCCACAGCTGACATGTGACGGCACTGTCTGACGCCAGCAGCCCAAAAAGCAGCAGCCTTGCCGCCCTCCCTTTTGTATCTTGCCTGCTGCACAATGGAAAATACAGACCACAAACCGGCAAATCTGTAACCACCACATGAAAAAGATAACGCTGGAAAAAGTTTTAAAAAGTATGGAGACGTTAATCCCAACGGTTTCCCTGTCCAAGCGGCTCGTGAAGGAGGCACGCCAACCTCTGCAGCGGATGATGGATGTGGGACGAGGCGATTGAGATGAAACGCATATATCTGGACCACGCGGCCACCACGCCGGTCGACCCCCAGGTGCTCGAGGCAATGCTCCCCTATTTTACCGACCGATATGGCAACGCCTCCTCGCTCCACAGCGAAGGCACGGCGGCGCAGGAGGCACTCGAACAAAGCAGGGAGCAGGTCGCTGCCCTGATAGGTGGAGACAGCAGCGAAATCGTCTTCACCGGCAGCGGCACCGAGAGCGACAACCTCGCCATCAAGGGGACCGCCCTCCAGCACGGCGGCGGCCACGTCATCACGAGCCAGATCGAGCATCCGGCGGTACTGCGGACCTGCGAGTACCTTGAACGGTGGGGCTACGACGTCACCTATCTGCCGGTCGACCGACACGGCCTAGTTGACCCGGACGACGTCAGCGAAGCAATCAGGGACGACACCATCCTGGTCAGCGTGATGCACGCCAACAACGAAATCGGCACCATCGAACCAATCGAGGAGATAGCAAACATTGCCCATGAACACAACGTGCCGGTGCACACCGATGCGGTGCAGACAGTCGGCAAGACATCCGTCGACGTCGACAGCCTCGACGTCGACATGCTGTCCCTGTCGGCACACAAAATCTACGGGCCAAAGGGAACCGGCGCCCTGTACGTCCGTGACACCATGCAGCTGGAGCCGCTGTTGCACGGCGGCGGCCACGAGCACGGGCTGCGCTCCTCAACTGAAAACATCCCCAACATCGTCGGCCTCGGCACAGCCTGCCAGCTGGCCGTCCGGCGGCTTGAAGAGGAACGGCAGCGACAGACAGAACTCCGCGACCGGCTCATCGACGGCGTGCTCGACATCGAGAAGGCATACCTCAACGGACACCCCACGCAGCGGCTGCCGAACAATGCTCATTTCCGTTTTACCGCCGTGGAGGGCGAATCGCTGCTGCTGAGCCTCGACGAGGAAGGCATCGCTGCCTCCACCGGCTCAGCCTGTTCCTCAAAAAAACTGCAGGCCTCGCACGTGCTGCTGGCCATCGGCCTGGACGAAGTGGAGGCCCACGGCTCGCTTCGCCTCACGCTGGGCAAGGACACCACCCGAGAGGACGTCGACCACGTGCTCAAGGTGCTGCCCGGCATCGTCGAGCGACTGCGGCAGATGTCGCCGCTCTGGGAGGAACAGACATGAGCATGTACAGCGACAAAGTCATGGAACACTTCCGCAATCCACGCAATATGGGGGAACTCGAGGATCCCGACGGCGTCGGCAAGGTCGGCAACCCGATCTGTGGCGACGTCATGACCATCCACATAAAGGTGGAAGACAACCGACTGAAGGACATCAAGTTCAAGACATTTGGCTGCGCCGCCGCCATCGCCACCAGCAGCATGATAACAGAGCTGGCGAAGGGCATGACACTCGACGAGGCGATGCAGGTGAGCAACGAAGACGTCGCCGACGCGCTGGAGGGACTCCCCAAGGTCAAGATGCACTGCTCCAACCTGGCTGCCGACGGGCTGCACAGGGCAATCGAGGACTACCGGAAACGCCAGGAGTAAAGGAAGCTGCACACGCCAGGTTTTTCGCTGCAGCGGAACAACAACGGTTTTAAGCGCCCGCGGCATGTCCACCCATGGACATCAGGAACCGTCACCCCGTCAGGCAGCGAAAAGCAGCAGAAGTGCTCAGGCACATAAAGGCAATGCTGGGCTGCGACGTCACGGTCGACAGCATCGTGGAGGAGGGAGAGATCGACGGTGAACCGATGTTCATCATCGACGGCAGCCTCGACGTCTTTTACCTCGACGGCGAGCCCATGCTAACGCTGCCCGGCATCCACCGCCACGAGCCCACCAGACGGTACGTCGCGGTCGACCGCGGCGCCATAAAATTCGTGCTCAACGGCGCCGACGTTATGGCACCGGGCATCACCGACGTCGACCAGGACATCGAGAAGGGCGACCTCGTCTGGGTGCGCAACCCCGAGGGCACCGGGATCGCCGTCGGCCGCGCACTGGTGAACGGAGCGGAGATGGTCGAACGGGACAGCGGCAAAGCCGTCGAAAACCTGCACTACATCGGCGACGAGCTCTGGCAGCGCAACGAAGCGCTGACGTCGTGATTGGAGCAATATCTCTGGCGCCAGCGGGCAACAAACTTATAAGGATTGTTTCTTTCCGGTGGTAGGATGAGCAGCGACTACGACCCGATGGCCTGGGAGGAGAAATGGCAGCAGCGATGGCAGGACATGGAGCTCTACCGGTTTGACCCCGACGACGACACCGTCTACTCCATCGACAACCCGCCGCGGTATGCATCAGGCGCCCTGCACATCGGGCACGCGGTCCATTACACCCACATCGATTTCGTGGCGAGGTACAAGCGCATGCGGGGCTACAACGTCTTCTTCCCGCTGTGTTTCGACGTCAACGGCATCCCGATAGAGGAACGGGTCGAAAAACGGCTGGGTATCACCCGGAAGGACATCGACCGGCATGAATTCATCGAGCTGTGCCGCGAGTTCGCCGAGGAAAACATCGAGGACATGAAGCGACAGTTCATCAAGCTCGGCGAGTCGATGGATCCCAGCGTGTATTATCAGACCGACGCGGAATACTATCGCCGTATCACCCAGCTATCGTTTCTCGAGCTGTACGAGAAGGGACACATCTACCAGGGTGAATTCCCCGTCAACTGGTGCCCCCGCTGTATGACGGCGATGGCCGACGCAGAGATAGAACGCGCGGAGCGGGAGACCACGCTCAACACCGTCAAGTTCTATTTTGCGGAGGAGCAGCCCGAGCAGATAGAGAAATACCGGGGGATCGGTCGCGACGAGTGCGGCCAGTACCTCGAGATCGCGACGACGCGCCCGGAGATGTTTTCTACCTGTCATCTCGTTGCCGTGCATCCCGACGACGAGCGGGCGCCCTGGCTCGTCGACCAGCATGTCGAGGTGCCGCTGTACGACAAATCGGTGCCGATCGTCGAGGAAGAAAGCGTCGACCCGACCTTCGGCAGTGGCCTCCTCATGATATGTACCATCGGTGACAAGGACGACCTCGAGATGGCGTTCAAATATGACCTGCCGATGGACATCTGCATCGACGAAGAAGGACGGATGAACGAACTCGCCGGTCCATATGAAGGCATGCCGGTCGAGGAAGCCAGGCAGGTGGTCATCGACGAACTGCGCGACAGCGACATGCTCCTCGAGCAGGAGACAACCCAGCAGCGGGTGGGCGTCTGCTGGCGCTGCAAGACCCCGGTGGAGTTCACCCAGGCCGAGCAGTGGTTCCTCAAGCTGTTGCCCTTCAAGGAGGAGGTGCTGCAGGCTGCCGACGAGATGGACTGGTACCCGGAGCACATGAAGCGACGCCTGGAGGACTGGGTTGAGTCGCTGCAGTGGGACTGGGTCATCTCCCGGCAGCGTTATTTTGCGACGCCTATCCCACTCTGGGAGTGCGAGGACTGCGGCGAAGTCGTCGTCGCGACGAGGGAGCAGTGCTACGTCGACCCGACCATCGACGATCCGCCCGTCGATACATGTCCCAAGTGTGGCGGAGCGCTGCATGGCTGCGAGGATGTCTTCGACACCTGGATGGATTCGTCCATCAGTCCGCTGTACAACACGTTCTGGATGCGGGACGACGAGCTGCACGGCACGATGTATCCGATGTCGCTGCGGCCGCAGGCACACGACATCATCCGCACCTGGGCGTTCTACACGCTGCTGCGCTGTCTGCTGATAACCGACGAGCGGCCGTTCGACGAGATAATGATGGGTGGATTCATCCTGTCGCCGGACGGACGACCGATGCACACCAGCCTCGGCAACGTCATCGACCCCCTTGAGATTCTGGAGGAGGACGGCGCCGACCCGCTGCGTTACTATGCGGCGAAATGCACCCTCGGCGAGGATCATCCCTTCCGGCCGAAGGACCTCGTGCGGGGCAAGCGGCTGATGAAGAAGCTGTGGAGCGTCACCCGGTTCGTCGGCAGCGCGCTTGAAGCCATGGAGGGAGATGAGCTGGTTGAACGTGACCCGTCGTCGCTCAGCGACGTCGACCGGTGGATGCTCTCCCGGTACAGCCGCATCGTCGAGGAATGCACCGCCTACATGGAGGAGTTCGACCATGCCGATGCAATCCGGACGGCGGAGCAGTTCCTCTGGCATGAGTTCGCCGACCACTACATCGAGATGGTGAAGCACCGCATCTACGACGAAAACGATGGCGATGCACTGCATGTCCTCTCCGAAGTCGCGCTGGGGGTCACGAAGCTGCTGGCGCCGTTCCTGCCACACATCACCGAGGAGATATATCATCGGCATTTCAAGTGCATCGAAAACGCTGAGAGCATCCACGTGTCCAGCTGGCCGGAGCCCGTCCTGCGGGACGAGGCTGCTGAGCGGCGCGGCGAGCTGGTCAAGGACGTCATCTCGCGGCTGCGTGACTGGAAGAGCAGCCGAGGCATCGCGCTGAACGCGCCGCTCGACCGGACTGTAACCCTCTACGGCGGCAGCCGAGATGCAGCTGAAAAGATGCAGGGGAGCGCCGACATTATCCGGCAGACGTTGAACGTTGCCGAGCTCTCCATCGTGGCAGGGATGCCGGAGATCGAGGAGGTCCCCGTCGCGGTCACCCCTGACTATGCAGAGATTGGGCCGGCGTTTGGCGATGCAACCGACCGTATCGTGGAAAAGCTGCAGGAACGTGACCTTGATGAGCTCTACCGGGAGTGGAACGAACAAGGTGGCATCACGCTGCCGGATGTGCCAGAGGCAGGTGAAATGATGACCGTTCCGGGGGATTACGTCTCGTTTGAGATGGAGCATCAGATACAGGGCAAAACAGCAGATTTAATAAGCATGGACGACATCGTTATTTCCATCGAGGGATAGCGTGAAGGAGAAATACAAGAAACTCCTGTGGAAGGTCGTCGCCGTGCTGGTGATGCTCTTCATGGTGCTCTCCACGTTCACCGTCATATTCGCCTCGTGAGACGCGGCTACCCCACGTTCCGTACCTGCACGTCCGGCGTCGTTCCATTTTTCGTGATGTGTATCTCTCCCTCACGCCCCAGGATGGTCAAGCCCTCCATCTTGTCAACGACGACTTTCGAAAGCTCGGTGTCGGGAACGCCGGGATGACCGGCCACCGACAGCTGCATCGTTCCCTCGATGACGGCAACGATGCTCTCGTTCTCCACCCGGGATTCCACCGACGCTGCCTCCGGTATCGCCAGCTGGAGGATGGCGCTCTGTATCGGCCGGTAGACCACGTCTTGCTTCGGCGTTATCTCGACGCGGGTGGTTGAGAACGTGCTCTCCCAGCGGAGGTCATGGAGCATGGACAGCGTGTCGGCGAACCGCCGAATGCGTTTTTGGAGGTCCGTAACGGCGTGTATCTGCTTCCGCACGGCGATGCGATGCTTGAGGTCGTCGATGTCTGATGCGCGGGATTCAAGCCCGCCAACGGCTTTCTGCATGTCGGTCATCGCCCCGCGGAGGTCACCCCCAAGACGGCGGAGCGTTGCCTCGTTCAGGTGCCGCCGTGTAAGGCGCTTCTGGAGCGTGTCTCGTGCCCTGTCGATGACGGACCGGACGGTTGGCTCCGCCGCAACGAGCGGTCCATGTCGCTCGATGAGCTCCATGTCCAGCAGGTCGTCCAGCCGCTCCATGGCGGTGATGCTCGCCATTAGGTCGTCGAGATGCAGAGCTGCGCCGTCGGCGAGCCAGTCCCGCACAGTCCCATACAGGTCGCAGTAGACGGAATACAAATCATCCTGCCCCGGGCCGCTCTCCACCGCGTCGTTATGCATCTTCGTCAGCCTGCTTGTACGCCAGGGCCGCCTGCACGAAGCCATAAAACAACGGAGAAGGAGCAAGCGGGCGGGAGGTGAACTCGGGATGGAACTGAGAGGCGATAAAAAAGCGGTGGTCGGGCAGCTCAGCGATCTCCATCCGCCGTCGGCTGGGCGAGACACCTGAAAAGCGTAGGCCTGCAGCCTCGAGGTCCTCGATGTCGTCGGGGTTGACCTCGTAGCGGTGGCGATGACGCTCCGTTATCTCGGTCGAGCCGTACAGGCGATGAGCAAGCGTGTCTTCCGTTATCTCGATTGGCTGGGCCCCGAGCCGCATCGTTCCGCCCATGTTTTCGACATCGTGCTGCTCCGGCAGGATAGTGATGATTGGATGCTCCGTGTCAGGGTCGATCTCGATGCTGTTGCAGTCCAGGCCGAGGACATGCCGGCCGTATTCGACGACTGCCAGCTGGAAGCCGAAGCAGATGCCCAGATACGGAATGTCGTTCTCCCGTGCATAACGGATAGACTCGATTTTGCCGTCTGCACCGCGCATCCCGAATCCACCGGGGACGAGGATGCCGTGCAGGTGGTCGAGCGACACCTCGCCATCCTGGAGTTCCTCAGCGTCGATCCATTCGATGCACACCTCGGTGTCGAGCGGCGCCCCCGCATGGCTGAAGGCCTCCTCTATGCTGATGTAGGAGTCACTCAACGACGTGTACTTGCCGACGATGCCGATGGTGACCTCGTGGTCGGCATGCGTCACCCGCTCCACGAAGCGCTTCCACCGGTCAAGACCGTCGCGTCGCTTCATATCGAAGCGCTGCAGCAGAAAGTCGGTGAGTTCCTGGTCGTCAAGCATGAGCGGCACCTTGTAGATGCATTCAGCGTCCGGCGCCGAGATGACGCCCTCGACGGGGACGTCGCAGAACAGCGATATCTTTTCCCGGGTTTTCTCTTCGAGTGGCTCCTCCGACCGGCCGATGATGATGTCGGGGTCGATACCGATGGCCCGGAGCTCCTTGACGGAATGCTGCGTCGGCTTGGTTTTTTGTTCACCGACAACGTTGAGCACCGGTACAAGCGTGGTATGCAGGAAGACGACGTCGTCAGGCCGCTCCTGGTGGAGCTGCCGCACTGCCTCCAGGAAGGGCATGGACTCGATGTCGCCGACGGTGCCGCCGATCTCGACGAGGCAGAGGTCAACGTCGCTTTCCCGGGCCACGTCCTTGATCCATTCCCTGATTTCATCGGTGACGTGCGGGACGATCTGCACCGTCTTGCCGAGATAGTCGCCCCGTCGCTCTTTTTCGATGACCCGACGATAGACCCGGCCCGTGGTGATGTTGTTCTCGCTGGACAGGCTGACGTCCAGGAAGCGCTCATAGTTGCCCAGGTCGAGGTCGACTTCGCTGCCGTCGTCGAGCACGAACACCTCGCCGTGCTGAAACGGGTTCATCGTGCCGGCGTCGCAGTTCAGATACGGGTCGATCTTTATCGCCGTCACGTCGTATCCCTGCATCTTGAAAAGCAAGCCGATCGACGACATGGTGATGCCTTTGCCGAGACCGGACAGAACACCGCCGGTGGTGATAACAAATTTCCCGCTGGGCATATCTACAAATAGACTTGCCGTTAATATCGTTATCGGTAACGCCTTGGGTCAGCCAGCAGAAACAGCGACGCGAGCAGCGCCACGCCGAAGCCGAAGAGCACCCCCGTGGTGGTGCGCAGCGGATTGACGCTCTCGTAGGCGGTCAGCAGCTGGAGGAAGCCGTCCAGCGGCAGCGGGATAAGCAGCCCGGCCAGTACACCCGCCATCGCGAGTTTTCCCTGCACAAACGGCAGCATCGCACGAAACGTGCCCTGAATGGTGGCAGCCGGCGTTGCAGCCAAGGCGAGGGCGAAGCCGCCGGTCATGCCGACGAGCAGGCCGACGTCACGTGCACAGACCGGCATCTGGTTGCCGTGCAGCATGTATGAACGCTGATGTCGTTGATGACAGACCACGTCGCCGCCGTAATATACAAGGCGCGGCAGCAGCGGCAGCTTCTCCCAGGCCTCCCGGTGGTCGATGTGCCAGGCGCGGCCTTCAAACCCCGTTACGGTGCCGCGCTGCAGGGCAAACGGTGCCGTGAAGATAGCCGCTGTAGCGAGCACGCCGACGAACAGAAACGGCAGCATCAGACGGTTGACATGCACGTTGCTTCAACACACGTCGCTATAAAAAATGATGGACGCGGGAAGGTTATATAGCGATGCTGCTTTCACAGCCGATGAGCAGCGAGAAGTACGGAGAAAAAGCCATCGCCGAGGCGGAGCTCGAGGTCTGGGAGAACCCCTCGCCGGATGAAGACTACACCGTGTCACTCGAGTTCCCTGAGTTCACCTGCCTGTGTCCCCGCTCCGGCTATCCCGACTTCGCTACCATCCATATCACCTATGTGCCCGACCGCTGGATCGTGGAGCTGAAGTCCCTGAAGCTCTACCTCAACTCCTACCGCGACCGGTACATGACGCATGAGGAGGCGACCAACGCTATCTACCATGACCTGATGGAAACGGTGCAGCCACACTCGCTCGAGGTCATCGGCACGTTCAACGTCCGCGGCGGCGTCAAAACCACGGTCCGCTGCAGCTCTCAGGACGAGACATCCCAGTAAGGCTGCAGCACACGCCGCATGTCGTCGATGACCGGGTCCGGGTCACGGCCGTCCTCAGCCTCGTCGTCACAGGTCAGCGGCGTACCGTGCAGCACACCAAGCTCGATCGCGACGCCCTTCTTCAACACGTCGAGCTTGTACCCGCCCTCCAACGTGCAGACAAGCCGGGGCTGCAGGTCCATCAGCTGCTGGAGGAGCTCACCGTAAAAATCGATGGTGAGAAACAGGCCGCCGAGCGCGTCCGTGTGGTGCGAGTCGAAGCCCGCGCAGACGATGACGAAGTCCGGGTCGAACTGCTCCGCCACCGGCAGCATGACCTCCCGCATGACGGCGCGGACGCCTTCGTCGCCGACGCGATGGGGCAGCGGCGCATTGACCGTGTATCCCTCACCAGCGCCGACGCCGATTTCGTCGACCGCACCGGAGCCGGGAAAATGCGGAGAGAGGTGAATCGACTCATAGAGCACATCGCTCCGGTCATAGAAGATGTCGGCGATGCCGTTGCCGTGATGGACGTCGTGATCGAAGATGAGCACCCGTTTTTCCTGCCGCGTGAGATGGTCGGCTGCCAGCGCGGCATTGTTGAACAGGCAGAAGCCCATCGAACGCGTAGATGTGGCATGATGTCCCGGCGGACGAACCAGGGCAAAGGCGTTATCCACGTTTCCCTCGACCACGGCATCACATGCCGAAATCACGCCACCGGCCGCCAGCCGCGCGACCTCGTATGAGTCCTCCGAGAGATACGTGTCCGGGTCGAGCCAGCCGACCGTGCTCTTGATACGGGCGACCATCGCCTCAGAGTGAACCCTAAGCAGCGCCTCTTCATCTATCGCCTCAGGCGTGATGTGCTCCAGTTCCTTGTAAAACGGCAGCTGCTCGATGTATCCCATGACGGAGAGCAGGCGCTCCGCTCGCTCCGGATGAGACGGATTGTCGTGGCGGGTGAAACGCTCGTCGTGGACGATGGCTGTCATCCAGATGAGCATGACACTGCGCTTTATAACTTTTGTTCGCCCATCCGCAAACTTCAGGCAAACGGAGAAAACAAAACCATCACGTACAGAGTGGCGGCTATGCCCATGACGCCGCATATGCCGCTCACGGGGCCGTATTCGTTGTCTCTCTGCCGGACGGCTCTGACAGCAATCAGTATCGCTGCCGCGCCCAGCATTAGACTGACGTATGGAAGGCGAGAAAGGAACACACTTACTAGCCCTGCAATCAAAGCCATTGCTCCAGCGGGCGTAGATGTTCGTTTTACCCCTTGTTTTTTCTTTTCCTCTCGCAGGTCCACCCATCCGCTTACAGCGCACATAAACCCGATGAATTCAAGAACGACGCCGGCCACCATACCGTTTTCCCGCAAGGAAGAGAAATGGCCCTCCGGCTGCCAGCATCGCGATGCCGACGTACAGCAGTATTTTGTATTCTGTTATCCGTGCTGGGTTTCCGAAATAGTCGTCTGGACCGCTGTCGACCTCCATCTTTTCCCCTGGAGGATAGTAGGCCGCGAGTGTAAATAAATATTCCGCTTTCGTCGACCACTGACGTGGCGGTACGACATAACGCAAAAAACCGATTGGTTTCCAAAACCTTATTTAGGGGTTTGCGTTTCCCGGGTTAGGTGCTCACATGAAAGACGTGGTCGAAGTCAAAGACTTGAAAGAGGGACGCTACATACTCATCGACGACGAGCCGTGCAGAATCGTCGGCATGACAACGTCAAAGCCGGGGAAGCACGGAGAGGCAAAGGCGCGCATCGAGGCGGTCGGCATCTTCGACGATCAGAAGCGAAGCATCGTCAACCCGGTCCGCCACAAGGTCAACGTGCCCATCATCGACAAGCGACGCGGCCAGGTGATATCCATGTCTGGTGGCAACGCCCAGCTCATGGACATGGAAACCTATGAGACCTTCACCATCGACATCCCCGACGAGTTCGAAGGTGAACTGGAGAATGGAAAGGAGGTCCGCTATCTGCAGGCTATGGGCCGAAAAAAGATCATACAGGCGTAGCCCCGGCCCGGCATCGCTCTCTTTTACAGCATCTGCAGGAAATAGTGATGGATGCGGACGTCATCGGTGAGCTCCGGGTGGAACACCAGCGCCAGCTTGTTCCCCTGCCGGGCCATCACGATGCCCTCCTCTATGGACGCCATCGCGGTGCAGCTTCCCCATGTTTTCGTGATGAGCGGCGCCCGGATGAACACCGTGGGCACCTCGCCGATCTCGGCTACCGGCAGCCGGCATTGAAATGATTCCTTTTGCCTCCCGAAGGCGTTTCGCTCCACCTCCATGTCCATCAGACCGAGCGGCATGACGTCGCTGCCGACAATCCGTTCAGCAAGCAAAATACAGCCTGCACAGGTTCCCATGACGGGGATGTTATCGCTGCGCTCCCTGATTTCATCGAAGACGGCGGTGTGACGCATCCTGCCGGCGATGGTTGTGCTCTCCCCACCGGGTATGATAAGAGCGTCAACGTCAGCGATGGAGTCACGCACAGGGATGGCGCTACCCTTCATATCGATTGCCTGCATGGCGCGCTCGACGGCGTCGAGGTGCTCGGTGACGGCGCCCTGGAAGGCCGCGACGCCGACGGTCGTCATGGCAGTTCACCTATGTCGCAGCCGCATAGTTCACTCAGCTCGTCGTGAAGGCGCTGTACCTTTTCCGCCGCTCTCTCGCCTGCATCACGGCGGAGCTTTGCGGCAGCCGTCTCAACGTCACGGTATTCCCGGCCTGTCAGGGTGTCGGCGTGCGCCACGATTTTTTCTTCGATGGTCCGGGGCGTGTAGTCCCTGGGCGGAAGCCCGAGCTTTTCTGCTTCATCGTGGTCGATGCCCGCCCCGCCGTGCCGTTCGATGACCCGGACGATTTTATCGGGCAGACCATATTTTTGTGCCAGGGCGACACCGGCCGGGATATGGTCGATGCCGTGGGTTTCCGCCCGGCCGAGGTCGTGGAGCATGGAGCCGATTTTGACGGTGGCCAGGTCGACGTCGATCCCTCGCTGGCTGACACGCTGGGCTATGGCCACGGCGAGGTGCTGCACCTTCCTGGCGTGTTCGACGACCTCGGGTGGGCACCCGGCATCTCGCAGCAGCGCTGCATAGTCTCGCTCGACGATTTTTTTGCCGCGAGGCTGGGGGACAACCCGATGGGTGCCGTAAAACCGGCGGTTCATCCAGCCACCCTCGGTGAGGAGGTGCATGAAGACAGCGAGCGCTGCAACCTCGGAATGTGGCTGGTTGCCGACCGCCACGTTGTAGTCGGCCTCACCGTAAACCCACCCTGGCACCTTCTGGGAGCCAATGATGACGACGATGTCGTCGTGGCGCCGGATCTCGTCGATGACGTCGTCGAGGGGCTGACCGTACATGGTGAGGTGGACCACTGCGCCGTCACGGGCGCGGCGAAACTCGCGCCACGACGCCCCGGTTTCGATGTCAAAGTCGTCGCCGAAGCGCTTGTTGACGTCGGCGATGGTTGCCTCCAGCCCGTCATCGGTGGTATCAACAGCGATGTCGCGTGCGGCGAAGGCCCGGGCGACGAGCGCCGTGTGGGTGGTGATGCGCTTGTCACGGCCGAGGCGGTGGCCGTACCGGTAGACGCTGACGGTTACCATATCTGTTCGTCGCTGCTCCGGGGCTCTTCGACCGGCCAGATGAACAGCAGCGTGCTGGCTGCAGCTAGGAAAAACGACGTGATGGGGTGGATACGCTCGAATGCGCTCACGTTGTTCATCCAGAGGTCGTTGATTCTGATGGATACGATCATCAGGATGATGGCGACCATGGTCATGATGCCGCCGATGAACCCACCGGCGTTGGGCGGTACGTTGATGCGGGCCTGGACGAACGAAAACGCGATTGAGAGGAAGTATACGACGATGCAGGCGATGACGGCGGTAAGAATCGAGAATAGGAGGATATAGTTGGAAAGCAACTGGTAGTTCATCTCGACGAAGGTGAAAAACACGAGGTAAAAGATGAGCCCCATGAATCCGAGGCCTGAGATAAATGATAGCAGCCCCTTGCTCAGTTTGAACATAGAGCGAGTAAGAACAAGTGATTAATAAAAGTTTTCAAATCTTGGGGGCTGCGCCGTTCGCGTGAGTTCGTCTATCTCTTTCTGCATCTCTATCAGCATCGACATGAACACCGCCTCCATGTGGTTGAGGCGGGCTGCCTCCTGAGCTGCGGCGGCGTGCTGCCGGGCCTTGTGCATGAGCCGGTCGAAGTATTCCTGTTCATCGTGCTCGAGCGCCCGGCGGTATGGCTGCCATTCCTGCTCTATTTTGAACTGTTTTTTCTGGTAGAGAGGTACTGTTAAGCTCATGGTATCACAGGGTATAACCGTCGGCGCGGTTAAAAAAGAACGGAGGGAGGAGGCACCTCCGTTTTTAAACATTGTGGTGCTTGCTTCCGGTTGCGGTTATTTTCAACTCGTTTGAATAGAAAAATATATGGGGAATAATGGGGCTACGCCGGTACCCTGGTCAGGACTATGGCACCGGACACCCCGTGTGTGTTCTGTATGGCGTCCATCATCCTGTGTTCCTCCCGGTTGTCAGCCACGTCGAGGCGGGCCAGCAGGTTGTAAGCGTCGTTCCCTGCAAGGGGATGCAGGCTGCCGATGCCTCGCTGGCGGGATAGCTTATGTTGCACCTGACGCAGCTCGACCGGTGGAATCCGGATGAGGGCATAGGTCGATGCCATGGTAGCGCAACGTCTGGAGTAAATATATACTTTATCGCATTAAAATATATATTTATATAAAAAGTATATAGCATTGCTGCAGTGTAACGTACAGGAAGAGAGACAGTGTGGATGACACACCGCCGGAAAAACCCGGCTGCCAGCCCTTCCCACACTGCCACCTACAAAACCGCGGCAGCAATATAAATGGTGGCACCCTCCGGGCATCCCCCTCCGCTGCCCGTAACATTAATTTGGAGGCGTCGCATTAGGTGTGGGTAACAGCATGAAGCCAGAGACGGCGCTGGTAAGCGTCTACGACAAGACAGACATCGTGGGTTTTTGTTCCGCGCTGAACGAGGCAGGCGTCGCCATCGTCTCGACGGGCGGGACCGCCGACGTGCTCACCGATGCAGGCATCGACGTGACGCCGGTTGCAGCTATCACCGGCTTCACCGACCTCATAGACGGCCGTGTGAAGACACTGCACACCGACATCTACGCGGGCATCCTGGCGCGGCGGGACAGCAACGACATGGACACCCTCAAGCGAAACGATGTCACGCCCATCGACATGGTCGTCTGCAACTTCTACGACCCTGAACGTGGCATCGACAAGATGGACATCGGGGGGCCCTGCATGGTGAGGGCGGCAGCCAAGAACTGGCGTGACGTCGCCGTGGTGTCACATCCGTCGCAGTATCAGCGCGTAACGGCGGCGTTGCCGGACATTGGCGAGGATCTGCGGCGCAGGCTTGCGTATGAGGCAGTGCGGCGGACTGCGTATTATGATGCATCGATCGCCGGGCAGCAAGACAGCGACGGTTTTCCGGAGCTGCTCGTCCCGCCGTATCGGCTGGACAAACAGCTACGGTACGGTGAAAACCCGCACCAGCGAGGCGCGTTCTACCGCGGCGCTACCCGGGAGCCCTGCGTCGCCACTGCGGTGAAGCTGCAGGGCAAGGAGATATCCTACAACAACATCCTGGACGCCAGCGACGCCATCGAATGCGTCAAGGAATTCACGGAGCCGACCGTGGTGATCATGAAACATGCGACGCCGTCCGGTGTCGCCTCCGCGGGCGACCTTGCCGAGGCTTGGGACGAAGCATTTGCGACCGACGAGTATTCACCGTTTGGCGGTGTCGTGGCGGTCAACCGCGACGTCGACCGTGAGCTGGCCGGGAAGATGACGGAGATCTTTCTCGAGGTCATCATCGCCCCGGGATACACCGAGGCAGCAAGGGAAATCCTTGAGCAGAAGGAAAAACTTCGCCTGCTCGAGGTGGAGGGACTCGGCTGTCGGGAGCGCCGGCCGTCTTTCGAGCTGCGGAGCGTCGGCGGCGGCCTGCTCGTCCAAGAGAGAGACATCACGCCCTTCGACCCCCATGAATGGAAAGTGATGACGGAGGCGGAGCCGACACCCGACGACATCGAGACCATGGTCTTCGCGGCGAAATGCGTCAAGCACGTCAAGTCCAACGCCATCGTCTTCGCGAAGGGCACCCACACAGTGGCCATCGGCGGCGGCCAGACCTCCCGGGTTGATGCAAGCTGGATCGCCACCAAGAAGGGTGGCGGCAACGTCAAAGGATCGGTGATGGCGTCGGACGCCTTCTTCCCGTTCCGCGACGCCGTCGACGTCGCAGCGGAGGCGGGCATCAGAGCCATCGTGCAGCCCGGTGGCTCCATCCGCGACGGCGAGGTCATCGAGGCGGCCAACGAACACGACATCCCGATGGTGTTCACCGGACGCCGGTATTTCCTGCATTAACCTGACTGCCGGGCGAGGAGCTCACGGACAAGCGTCACCGCCTCCTCGATTCCTTTTTGTACCTCCGGGCTCATCTCGCCGTGGCCGAAGTGCTTGCAGGAGACACCGATGAAGTACAGCTCGTCGGGAAAGCGAGGCATGACCCTGCGGAGTATCTTGAGTCCCTCGCCGACCCCGAGCATGTGCGCGTCGGTGGCGACGTCGTTGAGCTCCGAGAATACTTCATCGCCTGCAAAATGGATGACGTCACCGGCGGCATGCCGCTTCGAGTAGACCGCGTCGACGACAACAACGAGCGGCTCGCCATGGTAGACGTTGCTGAAGCGAAAGATGTCGGTGCCGAGATAGACAA
Organism: uncultured Thermoplasmatales archaeon; assembly: GCA_964414415.1. GTDB lineage: Archaea > Thermoplasmatota > E2 > UBA202 > DSCA01 > CAZESS01. Next base: position 152,446 of record CAYPWJ010000001.1, on the reverse strand, counting down.
TGCGGGCGTCGACCATCTCCTGCAATGCGTCATGGACGCACTGTCCGACGGCGTCCTCGCCAGCGAGTGGACTGCCAAGCGTGACCACTAAAGCCTGGTGACGTGGACGCTGCATGATATGCAGGGGTCGTAGGCCCGTGACACCATCTCGACCTTATCAGCGATGGTTTCCTCGTCCTGGCAGCCGTCCTGCCAGAGCCCGGTCGCCATGTCCGCGATGTCGACCTCCATCATGGGGAGGAACATGGCCGTCGGAGTGATGACATCAGCGTCGACGACCTGGTCGTCCTCGATGTTCAGATAGTAGATGAGCAGGCCCCGGGGTGCCTCGGTCACCGCGTAGCCCTCGCCGGTGCTCCGCGTCGGCTTTGCAGGCTCCTGCTGCTCGGGCGTGCCGATCTCGTCGATGAGTTCCTTGATGCGCTCCAGGAAATAGACCATCTCGATGGCCTGCGCGAAGTTGTTGGCGAACGGGTTGTCAGGGGTGACCAGCGCGCGATGTTGCTCCATGAGCTCCGCAGCTCGTCCGGTGAGCCGGTCGCAGCTGTTTATGAGGCGGGACTGCGCGCCGACCATGTATGGCTCGTCCTTGTAGCTGCCGCGCTTGGCGAACGAGTACGGAGCAACGCTTTCCTGCAGGTGGTAGATGTAGTCCTCGACCTTGAACGAGTCGCCGTCGGAGGAGACGATCTCGTCGCCGTAGACGCTGTAGCTGTCGGGGCAGGCGATGGAGAGATGCCGGCGTTCACTGTCCACGTACGACGGATACTCGTATTCGGCGAAGAAGTCAACGGCGCGCTCAGCCATGGCGATACCGCGGTCGGCCATGTCCCGGATTTCCTGCATCTTTTCGCGGCCGGGCAGCGTGCCGAAGCCGCCGACGAGCGCTGACTCGGGGTGAATAGAGCGGCTGCCGAGCGACGACTGTATCTCGGCGCCGATGTCCTTGAGGAATATGCCGTCCTCGACCAGGCCGCTTTGCTGTTCTGATACCGCAAATGCGTCCGGGTAGCCGAGGTAGTCGGGGACGACGAGGAGATAGAGATGCAGCGCGTGGCTTTCAAGGATGTTGCCGATGTAGAGGAGCTCGCGCAGCAGCCTCGTCTGCTCCGACGGCTCGACGTCGAGGGCCCGCTCGACGGCCTCGATGGGCGTGAGCTTGTGCGGGGTGCAGCAGAACGAGCAGATGCGCGGGAAGATGGTGACGGCCTCCCGCCAGTGCTTGTTCTTTGTGATGACCTCGAAGAACCGCGGGCCTTCGGTGACCTTGAGCTTTGCTTCAACGGCGTCCTCGCTGATGTCTACCTCGATGCCTGCCTTGCCCTCGATGCGGGCGAGGTGGTCAACCGTGATTTCCTGTGTCACTTTCATGTTTATTCCTCCTCTCCATAGACCTCGTCGAGCATCCCCTGCATCTGGGGATGCCGCGCGGAAAAGATAGCCATGCGTTTCTCGACAGCGTCGCGATCCATGCCGATGTCCTTGAATGTCCTGGCAAGAGAGTCGAACCACGCTGTCTCGTGCGGAACGGCGCCGCGGCAGCCGACACAGGGCACGTCGTAGGAGATGCAGCGAGCGTCGCATCCTGCAACCGTCACGGGCCCGAGGCAGGGTTCGCCGCGCTCGATGAGGATGCAGGGATTGCCGGCCCGTCGGCATTCCGCGCAGACCGGGTAGTCTTTTTCCTCCGGCCAGCTGCCCATCGCCAGCGTCGCCATGTAGTACATAATCTCCGGCTCCTCAGGCGGACAGCCGGGTAGCCGGTAGTCGACCTCGACGACGGAGTCGATAGGTCGAGCGACGCAGCCTTCGTAGTCCATCTCGCTGTCGCCGTAGACGTCCTCAAATGCCTCCTGGTAGTCGATGTCCTCGTCGGCGAGGATGCCCTGCACGCCGCCGTGGATGGCGCAGGAGCCGACCGCGACGACGACGTCTGCGTTGTCGCGTATCTCTCGCAGCTCATGTTCGTCCATGCCGGTGCTGACGCTGCCCTCGACGAACGCGACGTCGACTGGCGATATCTCGCCCTCGCTCGACAGCATGTAGAAGTACTCGATGTCGAACCTGTCGGCGACGTCGAGGATGCGCTGCACGATGGCGATGCTGAGCTGGCATCCGTAGCAGGAGGTTAACCCGTGTATACCTATTTTCGTGGTCATGCTATCACTAGATGAGATTGGGGGTTGAGATGATGTCGTAGTAGCTGAACACCGGGCCGTCGATGCAGATGTACTCGAGGAAGGTCGATGAGCCGGCGATGCAGTGCCCGCATTTGCCGACGCCGCATTTCATCCTGCGCTCCAGCGTGACGTAGATGTTGCGAGGGTCGTAGCCCGCCTCGATGACTTTTTCGAAGACGCTCCGGTAGGCCTGCGGCGGCCCGCAGACGACGACATACGCATCGTCGGGGTCGGTGTTTGCATCCTGAATGTGATGCTGCGCTCTGCCCGTCCGGCCGGGCCATTCCGGGTCCCGGGTGACGGTCTGGAGGATGTTGATGTTCTCCGCCTCGGCGATGTCCCGCATGGCCTCCAGCTCCTTCCGGAACAGCAGCTTGTGGCCGTAGCGGGCGGAGTTGATGACGGTGATGTTGCCGAACTTCCACCGGTTGTCCATCGCGTGGAGGAACACGGAGCGGAGCGGCACCATGCCGATGCCGGCCGCGATGAGCAGCAGGTCGTGATTCTCGAATGTGTCCATCGGAAAGCCGTTGCCGTAGGGCCCGCGGATGCCCATGTAGTCGCCGGGCTCCATCCGGTGGACGACCTCGGTGACCTTGCCCGCGCGCTTGATGCAGAGCTCGAAGAATCCGCGGCGCATCGGCGACGAGCACACGGAGATGGGAATCTCGCCGACGCCGGGGATGGAGACCTGGACGAACTGTCCAGGCGTGAACGTCCACTCTTCGGCGATGTCGGAGTCCTCAAAGCGGAGGAGGAAGAGCTTGTCCTCGTCGGTCATCTCGTAGACGCGGAGGATGCGGCACTTGTAGAGGTCGTAGATGTTTTCCTGGCTGCCTTCATTGCTCATATGTTTCCTCCGCGATGCCGCGTATTTTCATCAGGTTGTCCAGGAAGTCGATGTCAGCCGGGCAGAAATAGGTGCAGTTGCCGCAGCCGACGCAGTAGCTCGTCCCCAAAGGATAGAAATACGCGTTCTTGCAGACATATCGATTGATGAAGCGGTCTTTTTTTGTCTCGCGGAAGTTGTGGCCCCCAGCAACGAGCCCGTGGCTTCGGAACTGGCAGGAATCCCAGAAGCGCACGCGTTTGCCGTGGCGACCGTCGATGTCGGGGATGTCCTGCACGTCGTAGCACCTGCACGTCGGACACGTCATGGTGCAGTTGCCGCAGCCGAGGCATTTCTCGCTTTCCTCCTCCCAGAGCGGGTGACCCTTGGTGAGCTCGAGCATGTAGCGCAGGTTGTCGAAGCTGCCCTGATACTGGAACAGTTCATGCCGTTTTTTCTCGAATTGCTTGAAGTGCTTGATGTCTTCCGGCGTCACCTCGACGAAGAGGCCCGGGTTTTCGTCGACGATCTTGTGGCCTTTTTCGCTGCCCACCCGTATGAGGTAGCCGTCGGGAAGCTCATGGAGAAAGAGGTCGAAGCCCACGTCGACGAAATCCGTCCGGCGAAGGTTGCAGAAGCAGTATTCGTCCGGCAGGCAGCTCAGACCGATGATGATCCCGGCGTCACGGCGCACCTTGTAATACTTGTCCGGGTACTGGTTGAGATAGACGCCGTCGAGGATGCGCAGCCCGACGATGCTGCACGCGTGCAACCCAAAGAGCACAAATGGCTCGACGTCATCCAGCGTCTCCTCGTACTCACTTGTCTCCATGTCGAACGTGAACATCTCCTGCTCGGTCGGGATGAAGTATTTTTTTGCCGGAGTTATCGTCCGGGTGTAGTCAAAGGCGACGTCGTCGACGTCCTCTATCTCCCGGTAGTCGTAGAATTCCTCAGATATCTGGGTCGGGGCATAGAGGTCGCCATAGGCGGAAAGCTGTTCTAAAAAGTCGTCGACCCTGCCGTTTTCCAGCTTGAGATATCTCATTTCAGTCGGATATGGAAAGCACGTATATATTGATTGTGGGATGTGCGGCCCGGCAGGAAAATGTATTTAAGTCCATCGGGGGATTGCATCTGTGGCACGAAACAACCGCTACACCGTGGCTATCATCGGAGCCGGGCCGGCAGGGCTTTTCGCTGCGCATGAACTCGCCATGCAGGGCATCGACGACATTGTCATCATCGACAAAGGAAAAGCGATTACGGAGCGACGGTGCCCCATGGAGCAATACACGAAGTGCTTCAAGTGCGACCCCTGCGCCATTTTGTGCGGCTTGGGCGGCGCCGGCGGCCTGTCCGACGGCAAGCTCAACCTCCGCGCAGATGTCGGCGGCAACCTGTACGAGTTTACCGACGACGCAGACGAGCTGGTTCAGCGCATCGACGACATCTTCCTGGAGCACGGCGCCCCCGACAAGCTCTACGGACACGACCTCGACGAGCTGGAAAAGACAGCATCGCAGCACGGCATCCGGTTCATCCCGATTCCGCAGCGGCACATCGGCTCCGACCGCCTCCCCAAGGTCATCTCGTCCCTGCATGTATGGCTGGAAAAGCAAGGTGTCTCGTTTCTGCTAGAAACCGAGGTGCAGGACATTGAGCGCGACGGCCCGTTCCGCCTCCAGCTGGAGAACGGTACCGTGGAGGCGACCTATGTCATCGCGGCCGTCGGCCGCTCCGGTGCTGCATGGCTGAGCAGGCAGGCCGAACGGCACGACATCGCGACGCGGCACGCGCCAATCGACATCGGCGTCCGTGTCGAGGTGCCAGCGATGGTCATAGAGGACATCGTCGCCAAAGCATGGGACCCCAAGTTTCACATCTACACGTCGACATATGACGACTTCGTCCGGACGTTCTGCGTCTGCCCGAAGGGATTCGTAGTGATGGAGGACTACGGCGAATACGTGTCCGTGAACGGTCATTCATCCATAGACAGCACGTCGGAGAACACCAACTTCGCGTTCCTCGTCAACGTCGAGCTGACGGAGCCACAGGAAAACACCACCGCCTATGGTTCATCCATCGCCGAGATGGCATCCATTCTCGGCGGCGACATGCCCATCGTCCAGCGGCTCGGCGACCTCAAATCAGGGCGGCGCTCCACCTGGGAACGCATCCGGCGCTCCTATGTGGCACCCACACTCAGAAACGCGACACCGGGAGACATATCGATGGCGCTTCCCCACCGCGTGGTCACCGACCTAGTGGAGGGGCTGGATGCACTGTCGGCCGTCATCCCGGGCATCGCGCAGGATTCCACGCTGCTGTATGCCCCGGAGATAAAGTTTTATTCGATGCGATTCGAGGTGAATGACGGGCTTGAGACGGACATCGATAATTTTTTCGTGGCCGGTGACGGCGCGGGTCTATCTCGAGGTATCGTCGCATCTGCGGCGACGGGCATGATAGCGGCACGCGGCATCGCGGAGAAACAATGACGGCGATGTGCCGTCTTCGAAGCAATATACAGGATGACGGGGCGTCGCTGTAGATGCCCCTCGTGGCCGCCATCCGGAAGCTGCTGTCCAGCTTCGCTCTGATGGTCTCGCTGGCCATCGGTGCAGGCCTGCTCGTCGGCGGCTATCCTGGCTACACCACCGAAATATCCACGGTATCGCTCATGGTGGCGATGACATTTTCACTGATGCCCATCCGGCTGCGCGACATCGAGCTCCGGCGGGAGGGACGCCGTATCATGCTGCCGTTTTTCATGAGCTTTGTATGGCTGTCCGGCTTGGCCATCGCACTCGGGATGCTCTTCCAGCCGCCCGTCCGGTACGGGTTCGTCGCGATGGCCGCGGTGCCCCCGGCGGTCGCCGTGCTCCCCATATCGCGGGTCATCGGTGGTGACGTCGAGTTCTCGCTGGTCTCGCTGTCGTTTCTCTATCTCTGCTCGCTCGCGCTGACGCCGCTCATCATTTTCTTGTGCGCCGGCGAGGCAATCAGCACATGGGAGATCGTCCGGACGGTGCTCCTGCTCATCCTGCTGCCGCTGCTGCTCTCCCGCGGGGCGCGGCGGCTGCCGCTGTCGTCGCGGCAGGTGACGATGCTGACCAACGTGTGCTTCTTTGTGTTGATGTTCGGCATTGTCGGGGCACGGCGCTCTTTTTTGTTCCATGAATGGCCGATGGTGGCAGTCATCGCTGCAGCCGTTGCAGTGCGCACGTTTGGCAGCGGTATCCTGATAAAGCTCGCTGGCAAACGTGCCGGCGTGCCACGTGCGCGGCTGCGACCGCTCATGCTGTTCGGCTCCTTCAAAAACGAGGGTCTGGCCATCCTCATCGCGCTGCCGCTGTTCAGCGAGACAGCCGGGGTGCCGCTCGTCATCGCCATCCTGTTCGAGATGCTCTGGGTGGGCTGCCTGGAAGCAAATCTGGTGTAACGTTCAGCAGATGCGGGGGATGGGGTCGCCGACTGGTGCCTCAAGCAGACGGGTACCGCCCACGGCTGTCTCCAGCACGACGCGCTGTCCGTCAGTCACCTGCCCGATGACGGCTGCATCGCCGCCCAGTGGATGCCGCCGCATGGCCTGCAGGACGTCATCAGCCATGTCGGGTGTGACGGCGAGCACGACCTTGCCCTCGTTGCCGACCGTATACGGATCGATGCCGAGCATCTCGCACGCCGCCATGGTGCCCTCCCTGACGGGGATACGTTCCTCCATGATGTGCATGCCGACACAGGACTTGGACGCCATTTCGTGCAGCGTGTTGGCCAGGCCACCCCGGGTCGGGTCCTTCGCAGCGACGACACCGCCTGCCTGCAGGCACTGCTGTATCAGGCCGTTGACCGGCGCCACGTCGGACGTTATCTCGGTCTCGAAGCCGTAGCCCTCCCTGAAGGACAGCAGCGCGATGCCGTGGTCGGCGACGTGGCCGCTCAGGATGAGACGGTCGCCGGGCCGGAGGGCGCTGTCCCTCAGCCACCTGTTCGCGCGGTCGAGGTGCTCGAGGTTGCACCGTAGCGCCTCGCTTGCCCGGCCGATGCCCGCCGTGGTGACAATCATTTCCTGCAGTGCGCCGTGCTCGATGACCTTGGTGTCGCCGGTGACGACGGGGACGCCTGCGTCGCGGGAGCAGGACGCCATGCCGTCCAGGGCGCGTTCGATGGTCTCCATCGGCAGGCCCTCCTCGATGATGACGGCTGCGGAGAGCGCGATTGGCTCGGCGCCCATGACCGCGACGTCGTTGACGGTGCCAGCGACGGCGAGGCTGCCGATGTCGCCACCGGGGAAAAAGAGCGGCTGGACGGTATGGCTGTCCGTGGTGAACACGACGCCGTCGACGACCGCTGCATCGTCGAGCGCCTCGAGGGATACCTCCACGTTCGGTTGCTCAAATCGCGGGAGAATATGGTTTTTGATGAACGCCTCGGTTTCGCTGCCGCCTGCCCCCTGCGGGAGCGCTATCCTGTCTGGCATGTCAGTCACGTATGCCGTCCTCGTTGACCATGAAGACCGCCTCTCCCTCCGGCAGGTGCGGCGAGTCGATGAGACGGGCGATGCGTTTGCCGCCCTTTGACTTGCGGAGATAGATGCGGAACATGGCCGTGTGGCCGACGATGTGGCCGCCGATGGGTCGCGTTGGATCGCCGAAAAAGGCGTCTGGCTTTGCGGAGACCTGGTTGGTGACGCAGATGGCTGCATTGTTGAGACGGCCGAACCTGAGCAGGTCGTGCATGTGCGTGTTGAGCTTCTGCTGCCGGTCGGCGAGTGTTCCGCGGCCGACGTATTCCGCCCGGAAGTGGCCGGTCAGGGAGTCCACGATGACCAGGCGGATGGGGTGCTCCTTCGCGATCTCGTCGGCTTTTTTCACCAGCATCATCTGGTGGTTGGAGTTGTAGGCAGTCGCGACGTGTATCTTTTTCAACGCCTCCTCCGGCTCGACGTCCATCGCCTCGGCCATCTGGATGACGCGCTCCGGCCGGAACGTGTTCTCCGTGTCGATGAAGACCGTGTGGCCGTCGAGGCCGCCCTCTTCCTCGGGGAGCTGCGCCGTGACGGAGAGCTGCAGCGCGACCTGTGTCTTGCCGGAGCCGAACTCGCCGAACAGCTCGGTGATGGCCTGGCTTTCGAATCCGCCGCCGAGCAGCTCGTCGAACGACTTTGAGCCCGTCGTGAGTTTCCGGCGCTGCCGCATGCGCTCCATGATCTTTTCGCCGCTTTCGAATCCGCCGACGTCGGCCTCGTCGCGGGCTGCCTGGATGATCTTTCTAGCTGTGCTCTCGCCGATGTCGCCGAGGCTGGACAGCTCGCCGGGCGACGCAACCGCGATGGACATGAGGTCGGAGAAGCCTGATTCCTCGAGTTTTTTCGCCGTTGAGGGGCCAACCCCCGGGAGGTCTTCTAGTTCGGTCATGTCTCTCGTTGGTCAATGCCAGCAGCGTTTATAAACATACTGCCAGGCCCCCGCTGTGGCTATTCAAATGTTTCGGTTTTTACTCGACGGCGACGTCGAGGACGCCGTGGACGACGCCGGGCGCATAGGACTTGACCATCTTGGGCTGCAAAAGCTCCGTGCTCCACCCCGCGTTTCGTGCCGCTTTTCGCACATCTTCCAGCGGTTCATCGGGGAAATCGTCGGCGGAGCAGGTGCAGTGGTAGTGCACTATGCCGCCCGCCGGATGTAGCGCCTCCATGGCCGTGGGGAGAAAGGGTGCTGCCTTCAGGTGTCCCATGACCACGCGCTCCGCAACGCCGCGCGGCGCCACGCTGCGACAGTCACCCTCCAAAACGTCGACGCGGCTCTCGACGCCGTTGAGACGGACGCTCTCTCGGAGATAACCGGCAGCCGTTGGGTTGATGTCGCAGGCGTAGACCCTGGCGCTGCCATGCACGGCCAGCGGCAGCGTGAAGTAGCCGATGCCGGCGAAGAGGTCGACGACGACCTCGCCTTCAGTTGCCGCAGATGCCATTCGGATGCGCTCGTCGACGTTGCCCGACGAGAACATCACGCGCTGTGGATCGAGCCTGAAGGCGATGCCGTTTTCCCGGTGGACTGTCTCGGTGTCGTGGTCGCCCCAGAGATGCTGGACGCGCGGCTGGCGCTTGATCCCGGATATGCCGCCGATGTCTTCTAGGACGGCGCGGCAGCCCAGCACGGCGGCGTATACCGCGGCGGCTTGCTGTTTCCCGGGGAAGCCGTCGGGGAAGCACATGACGAGGATGTCGCCGATTTTTTCCCAGCTGTCGGGCAGCATTGCCACGTCAACATCCGGCAGCTCCTGCTGAATGCGGGCGTGTATCTCGGCCATCGGCGTTGGATATCTGCGCGGCTGGATTTCCTCCTGCTCGACGACCTTGAACGCACAGGGAAAATCATCTGGAGGTGTGACGACGGGGATCTGGACCTCATGCTCAGTGCGGCTGATGCGCCGGCTGTCGTCCAGCAATCCGCGCTGGATGAGCTGCTGCAGCGCTTCCTGCGCCTTGCGCCGCGCTACCGAGATAGCCGTCCTCTGCACGAGGTCTACATCTCCTGCCTCATTTAAAGGTTGGCGGGTGGAAAACGTTTTAACGTCCCCTGTGTTTGCCGTCCGATGGACCAGATACCGCTGGTGTACGTCGAACGCGGCCAGGCTCTCCTCGAAGGAGAACATGGCAGCGCCGTCGAGACGCTGCGGGAGCTCCGCGGCGAGCATGACCTGCTCTACGTGGTCGACCTGGACGGCCATCGGCGCAACAGGGCCAACCTCGACGTCTACAAGAAGGTATCCAGGAAGGCGTTTCTGTGGCTTGACGCGGCGCCGCGGCGCGTAGAGGACGTCATCGACCTGGTCGTTGCCGGGGCAGCCAGAGTCACCCTCGGCGATGCATCCGACGACGACCTCGGTCGGCTTGTCGACATGGTGGAGAGCGACCTCTATCTGCGCTCCGAGCGGCCGCTGCAGGCGCAGCAGCGCGTCCGTCGATTCGGGCTGACGGGGCTCGTCGTCGACGATGCGTGGCGGGAGACGTGGACCGTCGAGGCATGGCGTCTGGACGATACCGAAGGCCTTGTGGAGCGGATAGCATGACAACGGAGGCGAGGAAACTCATCGCGTTTTTGTTTCAGCGGAGCGGCACGGACAGCCTGGACGACAACGAGATATACATGACGCTGTCCTACGAGCTCGGCTGGCTGACCCCGGCACAGGCGAAGCGGTTCATCAAGCGCGGCCTCGAGCAGGGACTGCTGGAGGAAACCGATGCGGGCTACACGCCCACGTTTGACCCTGCAGCCGTCGAGGTGCCGCTGGGCTTCGAAGTCGACGGCAGCATCGTGCAGACCAAACGCCGGGACCTGGTCACCGAGATCTGCGAGACGTTATCTGCCAGAGAGATGTCCGAGGAGGAGGCGAGGCGCATGGTCAGCGAGCGGGCGGAACAGGAGCACGTCATCCCCGAGGTGGCGGCGCTGCTCGTCGCCCGCGAACATGGCATCGACGTACAGCCCTACCGGAAGCGGACGTGGAAGGCCGTCAAAGAGATGTAACACCTCGATGCATCCGAGAATATCTGGATAGTTGCCGGCTGAGCCATCTGCCGCCTGGCTCGTTAGCTTCATGTCGCCTTCGCCTACAGCAGCAGGGCGGCGGCCAGCGTGATAATAGTCAGGAGAACAGCGAAGATGAGCAGAAAGGTCCCCGCGCTCTCCTCCGACCGTGCGATTTCCATTTTTTCACCTCCCATTGTAGACAAACAGACGGTTTTTTAAAAGGATTATTGCAGATGCATGGTTTACAGGTAATACAGGAGTATCGGGAGGAGCAGGAATCCCATCAGCACGCTGCGGCGCACCCGCCATTTCAGGCAGAGCAGACCGACAAGAGAGCCGGCGAGGAGACAGGCAAGGCCGACAACGCCGGTGAACAGAGCCACCATGACGCCGATGCCGACCATGGTCGCCTGGGCCACCTGTCGGTACGGCACAGCGGAGATATACCGGGCCGCAGCCCGCCCAGCTGCCCGCGTGAAATAATACGACGCCGCGCCTGCGACCACGACCGCGATGAGCAGCACCGGCAGCGCGGCAGGCGGCAGCGACCCCGTCCACGGCTCCACCGGCAGCAGCTCCTGGATGACGGTGGCACCCCCGCTCCGCGCCCGCCCGATGACAAAGAGCGCGGCGAGGACGAAAAAAGCGTTGGCGGTGTTGACCGCAGAGAGCGTCACGATGATGCTCTCGGCTTGCTTCCGGCCGCGTGCCACGAGCGCCAGCACCGTGGCAACGGCGGCAGTAACGCCTGGAAGCACCGAGACAGCTGCGCCCGCCGTCGCCCCCGTCCCCACATCCGGTATCCCGGGCGATACGTCGCCGTTCTCGACCTGTTGCTCGGGCACCGGCGCCGCGTCCATCGAATGCAGCAGCGTGGGAATCGCAAACAGGCCCGACAGCGCCGGGAACAAAAGCGAGCCAGGCAGGTCGAGCGGCGCCGCGGGATGCAGCTCGAAGACAGCCATGCCGAACACGCCAGCCAACAGAAACAAAACAAGGGCAGCAGCCACGTGCCGGCCATCTTTTTCAGTGCCGACGAGGACGACCGCCACGGCAAGGAGCACCCAGGGCATGACGTCCGTCAGCAGGCCATACAGGTGGGTCGGCGAGCCGAGCAGCAGCCGGAACGGGACGAGGCATGCAAGGCCGACGGCGACGGCTCCAGCGCTTCCCGCCGCCGACAGCGCCACGGCACGGTAGCCCCGGCCCTGACGGAGGAGCGAATGAGCGGGCAACATGACCAGGGCGGTGTCCTCCTCCGGTGCACCGAGAAACGTGGACGGTATGATGTTCACGAAGGTATGTGCGATTGACGTCGCGGCGACGATGACGGCCAGCAGGAGCGGCGCCATGCCTGCGGTGATGCCAGGAACGCCTGTGAGCAGCGACGAGACTACGTCGGCCAGCGAGAGCAGGAGCAGCGCCACCGTGTTGACATGCAGCCCCGGGATGAGCCCCGTCGTCCATCCGATCAGGGTGCCAGCTGCGGCGCAGGCCAGGATGGGGAACAGGCCGGTCATGTCATCCCGGCCGTTCGACGCCGTGCGTGCCGCGCTCGATGGACAGGTAGAAGCACATCCGTTCCGGATCGTAGCGGAGCATCGCCGTTACGGTCACCACGTCGCCTGTCGTCACGTTGCACGTCCTGCCGATATGCCGGACGTCGACGTTGCAGCTGCCGTTTACGAGCCGAAACGAGTCTGGGGTGACGTTGACGGCGGCGCCGCGGGTGGTGATGCAGGTGTCGAGGAAACGGCGATGCTGCTCGGCGAGCACCTGGAGAGGGATGGTATCGTTTGCGCGTTCAAGGATCGTTGTGTGCTCGGAGAGGATTTCGAGCATGCCCTCGTATCGCTGCACCTCGCCGGTCACCTGCACACGGTCACCCAGCCGGACGGGGGCGCCGTCGGGCGAAAAAACCGTGGTGGACACGGAGCCGTTACGGAGCACGAAGCTCACTGCCGTGTCGTAGTGCTCCACGTGGACGACGAGCCCGGTCACCTGCACCTCCTCGCCTTCATGCTCGGCCAGCCGTGCCAGCGAGATGGATGCAGGGCCGGATGCGGTGCTGGCGAGGTACAGCCCGGCGATGCATCCAACGGCTGCAGCCAACAGCAGGTACTGCCTCTTGTTTCTGAGGGTCACTGCCGCGTTAATGATATATCTATTTAAAAACAATGTGCATTATTTTATATATCGTGGGCGGCCTGCTTGAGGTATTCAGTCGGATCGACGAGGCTGCCAGGCTGATAGTCGCCGAACCAGTTGCCGCCCAGATACGCCGCGTTTTCCTCCGGGACGGTGCGGTACAGCTCAAAGTGGAGCATGGAGACAGCGTCCCTGGCGGACAGCTGTTGGATGTATGCCGGCGCCTCATCAGTGACGGCGCGGCTGTTGAGAACGGTCCCCACGTGACCGATGACGTCGCCGCCACGTGTCTCATCGCCAGGTGCAACGGTGACGTCGTGCAGCTCCCCGTACCGTGCGACGAGGGTTCCGTGGCGTATGAACGCATAGTAGGTGATGTTCCAGTACGGCATGACGTCCGGCGACGTCATGATGCCGGTGTCGAGCACGCGGCCGTCCTCGACGGCGTAGACGTCGCTGCCATGCGGCGCGTAGAGATCAACGCCGCAGTGACGCCGGTCGCCGCGGTCCTCCCAGAACGAGCCTCGTCCCTCCAGCGGTACTTTTGTGCCGCGGCTGCCTGGCACTGGCCAGTGTTTCTCGCTCACCGAAGACCCTCCTGGACGATGCGGAAAACAGTCGTTTCGCCGGTTGGCTTGGAGCGATGCTTGACCAGCTCAGCCCGCCGTGTCTCAGTCCCGTCATCCCGCTGTCCGTCTATCTTCTCAAGGCATACGGCTGTCTTGACCATGTGATCGATGCTCCGCCCGCCGAAGGGACGTATCCGGCCATCCATCCGGTAGATCTGCGAGGTAACGACGACGGGGATGCTGCGCTTCCGGGCGGTGACCTGGAGGGTGACCAACTGTCGGCTGAGCGACCGTGTGGCAGCGCCCTCGTCGGCCTCCATAGACAGCCGGTAGTAGAGATTGACGCTGTCGACGACGATGAGGCCTGCATCTATCTTGACGGCCTTCTCCACCATCTGCTCCTGTTCCTCTAGCGAGTATGGCTGAAAAAAGAGAATGCGCTTGGATAGCTCCATGTCGCCGTTGCATATCTGCGCGAGGCGTTCCTCGGATACGCCCTCGGTATCGACGTAGACGACTTTGTCGCCGTTGGCAGCCGCGTTCCGAGCCGCCTGAAGACAGATGTTCGTCTTGCCGCTGCCGCCCTCGCCGTGTAGCTCGGTGACGATGCCGCGTTCGAGGCCGCCGCCGAGCAGCCGGTCGAGCGACGCGCAGTTCAGCGGGAGGGTGCACTCATCCACGACGTAGCAAGCCTGGCTGCGCTAAAAAGGTTTTCGTTTATCCGGCGGCAAGGATGCTGCCGACCCGGCGTATCTCCATCAGGTTGGTGATGCCGGTCACCGAGTTGGGAACGCCGGCGGTGACGACCAGGGTGTCGTCCTCGCCGACCTGCTCACGACGCTGCAGAAAGCGAGTGGTGTCGTAGATGAGGTCGTCGAAGTACTCCTTGAACGCGATGCGGTGCGGACGGACGCCCCAGACGAGGCGGAGCTGCCGCTGCACCGTCCGGGAGTTGGTGAACGCGATGATGTCGGTCATCGGCCGATATTTGGAGATGTTCCGGGCGGTCGAGCCGGACGAGGTATGCGCGACGATGTAATCGACGTCGATTTCGTTGCAGACCCGCCAGACGTTCTTGGAGATGATGTCCGCCACTGTGTCGCTGCCGCCTTCGACGGTCCGATGGACGTGATCCTGGAAAAACGTCTCGACTTTCTCCAGCACCTCGGCCATAAACGAGAAAGCCTCCACCGGATAGGAGCCGACGGCGGTCTCCGCGGACAGCATGACGGCGTCGGTCCCGTCCAGCACCGCGTTTGCCACGTCGGATGCCTCGGCGCGCGTCGCCCGTGGATGCTCCGTCATCGACTCAAGCATCTGCGTCGCCGTGATGACCGGCGTCCCCCGCTTGTTGCACTTCCTGATGATGTTCTTCTGGGTCAGCGGGACATCCGAGGCAGGTATCTCGACGCCCAGGTCGCCGCGCGCCACCATGACGCCGTCGGCAGATGCGATGATGGCATCGATGTGCTCCAGCGCCTGCATGCTCTCTATCTTGGGGATGACACCGGCCGCGGAGCCGTGCTCGCGGAGCAGCTGTCGTATCTCACGGACTTCCCCGGGTGTCTCCACAAACGAGGCGGCCACGTAGTCCACGTCTTTCTCAGCGCCAAACGCGATGTCCCGGCGGTCTTTATCGGTGGGTGCCGTCAGGTCGAGATCCCTGCCGGGGACGTTGACCGACTGCTGACCGGTGACGGTCCCGCCGTATCGGACGCGGCAGGTCGCCACGTCGCCGACGTCTGTCACCTCGAGGGCAACGGCGCCATCAGCGATCAAAACGGTGTCTCCCCCCTGGATGTGCTCCAGGAAGTCAGGATAAGCAACGGGGAGTGTCGCCGCACCTGTCTCGCCGTCGCCCGTCAGGGTGACCGTCATGCCTTCGCGGAGCTCGACGGGTTGCTCCATGACATCGAGACGTATCTCAGGTCCCTGCGTGTCCAGCATGACGGCGACCTCGCTGCTGAGCTCCCGTATAGCATCGATGTTCCGGCCGTGCTGTTCGTGGGTGCCGTGCGAAAAGTTGAGGCGGGCGACATCCAGCCCGTTGTCGATGAGCTGCCGGAGCACCTCTGGCGTCTCCGATGCAGGTCCGATGGTGGCCACGATCTTTGTTTTTCTCATGGTTGCATCTCCATGGATAAACGGCAGGGATTTATTTGGTTTTACGCCGCCCGTAGTATGGCTGTACGGCAGACGGCTGCACACCGATGGCCGCCGTCGCTCCAGTGGCCCTGGATCGGACACGGCAGATTATCCTGCTGTACCGCCGAGCTGCAGCGACGGGTCGCCGAGCAACACCCAGGCGGAGACGGTCTTGCAGTCCCAGATGTCAAGGTAGGCGTTGTTCCATTCCACCGGCGCCGTGTTGAGATACTCGGTGACGGCTGCATCGCAGACCGCGCCTGCCACGTTGATGTCGTCCTGGCCGTACTGCTTGAAGACCAGGGTGTCGAGATAACCGCTCGCGTATTCAATGATGTCTGGCTGGCCGTTGCCGTTGACGTCGTCGTCGGCACCCCAGGAGAGGCTGGTGAAGCCCGTCGTGGCGATGGCACCCTTCCCGACGGCGCGGACGAGCTGCCAAGCGAAGCATTCATAGGTGTGCCCCATGTCGGCGATGTGGCAGCCGCCGAGGACGACGAAGGGCAGTTTGCCCGTGTTGCTGAGGTCAGGGATGTCCTGCACCTGGATGCCGACCCAGGTGTTATACTGATGCGGCGGATGCGTCGCCCAGGAGAGATAATTGCCGTGACCCTCCAGGTTGACGAAGCCAGCGCCCTGGCTCCATTCATCCTTGATGTTGTCCGTTGAAAGCCGGCCGTTGGAGCCGAGGAGCTTCACCGGCGTGAAGCCGTCCATGTAGCTGACCGATTGATTGACCGTTATCTCGCCCTCGTAGTAGTCGGTGCCCCACCGTGGACCGTCGTTGAACGAGTCGCCGCCCGCTACCAGGAAGCGCTTGTACCAGTCGCCGGCGGCGCTGCTCTCATACGTGATGATCTTGTCGACCGCGAGCCAGGCCTCGATGACGCTGCGGCAGGCCAGCCGGCCGACGTGCACGTCGGGGTACAGGTCCATCGTGTCGATGTTGCCGGAGTGGTTGTATTCGCCGTAGTAGCCGTTGTCGTTGCTGTCCCACGAGCAAAAGCTGCCGCTGCCGTCGTAGAGGTCCTCGTAGTAGAGGTCGCTGGTGAAGGTCTCCGAGCTGTCGGCGGCGGGCTGCGTGTAGACGGTCCGCATCGGCACTCTGCCGGGAGCACCCATGATGAGGACGTAGCGGGTGCCCCATTCCTCGACGGCGTTCTTGATGAAATACTTGATCTGCTCTGCCGCATCGCTGCCCTCGACCGGGAAGTATCTGCCGCTTTTTATCTGCAGCGGCGTCGCCCACTGGCATGTGACGCCAAGCGACTCCTTGTGCTCGATGAGGCGGTTGACAGCTGGATAGAACGTCAGCGGGCTGACGACCACCATGTCGGCACCCTCGCCGGTCTCCAGGCCCGCGCCTGGCTTGCAGGAGACCGTTATGTCGACGCTGCGGATGTACTCGATGCTTCTCTCTGTGGGATGATAGCGAGCCGGGTAGACGTTGAGCGTGAGATAGGTGACGTGCTCGCCATTTTTGAGGCCGCCGCTGGTCCGCCAGCGCACCCATTCGGATGGATACGTCTGGCTGCCGCGGTAGACCGGCCCCTCCCTGACCTCGCTCGTCAGGTCGCCGTCGCGGGAGATAAGGCGTGGGGCGGGCATCGGCTTGCCAGGCAGCTCCATCCTGGCGACGTCGCCCGTGCTGACCTGGACGTCGGTGACGCGTGTACCCAGCGGAAACGTCATCGTTTTCGATGCATACGGCAGGATGGGCTGGCCGGCGCTGCGCGTCCGGCGGCAGCCGTCGACGTTGACGTTGACGTAGCCCTGTTTGTCGCTCAGGGTCGGCGCCGGGAAATCCATGGATAGCTGTCTCGACGTGGCATCGTTGACCGGTGAAAGCTGCTGCTCTGATTGCTCGACGGCGCCGGGGATGCCGACGCTCACGGCGCTCGCCACAAAGAATCCTGCTACAATGACTGCCAATAGCTGTGCTCTCAACCTCATGGACATGCATCACAGCGTGGTTTTTAAGGATTGCCCGCCTGCATGTGTGTCGGTAAAGAAGGCGGGAAACGCTACCTGCTCGCGGGGAGGATACAGCCGTGTAGAAGACACGCATGTCGGCGCTGCCCGTGTTGCCGCTGGTGTCATCCGCTTGGATGGTCAGGGTGTAGATGCCGAAGCCCGGGCCAGGGTGAAGGAGCTGCTGGACATGTTCCCGACGCGAAGTTCGTGCACATCATCCGGAATCCCTACCACGTGTACGTTTCCACCAGCGGCTCTACGAGAACATACTGCCGCTCTATGCGCTGCAGGAGTTCGACCTCGGCCGGGTGGAGGAGGACATCCTGTACTGCTACCGGGTCATGTACGAGCGGTTTTTCCGGCAGCGCAGCCGCATCCCCGACGGCAACCTCGTCGAGATATGCTACGAGGACTTCGTCGCTGAGCCGATGGCGACGCTGCGGGACATCTACACCTCGCTCGACCTCCCTCACTGCAAAGAGGCGGAACAGCGATTCGCTGACTACGTCGCCGCGCAGCGTGATTATGCCACCGGCGCTACGACATCAGCCGGGAGATGCAGGAGCGCATCTACCGACACTGGCATCACACCATCGACCGCTGGGGATACGAGCCCGGTGGACGGAACAAAGCGATGGCGGTGCAGACCGTCTAGCATTACAGCCGCGGGAGACGCTCGATGCCGCCCGACGTGAGGATGTCGAGGAGGCGCTCTCCGGCGTGTTTGACCGCGTCGCTCATCTCGTCGAAGCGCTGTGGCTGGACGCCGATAAGCGTCACCTGCGCATCGGTCACCTGCTCGACGTAGTCGATAAACACGCTGAGCGGCATCGCATGCGTTGTAAAGGTCGCGCTGCCCGTCCTGTCTTTGGGAACGATACGGATGTCGCCGGGCTGCAGGCCCATGTCAGCGGCATCTATGATGACGACGCGGCGGGGCTGCATCCGCCGCAGCTCGCCGGTGTAGTTCTCCGGGACGGTGAAACAGTCAACGGCGCGCCATCCTGGCTTGCTAAAACGGCGGGCTATCCAGGGGCCGATGGCGTCGTCGCCGTTGGCCTCGTTGCCCACGCCGAGCAGCACGTCCATGGATGGTAAAGCGCCACTGGTTTAAAAATGTCGCAGCGGCAAATGTTTATATCACCGGGTGTTTTTTGTAGCTGTGGCAGCAGCCGACCGTAACGTGGCAGCGGCACTCGAGGAACAGAGCAACGGCACGCTCATCAGCGTCCGGGTGTCCACCGGCAGTGACAGCGCGCGGTTTCCAGCCGGCTACGACCAGTGGCGACATCAGATTGAGGCACGGGTGACGGCGGCGCCGCAGCAGGGGAAGGCAAACCGGGAGCTCCTTGAACTGGTAGCCGGGTTTTTTGATGTGGCATCCAACGAGGTAACGCTTGCCCGTGGCCACACCAGCCGGGAGAAACGCATACATGTGCGTCGGCCGGTCGACGCTGTCGTACAGCGGCTCAACAATGGATTATAGGGAAGGACTGGAAGCGGTTATGGACATCATCGCGGAGGTGCGGAGCCGCAACGAGACCATACCCATCCTCGTGGAGGGCGAGAAGGACGTGGCGGCGCTCCGCAGCCTCGGGATGCCGGGGGACATCCTGACGGTGCATTCTGGTCGCCCGCTGGTGGATGTCTGTGATTGGATCGCTGCCGCCTATGACGAAGTCATCGTGCTGACCGACTGGGATACAAAGGGCGGCCGGCTGTCGCGCGCCATCGAACAGAACCTCTCCGGGCGCACCAGGTGCATCACCGAGTATCGGGGGCTGCTGGCCAAGAACAGCATGGTGAAGGACATCGAGGGATTGCCGTCATACCTGGACAGCATGCAGCAGAAAATCGAGGGCGACGGCTGACAGCCATCGTAAGCTATTTGACGTCCATGCCGATGGAGCATCCATGCGCCGTTTTTTGATCGTCGGAAGCCAGGCGGCTACGGCGCCGTTCAACCTCAACGGACTGCCCACCGCCGGCCGGATGGATGTTCTGTGTCGATGCCTGGCGCAGTCGCTGTTCATCTCACACGGCATACGAAGCGACGCTGCAATCTATCTGCTGCTCCTCGGGCCGCCGGATCCACCGAAGGCGCTCCGTGTTGCAGGAGACAGCCTCCGATCCATGGGACCCGACGAGCGCTCCATCGGCGGCATCGTCAGGAAGGCGCTTGCCGTCGATGTCGGCGAACGCTGGCAGGAGAGCACCTCGGGCGTCTCGGTGGCGCGGCGTGACCTGGCGGGGCTGCTCGACGAGCTGCCGTACCCGGTGGTGTACCTGCACGAGGGCGGCAAAGACATCCGTGTCGCCGGCGGTCTCAATGACTGTCTCTTCATCCTGGGTGACCACGGCGGTCTGCCGCCGTCATGCCGGGATGTCGTCGAGGGCAGCGCGGAACGCACGATCGCGGTGTCGCCGCTGCCGCTGCAGGCAGACCAGTGCATCACCCTGGTGCACAACGAGCTCGACCGACGGGAACAATAACGCCTATGCCGCGGGCAGTATCTCCTCGTCGAGGTAGCGCTGTATACCCGCTGATATCTCGTCGTATGTGCAGGTCACCCGGACCATCTTCCGGGGTGTGCTCGTCAGCAGTTTTTTCTCGATGTCGATGCCCATGACGAGCTGATAGCTCTCGCTGTCCGGGTTATACATGACCTCGATGACCGCCAGGTTCTGCATCTTCCGCATTCTGAGGCGATCCCGGATGCCGATTTCTTCGACCTCCATGGACAGAAAACGAGAGGGGATATATGGCTTCACCGTTCGCCATCGAGGTCGTTCCAGGTGAGACGGGGATTCCGGGCTGCTTTGACCTCGTCGATGCGCTTCACCGGCGTCCGCTGCGGCGCCCGCTGGAGCGTCTCCGGCTGCTCCCTGGCGATGTCGTTGAGTGACGCCGCGTATGCATCGAGCGACGCCCGGCTTTCGCTCTCGGTGGGCTCAATCATCAATGCCTCCTCCACGATGAGCGGGAAGTACATCGTCGGCGGATGCAGCCCGTGGTCGAGGAGGCGTTTGGCGACGTCGAGCGCCCTGACGCCGTTTTCCTTGAGCGGCTCCGCGCTGACCACGAACTCATGCATCCGGCGCCCTGGATACGGCAGCCTGTAGGCGCTGCTGTCGAGCTGCTGGAGGAGATAATTGGCGTTGCATACCGCTCGCTCGGCGACGCGCTGCAGCCCTGCACCGGTGCGGAGCAGATAGGCGTAGGTCTTGAGCAACACGGGGACGTTGCCGTAGAAATGCGAGATCCGACCGATGGAGCATGGATGGCTGTAGCTCCATCGGTAGCCGCCGTCGCCGTCACGCGCGATGCGGGGTACCGGCAGATATGGCTCCAGCTCCCCGGTGACACCGATCGGACCGGCTCCGGGCCCGCCGCCGCCGTGCGGCGTCGCGAATGTCTTGTGCGGGTTGAGATGCACGATGTCGAAGCCCATGTCGCCGGGCCGAGCCTTGCCCATGATGGCGTTGAGGTTTGCACCGTCATAATACAGCAGGGCGCCCGCCTCTTTGACCATCGCCGCGATTTCGAGGATGTCGCGCTCGAAGATGCCCAGGGTGTTGGGATTGGTGAGCATGAACGCCGCCGTGTCGTCCGACAGGGCTGCATCGAGCGCATCGAGATCGACGCGCCCCTCCTGTGACGGTAGCTCGACGACGTCGAAGCCGGCCATTTTCGCCGAGGCGGGATTGGTGCCGTGGGCGCTGTCCGGCAGGATGACCTCGCTTCGCTGCTCACCCCGCTGTTCATGGTAGGCGCGAGCGATGAGCATCCCGGTGAACTCGCCGTGTGCCCCCGCTGCGGGCTGCAGTGAAAAAGCATGCATCCCGGTGATAGCGCAGAGCATCTTTTTGAGGCGGTGCAGCATCTCGAGGATGCCCTGGACCGTCGACGGATGCTGCAGGGGATGCAGCCCGGTCATCCGATGGCGGCCTGCCAGTCGTTCACCCAGCCGGGGATTGTACTTCATGGTGCAGGAGCCCAGCGGGTAGGTGCCGGTGTCGACACCGTAGTTCATCTGGCTGAGATGGACATAGTGGCGGAGCAGGCTGCATTCATCGAGGTGGGGGACAGCCAGGCTGGTGCGCTGCAGCTCGTCTGGCAACGGTGGCTCCACGCCAGCCTTGTCACTCGTGGCGGAAAGCTCGTTGAGCAGCGGCTCGTCGTAGGAGGCCATCCTATACATCGTGGCCTCTGATGATGTCGGCCGTCGCCGCGACCATGTCGTCTATCATCTCCCGGGTGTGCACCTCTGTAACGGCGTACAGCATCGCGTTGTCGGGTCCGTCCGTGAGCGGGAGGCCGCCCTGGAAACCGTGCTGCAGCAGCTGCTCGGTGAGCATGTCTGCATCGACGGGCGGCACCGCCACGAATTCATTGAAAAACAGGTCGTCGTAGGGCAGCGTGAAGCCAACATCGGCGAGTTGCTCCGCCGTGTAGCGTGCACGGCGCATGTTGACGGCTGCCAGCTTTCGGAGTCCCGCGGTGCCGTGCAGCGCCGCGTAGGCGGCGAATGCAATGGCGCACAGCGCCTGATTGGTGCAGATGTTGCTCGTCGCGCGCTCCCGACGGATATGCTGCTCCCGGGTCTGCAGCGTCATACAAAAGGCGCGTTTGCCATCGCTGTCACGGGTGGCGCCGATGACACGGCCGGGCATCTGCCGGACGTGCTCCCGCCGGCAGGCAAACATGCCCAGGCGGACGCCGCCGTAGTTCATCGGGCAGCCGAACCAGCCGTCGCCGATGACGACATCCGCGCCATAGTCAGCGGGAGGACAGGTCACCGCCGCAAGCAACGGGTCGACACCCAGGACCAGCATCGCGTCTGTATCCTCGACGAGCGCCCTGATCTCGTCGACGCGGCCCTCTATAAGACCCCAGTAGTTTGGATTCTCGAGATATACACCGGCTGCGTCGTCAGCCAGTGATGCAGCTGCATCGAGGTCGACGCGGCCCTCGCTGACCGGTATCTCCCGCATCGTGAGGTCGGTGCTCCGCAGGTAGTTGCGAAGCACGGATTTTTTTTCCGGTGACAGATGCTCCGGGACTAAAAAGAGGCTGCCACTGCTGCTCCGGGCGACCATGCCGGCTGCCTCTCCCAGCGCCGTGGCCGCGTCGTACATCGAGACGTTGGCCGCGTCCATGCCGGTGAGCTCGCAGACGATGGACTGATATTCGAACATCGCCTGCAGGATGCCCTGCGAGAACTCCGACTGGTAGGGAGTATAGGCAGTCAAGAATTCGCTCCGTGCAATGACGTGCTCCACCGCCGGCGGGACGTAGTGAGGCTGGATGCCGCCGCCCAGAAACGAGGGCATGTCCCTGAAGGAACGGTTTCGGCCGAGCAGCACGTCGATGTGACGCTCCACCTCACGCTCCGGCATGCCCGGCGGGAGATCAAGCCCGTCGATGCGTATCTCCCCGGGGATGTCCGCGAAGAGCTCGTCGACGTCGTCAACGCCGAGCGCGTCGAGCATGCCGTCCATGTTACTTGAATTCAGTGTAGCCACACTGGCCGCAGCTCAGCCGGTCATCGTGCTCGGCGAGAAACACGCCGTCGCCACACTTGGGACAGACCTTGCGGGTGCGGACCAGCTGGCCGTCCTCTACCTTATACAGATCTCGCTTGCTCATGTTATTCCCCCTTGGCTGCCGCTTCTTCCGGTTCTTCGGTTTCCTCCGCAGCTGCTTGCTCCGGTTCACCGCCGGCGAGATTGTTCCGCTCCAGGATGTGCTGCTGCTCGACGGCGCGGGCCTGCCTCGCCGAGGTATACCCTCTGGCGTAGCCCGTCGCCTTGCTGGCGCCGTACATCGGCTTGATGTACTCCACGACGATAATGTTTCTGCCGATGACATCAGACAGCTGCTGCTGCACCTGCTTCCGGGAGGGCGTCTTGCCCTCGAACTGCAGCGTGAAGGCAACTTCCTCTCGCTCCAGAACCTTGTTTTCCTTCCTTGACGTTATCTCGATTTCCATGTTTATTCCTCCATGTCCTCAAGGACATGTCTGACTTTTTCCTTTGAATCCGACGTAACGGCGACGCGGGCAATACCCTCGGACGGCAGCCCATACAGGACCGTCGCTCCCACAGGGGCAAGCGCGATAGCAACCAGGGCCGCCAGGTCTTCCTCGCCGTCGACCTCTATCCGCGTCGCTGTGTCGCTGTCAAGCGCTGTCTCGACGGCCTGCCAGAGCTCGTCGGTGATGACGCCGGCTGGATTGCTGACCCGCCGAGTCATGTCCCCGGCATCCTGGACTGCCTGCCTGACAGCATCGCCGCACGGCGAGCGTTCCACCCGGTAGTCGACGACTGCGACGTCGGGCTCGACGCCACGCCGTTGCAGCGTGGTGGTCACCATGTCGCCCACCGAGATGAGTGGACGAGGCATCGCTCCATCGAGGTCTTCCTCCTGAAGGACGACGCCGATGGGCTCCCGCAGCTCGTGGCGTCGCTCGTCAGGCAACACGTACGTCATCGTACCTTCAGGGCATATTTGCCGGGCATCTTGATACCCATCTTGTCTGCGATGCGGGAGCGAGCAGGGTCGATGATGACCATGTAGCCCTGCCAGTGCTCCGACGTCGGCGTGTTGCAGTAGGGGCAGACGTCGTCCTCGGTCAGCATGTGGCATTTCTTGCAGGCCTTCATTGGTTCTCCTCCCGGCGCCATTCCTTTTTACCCAGGCCGGGCTGCCGCATCGTAAGCCCGATCTTGCTCTCCCGGGGATTCATCTCGTTGAGTGAAATGGTGACGATGCGGGCGCGGACGACGTCGCCGACCTTCAGCGAATTGTTGGTCTCACGTCCCTCCATCCGCTTGTTTTCGGCGTCGATGACGATGTGGTCGTCCATAATCTGGCTTTTGTGGATGAGTGCGTCGAGTGGCCCGATGTGACAGAAGGCACCGAACTCGACGACGTCGCAGATGATACCATCTATGATCTCGTGCTGCTCGGGCTTGAAGGTCAGAGCGTCGAAGGCCACGTCCTGATAGATAGCTCCATCGCCGTGGATGATATTGCCTTCGCCCGTCCGCTCCACGTCCTCGGCGACCAGGATGAGCCCGTGCTCCTTGTCCATGGTGCCCTCAAAGGTCTCCTGGACGATGGTGGTACTCACTTCTTCCAGGTCTTCTCCGATGTGGTCGGGCGGGATGCGGATGGTATCTTCCTTCTTAACCATATAATACATGAAATCTCCTACCTGAAATAGACCCATCGCTTATAAATATAATGGTGGCGGCAGCCGGAAGGAGGCAAAGCGGCTATCCCGGAACCATGTTGAAGATGCGTATCTCCTGTTTGTCCACCGCTACGCCTCCAGCCTGGCCGTAGTATCCGCCAGCTATTATCTGGATGGGTTGCCCCATCCCCAGCCTGCGGCATTTCCACTGGTATGGCGGCTCGGAGATAACAGCGCGAGGACGATGCTCGTAGATGTCGTAGCCAGTCACGTAGAATGCTACCCTGTCTATCCGGCCGGGGCTACCTGTTTCGGCGGTTACCGTGATCCCGCCTATCGCGATCGTCTGCTCGTAGGGCATTATTTCCATGTCGAAGAGATACAGATGCCCGTCTTTCGGCCGGGAGATGGCAAGTGTTGGCGGCGGAGCGTCATCGCATTTCACTATCCATGCGTCTGTTTCACGTTCTCTGCGGAGCGGATGGTAGACGTTGGAATGGCCAACCCAGAGATAACCACTATCTACCGGCAATACCGCGTGTGCCCAATCTGCTTCTCGTTGTCCGAAACTCTTGTTCCATAGCTCGGTTCCATCTGTATCAATTTTTAGCAGCCATGCGTCAAAGTCGCCTAATCCATAGCTGTCTGTACCTCCTGCCAATATATAGCCATCTTCTATCGCCTTGAAATCATCTATCTGGTCCATGCTCCATCCGCCGTAGCGGCGTTTCCACTGTTCCTCTCCCTGCCTTGTTACTTTTATCAGATAGGCTTCGCCCCATCTGTCGGCGGTCTCGGTGTAGCCGGCCAGAACGTAGCCGTCCGGTGTTTCTTCGATATAGGTACAAAACTCCAATTTGTTCCAGCCATACGTTCTGTTCCATTCTTCATGTCCCTGCCCGTCTGTCTTGATCAGCCAGCTATCCCACCCCCCATGTGAAGCGTAGGAGTCGGTCCTCCCGCCAATGAGGTATCCATCGGATGTTGCAACGATGTCTGTGCCGACATCCATCTCGGCTCCCCCATAGCTGCGGGTCCATGCGACGTTGCCCGCTCCGTCTATCTTCAGAAGCCACACGTCTCCAGGATTATCGGCGGAACTTGTTCTCCCCGCCGCAGCGTATCCACCATCAGCCGTGGTGATGACTGCATCCAGTTTTTGGTCTCCGCCCCCGCCATACGTCCTGTTCCATATCATGTGGCCGTGCTCGCCTACCCGTATCAGCCAGAACTCCTCGCCCTTCAATCCTGAGGTTTCAACGTAGCCTCCGAGCAGGTATCCGTCATCTGTCCGTACCAGGCTCCAGGCCCGCTCGCTCTGCGCTCCGCCGTAAAATCGTTCCCATTCCCTGTTCCCTTGGGAATCAAGCTTCAAGAGCCACATATCCCGCTGGCCATCCACCGTCGACGCTGTAGACCCAACAACGGCAAATCCGCCGTCATGTGCAGGGACAATGTCGGCGGCCGCCCCGTTTCCCATGCCGTCGTATCGCCTCTCCCAGCAGCCATCACCTCCGTCAGCATTTTGAACAGCCATCGAAACGCCAGAGGACACGAGGAGTGCCACACCTACCGCTGCCACGACTTTGTCCATCTCGGTGTCACTATAATGCAGGATACTTTTAAAGGTTCTCTTATCCGACGGACGTATACTGCCGTCATTAGCCGACGACGGACTGCTCCCGCTCGAAATCCGCTTTGCTAAAGCGGTCGTAGCGCAGCCCCGAGATGTCCACCTCGGGCTGCTCGCCGGCGATGCGCTGCGCGATCACCCGGGCGACGATGGGGGCCAGCATGAACCCATGGCCGGAGAAGCCGTTGCACTGGACGAAACCCTGGAGCTCGTCGACCTCGCCCAGGATTGGCCGTGCATCCGGTGTGACGTCGTAGTAGCCGGTCCACTGCCGCAGGATGTTGATGTGCCGGAGCACCGGCGCGTACCGGGTCAGCGTCCGGGACATGTGCTGGAGGAACGACAGCGTCGCCGTGTCATCATAGCCCGTCACCGTCTCCGGCGGCGGGATGCCGCCGAGCACCTGGCCTTCCTCCTGCTGGCTGAAATAGATGCCGTCCTTGAACGAGATGACCATGGCGTCGAAGACCCGTTCCATCCGCTCCGTCACCAGGATCTCTTTCTTGGTTGGCACGTTGGGCAGCTCCACCCCGGCCATCCCGGCTATCTGTTTCGACCAGGCCCCGGCGGCGTTGACGACGTACTCCGAGGTGATGTCGCCCCGATTGGTCCGGACGCCAACGACCGCGCCGCCGTTTGTGAGCACGTCCTCGACCTCGGTAAACGGATAAAACCGGGCGCCCTGCTGCTCTGCAGCCCTCGCGTAGGCATGTGCCGTCTTGAACGGGTCCGCGTGGCCGTCTGTGGGGCAAAACGTGGCGCCGATGGCGTCTATACCATCGACGTCCAGGATGGGTACCACGTCCGTGATTTTCTCGGGCGACAGCAGCTCGACGTTCAGGCCGAGCGACTGCTGCAGCTCGACGTTCCGCTCCGATTGCTGCATGCCGTCTTCGTCGTGCACGATGACCAGGTAGCCGCCCTGCCGGAGGCCGATGTCCGCCTGGAGCTCCTCGCTGAGCTGCTCGAAGATATCCATGCTTCTCATGGCAAGGGTGACGTTCTCCCTGGTGGACCACTGCTGGCGGATGCCGGCGCCGCATCGCCCGGTGGCGCCGCTCGCGAGGATGTCTCGCTCTACCACGGCCACGTCGATGTCGCGCTTCGAGAGCTCGTAGGCGAGGGCGCAGCCGTTGATGCCGCCGCCGACGACCGCGACCGCTGTCTCATCGATCATCACGGTCACCTCCGAGGGTGCCGAGCGAGACGGCGACCGCAGGCGGCCGCGCTGTCTGCCATTGGAGCTCCTCGATGGACTGGCCTGTCTCCCGGGCGAGGATGCGCGCCGCCAAAGTGAGGCAGGTGCGACCCTGACATGGGCCCATGCCGAGCCTGAGGCGGTGCTTGAGTCCGTCGAGCGTCCGGCAGCCGTCTTCGATGGCCGCGACGATGTCCGCCTCGGTGACGTCCTCGCAGCGGCAGATGATGGTCGTCATAGCTCCACCTCGATGGCTCTGGCCTGCATCGCGTGCTCCGGCGCGACCTCAATTGTGATGATGGGCGTGTCTCCTTCTCTGACCTCGCGGACGACCGCGTCGCCGACCCGTTCACCCCGGCGGTTCAACGCGGCAACATGGTCGCCCTCCTCTGGCAGCGGGAGCATCTCGTAGGGGAGCGTCACCAGCGCGTGTTCGTCCTCCAATTTAACGACAAAGCAGGCGAGGCCGGGGCAGACGGCGATGCATTGACCGCAGCCGATGCATGTCTCGTAGTCGACATGGGGCGGCGCGTTGATGTCCTCCATGGATATCGCGTCGGTCGGGCATGCGTCGACACAGGGATTGCAGGGTATCTCCTGCACGCATTCGATGACTGCAACACCATTGCGCAGCTGTTCCTCCGACGGCAGGTTGAGGTCGTCCTCCCCGAGCACGCCGCTGCGTTCATATTCCGGCATCGTCTGCCTCCTCGCAAATGGTTTTTTTCGCCTGTCGTGACTTTTCGCCGAACGGGCCGGCGCGCATGTCCGCCAGGCGACCATGGTAGTCCTGCAGCAGTGCCTCTGCGTCGCTGACGTCGTGCAGCGTATCGGCGGCGGCGAGCCCGGCGATTTTGCCTTCGACCATGGCCGTCGATGCTTCCTCGATGCCCGACGTATCACCGGCTGTATACAGGCCAGCGATGGAGGTCTCCATCCGGTCGTTGTGGAGGGCGACGTGGCCGCCGGCGGCGGGGATGTACCGCTGCGCTGCACCGGCCTGGAACAGCAGCCGTGCTGAGGGAGTCAGTCCGACGGCGAGGCAGACGGTGTCGCAGGGCACGTCCTCCGTGCTTCCCTCGATCTCGTTCCAGTCGTCGTCGAGCTCGACAATGGTTGCGCCCTCGACCGCCTCGTCGCCGTAGACCTCCCGGATGGAATGCCTGACCTGGATGGGGACGCCGTGCCGGCGGAGCTTCGCCGCGTGGACGTGGTACCCGCCGATCCGGGGCATGGCCTCGACGACCCGCTCGACCTGGACGCCGGCCTGCAGGAGCTGGTATGAGACGATGAGTCCGACGTTGCCAGCGCCGACCATCAGCACGCGCTCGCCGGGCCTGACGCCATAGACGTTCATGAGCGTCTGGACGCCGCCAGCGCCGTAGACGCCGGGGAGGTCATTGCCGGGGAACGCCAGCATGTTTTCCTGTGCGCCTGTGGCAATGATGACCTGCCGGGCGGTGACGCGGTACAACTGGTTGTCCATGCGGTTCGCGGCGGCGATGACGTGTGAGCCGTTGCCGCCGTCGTAGTAACCGAAGGCGGTGGTCTGCAGCAGCGTGTCGACGCGGCCGTCGTCCGCCAGTTCCGCGATGCGCCGCTCGAGCTCGCGGGCGATGGTGACGCCGCGGGTGCCCGCCTGCTCCTCCCGTGAGCCGAAGAACTTGTGGGTCTGCTTGACGAGTTGCCCGCCCATCCTGGGGTTTTCGTCGAGGAGCAGCACGTGGCTGCCGTGGCTGGCCGCCTCGATGGCTGCTGACATGCCCGCCGGGCCGGCCCCGATGACCAGCACCTCGACGTCGATGTCTATGGCCGGCTGCGCGTTGAAGGACACCTCGGGAAGCCGCCCCCGTGTAGGCTCGACCTCCATGCCCTGCTCGGCGGGGACGATGCACGTCCGGACGCTCGGGATGCCGTCGACGCGCATGAGGCAGGAGGAGCATTTGCCGATGCCGCAGAAGAAGCCTCGCGGGCGGTCGCGAGTGACGCTCCGGGAGAGCACCCTGACGCCTGCTGCATGCAGGGCGGCGGCGATGCTCTCGCCTCGGTAGGCGGTGACGGGCTCGCCGTCATATGAAAACGTAAAGGAATTGTGTCGGTCGAAGTCGAGGATGGGATGCTGCTCTATCCGCATGTGTCATTCCACCTGTTTTTTCAGGAACATCGTGGTCTGCCGCCTGAAGATGGAGAGATCGGGCTGCTCCTCCTGGTCGTCGTATTTCGCCTCGAGCGAGCCGATCATCTCGATGTAATCGTGGTAGAGGTCGTCGTCCTGCATGAGTTCCCCGGGTGTCATGATGTCCCGGGCGGCGTCGGTGAAAAACAGGTCTATCCACGGTCGCTCTTTGGGCGCGGGGTGCGTCGCGTTGTACTCCATGTTGTGTGCCGCGGCGACGATTGCGCTGTCCACCATCTTGGTGCCTGCAGCGACGGACTTGAAAAGACGGACGAGCTCCTCCTCGGGGATGTGGGGGCATTCCTCCTTGAGCTCCTCGAACAGCTCCCGGGACGTCGAGCTACGCTCGATGATGCGGCGCCCCTCCTCGCGCTGCTCTTCCAGAATCTCATCGACGGTTGCCATCCTACACGGTATGGCAACAGGCAATATAAGGTTAACGAAGGTGCCTGGAGATGATGAGAACGGCGCCCGGATAGCGGGTTGAACGGTGAGGGGTATATGAATCCGGAGAGAAATGCTTCCGTCGGTGGTCGAGCGGGATGGAGGACTGCATCGCTAGGGGAGGTGTTGCTCGCTCACTGTTCTACCGTCCAGTTGTAGGTGTAGCTTGCGTTCCCTGCCATCCACCAGACGTCCACGTGGGCGGTATATCGGCTGTCGCCGGGCTGGATGTCGAGGGATATCGTCTCCGTGACGGTGGCGCCTGCAGCTAACCCAGGGGCCACGGTGGTGAATCCCCCGGTGGTTCGATTGTCGCCGTCCTGGTCTCTGACGTCTGGATCGAGCATCAGTGCCTGGGCTTTTTCGTCGCCGACGTTTTCAAGGCGAAAGGTGACGTTGAACTGGCTCCCGGTTACCTGGGTCTCGACGTCGGTGATGGCGACCTTGGCGCCCGTCTGCAGGTGGTCCGGACCCGGCGTCAGGTCGACAGTCGGCTCCAGGACGAAAAACCATACAAATATGAAGATGGAGACGGCGATACCCAGGAGGAGCCTGCCGATCAACCAGCGTCTGTTTTTTATATCCACCATCGTTATCAGCAGTGCTGTATCCCGCTCCTGTCAGCAGGACAACTGGCCGAGCGCCTCGTCGAGCCGGTCGAGGAAGAACGAGACCTCGCCCTGGCTGATGATCGTCGGCGGCAAAAAGCGGATGTATGGGCCGGTGGACAGCGTTGACTTGACGTGCCGCATGCGGAGCTGACGCTGGAGCTCTTCGACGTTGTCCTCGCTGCCGACGGAGAACGCGAGCATGAGACCGCGGCCGTGGATGTCGTCCATGACGGGATGTTTTTCCTGGAGCTCGGCAAAGCCCTCGCGCATCTGCGCTGCTCTGGCGATGACGTTGCCGGTGACGTCGCGGCGGCACATCTGTCGGGTTGCGATGAGCGCGGCGGTCATCGCCATGGGGTTACCACCGAAGGTGGAGCCGTCCCAGCCGGGCTGCATCGCATCGGATATCTCCTCGGTTGTCACGACTGCCGTGACGGGATAGCCGCCGCCGAAGGATTTGCCGATGGCCATCAGATCGGGGGTGACGTTGTAGCTCTGGCAGGCGAACCAGTCGCCCTCGCAGGTGGCGGTGCGGCCGAAGCCGGCCTGGACCTCGTCGTCGATGATGACCGCGTCGCGTTGCTCCGCCAGCTTCCAGAGGTCGTCGATGAATGCCTGCGTTGCCGGCAGATTCCCGCCTTCTTCGCCCTGCACCATCTCCATGATGATGGTCCGGGCGCCGCTGTCGTCCATGGCCTGCCGCACTGAGTCGATGTCGTTGAACTCGGCGAAATGGACCCAGTCCTCCTCGTGCAGAAAAAACGGCTTTCGGTAGTCCTCGTTCCAGGTGACTGCCACCGCACCATGCGTGCGGCCGTGGAAGCCGTTTTTGAACGCGACGACGTCCTTGCAGCCGGTGTAGGCTTTGGCGAACTTGATGCATTTGTCGACTGCCTCGCCGCCGGAGTTCTGCCAGTAGAAATGTGTGAGCCCGGGCGGCATCATCTGGCTGATTTCTTTGAGGAAGCGTGTGCGGGCTATCTGGACGCGGTCTTCCTTCATGGAGACGAGCAGCCGGGCCTGGTTGTAGAGCCCACGTGCGAGCTCCTCGTTGGCCATCCCGAGGTTGGTGGCGCTGTAGTTGCTGTCCATGTCGAGGTACCACTCGCCGTGGGTATCGCGTATCCAGCAGCCGTCGCCCCGGACGGGGACGATGTCTTCCTCCAAAGCGGAGACGGGTATCTTGTATCGGCTGTGGAGCTCTCGTGCTTCGGCGGTCGCAAGCTCGGATTCCTTGAGCTGCCCGGCTATCTCCCGTATGAGGTGATGGGGCAGCGCTGCCCCGTCGAGCGTGGCCGCGACGATGTCTGCCTGCTCCCGTGTCAGCGGTGCTCGCTCGTGTACGTCGAGGTGTTCCCGGAGCTGCTCGACATGCGGCGTGGCGTCGTCGCCGAGGACGTTGTGGAGGACCTCGATGACTCTCTCGAGGGTGGCGTTGCTCCGCTCGGGATGGTGTGCTCTCTCTGGTGCCAAGATGTGTGCAAAATAGGTGGTGTTCATGCTTCCCAACTCGTATCTATTAATCCGTTCGCCTATTAAATACCTTGGGGAGTCTTTCTCTTTTGTACACTGTCGCGATGTAATTATATTTAACTGACCCCGGCTGGTAAAAGAAATATAAATATTTTTTAAGAAGCAGCCTATTTTGATGACCATGTACTGCCCTGAATGCGGAGCAGACATCGAGGAGGACATGCAGTTTTGTCCTGAATGCGGCGGCGCACTCGCCGGAGAAGCGACAGCCAACGATGGTGCGTCATCGGAGCATCCCGTCACCGGCCCGTCGACGAACGTCGACATCTCCAGCCTGTTCTCAAAAAAGATGATGACGCTGGCGGTCGGTGTCGGTCTCCTCGTCGTCTTCCTCGGCGCGGTCGTCTGCAACGTCGCCGGGGGCAGCGGTGTCCTCAAGGCCGGGCTGGTCCTCTACAACCTCGGCGGCCTCGTGCTCGGCGGCACGCTGTTCCTCGGCTCCCTGGTCAACGAGGAGCTCGACCGATACCTGCGGGTCGGCCTGCTGGTCGCCGGCGCGCTCGTCGTCGGGCTGGTGGTGACCCCGCAGATGGTGCCGTCTCTTCCCTACGGCTTCCCGTGATAGATCGGCGCTGGTTCACCGCCGGCGTATCTCCTTCAGCCGGTCCTCCATCTCCTCGCGGAGCTGCCCGGCAATGTCACGGCCGGTGAAGGCATCCGCCCGTGCGGCGATAGCTATCTTGGCGGCAAAGCTCCGCGCTATCTTCCCCCGCTTCTTCTTGGGTGCCGTGTTGACCCATTCATGCTGGAAGATGATGCCGTGCTTCGGGGGCGGCGTCCCCTTGCGGAGATGCTGGAACAGGGCTTTTTCTGCACCGAGCACCTGGATGGTCCCAGCCGGCAGCTCGGCGAGCCGCTGCAGCGACCCGGCAGCGGCGATGAGGCGAGCGGCGATGGTCTCGCCCACCAAGGCGCTGACGTTGGGCGCCATCTGCTGCATAGCATTGCTGACGTAGGTCTCCAGTGTCTCCCTGGCCTCCTGCATATCTGCTGCTACCCTGGCCAGCGCGACGAGAGATGCCTCCTCCTGGCGGTCGAGCTCACCGCTGCCGGTCATCTGCCACTCCTCGATGACATGGCGGGGCAGGTTTTCGCCCCTGTCAACGTTGCCGGTGAAGTAGCCGTGCCAGTCCTCGATGTGCTCCATGAGGATGTTGCGGGTTTTGAGGAGGTCGTCGAGCGCCGTGACAGCCTCGGCGATGCGGGTGCTCCGCTGCCGCCGCTCCTGCTGCATCTGCCGCTCTGCAAGCCTGATGGACGCCTGGCGGAGCAGGTCGGTGTCATAACCGTGCTCGCCCGGGGTAACATCGAGGCCGGGGATGTCATCGCGGTATGCAAAAAGTGAGCGAAGTCGTCGTTCGTCCGTTGCAGGGTCGTGCTCCTTGAGGGCGCGTTCCTCGTCGAGTATCTCACCGGCGCGTATCCGCTGCAGCCGGTCGGCGATTGCGTCAACGTCGGCGGGGAACAACGTCGCCTCGATGATGCCCTCCTCGTCGTATAGGAAGGTACCAAACCAGGTGGTCTTCACGTATTTCGGCATTGTTTTAAATACGGTCCTGCATTTAAAAACTATGTGTCTGGCAACGTCGGTCGGCTCCCTGCGTCTGGAGACCCCGTTGATGCTCGCCTCTGGAGTGCTCGACATGACCGCGGGCAGCATGGAACGCTGCCGTGCCGCCGGAGCCGTCGTCACCAAGTCCGTTGGCCTCGAGGAGCGCACGGGCTACGGCAACCCCAGCGTGGTGGAACTCGAGCACGGCGTCCTCAACGCGATGGGGCTGCCCAACCCGGGCGTCGAGTGCTACCTCGAGGAGCTCAGAGCGGCTGACGTGGACGTCGTGGTGGGCAGCATCTTCGGGCGGAGCAGCGAGGAGTTCGCCGCCGTGGCGGAGGCAATGGCACCGGAGGTGGCGGCGCTCGAGCTCAACATGAGCTGTCCACATGCCGGTTCGTATGGCGCCGGGGTGCCCACTCGCCGCATCCCGGCCGTGGTCCGCGCGGTGAAGGATGCGGTCGAGGTGCCGGTCTGGGTGAAGCTCGGCGCCGACGGCGTCCTGGAGCGTGGCGAGGCAGCGGTGCAGGGCGGCGCTGACGCCCTGGTGGCCGTCAACACCCTGAAGGCGATGCGCATCGACGTCGACGTGGCGATGCCGGTCCTGGCGAACGTGACAGGGGGGCTCTCCGGCCCGGCCATCCGGCCGGTCGGCGTCCGCTGCGTCTGGGAGCTCGCCGGCACGCTGGACGTGCCCGTCGTCGGCGTCGGCGGCGTAAACGGCGCTGAAGACGTCGTGGAGTACCTGATGGCGGGCGCCTCGGCGGTCCAGATCGGCAGCAGCCTGCGCTACGGCGGCGTGGCTGTCTTCAAGGATATCTGCCGGGATCTGCACCGCTGGCTGGCGGAGCACGGCTACGACCACGTGGAAGACGTTGTCGGGCTGGCCCGCCGGCGTGCCGATGATTGAACCGTCGGCCCTGCAGTGAGCGGCTAGAGTTGCCCGGTGATTTTTTCGGTGGTCGTCATCCAGATGTCGCCGAACACCTGCTGCTGCATCATCCGGTTGAGAAAGCGCTGCGGGGGGACACATGCCTCCGGCGACTGGACGCCCGGCGAGCTGATGTCACCCGCGGCGAGCATCGTTGCCCCGAGCGCTGCAGGGGTGGCGGTGCCCTCGCGCATGTGAGAGGTGCCTGCGAAGCGATACCGCTGCGGCTCACCATTCGTGGTGCCGGCGACTTCGACCATGACCGCGCCGCCGGACGGGATGTCCGTATGTTGCCTGAGCATGGCGCCGCCGAGCGATGAGACATACGAGGCCATGAAGTCACGCGGGGCGATGTCGTGGCCCTGCACCTCGATCGGCGTGCCTGAGAGCAGGCCGAGTGACTGCGCCTGGAGGAGCGCCTCCCGGAAGTCAGGCGGGAAAAACGTGCCCATGCAGGAGGCGTTCTGGACGCCCTTTATGTAGCGCGGGATGGTCACGGTCTCCGGGTGCCCGAAGTAGTAGACGGGTGCCTGTCCGAACGGCTGCGGGAACGTGACGTATCGTTCGCCGTCGACCAGTCCTCGTGCCGTTCGGCGCTGCCCGCCCCGGTAGACGGGGACCTCGCCGAGCCAGCAGTGGAGCATGTGGTACGGGATAGCCGCCCCTGCCTGTTCGCCGATGCCCCGGGTGACGTAGACGGCGACGTCGCTGACGCTGTCGAGCTGCCGGGCTGCATACGCGGCGATGACGTTGGTGAGGCCGGGACTGGCACCAAGGCCGACGATGCAGGTCACGCCGGCATCGCTGGCCTGCTGGTGCAGGTCGTCTATGACCGTCTCGGTGGTATCGTAGTCGTCGCAGACGTCGACATAGTCGACGCCGGCCTCGATGGCCGCCTCGATGATGGCGGGGGCGTATCTGTAGAAGGGACCGACGCAGTTGACCGCTACGTCGGCGTCCTGCAGGCTGTCCTGCAGGCTCTGCCGGTCGGTGACGTCGAGCTGCATCCATTCAACCCTGTCGCTCTCCTGGCTGATATCTTTGGCGCGCTGCTCGTTGAGGTCGGCGACCCTGATGCTGGAAAAGGTGTCGGTCTGGGACAGGCGCTGGACGACGTAGCTGCCGACGACGCCCGCCCCGCCCAGTACAACGGCTTTCATGGTGCAGGAAATGGTGGATGGCCATAAAACATTTTGCCCGTTCCAGGAGGCAGCATGTGCGCCACGGCGGGGATAAGCTTCATATGGCGGCCGGCATTGGAGTGATGGACATATACCATGGTCGAAGCTGCAGATCAGTCAGATAACGGGTTAGATGACGTGATGGATATACAGCCGTTCGAGGTGACGTTCACACCGCTCGCCGGCTCGACGTTCACCAACCTGCTGCGGCTGCTCGTCCAGAACCGCTTTCGCATCGACGGAGTCGGCGTGCCGCGTACGCTGTACTCGGTGGCGATGAGCCTCATGATGAGCCCGCTGAATCTGCTCGAGAGACGGCGGCATGACGACGAGATAGCGAGCACGGCGGTCAGGAAGCCCGTGTTCATCGTCGGTCACTGGCGGAGCGGCACCACGTTTCTCCACAACATTCTCGCACATGACGAGCAGTTCGGCTACCCCACCACGTTCCAGACGGTTACCCCCGGCCTGTTTCTCAGGTTCGAACGGCTGGTCAAGCCCATCGTCGAGGCGTCGCTCCCCGACACGCGGCCGGAGGACAACGTCGACCTCGGCGCTGACCTGCCGCAGGAGGAAGAATACGCTATGGGCAATCTCTCCCCGTATGCCTTCTACAACGGCTGGTGTTTCCCCCGAAACATGGAGCGCTACCACCGCTACGTCTGCATGGAGGACGTCCCGCCCCATACGGTGAAGGAATGGAAGCAGATGTACCGCTATTTCCTGCAGAAGGTGACGGTGGCCAGCGGCGGCCGGCGGCTGGTCGTCAAAAACCCGGCGAACACGGCACGGATACGGCTGCTGCTCGACATGTTTCCCGACGCCAAGTTCGTGCACATATACCGGAACCCGTATCACGTGTACCTGTCGATGAAGCGGAACATCGAGACCGAGATGACGCTCTACTGCGTGCAGCGACCGCCCGAATGGTCGACGCTGGAGCGCTGGATGGTATCCCTGTACCGGCGGATGTATGAGAAATACCACGAAGAGCGGGAGCTCATCCCTGACGGCAACCTCGTCGAGATACGCTTCGAAGAGCTCGTCGACCGGCCGCTGTCGGTCACCACGCATATCTACGAGGAGCTGGACCTGCCGGGCTTCGCCGCGGCGGAGGACGACATCCGCGGCTACCTGGCGACACAGTCGGATCTCTCGCACAGCTACGAGGTCGACGAGGAACTCCAGGCCCGGATATCCAATCATTTCCACGCTACCATCGACCGGTGGGGCTACGAACCCTGAAGGCAAAGCATTCTAATATCGCTGTCTGTTTAGGGGCGACATGACGGGTGACAGGGGCTCCGACATCCGGTTCGAGACATATGATTTCTCCCTGACATCGATCGGCCGGGCATTTCTCCTCGTCGCTACACCGGTGCTGGCGTTGACCCTCGGGGCGCTGCCCACCGTGATATCGCTTGTGTTTGTCATCCGTCTCGTTGACTTCGGCAGCCTCGTCCATCTGACCGCGTTCACGTTTGCCCTGGTGCTGGAGACACTGCTGTTAATCGTGATGGAGACCCTGATGCCGGCGCTGTTCATCCGGGCGATGCGGCTGCGGGTGGCTCCGGGTGAACACGAGGTGTCGATACGCGACGGGCAGTTCTTCCGGTATCTCCTGTTCTTTGTGCTGTATCGGCCGGCGTTGCGCATCGTCAGCCTGCTGCCGCTGGTGCCGCTGCGCACCAGGCTGGTCAGGCTGGCCGGCCTGTCAATGGGGCGGAGCAGCGTGCTGGCGGGCAGCGAGCTCATCCATGACCCCTACATGGCCGAGATAGGGGAGAACACGTTGATCGGCGGACATTCCTGGATCCTGGGGCACGTGACGGAGGACAGGCTGCGGGTGAAGCCCGTCAGGATCGGCGACAACTGCCTCATCGGCGCCAATGCGGTCATCATGCCCGGCGCGGTCATCGAGGATAACGTGACGGTGGGGCTGCATGCGCTGGTGCTGGAGGACCAGGTGCTCACGGCGGGGAGAACCTACGTCGGCGTCCCTGCACGGCCGGTCGACGAGGCGGAGCACAACAATTAAATAACGGGAGGATATTGCCTGGATATGGCGAAGAAAGAAGGAAGCGGTTTCCAGTCGGCAGCCGGCCTCGTCCGCTATTTCGACGAAGAAAAAACCGGGATGAAGATCGATCCGCGGCTGGTCATCGCCATGGGCATCGGCACCGCCGTGGTCGTCACCGCGCTGCACATCTACGCCTGAACCACGCCTGAACCGGGCAACCTTTTTTTACCGCCGCTGGTTTTCGAGCTATGCACATCGTTGACGGGAGAGCCATCGCCGCCGAGATGGAGGCATCGGTGCGCGAGCGAGCCGCCGGGAGAGACATCCACGTCGCTACCATCATGATGGAGGGCAGCAAGGAATCGGCGCTCTATGCACGGCTGAAGGAGCAGGCCTGCGAGCGGGTGGGCATCGAGGCAGAGACGATGACGTTTCCCCGCAACGCCTCGATGGACGACCTGGCCGCGGCGGTGGACGCGCTGAATGCAAACGACGGCGTCGACGGCGTCATGGTGCAGCTCCCGTTGCCCGGCATCGATTATCAGGCGCTCGTGGAACGGATCGACCCGGGGAAAGACGTCGAAGGTGTCCATCCCTGCAACCTCGGGCGGACGCAGCTGGGCATCGAGCGGCTGGCGCCCTGCACCCCCAGGGCGGTCATCCGTATCCTGGAGCATGAGGAGGTAGCGCTGGAGGGCACCGACATCGCGGTTGTCAACCACAGCGACATCGTCGGGAAGCCGCTGGCGGACATGCTCTTGAATCGCGACGCGACGGTGTCGGTCTGCCACGTCTACACCGACGACGTGGCTGCATACACCACGAAGGCAGACGTCGTCGTCACGGGCGCCGGCGTCCAGGGGCTGATAACCGCCGGGCACGTCAGGGAGGACGCCGTGGTCGTCGACGTGGCCATCGTCAGCGATGAGGACGGCGTCCATGGCGACGTCGACATGGCGTCGATGCGCGACACCGCGGCGACGGTTACGCCGGTGCCGGGCGGCGTCGGCCCGGTCACCATCGCCTGCATGCTGGAGAACGCGGTGACAGCCGCGGGAGATGAGGCATCGTCGTAGCGTCATGCAGCCCCGTGACGGCACGCAAACATTGATAAACACCGGTGGTTTGGCCCTGCATGGACGACCGACGGGTCTACTACTCGTTTCACGACATCCCGACCGGGGGCAGCAGCGGCGTCAGGCAGCGCAGGCCGGGTATCTCGTTCAGCCGGCGGGAGCTCCTGCACATCGGCATCGCGATGGCGGTGTTGACCGTCGCGTTCGCGTTCGCGTTCGGGCCGAATCCTCCGCTGTCTCACCTGAACGAAGTAGTGACAAATCTGCCGCTGTCGTTCCTGGCGATTGCGACGGCGTTTTTCTGCCACGAGCTGGCGCACAAGTACATGGGGCAGCGGTACGGCTACTGGTCCGAATTCCGGATGTATCCACAGGGGCTGCTGTTCGCGCTGGTGCTGGGCGTCGCCGTCGGCATCGTCTTCGCCGCTCCGGGCGCCGTCCAGATTTTTGGTCGCCCGAGCCGCGAGGAAAGCGGCCGTATATCGGTGGCCGGTCCGGCGACCAACGTGGTCATCGCGCTGGCGTTCATGTCCCTCTGGCTCGTCGTCGGCGGCATCGTCGGGGCAGCGGCGCTGTTCATCGCGGCTATCAACGCCTTCCTGGCAGTGTTCAACCTGCTGCCCTTCGGCCCGCTGGACGGCCGCAAGGTGTTCCGGTGGCGGAAGGACATCTGGGGCGGCCTCCTGGCGGTGAGCGTCGTCCTGTTCCTCGGAGCGCTCTCCATCATGCCCTTTTAGGGATGCCGACGGTCGAACGCCTTGATTCTGCCGCGGACCCATCGGATGGCGAACAGCGAAAACAGCAGGGCGAGAGCCACGCCGACAGCGACGCCGGCGACCTGGAAGGAGACCGTGAAGTTGTAGACAGCATGCGCCAGGATAGCCAGCCCGAAGTAGGGGAGCACGGAGCCGCCGCGGCGGAGCAGCGAGCGGCCGTAGCCGTAGCCCGTGAGCGACGTCGCCGACGCATGGAGCAGGCAGGCGCCGACGGTCCGGAGCAGCACGAGCGCGACGAAGACGACGATGCCCCGGTCGAGGAAGCTGACCTCGTAGAACAGGTTCTCAGTGGCGGAGAAACCCAGGCCCGCGGCGGCACCGTAGATGAAGCCGTCCTCGATCTCGTCGAGCTCACGCCGGACGATCCTGAAGCGCAGCGCCAGCGGCTTGGTGAACTCCTCCACGACAGGCGCGACGACGACCGTCATCGCAAACGCGTACGCCGAGGTGTCGCCGAGCGAGGCAGCCAGCGATATGCCGAGGATCTGCTCGAGGAAGAGCGACGCAACGATGGCGATGGTGGCGCCCCAGGCGAAGCAGAAGAGGACGGGCAGCCAGGGCTCCCGGTGGTAGCGCTCGGTGTCCCGGATCCATACCATGTAGAGCAGCGGCGGGAGAAACGCCAGCACGATGAGGATGACCCATTGCAGCGTCATGGAGACATATCCAGCGAGGCTATATATGATGTAGGACGGCAGGGCGGTTCACCGCCCGGTGAACGTTTTCGATACGGCATTATATACAGGCTGCTTTCGGGGCCATGAGCCGAAAAATATTGACGGTTGTTGTCGCCGTCATTGGCCTGGTTGCGGCCGGCGCCCTGGCGCTGGTCGCGATGGAGTTCGACAACACGAGCGACGTGGTTGCAGAGAGCGGCGAAGCACATGGATCGTTCTATATCAACGACTGCGGCCGACCGAAGGGCGGCTTCGAGTATGCAGGCAGCTACTACGCCAACCTGACCCTGGACAACGGCACCGGCACGCTGGAGATCGCGCTGGAGCGCGGGCTCGGCGACCCGCTCGACCGGCATCTGTGGAACGTGACGCTGCTCGCGTACACCGACGAGGCGATGCAGCTCGACATGGACGGCCACCGGCTGGAGATGACCTGGGTGGACAACGACTCCATCTGGAACGGGCAGTACGACGGCACCTACACGGCGCTGTGGGGACCCGAGATGTCGGAATACGAGCCCGTCGGGCACATCAGGACGGACTGGTTCCCCGGCACCGTCTCGCATTACTACGTCGAGCTGCATCTCCCGCGGCTCGCGTAGCTCTCTTTCCCCTCGTTTTTTCTTTTTTGTTCGAAAACGTTTAATGTATCGCCCGTGATGTGGCTGTATGCTGTCACGAGATGAAGCGATGGAGCTGCTTGAGCGGCACGTGGAGACGGTGAACCTCCGGAAGCACATGATAGCTGTGGCGGCGATCATGGAGGCGCTGGCCGTCGAGCTCGGCCATGGCGCGGAGTTGTGGTGGCTGACGGGGCTGCTGCACGACCTGGACTACGAGGAGACGAAGGACGAGCCGGAGCGGCACGCCGCGCGGTCGGCGGAGATGCTGGAGGGCCAGCTGCCTGAGGAGGCGCTACAGGCAATCCGGGCGCACAACTGGCGGCACACGGGCGTTGAACCGTCGACGGCGCTGGATCATGCGTTGATCGCGAGCGACGCGCTGTCAGGCTTGGTCGTGGCGACGGCGCTGGTGATGCCGAACGGGACGCTCGGGGAGGTCCGTGTCGCGTCGGTGATGAAAAAGATAGACGACAGCTCGTTCGCCAAGAGCATCGACCGTGACCGGATACGGCGGTGCAGGGAGCTCGGGATGGATGTGGAGGCGTTCGTGGCGACGGCGCTGCCGGCGCTGCAGGCCGTCCATGAAGAGCTGGGATTGTAGGTCTACGGCACACGGGAGGGGCGGTCTGTCTGGGCGGGCTTCAGGATACCCGCCGGGAGCTCCAGGCTTTATATACACCGGTGTGGTTGCTGTAATGGATAGATGAAACGGGGAGGGAGACATGTGTCCCGGAGTGTTCAACGAAAAACACAAGGATGTCCTTGACTCGTTTTTACTGGACGATCCGCTGGTGCAGCCGGGATAGATGTACGGTCCCTGCCTACTATGTCGGCGGAAAGCTGTTTGCATCGCTCCACATGGACGGCGTCTGCGTGAACTCCTCCACATCGCTGGAGGATGAACTGCTCACACGGGACGGAATCGAGCCGTTTGAGTCCATGGGCAGACGGATGCGGGAGTGGATGCCGGTCAACAGAGCGCGGTCGGAAGACTACCGGGATGACGAGGTATCTCCGCAGCATCGATCGAATACGTCGCGTCGCTGGCCGGCGTGGACCACGCGGAAAAATAACTGATGCGGAGAGGGAGGCGACGCGGTCGGCTAGAAGATGTCGACCTGGTCGGGGAGGAGGCCCTTCCGGCTGAGGAACCGGGCCTGGTTCTTCCAGTACCGCCAGATGATGTCGGCTTTTTCGTCGGGCTGGATGTTCCACGGGACGATGATGACGAGGTCTCCGCGGCGGATGCGGCCCATCCCCCGGCGTTTGCTGCCCGGGATGCGGGCGATGCGCGATGTGCCGTCCTCGGCGACGACCTTCATCCTGGAGCCCTTGTAGACACTCTCGATGATGGCGTAGAGCTCGTTGTTGCTCCGGTCCGGCCGGCGGACGCGGATGTATTCGTCTTCGTCGTCGTTCTTTTTGCTCATGGTATCGACGGCGGTATCCTAACGACGGGTCAATTAAAAGGTTATTGGTCTGCGATGGGGAAAGAAGGCAGCAAGGAAGATTTTTATATGGCAAACGGATTGAGAGCTACCGCACGAGAGAAATGACGCTAGATGAACAGGATAAGCGTATCCGTGGACCGGAGAAGGGCAGCGCCGTACGGCGGCCGACGCCGCGGTGGAAGCTCCGGGATTCCATCAGGTATATCCGGCGGCGGGATCGCTGGCTGGAGGAGCAGGGCATCCTGGTGAAGACCGGCGATCGGGAATACCGCCTCAACCAGGAGAGAAAGCGGTGATGTATGTGCACGCTATGGCCAGCACATACGCATTTTTACAACTTAAAAAGTTGTATATAAAAAAACAAATGTATAAGGTTGTAATATAGTTTACAACCAAAATAGATTGTTTTAAATATCATGATGCAATTAACAAAAAATATGGATAAAAAATTCGTGACGATTGTCGGAGACGTCATAGGATCAGCAAAAATAAAGAATCGGAACAGATATGGAAGAAAACTTGCCCATTCAGTAGAAGCAACGAACAAAAAATTTGAGGATAAATTATTTGCAAAATGTATGGTGGTCAAAGGCGATGAGATAGCAGGTGTTCTAAAGAACATCGAAACCACGTATGATGTAATGAGAGAAATCCAGGAGCATATGCTTCCCTTTAAAATTAGATTTGCGGCTGTTTTTGGGAAGCTGGATGTCGCTTTGGAGACCAGAAATGCATCCCAAATAGATGGAGTAGCATTTAAACGGGCCGATAGCTATCTGGAAAAATTAAAAACGAAGGCCAGACAGACGGTACGGAACACAAAAAAGCCGTTCGATT
This sequence comes from uncultured Thermoplasmatales archaeon, assembly GCA_964414415.1. Classification (GTDB taxonomy): domain Archaea; phylum Thermoplasmatota; class E2; order UBA202; family DSCA01; genus CAZESS01. The sequence goes on along the minus strand of CAYPWJ010000001.1, from coordinate 109,142 downwards.
ATTTTTATTTTGATTTGGGACAAAAATCATTAGACAGGGAAATCACCACTATCGCAAATTTAACGGCTATCATAAAATATAGTCACTGGAAGGGAAAAAAGGACATCATAGACAGCTACGAGAAGCTGGGCAAACAGAAGGCAGTCGCACAAAAACAACATATTACGCAACAGGCAGTCTCAAAGGCCTTACGAGGGGCACATTGGAAAGAAATCAGAGATGCTGAAAAATTGATAAACGAGCTACTGATAAGGTACACAAAGCATGAACGAAAGCATACTCCTTAGCGTATTGGCCGGCATCTATGTGTTCACATTTGCAAGTAGCACGATACTGGTAAGAAATGTAGTTCAATACGTCAATACGTGGGTGGGAGGGTAAGCGCACAGCTTGGAGATATAGGATTCGTCATCGGAATCTGCGAAAACTTTATTGTGATATCTCTTGTTGTGGCAAATGAATTCCTCGCTTTGTCTATCATCTTCACAGCGAAGGCTCTGGTACGAACGAAAGAAATAACCAAAAACCCGCAATATTATCTTGTGGGAACAGTCGTCAATTTTTCATACGCTCTATTCATGGGATTCATAGCCCGCTACGTCATAGGTACCCTATAACATTTTGCTCTCGCCCGAAAGATAACGGGACCTGCTTGCTGGTGCTGACGCAAAATTTAAAAGCCTGCGTGGCGGCCCCCGCATCTGTTTTTACATGCCCTGCCCGTTGTGGCTGCATGGTCTGCGACCGCTGCGGCTACAATTCCGCCGATGATGCACTGCGCTGCCCCCGGTGCGGGCGGTGTCTCCGCTGCCGGGGATAACCGCCGCTGTTCTATGGCGGCGTGGATGTGGGAGCAACAGTTAAAAAGCCCGCTGGGTTTGACGTGACATGATGGAGAAGCTGCTCGCGATGGGCGTCGCAGCTGTTGTGTTCGGCGTCACGCTGGCCGGCGCCACCGCGGCTGTCGCCCCGGTGGACGCGCCGTCGGCCGGTGTCACCGCGATACCCGACATGCAGAGCAACGCGTCCTACCTGGCTCCGATGCCGATAAACGACACCTCGATGCCGCTCTATCAGCCGCCGTCGCTGGCGACGCTGGCGATAACCCGGACGTAGCGCCTTTTTCTCTCTTTTTCTTTTTGCCGTCTCTCCATCCGCGGGGATGCTCCAAATCTTATATACCGCTGCGTGTTTGTCTGCTCTGCCCGCTGCACGGGAGGATGTGACATGAACGAGAAAGCCATTGTCTCCATCGTCGCGCTCTGCACGCTCGTGGCCATGCCGGTGCTGCCTTCGCTGGGGGAGGTGCCTGCAGGCGAGGGAAACGTCGACGGGCAGCCCTCGGTCCGGCTCGACGTGGAGCCACACGCCGTGGTCTACGAGGGAGACATCGTCGACTGCGAGGTCACGGGCGACCCGGCGGAGCTCTCCTGGCAGATAGACGACGGGGGCAGACACGGCACTTTTGCGGGGGATGACCCGGTGCTGTATGACCCGGAGCCGACGCCGCTCTCCGCCAGCTATGTCAACCTGACCGTCTACGCGGCGAACAGCCACGGGTCCGATATGGACACCGTCCCGGTCAGGTTGAAGCAGCTGTTTTTTGGCGACATCCACTGGCATACCCGGAGCTCCGACGGCGACTACCGGATCGACGAGATGTACGGCAACGCCGTCGCCGACAACTACCTTGACTTCGCCGCCTGCACCGACCACGCGGAGCTGATAGACGGCTTCAACGTCAAGTTCGGCGGGGTGCCCCGATCTGACTGGCTCCGAACTATCATGTACAAGCTGCTGCTGCACGGCGAATGGAAGCTGATACAAAGCGCGGCTAGGGAGCACTACAACCCGGGCGTCTTTTCGACGCTGCTGGGCTTCGAGTGGACCGCGGCGGAGTGGAGCCTCGGCGGCCGCCGGTGGTCGCGGGATGGATGCCAGGACGTCGGCCATGTCAACTTCTACTACCGCGACATATATCCAGGGGCGCCGGAGTACGCCGACTGGCAGCGGCCCACCTACGACGGCATCTTCCAGGCGATGGCCCGGGAGCATGAGCGGGGGCACCGCGTCATCGGGTTTCCACATCACCCCCAGGGCAAAACACCAAGCGACCTGAGCTTCGCCACAAACTTCACCTACCTCGCCGACGGGGTGCAGCACGAGACGGCGCGCGACCAGGTGCTGCGCGGCGCCGAGGTCTACAGCCGATGGGGCAGCGCCGTCGGGCAGCACTATACCCCGGGGGTGCCATGGCGGTTTCCCTACCCCGAGGAACAGTTCATCAACCAGACGGACGCCTGGATCGAGAACGCCTGCTGGGAGTGGAGCCAGCATGACGGGCGGCAGCCATTCGCCTTCATCGCAGGCAGCGACACCCACGACTACCCCAGGCCGGGCAGCGCCGAAACCAACCTGAGTCATCTCGGGGCGCCCTCCGGTCTCGCTGCCGTCTACGCGGTGCATAACACCCGCGGGGAGATATGGGACGCCCTGAACAACGGCAGCTGCTACGCGTCGCAGCTCCTCAAGATACGGGCGAACGCCCGGTTTGACGGACAGCTCGCCTACGGCCGCCGGATAAACTGTACCGCTCCCCTGGATATACGGGTGACCGCACGGTCGACGTTCCAGGGGAACGACAGCAGCGGGAAGACGATGTGCCCCCACGGCTTCACGCCCGAGGAGCTCGACCGGCCGATAACCGACATCTGGGTCGTCAAGAAAAACCGGGAGCGCGGGCGGCCGTGGTGCCGGGTCGTCGAGCACGTCACGCCGGACAGCGACGTCTGCACCGTCACGGTGGAGGATCCAGATGTCCAGGACAATGACTTCTACTGGGTCGCCGTCCGGCAGGGCGGCACGGACGGCGGCTACATGGCGTATCTCGGGCCGGTGTTCATCGACCAGGCGCGCTAGCCGTATGGTCGGGGAAACATGTTTTAACCGTCGTGGTGATACATCGGTGATGAACGAGGACGGCAGGCGCTGGCTTGACGGCCTGGGCGCGCGGATGCTGCTGGAGGTCGGCCTCCGGTCGGGTGACCGGGTGCTGGATTTCGGCTGCGGCACGGGGATGTATGTCCTGCCGGCGGCGATGCTGGTCGCACCGTCGGGCGTCGTCTATGCGCTTGACCGCGACCACGGGAAACTGGAGTCGCTGCGCGGGCGGCTGGAGACCTACGGGGTCGGCAACGTTGAGATAATGGAGACGGCGGGCTCGCTGACGCTGCCGTTTGACGATGCCGCGATGGACGCTGCCCTGATATATGATGTCTTGCACAGTGATTTTTTTACGCCTGACAGGCGACGGCAGCTGCTCGGCGAGATAGGCCGGGTGTTGACCCCTGACGGCCTGCTGTCGGTCTACCTCCGGCACATGGACAATGATGTCGCCGTCCAGGCAGCCAGGGACGTGGGCTTCACCCTCAGCCGGCGCATCCAGACGGACCTCCACCACTACGACCACATCGTCCACGACACCGTCCTGAACTTCAAAAAACAGGGGCAATAGCACATTTTGGAAGTTTCTAGAAGATGCTGCATCGAAAGCAAAATTTATTATTGCCTCGGCATTTGTAGAATTGGATAGGGGAAAATAGGTATGTCAGCGGAGATGCGAAAAATCGAAGAATTAACAGAGGAAGGGGAATGGGTGTCTCTAAAAGCGAAGGTTCTCCAGCTTTGGGAGCCACGCTCGGATGCTATCGCCCAGGTGGGGTTGCTCGGCGATGAGACCGGTAAACTCAAGTTTGTCTCATGGAAAAAATCACAGTTGCCGGAGCTCCAAGAAGGAGAAAGCTATCTTTTCAAGGGCGTCGTGGTGGATGTATGGAATGAACAGTCTCAAGTCAATCTTAACTCTCGAACAAAGATAACAAAGCTGGATGAAGAGATAGAGGCTGGAGACAACGGTGGGATAGAGGGGCACGTTACGAGGATTGTGCCGAAGAGCGGCTATATCGAGCGATGCCCCGAATGCAACCGGGTCTTAGTGAACGACCACTGTCCCGTCCATCTGGACGTGGAGCCGGTCGAGGATTTCCGGATAAAGGTTGCTCTTGATTCCACCAGCAAGGTGATGGTGGCAAATGGCGAGGTAGCTGAAAGATTAACCGATATAGATTTGGAGATGGCGAAGGAGATGGACGACGAGGACCTCGACTGTCTTCTCGACGTAAAACTGGCCGGTAACAAATATCGGTTCAACGGAGCCGATTTCGGGGAAAATTTCACCGTGGATTCCTTTGAGAAAATAGAGGAATAGCATGTCAAAGGTAGGTGACATATTTGAAGCGTTACGTGATTTATGGCAGGAGGTGGAGGATAACCCGGAGATGAACGAGGAAACACTTCGGATAAAATTTTCTAAAAAAGAAATCCTGGAAAATCTTGGATATGAGAAAAACGACATCTTCTTTGAGGAACGCATCGCAACAGGCAAGCGGACCGATATCCATTGCACCGACGAGTTTGGAGATATCGTCTTTGTCATCGAATTTAAAAAGCCAGGAGTGGACGACCTCGGGTATTTTGAAGATGATCTGAAGGAAAAATATGTCGATGAGCTAAAGGCAGACTATGGTCTTCTCTACAATGGACGGGAGCTTATTTTCTATGAACGGCAGCAGAAGCGGCTTTTGCGGAGAAACGACATCTCCGGAGGCATGTCGGAGATAGACGAAGAGATGGTAAGTGAGGGCATACGGCTGCTCTCGAAGCCTGACTACGGCACGACCAAAATTGACAATGTGCTGACGTATATCGACAAGTTCAAGCCCGCCGAGGAACGGCTATCGCTTGATACAGAAACATCTCGAGGGCATTTTTATGAAAGCTTCAGGCTCAAGGAGGACTCTCTGTTTTCCGAGCTTGTCTCCTCGATCATAAATCTGTTTGAGCAGAGCAGGGAAACCTCGCGTTTTACCAAAAGCGCCTACGAGTTCTGGAAGCGCTCCTATGCAAAGTCGCTGACAAAGAGCCAGGTGCCGGATCACTGGGCGCATGTTTTTGAGAAAGCCGGGCTGTCCCCCGGAAAAAAGGAGGACAGATACCTGATGACGTTTGCTCTGGAGACAGCATTCGCTCTTTTTATGCGGCTTATCCTGACGAAGTCATGCGAGGACTACGGTTTCCCTGACGCTCATTTCTCTGATTTGCTTGAGAATGAGGTGCGCCGCGCCTCTCGGTCGGATGTAGATATCGCTCAGTCGTCTTATCCGAAAATCGCTACTCAGATCATCAGAGATATGCAAGAGAAGCTCATTGCGTCTGTGTTCGAGGAGGATATTTTTTACTGGTGGACAGAGGAATTTGACCGGCGTAGCTACCAGCAGTTCTTTAGCGATACCACTCTGCAGATGTCGACATTTGGAAAAAACGTTGCGAAGCTGCTGCTCGCCATCTACAAGTTTGATTTCTCGCGCGTCGAGGGCGACCCGCTGGGTATCCTCTACCAGCGTTATTTCGATACTGAGACGAGGAAGGCGCTCGGTGAATTCTATACACCGATGGAAGTAGTTGACTATATCTTGGATTCCGTCGGCTACACCGGCGAGCAGACGGTCGACAGACGGCTGCTGGATCCCGCCTGCGGCTCAGGTACGTTTCTCGTCGAGGCGTTGAAACGGTATCTGGACGGTGCAAAGCGTAAGGCAGAACAGCATGGATGGGGGAAGGTGCTTGACGAGCTATGCAACCGGTATCACATCGTCGGCTTTGACATCCACCCGTTTGCCACCATCATGGCGCAGGTGCAGTTCACGCTCGCGTTGCTCCCAACCTATCGGAAGGCGAAGGAAGAAGACCCGGGCTTTGTGTTAAAGCGGCTGCCGATCTTTCGGACGGATTCCCTAGCGATGGAACAGCAGAGCGGGCGGATGAAGATAACTGACTTTGGCGTCGGGAAGACGTTTACCATGTCCATCGAACTGCCGGTGCAGGGCGACGAGGGAACGTTTTTCGAAGATGACTTCCGTATCCCTGACATCATAACCGTCCGTGAACATACAGATATCCAGCGGACAGAGGAATACTTCGGTGCGCTGCAGGCGGTATTTGACACTGTGAAACGTGACGCAGTTGAGGAGCGAGAGTCGGTGAACCTTGACCGACTTGAAAGAAACCTGCGTCATTACCTCGTGGACAAGAAATGGAGCCTGCTGGCCGAGTTTTTCGAGGACTACGCCTATGACCTGTTGGAGAAGATAAAACTTCTGAAAAGTGACTTTGAGGACGGACGGCTGGTGAAGTCGATTGAGGATGTGCTGCTGGCAGCGTTGTTGAAAAACTTTGTTGACTACGACTTCGTGGTTGGTAATCCTCCCTACGTTCGGATTCAGGATATACCGGAGAAACAGAAGAATAGATGGTCGGGCTGCTATGACTGGGCAAAGGGTAACTATGACATCTTTGTTCCGTTTATCGAGCGAGGATTGAAGTGGATAAAGGGCGGCCATGCGGGGAAACTGAGCTACATCGTCTCGAACCGGTTTTTGCTCACCAACTATGGCAAGCCGATGCGTGCCGGGCTGCCCGAGCAGGCGCAGATAGACAAGCTGCTGGACATGAAGGACAGCCGCGTGTTCGAGGACGCCTTGAATTACCCGGCGATTTTCGTGTTTTCGAAGGGACCACGACGGCAGCACCGCTTTCCGGTTGCACGTGTATTCAGGGACAGTGATGATGGGGAAGAGCTGCTAGCAGATGTCGAACATTGCTTTGAACAATTGGAAAACGGGGACAGCCACGTCGTCGGCGACTTCTCGGATGCGTTTTATTTCCCGTACGACAACCTCCGCGCCCAGGGCTGGTACCTGATGCCCCCAAATGAATGGAAGGTTTTCAGCCAGATAGAAGAGGGATGCAGTCTTTTACAGGATTTCACCAAAACTAAAAGCGGAGGATTTCAAGGGGTTTCAACTAGCAAAGATGACTTCTATGTGCTACAACTGATAGAAGAGAGGGAAGACACTATTGTCGCCCGGCCAAAGGGCGGTGGCGACCCCGTTGAGGTGGAGAAAGGGCTGGTACGGCCTTTTCTTTTCGGCAAGGATGTCGAACGCTGGCGTATTGACTGGAAGGGGTGGTATGTGCTCTTCCCCTATCAACAGTATGTAATCGACGGCGAGGAGAAATACAAGCTGATTCCATCCAAGGAATATGAGGGCAAGTTTGACTACGGCGACACCTATATCGAGGACTTGTATCCGAAGGGGTGGAGTTATCTTGAGAGCATAGAAGATGATTTGAGAAGCCGCGAGGGCGGCAAATTCAGGAGAGGGAAAAACCAAGAGCATAAATGGTACGGGATGGGGTACCCCCGAAGCAAGGACAAATATGACAAAAAGAAAATACTTGTTCAACTCAATTCTCAGGAAGGTGATTACTGCTACGACAATGAGGCAAAGTATGTGTTTCAGGGCGGAGGAAAGGGCGGAGGAATTTATGGGATTCTGCTAAAATCTGAGAAGCAATTTCCATTTTACTTAACTGGCCTGTTGAATTCGAGTTTGCTAGACTTTTATCTAAAGCACATAAGCACCATCTATGCGGGGAAGTCGTATTCCTACGCAGACGCCTATATCAAGCTCCTGCCAATCAAAACAGCAGAAAAAGATGGGGAACTCGATTTCCTAGAAGAGATTAAAGAAGTGGCAGAACAGATAGTCGGCATCGAGGAGTTGAAACGCAAAATCGACATGTTTCCCACACCGTACTTCTCAGCGCTACGGAAAAAAGATGTAGTGGACGAATTCTTCGAGATACGGCATACAACAAAGCGTTATTACCGCGAGGCATCCATATCCATCCAGACCGGCCTCGATGAAGGAAAGAAAATAAAGCTGGGAAAAGACGACTACATCGACGACTACCGTATCAACACGGACGAAAAATATGAATACATTGCCCGGACGCTCAACGGGAAAAAACTGTCGAAGGAAGAAGAGATAATCATCCGAGTGCCAGTGAACAATGAGTTGGTACAGCAGATTTTAGAGATGCACGACCAAGACATCGGGAAACTCAGAGACATGCCGACAGTTGCAGAACTGGAAGACAAACTCAACCAGACGGTGTTCGACCTCTACAACATAGAAAGCGAGGACGACATCGCCGTCATCGACACCTTCCTCGACAGGTTTTGAAGCGCCGGAATAATCGCCGCCTTCCTTCCCTCCGTACTTAACGCTACAAAATAGTAAAATATGGTTTTTATAGTTAAATGTAGAACTAAAAATATCGGGGTGTTTTGTCTCGAAAAAGGGGCGCTGTCATGAGGAGCATCGCTGTTTTTGCCGTTTGTGATGGTTACCGCTACATTTTGCCGGAAACAGAAAAAAAATGTGAAAATGTAGCGTTAAATTATTTCCACAAAAATCCCACAAAGCACTTATAGCGCCCTGGGGATGAACGGTCGTGCTCCGGAAAGGCGCGTTTATCCTCATCGTCAGCATGATCCTGCTCGCCCCGGTCTGGCCCGGCGAACTGGTGCAGCCAGCCGCTGGGCAGCCCGTGGACATGCCGTACCGGCAGGACATCACGCTGCCCGAGCTGACGGAGGAGATGACGGGACAGCCCGTCGACATCAGAGTGCGCTTCCGGCAGCCGTGCTGGGCCGCCGACATCCGGAATCATGCAGTCCGGGTTTTGTATGACGACGGGACGGGCAGCGTGGAGCTGGAATGCCAGATATATGACCTGGAGCGGACCGATGCAGCACACATATCGGCGTGCAAGCTCGTGTTCCTCCTGCGCGGCCCCGGCGACTACACCCTTGCCTACGACAGTAGCGAGACAGCAGCGCCCGGCTACGAAGACCACGTCAGCGTCGCCGAGGGCAGCTATTTTTATGAGCCTGTCCCCGGCTACAGCATCGACCTCGACTACTACAGCATCCACGACGACGGCAGCCTCGTCTACGGCGTCGGCCAGCGGGGTGACTTCTTCGGCATCGACATGGCTCAGAAGGTCATCAAGCAGCTGCCCGGCCGGCAGCGCTTCGAGGTCCAGAACTGGGGGCAGCTTGCCTCCTACGCGTTCTTCTGGTACGAGGGCCGCGACCGGGGCACCGACGAAAAGCTGCTGTCCAAGCAAATCATGGTCGACGGCCCGCTGATGACGCGGGTCGGCATCCGGAGCAGCAGCCGCGGCGGCAAAGTCGAGACCACGGCCTACTACACCTACTACCACAGCCCCGGCAGCGAAAAACGACTGCTGACCTCAGTCACCCATCACGTCCGCGAGAGATGCCGGATAGATGGGCTCACCAACGAGGACGGCGTCTACGCGTATCTGCTGACGGTCAAGGCGCGGAGCTCGTCGATCGACCGGCTCAACCTCGGGGAGATCCCGCCGTATCTCCACGTCAACACCGAGGACCACATCGTCCACGAATACCGGCTCGACCAGAACCCCGAATCGACGGATTACAAATGGCTGCTCGACACCCAAGATGACATCGACGTCGGGAGCCCCGCCTGGGTCTCCATCGACAGCGGCGACAGCGGCACCGCCTACGCACTGCTCTTCAACACCACGTCGCCTGCTCCCGCCCTGCCCGGCATGCAGGTCCGGGCGGTCGGCCGGCAGGAAGTCAGCGTCCCCGGGCTCGAGGTCGACGGCGGCGGCATCAGCCTCGGCAGGAACGCCTACGAGCGAGGCGGCAGCCACGACCTGACGATCCCGGCCGGGTTCACCGCAACGTTTACATCGGCGTTCTACGCCACCCAGCAGGACGGCGTCACCGCCGTCAAGCGAGAGGTCACGGCGTTCGAGCAGCTGAAAGAATGCCGGCTGTGCAGCGGCACCGGCATCACCGGTCAGGCGGGCGAGCGCCACCGCCTGAGCGTGACGACGCACCTGGCGCCATCGCTGCCGCTCGCACCCGCATTGTCCCTCATCACCGGCCGGCAGCTGCCCGCGACGACGGTCGAGCTCTGGCGGAATGGCACCATGGTATCCTCGGGTGTGGCAAGCCGCATCCCGCTCGACGTCGGCGCTCCATTGGGCCTCGACCTCGGCAATGCATCGCTGTTCAAAACCGCCGTGTTTCCCCGCGTCGCCGCCGGCTTCTACGTCGTCAAGGTAAAGGGCGGCCTCGACGGCCGGCGGTACATCGGCACCAAGGCCATCGAGCTCACCGGCGACATGTCGACCCGGGTCATCTGCCGGCTTGAGGGCATCCTCCGGGTGGCGATGCGCGACCAGCACGGCGACGGCATCGAAGGCATAGACATCCGGCTGCTCAGCCAGGATGCCACGGTTGCCTCAAACGTCACCGGCAGCGACGGCACCGCGGCGCTCCGGGCGCCGATGCCCGCCGCCTACACCCTGCAGGCACGCCACCGGGGCTTCGTCCTCCACGAACAGCAGATACGGCTGCCGCACCCCGGCGGCGTCGCGCTGACGGCGGCGTTCCACAGCCTCGACGTCACCATCCGCGACACGCTGGGGATGCCGCCCGGCGTCCAGCTGCAGCCCGTCCTGACAAGCGGCGAAATGGTAACATCCACGTTGCTCACGGGTGAGCAGCGCAGCAACGGCTGCTATCGTTTCGAGCGGCTGCCAGCCGCGTCGTACACGCTGCGCGTCCGCTACAAGTCATTCACCCTTGAGCGGGACGTCGAGATACCCGGCAGCCACGTCACGGTGACGTTTCCCGCCGCCTACCAGCTCGAGGTGGCATGCCGCAACAGCCGGGGGATGCGGCAGGACTGCAGCATCGCGATAACCCGAAACGGCCACCAGATTGAGGCAACGGAGCTCCCGCCCGGCAGCTACCACATAGTGGCGCGCAGCGGCGGCGACGTCGTCGGGGAGCGCGACGTCTTCGTCACCGCAGCCACGTCGGTCGATCTCGTTACAGCGAAGCAGCCGCTGTATCCACTGCTGGGCACAGTCATCGTCATCGCTGCAGCCGGCGCCATGGTATACCTGCTGCGCCGGCGGCTGACCCTGCAGCGCGCCGCGTATCTTGCCGCTGCGGTGTTGCTGCTCGTCGCTCCGCTGCACACGTGGTGGCAGCTCCACGGCGGCAGCGACGGCCTTGACGTAGCGTCGAGCGTCTATCTGCTGCCGGCGAAGATGGTCACGCTGGGCAGCGACACGGGCTACATGGGCGGTGACATAGCGGGGCTGCCGTCGCTCTTCGCCGCGATGGGCACCGTCGTCGCGGCGCTCACGCTTGCCGCCGGCGTGCTGCTCGTGCTCCACCTCCTCTATTTGGAGCGGTGGCGGTGGCTTCCCCTGCTTGCGTTGCTCGCTGCATCGCTGGCCGTCGCTCTCTTCACCGTCGGGATGTCGATGGCCGCCGCGGTCGTCACGGGCAGTCTGTGGGGCAGCGGCCGGGTCGCCCTGGCGTTGCCCGGCATCGGCAGCGCACGCGTGGCGGCGAGCTGGATGCCCGCGCTGGGCTTCTGGCTCGCCGTGGCAGGCATCGCGGTGCTCCTGTCCGGCGCCCGTGGCGTCATCGCACGTGGACTCCGCTGGCTCCACGGGCGTATCCCAACATTTTAATACCGCAGCCGATGTATCCGGCATGGATTTTGAGCAGGCGGCTGACCATGCCGCTGACCTGATACGCTCCCTGCAGCCGGGCGCCCGGGTCAGAGTCATCTCTCACAGCGATGCAGACGGCATCGCCGCCGCGGCGGTCATGGCGGTCACGCTCACCCGCCTCGGTCTCCGCTACCACGTCTCCATCCGGCATACCGGCAGCGGGGTCGCTGACGGGGTCACAGACGAGCATGACCTCGCTGTCTTCTGCGACATCGGCAGCGGCAACCTGGAGGAGCTCAACGGGCTGCCCTGCCGGGTCATCCTCGCCGACCACCACGTCATCGACGGGAGCCTCGACGAGGGCATCAACCTCAACGTCCGGAGCTACGGGATGGACGGCAGCCGGGAGGCCTGCGGCGCCACCGCCAGCCTGGCGCTCGCGCTCGCCGTCGACGGCGACAACCTCGACCTGGCGGAGCTCGCCCTGGCGGGCGCCATCGGCGACCGGCAGCACGTCGGCGGCTTCGAGGGACTCAACGAACAATTGCTCCAGCGGGCCGTCGACAGCGACGTCGTTTCTATGGAGGAACAGCCCGTGTTCCCTCCGGATGTGCCGCTCATGGACGCCCTTGAGCAGTCCATCGATCCCTATTTCACGGGCTTCCGGGGCGGCGGCGCCATCCGCTTCCTCAAGGACCTCGACATAGACCCGATGCAGCCCTTCCAGGAGCTCTCCGACACGGGACACAAAAAGCTGCTGTCCGCGCTGGCCGTCAAGCTCCTTGAGCAGCAGGCCGCCGAGGTCACGCTCATCTACAGCACGGCTGTCGGCCAGCGGTTCGGGACACTCGCCGATCTGACGTCAAAGATGAACGCCTGCGCCCGGAGCAACCGTCCCGGCGTCGGCGTCGCACTCTGCCTCGGCAGCCAGGATGCGGCAGAGACAGCCAGCGAGCTGCAGCAGCGCTACCGGGACGGCATCCGCCAGGAGATGAAGACCCTGGAGAAAGAAGAGCCGGAGCGATACAGCCATTTCACTGCCTTCCACATCAAGGACGCCACGCTGAAGGGCGTCGCAGCCGGCCTCTCCATGGAGTATCTGCCGCATTTTCCCCCCGACAGGCCCGTCATCGCGCTGTCGCCGCAGGACGGCCAGATAGACATATCGAGCAGGGGAACCCCCCAGCTGGTCGCACGGGGCCTCGACCTCGCTGAGGGAATGCATGAGGCAGCGACGGCTGTCGGCGGCACAGGCGGCGGACACCCCGTGGCGGCAGGCGCCACCATCCCCCGGGAGAAGGAAAACGCTTTTCTTGAAAAACTCAATGAGGTGTTAGCACGACAATGAACACGCTCGTCATCTGCGAGAAAAACATGGCCGCCAGCCGCATCGCCTACATCCTGTCCGACGGCGAATCAACGCGCAGCCGGATAAACGGTGTCCCCTGCTACACGTTCAACGACGGCACATGGAAGGTCATCGGGCTGCGCGGCCACATCGTCTCCCTCGACTATCCCAAACAATACAATCGATGGAGCGAGGTCTCACCGCTGGACCTCGTCGACGTCGAACCCGTCCGGAAGACCAGCAACCGGCGCATCGCCTCAGCGCTCGAAAAACTCGCCGACGACGCAGAGCGCGTCATCGTCGCCACCGACTACGACCGCGAGGGTGAACTCATCGGCGTCGAAGGCGTCGACCTGCTCAACGGCACCCACCAGGTGGAGCGCGCCACGTTCAGCTCCCTGATGCCCTACGAAATCCGGGGGGCGTTCGACGACACCGGCGGCCTCGACCGTAACCTCTCGGCATCTGCCGAAGCGCGGCGCATCATCGATCTCGCCTGGGGCGCCACGCTCACCCGCTTCATCTCGCTGGCGTCCAACCAGCTCGGAAAGGACTTCCTGTCCGTCGGACGCGTCCAGTCGCCCACCCTGGCGTTGATCGTCGACCGGGAAAAAGAACGGGAGGCCTTCACGCCGACGCCCTACTGGCGGCTCATCGCCTCCTGCAGCGACGACGTCTCCTTCAAGGCAGAGCACAAACACGGCAAATTCTGGGATAAAGACGACGCCGCGGCTATCTACAAAAAAATATCGCAGGCCGACGCAGGCACCGTCACACGCTACGAGCGCGAAGAAAAAAGCGAGTATCCACCGTCGCCATTCAACACCACGACGTTCCTCCGGCAGGCATCCCGGCTGGGCTTCTCCGCCGGCGCAGCCATGAAGACCGCGGAGTCGCTCTACATGCGCGGCTACATCTCGTATCCCAGGACGGACAACACCGTCTACCCGCCCGGGCTGCCCATCAAGAGCATCCTCGACAAGCTCACGAAGGTCTTCTCCGACGACGTCGAACTCACCCGGGAAAAACGACGGGACAAGCCGACGCGGGGCAAAAAATTCAGCAAAGACCACCCGCCGATCCATCCCGTCGGCACAGCCACACGCGACAAACTCAACAAACAGGAATGGCGCATCTACGAACTCATCGTCCGCAGGTTCCTCGCCACGCTGACCGAGGACGCCGTAGCCGCCGTGTCCACCGCCGAGCTCGACATCGCCAGCGAAGCATTTACGGCGGAGGGATACGAGCTGCTCGAAGCCAACTGGCGGGCCATCTACCCGCACTACAACAAAAAAGAACAGCCGCTCCACCTCACCGAGGGCGAGGTCGTCAGCGTCGACGACATCACGAAACACCGGGACGAGACAAAGCCGCCGCGCCGCTACGGGCAGGGCTCCCTCCTCGCCATGATGGAAAAAAACAACCTCGGCACCAAGTCAACCAGACACAACATCATCGGCAAGCTCTACGCCCGGAACTACATCACCGGGAAATGGCTGAAGCCGACACCGACCGGCCGCGCCGTCATCGAAGCGTTGGAGCAGAGCGCCGAGCGGATCACCAAGCCCGACATGACCGCCGAGCTCGAAGAAGAGATGAACGAGATCGCCGAGGGCGACAAGACACTCGAGCAAGTCGTCCAGGACTCCCGCCGGCTCCTCAAACAGGCGCTCCGCCAGCTGCAGCAGCGAAAAGACGTCATCGGCGAGGTCATCCAGGAAGCCATGTTCAAACAGCGCTACATGGGGAAATGCCCCACCTGTGGCGGCAACCTCATGCGCATCCGGTCGCGGCGCGGCAAGCGCTTCATCGGCTGCGACAACTACCCCGACTGCACGACGAGCTACCCGCTGCCGCAGAAAGGACGCGTGTTCTACGCCGGCGAACAATGCGACGAATGCGGCGCGCCGCTCGTAACCACCATATACAAGGGAAAATGGACGAGGTGCGCCAATCCCGACTGCCCGTCCAACGACTAGGCGCCACGTGACTTCTGACGGAGATGCGGCGACTTACACCGGCGGCAGCGCTTGGCCTTCGGCGGATTACGGGCGTTGCACTTCATGCAGATGAGCTTGTTGAGGATCCGTTCCTCGGCTTCAGGGAACCGTGCCATGGCAGGGAAACACAGGACTCCTTTTTAACGTTTTGTACCGCGGGGACTCCGGCAAAGCATGGAACCAACGCTTTATTAAGCGTGGCTGTTTCCCAATAGATGCACCGCCGGACCATCGCCGTCGCTGCAGCCGCCGTCACGGGAGCGTTCATCGCAGCGCTGCTGCTCGCCCCCGGGCTGGTCTACGACAGCTTCATCTGGAAGTACTTCGTCGGCCCGGTCGTCGCCGACGCCGTCGGACACCCGGTCAGCTATCACGGCGTCGAGGCAGCGCCGGGCTACACGGTGCTCTCCGAGCTCGTATACGGGCTGTTCCTCCTCGTCGCGTTCTACGGGATGTACCGCGTGTTCCGGCGGCTGGACATCGAAGTCGACGCACGGTTCATCGCCGGCACGTCGCCCTACATCGTGCTCGGCGCGACGCTCCGCGCGCTGGAGGACAGCGGGCTGTTCCAGCGGCCGCTCGCCTACCTGTTCATCTCGCCGGTCATCTACATCCAGATCGGTGTCTACCTCGCCGTCGGCCTGGCCGTCGGCATCCTCGCCGGCCGGGCGTCCCGCCGCAGCGGACGGCAGATCCATGCTGCATCGCTGGCGCTCCTCGTCGCCGCCTACACCGCGGCATCTCTCCTGCTCGACGGATGGATTGGGGCGCCGCTCTCACCGCTCCTGGTCGCCGCGTTCGCCCTCGCCGCCGTCGCCTGCTACGAGCTGCTGCCCCACGAGACGACGAGCGGGCTGTTCACCGTCGGGCTCTTCCTGCTGCTCCCCACGCTGTATCTCGTCGGCCGCTGGATGCTCGGATACCAGTGGAGCCGCATCCCCGGCGACGTCCACATGGTGATCCTGCCGCTCGTCGCAGCGCTCGCCGTCGGCGTCACCGGGCTGGTCTACACGCTGTCGCGATGGCAGGGATGGCGCCCCGGCACCTCGATGGTCAACCTGGCGCTCGTCTTCGGTCACATGATAGACGGCTGGGTGAGCTACCTGGCCGTGGTCGACCCGCTGGGCATGGGCATCGGCTACCAGGAGAAACATCCCATCCCCGAGATGTTGATGGAGCACGGCGGCGGCATCGGGTACCCGCTGGCCAAGCTCGGCATCGTCCTCGGCATCGTCTACGCGCTGGACGTCTATCTCCGAGAGGAGCTCCGGGGCAGGAAGACGCTCCGGGGGCTGATAAAGCTGTTCGTGCTCGTCCTCGGACTGTCGCCGGGACTGCGCGACCTGCTCCGCATCGGCATGGGGGTCTGATGGCGCTGCAGACCCGTCTTCATTTCCACCCAGGCGAGCGCATCCTCTGGCGGCGGGTATCGCTGCGGTCGCTCTGGCTCTTCTGGCTGCTCGGCTGTGCGACGCTGCTGCTCTACGGCCTGGGCCTTTTCTTCATCGTCTACGCCGCGGTGAAATGGATACGCGTCCGGTATCTCGTCACCACCCAGCGGGTCATCAGGGCGGAGGAACACTACGCGTTTCTCCTCCGCATGGAACACAGCGACCTGTCGCTCCCCGACGTCACCGGCCTGGAGGTCAGCCGGGGCTACGCCGGAGCGCTGCTGGGCTACACGGACGTCACCGTCCACGGCGACGGCACCGCGGTCACGATGTCCGGGCTCCGCGACCCAGAAGAGCTCCGCGTGACGCTGCAGCCGTATCTGGCTTCATACTGAAACCGGGAATAGAGCGAGTCTCTGGCAAACCCTCGCGTACTCTTTCCGAAGGAACGATATACGGAAAGCCTTTAGATTACATCTTAAAAGGAAGCTACATTTTCGATGGGTTTATGAACGATATACCATTTTGTGGTTTAGAGGCAAATAAAATGAGATGGATACCCTCCAGAGTGGTCATCTGCTTTCTGATAGTCGCTCTGCTGGCTGTGCCGATTGCAGCCATCCAGCCGGCAGACAAGCCAGGTGGAACGTTTACCGGGGCATCGATGGAGAGTAAATGCGCCCCGAGCAGCTTGAATGGCACGAATCTCATTGAAAATCCTTCGTTTGAATTTGGCTCTGATGATAAACCTGCAAGATGGCTTTTTGATGGAATGGGTGAAACCAAGCCTCTTTGGGATTCTAAATATGCCCATTCGGGTAGTAAATCCGCAGGGATAACCAATTTGGATAATCATGCTTTTAATGGTTGGTGGCCAAATACCGCTTCAAAGATAAAGATAGAACCCAACAAGTATTATCATGTTGGTTTCTGGTACAAAATTACTGGTAACCCTAGTGACACCCGGATTATTATATGTGCCGCGGAGTATAGAGAAAATGATATATGGAATGGAGGGAATGCAAAAATTATAGAGATAACTCCGCCTTATAATGAGTGGAAGTATGTAGAGTTTAATTGTAGCGACCCTAACGATAGGAATTTTTATTTCGAAGAGACTAGCAGATATGTTAATTTAGAAATAGGCTGGAAGAGCAGCAGGGATCAATTGCCTTCACCAGAGGTTGAACTACGGTTTGATAATATGTTTTTTGGACCAGTAAACGAAGTAGAAAAGGACTATCCGCCCTATGAACCAATACTACAGGGAAACGACACAGTCAAATGGAGAAAGGAATACAAGCTACAGGCCCATGTATATGACCCAAATGATGATAAAATTACCCTCATCGTCCAATGGGACTGGGAGAATGAGACCAACACCACCTATGGACCTTTCGAAAGCGGTGCCACCGTCACGCTGTCCCATACCTACGACGAAATAGGTGACATAGGAGAAACTAAAAGCATAAAGGTTAAAGCAGTGGATGAAGACGGATTAGAAAGCGGATGGTCGTATAAAGGATTCCGCGTCAAACTCGCCAAGGCTAAACATATGGAAATCTTCGAACGGCTTCCCGTCATCCACTGGCTGCTGACCCATGTCTGAGAGACCATTTCCATATCTGTAAGATTTTTATATCCAGGGATGCTTTACCTCCATGAAGCTTTTGCTGCTCCACACCGATTACATCGAATACGAGGCAAAACAGAAGGCCCTCGACAGCGCCCAGGAACTCGAGGCAATGGAGGACAGGCTCGACGAGGCGCTGGCGGTCTTCGTCGCCGTCGAACAGGGCGACGAGAGCGACATCGACGCCGTTGTCGACAACGCCGCCCGGGAGATACGCGACGTGGCGTCAAAAGTCAGCGTAGACAGCGTCATGCTGTATCCATATGCGCATCTCGCTACCGACCTCGCCGGCATCCAGGCGGCGCAGGAGGCACTGGCGCAGCTGCACGACCGGCTGGCCGACGACTTCACAGTCAAGCAGGCGCCGTTCGGCTGGTACAAGGCCTTCGCCCTGCGCTGCAAGGGGCACCCGCTGGCGGAGCTGTCCCGGACCGTAACAGCGGAGAAAAAAGAGGAAACGCCGGCGGAGGAGACAGCACCGTCGACGTTCTACGTGCTCACCCCTGACGGCGAGCTCGTCGAAGCCGACAGCTTTGACTTCGAGGGGCACAAGGAGCTCAGGAAGTTCTACGAGTACGAGGCACACGGCAGCCGCAAAGCAGAGCAAACGCCGGCGCACATCCGCCTGATGCAGGACCTGGAGCTCGTCGACTACGAGCCCGGCGCCGGCCCCGGCCACATGCGGTGGTACCCCAAGGGCCGCCTGGTCAAAAAACTGCTGGAGCGCCAGGTCGAGCAGATGTGCCTCCAGGCCGGGGCGATGGAGGTCGAGACGCCGTTGATGTACGACACCGAGCACCCGGCCCTGAAGAAATACCTGTCCAAGTTCCCCGCCCGCCAGTACCGCATCCGGAGCGGCGACGACGAGCTGTTCATGCGCTTCGCCGCCTGCTTCGGGCAGTACCTGATGGCCCACGACATGATCGTCTCCTACCGGCAGCTCCCGCTGCGCCTCTTCGAGCTGGCGCGCTCCTTCCGCCGTGAGCAGCACGGCGAGCTGTCGGGCATTAAGCGCCTCCGTTCGTTCACGATGCCCGACATGCATACCCTCTGCAGCAACCGTGAGCAGGCGCTGGAGGAGTTCAGGCGGCAGTTCATGCTGTCGCTCGACTGGATACGGCTCAACGAGCTGGAAGGCGAGGTCGCCGTCCGGTTCGTCCGCTCGTTCTTCGAGGACAACCGGGACTTTGCGGTGGAGCTCGCCCGCGAGTGGGGGCGACCCATCCTGGTGGAGATGTGGAACGAGCGCTACTTCTACTTCGTCGCCAAGTACGAGTTCAACATGAACGACTCGGTCGGCACGTCCTTCGCGCTGTCGACCGTCCAGATAGACGTCGAGAACCCCGCGTCGTTCGACATCACCTACACCGACGAGCAGGGCGACCAGCGGCATCCGTTGCTCCTCCACACCTCCATCTCGGGCGGCATCGACCGCTGCGTCTGCGCGCTGCTGGAGTCAGAGGCAAAGAAGATGGAGCAGGGCGGCAAGGGCATGCTGCCCTTCTGGCTGTCACCCACGCAGATACGGCTCATCCCCGTCCGGGACGAGTTCAACGACGACTGCCTCCAGCTCGCCGACCGCATCGACGCGCGGGTGGACGTCGACGACCGTGACGCAAGCGTGTCGAAGCGCATCCGCACCGCCGAGAAGGAATGGGTGCCGGTCATCATCGTCTACGGCGACCGTGAGCAGGACGGCGTGTTTCAGCCTCGCTGCCGGTTTGACTGTCCCGACGAGCTGTCGCTCGACGACCTCCAAGCGCTCGTCCAGCAAAAAATGCAGGGGCGGCCGTTTGAGCCGCTGTCGCTCCCGCGGCGGCTGAGCCGCCGGCCGCAGTTCAGGTAGCCTCCTTCCGGTAGCCCCGGGGAGCTGTGAGCTACTCGGGCCGGTTGACCCACCAGAGCACAGCGAGGGCAACACCGAAAATCACGAGGAGGACGGGCAGGATGACCTGGAGCAGCATGAGCATGAAGCCGGTTGTCTGCGCTTCGTCCGCCATCTGCTCCACCGACGCATGGCTCATCCAGTAGTGGAAATCCACGGCTTTGACCTTGTTTTCGTCGAGCTGCTGCACCTGCTGTTTTTGCTGCCGTGCCGCCCTGACGCTGTCCATCAACCCCGCGGTTGAGAGATTCACCGTGGTGACCGGCATCGTGCTGCCGGAGAGCTGCATCTGGGCTGCCGCCGTCCGTCCTGCCCGGACGTTTTTGGCGACGGTGCCGTCGGAAAACGACAGCGTGAGCTCGTAGGCCTTCACCCAGGTCCGGCCCGGGATGCCGACGAGGTAGTTGAGGAGATTGACTTTTTTCTCCGAGGTCTTTTCCATGTCGATGACCATGCCGCTGTTGGGCTCCACCCAGTACCGCGTCGTCGTCGTATATTTGACCTCCTGCTCGATGCCCTCTGTGGGGTCGTAGACCTGCCGGCTTTCCTCCGTCTCGAACAGATATGTGTGGATGCCGGCGTGGTCTTCCTCACGGACGAAGCGGGCGGGTGACGTCGCAGCGATCTCGGTGTTCCACATCTGGTAGGTCTGCTTGTCCACGCCTGGTGGAAACGTAAAGACGCCCTCCCGGTGGCGGTCGCCGTAGTTCGGGGCCTCTCTGGCCGTCTCTGCGTAGACGCCGTGCACCGCGCTGCCGGACGCCATCTCGACGACCTCGCCGCTTGCCTGATCGTAGACCGTCGTGTTGTCGCGCAGCAGGATGACCTTGCGTCCTTCATCGTAGTGGGTGTCGGTCGCCGTGACCTCCCGATGCATCCGGATGTCGGTGCGCCCCTGCCCGAGGATCCAGAGGTCGCCGTTCATCTCGAGCTCTGTATGGGTGTTCTCTGGGATGGTATGCAGGTCGGGAAACGTCGCCTCGACGACGCCTGTCTTTTCGACGTTGACGACGCTGCCGGTGGCGGGCTCCACGTAGTAGACCGTGTCGCCGCTGTATGAGAGGTCGACGTGGCGGTCGCTCATCCCGGGGATCGACATGGTACCGCGTGGATGCTCCTCGACCGAGACCCGGTAGCGGTAGACCGGCAGCCCGGCGATGGATGTCTGCCCCGTGTAACGGGCGGTCGATGAGGCACCGATGTCGCTGTTCCACAGCTCGTAGTCGCGCTGTTCGACGCCGATGGGAAACGTCAGCCGGCCGCTCTTGTCGCTGAAATGTGGATGATAGTGCATCGTGGTCCGGTTGACGCCGTCGACGCTGTACGCCTGGAAGTCACCCGGGAGGAGATCGCCGTCGCTGTCTCGTGCGATGGTTTCGCTGCCGACCATGTACATCTCGTCGGTGGATGCCTCCTCCACCCAGACGTGCCGCCGGACGCTAGCGTTCCACCGGTCGTAGGGATCGTCGGATGCCGCGCTGGAGAGATTGAACATGGCGATGGTGCCGCTCAGCCGCGCTGTCGTGTTCAGGTCAGCCGGCAGCCGGTTGAGGTCGGGGAACTCGAGGTACTGCCGGATGTGTTTGTCGTAGTCCACGATGGTGCCCGTCTCGGGATCGACCCAGGCGGTCTGCTCGCCCTCGTAATACATCTCGGTGCCCGGCGGGGTGCCCTCCGGACCCGGCCCGATCCAGACTTCCTCCTGGCCGCCGTGGTACTTGTAGCAGGTCGTGCCGGCAACCGTCTCCTCGGCCTGGTAGCGGGCGACACCCGTCGCGTCCTCAACGTCCACGTATCCCTCGCTGTAGGGGCCGTCCATGTCGCCGTTCCAGATGGTATACCGTTTTTTCTCGACGCCAATCGGGAAGATATACTGGCCGACGCGCTCCGTGTCACCGTACCCCCTGACGTTTTTGGAGGTGTAGGGATCGATGGCCCAGATGTTGGTGTCGGACAGCTCCGGGATCTGCTCGTCCGTCCGGCTGTTGACAATTGATATATCCTCCCGGAGAAGCAGCACACCGTCGTGTTCCTCAATCGCGGTCACGTTCCGGCATATCTCCACGTCCACGTAATCCATCTGCAGCGTCGAGGTATTGAATACACCGAAGTCACCCTCATAGCGGATGGTCTTGTCCAGGTCGTCTGGCACTCGCTTCATCGACGGAGTCACCACGAACCCGAGTGAGGGAGCAACGATAAAAAAAACGAGGCCAAACACAAGCATGACATGCCGCTTTCCTTTCATACGGTCACCTGACAGGGAGAACTATCCTCGCTACATATAAGTAAGTTTCGGGAAGCACCAGGCACGGGGGAAAAGAAAGGAGCGCCCCGGCCGAGATTTTCATCCATGCCGCAGGACGCGACACGGCTTTGAACTCGGGTCGCGAGCTTGCTGCAGCCCCAGCGGGGCCTCGACAGGCTCGCATGATAACCACTACACTACCGGGGCTCAGAGTGGTATAGGATGCCCGTTAATAATATTTTCCTTTCCGGCTCTACGTCCCTGAACGGCTCGACATGCCAGTCACTCCAGAAAAGCCGGGCTCTCAATGTATCGCTAGCGTGCAAAGCGCTTCTCCAGCGTCGATGCATCCAGCGTGTTGAGCACGTCGTCTTCTTCAAGCCAGCCGCGCCGTGCAACCGCGATACCGAGCTCGTAGTAGCGGAGATGATCCGCGCGGTGAGCGTCGGTGCCTATGGACAGCGTGACACCGAGATCTCTCGCCCGCCGGGCGTGAGCGTCGTTGAGGTCCAGGCGCTCCGGGTAGGCGTTGATCTCCATGGCGACGTCGCTGTCAGCGGCGGCCTGCAGCACCCGGCCGAGGTCAACCTCGATGGGCTCCCGTTTCTGGAGACGCCGGCAGGTCGGATGCGGGATGATGTCCACCGCGGGATGCTCGACAGCTGCAACGAGTCGCTCGGTCATCGCCGCCTCGTCCATCCGAAACGCCGAATGGAGGCCGGCCAGCACGAGGTCGACCCGCTCGAAGATATCGTCGCCGACATCGAGGCTGCCGTCCTTCATGACGTTCGCCTCGACGCCGTGGAAGATATGGATGCCGTCATAGGTGTCGCGGGCCGCCTGGATTTCGTCTGCCTGCTCCGCCACCTCGTCGGCGTTGAGGCCGCCGGCGATCCGCAGCGAGCCGACGTGATCGGTGATCGCGATGTAGTCATGGCCGAGCTCCAGGGCTGCCTCCACCATTTCATCTATAGAGTTCGCGCCGTCGCTCCACGTGGTATGCATCTGCAGGTCTCCCTTCACGTCGTCGAGGTCGACGAGGTCAGGCAGCGTCCCCTCCTCGGCCGCCGCCACCTCTCCGCGGTTTTCCCGCAGCTCCGGAGGGATCCAGGCCAGGTCGAGCGCCCTGTAGACGTCCTCCTCGGTTTCACCGGCCACTCGTTTGTCGCCGTCAAAGAGACCGTACTCGTTGAGCTTGTAGCCCCGTCGGATGGCGCGCTTCCGCACCGCGATGTTGTGGTCCCGGCTGCCCGTGAAGTACTGCAATGCGGAGCCGAAGCTCTCCGCGTCGACGATGCGCAGGTCCACCTGCAGGCCGCCCTGCAGGCGCACCGAGGTCTTGGTCTCTCCCTTGACCAGGACCCGGTCCACGTGCTCCATGCCGGTGAAGACCTCCATCGCGTCGCCGTCCGTCACGGCGAGGATGTCGACGTCTCCGATGGTCTCCCGCCTGCGGCGGAGCGATCCCGCCACGGCTATCCGGCTGACGTGTGGCTCAAGCTGCTCGACGATGTCGTCAGCCTCGGGGAGCGCGAAGCCGAGCAGGAAACGGTCGTGGCTCTCCCGGGCGAAGGCGATGCCCTCGAGGATGTTCCGCTCGGTTTTCGCGCCGAATCCCTCCAGCTCCCTGATCTTTTGCTGCTTGGCGGCTTCCTCGAGGTCGTCGAGCGTCGTAACGCCCAGCTTCTGGTACAGCGTCTCGATGCGCTTGGGGCCCAGGCCCTCGACCGCGGAGAGCTCCTGGATGTCCACCGGGGTCTCCTCTCGCAGCCGCTCCAGTGTCTCCACGGAGCCGGTCTCCAGGTATTCCTCGATTTTTTCGGCGATGCTCTTCCCGACGCCGGGGATGTCCTGCAGCGTCCCGTCAGCGTGGAGCTCCTCGATGTCTGTGCCGAGTGACTCGATGTTCTGCGCCGCCCGGCGGTAGGCGCGGGGCTTGAAGTCGACGTCCTTCATCTCGAGCAGCTCGGCGATCTCGTACAGGATCTCGGCCATCTCGCGGTTTTTCATAGCGCCACATGGATGAACACCCTGCAATTAAAAAAGGTTGGTACGGCATCCGCCGTGACCAACATAATAGGGGAAACTGAGTATCTTATCCGTCGTCTCGTGACGGCGTCCATACCCACCTGACGTTGCCGACGAAGTTCCACAGCGTGGCAAGGCCGATGCCGACCAGCATAGAGAGCATGTAGAACAGTCCAGCGAACTCCGTCAGCACGTAGAGACAGCCAACATTTATCCCCATACCTATCGAGCGGGTGACGTGGTCTTTGGCAAGTGCCTTGGCCAGCCCCACGTGTCGTGCCTCGTCTCTGAAGGTCCAGCTGCGGTTGAGGACAAAATTGGTCAGCAGCGACAGCTCGATCGCGACCGCCCCGGACAGCAGGTAATACAT
This sequence comes from uncultured Thermoplasmatales archaeon, assembly GCA_964414415.1. Classification (GTDB taxonomy): domain Archaea; phylum Thermoplasmatota; class E2; order UBA202; family DSCA01; genus CAZESS01. The sequence goes on along the minus strand of CAYPWJ010000001.1, from coordinate 84,737 downwards.
CCCTGCCTCGGTGAGGATATACAGGACGGCCAGGTTGACGCCGACGCCGACGAGGCCGACCAGACAAAATAAAATAAGCTGGGTCAACCGCCCGGATGCCCGGAGGAGATGCCAGAGATGTGCAAGGTAGGAAACAACGACCGACGGCCCGAGTTTACTCTCGCCTTTTTTTCGTTCGCCAAACCGGAATCCTATCTCTTCGACAGCGGTATAACTGCCGAGCACCAGAATCTCAAGCAGGATTTTGTATCCCGTCGGGTGAAGGTCGACGTCCTGTATAACGTCTTTTTTGAAGGCAAAAAATCCTGACTCAATGTCCTTTACGCCAGCGACCGTGTGAAAAAAGAGAGACGCTAGGGAGGCGGCAGCCCTAGATACCAGTTTTCTGCCGACGCCCCAGTCGCCAAGGCTTCCTCCCTCCACGTATCTGCTGCCGATCGCAATGTCGGCACCGGCCTCGATGGCCGCAAGCAGAGCGGGTATCTTCTCCGGGGGATGCTGCAGGTCGGCGTCCATGACCAGCAATACGTCGTTGCTGGCATGCCGGAAGCCTTCGACGCAGGCCGATGCCAGCCCTCTCTCGTCTCTCCTGACGACGACGTCGACGGGGCGCTCCCGGCCATATTTGTGCACAAAGCCTTCGGTTCCATCCCGGGAGTCGTCGTCAACGACGATGACCTCGCCGTCGATGCCCTCGCTCTCCAGAACGGCGAAAATACGGGTGAACAGCTCCGGCAGATTCCCCCGCTCTTTAAACGTTGGGATGACGATGGAGACACTCATGGCAGCGCTTCGCCTCCATAGATGAACATTTTGTCGTCCCACTGCTTCAGCAGCACCAGCTGCTCCTGGATGGGTTCCCAGAGATGAACAGCTTTCAGGTTGGCGACGTCGTAGCAGGTGAACGCTACAACGGCATTGGGCGGGAAACCGTCATCCACACGAGAGGTGAGTAACGTGACATTGCGATGGAGATAATATCCCGCCGCACGGGGGTTGGAGGCATACACCGTTATGTTTTCTGCAGCGTATCTCGTTTCGATATAGTTCGTCGTCCGCCGCCAGTTTACTTCGTAGACCGGCCGACAGGCCAGCAGGAGAAGAGAAACCAGCAGGAAACCAATAGCTATCTTCCGCCACTGCCCCCTCTGCCATTTCAGGGCCACGTAGACGAACAATGGCACCAGCAGCGGCAGCAGGTAGTATTCATGGTTAGGGAGCACCATGAAAAAGAGCGCATAGACGATGGAAAACACACCGAGGGTTCTCTCTTCGACGTTCGCCGGCTGCCTCCGAAAAAACAGCGCAAGCAACAATGCCAGCGTCAGCACTGCAGTCGCCACCATCGCCAGCTGGTAGAGAGGAGCCCCGGCGTGCATGGCCCCGAAGCCAAAGAAATTGGAGGACGACGAGACTCGTTCGTCGAAAAACGAGGGGCGTGTCATCACAACGTATCCGGCCCACAGCGACGCGACGAGGGCGCCCTCGGACAACGTGAAAAGAATCCGTTTCCATCCGACGTCTTTTCTATAGAGGTAATACAGGATGGGAATCGCCACCAGTCCAAATGGAAATTTCGTTAGAACGGCGAGGCCGAGCAACACGCCCGAGAGATGAAGCCATGACCGTTTTTGCTTTACGCCTATGACAGCAAAATAAAAAGACAGCGTCATCAACATGACGCCGAACATGTCAATCTGCAGTTTTTTACTGAATACAACGGTCAACGGAAAAAACGCGTAGAGGATAGCCGCCGCCATCCCTGTTTTTTTATCTGCAAAGACGGATCCCAATTCGTAGACCCCGCAGGTGGTGATGAGCGTACAGAAAACGATGAACAACCGAAAAAAGACCAGGTTGAGACGTAGCCTGGAGAGCACAGTCAGCACATATACAAACAATGGCGGATTGTCAAACCCCCAGTCAAAATAGCTTCCACCCCGAGCGATATGTGCGACGCGCATCATGTAGTACGCCTCATTCCAGGAATGAAACAGGCCCAGTGGACGCCATATCCACATCAGGTAGAGGCCCAGAGCTGCCACGACGACGACAAGCAATGCCTTTGGTGGAGACCGGGACGTCAACCTCCATTCCATGGTCAAAACGTATTATTCTCCATTTTTGGTTCAATCCCTCGTTTCATGGTTTTCCTGGTACAGGAGCGGCAGCTGTACATCTCCGTCCGTTTCACGCTCACGGCTCGCCAATGCGGAAACAAACAGCATTTTTAAAATATATCTATTTTCCGCAACGCGCCACGGAGCAGGGACTGGAAGCATGGAAAAGCAGGTCCAACTACAGGCACCGTCGAAAGATGTCTGCTGGCATCCGAGGCACCCGTCGCCCCGACAGGCTTACTCGTGTATCTCGCCTTTTTTCGACGATGTTGATGACCGCCTCGACGCGCTTGACGGACTCCCGCGCCATCTCCACCTGTGACGTGTCATCCCCGTTGAGAGCCTCAATCTGGAGCTCGAGGCACCCCTCCGCGGGCGATAGAGTTAAGGATTTCCGAGACTCCTTTATATACCCGGCGATTATGTGTCGCCCAGGAGCTCCTCAAACGCCGCCTCGTCGATGACCTCGACGTCGAGCTCCCGCGCCCTGTCAAGCTTCGAGCCGGGATCCGCGCCGACGACGACGTAGTCAACCCTGTTGCTCACGCTGGACACCGCACGGCCGCCCTCCCGCCCCACGAGCTCCTTCACCTCGCCCCGGGTATAATTGTCCAGGGAGCCGGTGAACACGAACGTCAGGCCCTCCAAGGCGCCGGTCGCCGGCTCATACTCCATCGTGACCCCGTGCTCACGCAGCCGTTCGATCTCCTCCAGGTTGCGTTCCTCGCTGAAGAAGTCGACGACGCTGTGCGCTATCTCCGGCCCGACCTCCCTGACATCGCGGAGATCCTCCCGCGAGGCATGCATCAATGCATCCATGCTGCCGAATTGCTCCGACAGGACGTGGGCCATATGCCGCCCGACGTGCGGGATGCCCAGCGCGTAGATGACCCGGTCGAGCGGCTGCTCCGTGCTCCCCCGGATCGCCTGGACGAGGTTTGCAGCCGAGGTCTCGGCAAAGCGCGGCAGCCCGGTCAGGTCGTCGACATCCAGGCGGTAGAGATCGCTGACCCGCTCGACCAGGCCTTCGTCGACGAGCAGCGCGACGGTCTGCTCGCCGAGGCCCTCGATGTCAAGCGCGCCCTTTGAGCCGAAGTGCTCGATGCTTTTTTTGAGCTGCGCCGGACAGCTCAGCCCGCCGGAGCAGCGGTAGTAGGCGCCATCCTTGACGACGGTGCTGCCGCACACAGGGCACTGCTGCGGCATCTCAAATCGTTCTTCGTCGCCGCTCCGCTCCTCCTCGATGGGCTCCAGCACCTCAGGGATGACGTCGCCGGCTCGGACGACCTTCACCCAGTCGCCGATCCGGATGTCCTTTTCTCTCACATAGTCCAGGTTGTGCAGGCTGGCCCTCGATACCGTTACGCCCTGCACGTCGACGGGCTTGAGCAGCGCCAGCGGCGTCAGGATGCCCGTCCGGCCGACCTGGACCGTGATGTCCCGTATCTGGGTCTCCTCGCGGCGCGGCGGGAACTTGTAGGCGACGGCCCACCGGGGGCTCCGGGTCTTGGTGCCCATCTGCTCCTGGAAATCAAAGCGATTGACCTTGATGACCACGCCGTCTATCTCGTAGCTGAGGTCCTCCCGCCGCGCTTCCATCTCGTCGTGGTAGGCGTGGAGGTCTTCAACGCTCGTATGCACCTCAGCCAGCGGATTGGTTTTGAGCCCCAGCCGCTCGAGCAGCTCAAGGGCCTCGGCCTGGGTGTCCAGGTCGATGTCCTCGTAGTTCATGATCTCGTAGAAAAAGACATCCAGCGGTCGCTCCGCTGTCTTGCTGGGGTCGAGCAGCCGCAGCGAGCCAGCGGCGGCGTTGCGCGGATTCGCCATCGGTTCCTCGCCCTCCTGGATCAGTTCCTTGTTGTATGCCTCGAAAGCATCGATGTGCATGATGACCTCGCCGCGGACGGCCAGCATATCGGGCAGGTCGTCGGCGTCGCCGTGCAGCCGGAGGGGCACCGCCCGGATGGTCTTGATGTTGTTGCTGACGTCCTCGCCGTTGACACCGTCGCCGCGGGTGGCACCACGCTCGTAGGAGCCGTTGCGGTAGATAACCTCGATGCTGAGGCCGTCGAGCTTGGGCTCAAGTGCATATGCCACCTCGTCGACGCCGAGCTCGCGTTGCACGCGCTCGTGAAACGCCTGGACTTCTTCCTCGTCCGCGGTGTCGAGCGAGAGCATGGGCCTGACGTGCTCGACTGTTGGAAACTCATCGACAGGTGGAGCACCGACCCGCTGGGTGGGTGAGTCCTCGGTCACCATCTCCGGCCATTCGTCTTCAAGCAGCTCCAGCTTCTTGACGAGTTTATCGTATTGCGCGTCGGATATCTCGGGCTCGTTTTTGACGTAGTAGAGGTAGTTGTGGTGGCGGATGTCGTCGCGGAGCTCCTCGATTTTTTTTGCTGCCTCATCCCTGGAGAGAGCGCGGAGGCGTTTTTTTTCGTCTGCCGGTAGCTCGACCATACTGGGTCAAAAACCAGATGCTACATAAAAATGTTCCCGAGGGAAAAAGAAAAGAGGGAAAGGCGCTACAGGTGGCTTCGGAGCAGCTGCTCTAGGTCCTCGATGTGCTGCTCCTTGTCCTCTTCCAGCTGCTCCCAGAAGCGGCGGCATTCATCGCAGTCGGCCGCATCCTCCTTGTAGTGGTGTTTTATCTGCCAGAGACTCTTGCTCTCCTCGAGCAGCTGTTCCATCAGGTTGTATACGTCGTTGTCTAACACGTCTTTTCACCTCCTACCACACAATGGAGTTAACAATTATAAAATTTTTGTCTGCAAGAAAACGCTACCGGGTCCGACAGATACCAAACAAGTCATCACAGAGTATGGAGTAAACAGAGCACGGAGTAAAAAGCGGGAATGGGGGGAGGTTGGGAGGCAAAAAATGAAATGGTTTTCATTTTTTTAACCCCATTCCCTGCGGTCGATGAATAGCGGCGACGTTATAAAAACGTTGTGGTATGCCGTCCGCCGCCGGCAGCGAATCCACCTGAACCGCAAAGTATTTGGATGGACATGCCATTTACAGGCTGCACACCGCGGGTGTAGTGTAGATTGGTATCACATAGCCTTGCCAGGTAACCCTTTAAAAGCGTTACATCGCAAAGGAAGGGGCGCAAACAGGCTATTACCCGGGTTCAAATCCCGGCGCCCGCATTTATCGGCATGGCGAGGCCAAGAAGCCAAAAATGAATTATAATCCAAGCCGGATGTCATGCCATGAGCAACGTCTGCCCGCTTGACTACCGCTACGGCCGCAACGCCATGAAAGAGATATTCAGCGAGAAGGGACGCCTCAGCTACCAGCTGCAGGTCGAGGCTGCGCTCGCCCGGGCCCATGCAGCGCTGGGCAACATCCCCGGTGAGGCTGCCGAGGAGATATCCCGGAAGGCGTCGCTTGAACATGTCGAGGTCGACCGGGTCCGGGAGATAGAACGCGAGATACATCACGACGTGATGGCGATGGTGAAGGCGCTGGCGGAACAGTGCGACGGCGACGCGGGCAGCTACGTGCATCTCGGTGCCACCTCCTACGACATCGTGGATTCCGCCAATGCGCTGCAGATGACGGCGGCGCTCGACCTCGTCATGGATGACCTCAGGGAGCTGCAGCGAACGCTGATGGATCTGGCTGACGAGCACCGCGACACGGTCATGCTGGGGCGGACGCATGGGCAGGCGGCGCTGCCGATAACGTTCGGCCTGAAGATGGCGGTCTACGCTGCAGAGGTCAGCCGTCATCTCCGGCGTGTCGCGGCGGCACGACGTGACGTGGCGGTGGGCAAGATGGCCGGTGCGGTTGGCACCGGCGCCGGCTTTGCCGAGCGGTTTTTTGAACTGCAGCAGCGGGTGATGGAGGAGCTCGGCCTCGAGGCTGAGCTACCGGCCACGCAGATCGTGGGCCGGGATCGGTACATCGGGATGCTGTCCGTGCTGGCCAACATAGCTGCCTCCCTGGAAAAATTTGCGACGGAGATACGGAACCTGCAGCGCACCGAGATCGGCGAGGCAGCCGAGTCATTCGGGGCGAAGCAGGTGGGCTCGTCGACGATGCCGCACAAGAAGAACCCCATCGCCTGCGAGCAGATATGTGGCCTCGCCCGGATGGTCAGAGCGCAGCTGCCGCCGGCCTGGGAGAACGCGGTGCAGTGGCACGAGCGTGACCTCTGCAATTCGTCGTCGGAGCGCTTCGTCATCCCGCACGCATTGGTGCTCACCGACTGGATACTCTTCCGGATGCATCGTGTCTTCGCCAACCTCGAGGTACGCCCCGAACGGATGAAGGAAAACCTGGAGCGAAGCAAGGGGCTGCCGCTCGCCGAGGCGGTCATGCTCCGGCTTGTCGACCACGGGATGGGACGGCAGGAGGCCCACGAGCTGCTGCGCCGGTGCTCCCTCGAGGCGATTGAGAGCGACCGACATCTACGGGAGGTCCTCATGGAGAACAATGCGGTTCGCTCGCGGCTGGATGAAGACGGCGTCAGAGAGACGCTCGATGCGGCTGCATACATCGGTGCCGCGCCTGAAATCGTTCAGAAGACGCTCGACAGGCTATCGGAAGATATCGAGGAATGAGGACAGCGGCAGGATATCCCGGTCGCGCACGTAGTCGAGCAGGTCGAGCAGTTTTTCGCTGGGCAGCGCGCCGATGTCGTCTATCTTCACCGAGGTGCCGTCGGCTCTGTCAGCAGGTGGAGCGATAGGCTGCCGGTAGCTGTTGCCGCCGCCGAGGTCCATGAGCATGGCGATGCCGAACAAGCTGCCGTAGCTCTGCGACAAGCGCGTCGCCTTGTAGTCGTCGTTGCCCAGCATGTCGGTGAGGCATCCCACGCCTGCAAGGGTACCGTAGCCCTGTGCACGGGAGCTCGCCTCGTAGCGGTCGTTGCCGGCCACGTCGACCATCAAGCCGGTGCTCACCTTTTTCAGGCCAAGCGCCCAGCCTTCGCCGGCGCCCTGCGCCTCCGTGGCCGAGCTATACCGGTCGTCGCCGAGGCAGTCGAGGAGCAGGGCGATGCCACCGGCTGTTGCGCTCCCCTGCACGTGGCTTTCCCCGGTATAGCTGTCGTCGCCGGTCACGTCGAGCAGAAGCGCGACGCCGTTGGCGTTGGAGCAGCCCTGCGAGCGGTTACCGGCATTGTAGACGTCGGAGCCGCTCACGTCGACGAGAAACGCGAAGCCGCCGGCGTGAGCGCAGGCCTGCGCGTAGCTCCCGGCGTGGTATCTGTCGCTCCCGGCGCCGTCGAGCAGCAGGGTAACGCCGCCGCAGGTGTAGGACTGCGACCAGTTGCCGGTGTGGTAGACGTCGGAGCCGGCGATGTCGTACAGCATGCCGATGCCCAGGAAAGAGCTGGCAGCGCTGTGTTGATACCGGTCGTCGCCGGCGGCGTCGATACGCAGCGTCGCCTCACCCTGTTCGCTGCAGGCGTAGAGGTCGTCACCACCGACGTCGACGACGAGGGAGACAGCCCCGGTGTAGGTGTCGTTGCCGCTGCCGCCGATGCAGATGCGCCCGGATGGATCCCGCAGCGTTGCGTTGTAGGCAGCGTGGGAGGCGATGACGGGCAGCGCAGTGCGGACGGCCCGAGCCATGAGCAGGCTCCCCTCCACCAGCTGCTCTCTGTTGATTTTTTCTATGAGGCTGAACAGGTAGCTCGTATTGCTCTTGAAGAGACTGAAGTCCGGGAGGATGTTGAAGCGCTGGATCAGTGTACTCCGGAGCATCTCTCCCACATCGGTCTCGCTCATGTTGGTCCGGCGGAGGTAGGCGCGTTCCTCCTGGGTGAGGTTCTGGGTCGCCTGCCGTGCCAGCACCGTGGCGTCGTTGCAGGCAACGAGGAGCAACGCGACGGCCTTCCGGAGCTCGTCGGGCACGGCCGCCGTCTGGTGATAAAAACGCTGTTGCGCCTGCTGGCTCACGGAGATGTCGTGCAGCCGGTAGAACGTGGCGAGGGCGTCCTGCAGCCAGGTCTGGTTGCCGCGGTAGAGCATGTCGACGTCCCCGGTGGCCTGTACCAGCTCCATCGTTATGTTGGCTCCCGGCTGCATGCCGAAGGTGTCCACTCTGGCCGGCAATGCATGGATGAACGAGGAAATGTTTTCAAGGGAGGGCATCTCGTGCAGCTGCCTGTCGATTGACGCTGCTGTGCTGCTGGTGTGCCCGGTGGTGCGCGCGAGTGATGTGAGCAGAAGCAGCAGGATGACGGCGACGCACACCTTTTTCATGTATGAGGGAAAATAGATGCGATATATAAGTAGATTGGTATCTGTTCCCTGTACAGGCACATCTCTTTTATATACGAGTGGTCATACAGGCGTAGGCAGGGGTAGCCAAGCATGGCCAACGGCGCAGGACTTAAGATCGAAGCAGTGAAGGGTTCGAGGAGACATCCTGTCTCGAAGGAGTCCGGGGGTTCAAATCCCTCCCCCTGCACTTGCACCGTGGCATAAGATTAATATTTCAGAGGCCGATGTGGAGGCATGGCGCTCCCCGATGTACAGTCATGGCGTCCGCAGTCCCGGTTCCGGCTCACCAGGGTCGGCATCCAGGGCATCAAGAAACAGGTGTACATCCAGCGGCCGCAGCGGACCGTGCAGCTCATCGTGTCGATGGACGTCTTCGTCGATCTGCCGGCCTCGAAGAAGGGCAGCGACCTGTCGCGCAACTCGGAGGTCATCGAGGACGTCGTCGAGCGGACTGCCCGTGAGCCGTCGCCGAGCCTGGAGGACATGTGCGGAGACATCGCGGAGCGACTGCTGGAGAAACACGAGTATGCGACACGCTCAGAGGTCCGGGGCACCGCTGACTATTTCCTCGACCGCTTTACGCCGAACGGCCGGAAGACCATGGAGCCCTACACGATCATGGCGGAGGTCGTCGCCACAGAGCAGCAGGTGCAGCGGTTCATCGGCGTCGAGGTCACCGGCATGACCGCCTGTCCCTGCGCCATGGAGACCATCCGGCAGAGCGAGGGCAGCGAGACGCGGATGACGCACAACCAGCGGAACGTCGCGACGCTCGTCATGGAAAGCCGCGGTGAGGTAGACGCGGATGACCTCATCGACATCGCCGAGGCATCGATGAGCTCGCCCACCTACGAGATCCTGAAGCGAAACGACGAGCGGGACGTGGTGGTCAACGCCCACGGCAACCCCAAGTTCGTCGAGGACGTGGTCCGGGACCTCCTGAAAAACGTCCTGGATCGGTATCCCGGGCTGCCCGACGACGTCGAGGTCACCGCGCGGAGCACCAGCCTGGAATCGATACATAAACATAACGCGTTCGCCGAGCGGGTTACCACGCTCGGGGAACTCAGAGAAAAAGAGAGATAACATGCTTGGAAAATGTCCACAACACGGCTACTACCGGGACGAGCGATGTCCGACCTGCAGCGAAAAAGGAAAGTTCTTGATGAGCGACCAGGAGATCAGGAAGCTGGGCGGCACCGTCACCGGCATCCTCCGGCATTTCCCGGAGCAGTTCGGCATCCGGATGGATCATCACGGCTGGGTGAACCTCGGGGCACTCGTCGATGCCATCAAGGGCGAGCGGCTGAACTTCCACTGGCTGCGGACGGAGCACCTGGTCGCCCTGGCAGCGACGGACGACAAGGGACGCTACGAGGTCGACGGCGACTGGATACGCGCCACCTACGCGCACACCATCGACCTCGACCTTACCGACCTGCCGAAAAGCGACGCCGACACGCTCTATTATCCGGTGACAGAAGAGGAAGCGGACCTCATCGTGGAGACCGGGCTCTACCCGACCGACCGGGCAAAGGTCCATCTCAGCCGGACGAGGGAAAAAGCCATGGAGGCCGGCAGAGTCCGCACCGACAACCCGGTCATCCTGGCCATCGACGCAGCACAGGCCCGCGAGGACGACATCGACATCAGGAAGGCTGGCCGCGACGTCTGCGTCACCGACGAAATCGATGCAAAATACCTGTCGTTCGCCGACGAGGAACAGTAAATTTTTATATCCCTCTCCTTATAGCGCTCGGGGCTCGTGGCTCAGCTAGGTAGAGCAGCAGGCTCTTAACCTGTCGGTCAGGGGTTCGAATCCCCTCGAGCCCGTCCATTTTTTTGTGTCCCCTGTGAAAAAATTTCGATACATTTAAATGAAAGACGAAGAATAAGAACGGGGAATCGAGGCAGGGGTAGAGAGCTATCCACATCCGCTTCATTCCTCGGTTCCCCCTTTTGTACCATTGGACGCGCGATGCTGCATCGAGCCCTAGCCGCCTGGCAACAGTAATATAGCCACCGGCCGTTAGCAGAGCATGACAGCCTATCCTGCGCCGCGGGTCGTCGTCAGCGCCTGCCTCGAGTTCGAGCCGGTGCGCTACAACGGCCAGGTGATACCATCGCAAATTGTGCGAGAGCTGAAGCCCCACGTCGACTATGTGACGGTATGCCCTGAGTACGGGATAGGGCTCGGCGTCCCCCGGGACCCCATCCGGATCGTCAGGGAGCAGGATACCGAGCGTCTCATCCAGCCGCGGACCGGGGAAGACGTCACCGAGGTCATGGACGCGTTCACCGATACGTTTCTTGAAAAGCTGCCGCCGGTCGACGGCTTCATCTTCAAGTCCGGGTCGCCCACCATCGGCCTGCACGGCATCAAGGTCTACGCCGGCGTCGACAAGCCGCACGTCGTCACGAAGACCAGCGGGTTTTTCGCTCGGAAAATCATCGAGTGCTACCGCGGCTACCCGATGGAGGAAGACGACCGGCTGCGCAACAACTGCATCCGTCATCATTTTCTCACAAAGCTCTATGCGTTCGCCGGGTTCCGGCAGACGCAAACGGACAGCGACGGACTGCAGGGATTTCACGAGCGGAACAGGCTGCTGTTCGCCACATACAATCCATCGGCTGCGGAACAGCTAAACGAGGCGGTCGCAGACGCAGAAAACGACAGGATTGCCCGCTACCTAGAGGGCATGAAACGCGTGCTGTCTCGGCCGCCCGCCACCGAGCGCTACGCGGCGACGGCCAGAGAGATACTCGACGGCATCTCGTCTGAGCTGACGGAACGGGAACATGGATTCATCGAGGAGCAGATAGCCGCCTACAGCGACAACCTGCTCTCACAGCGGGGACTCCTCATGCTGCTCCACAGCATTCTCATCCGGCTGGACCATCCCCTCCAGATGCAGACCATCTTTGCCCCCTACCCTCGGGAGCTGCAGCCGCAGGCAGAGCGATACCGGGGCAGCGACTACTGGAAAAACACGGTGTTCACCGATGGATGACCGCCGCATCCAGAAGCTCAACGAGGCATCGCCACGGGCTGGCCCAATCGTCTACTGGATGAGCAGGGACCAGCGCGCCATGGACAACTGGACGCTCCTCCACGCGCAGCAGTTTGCCGCAGACCGCGGCAGCCACGTGATGGTCGCGTTCTGCCTCGTTCCCTCGTTTCTTGGGGCGACCGCCCGCCAGTATGATTTCATGCTCGACGGCCTCAGGGAGACCTCGGCGACGCTGCACGAGTACGGCATCCCGTTCTGGCTGCTGACCGGCGCGCCGGCGGAGCAGATACCCCGTTTCCTTGAAGAGCACGATGCCGGTGCGCTCGTCGTCGACTTCGACCCGCTGCGGGTCAAGCGGGAATGGAGACGGCAGGTCGCCGAGATAGTCGAGGTTCCCGTCCATGAGGTCGATGCGCACAACGTGGTTCCCTGCCGGGTTGCCTCCGACAAAAAGGAATACGCTGCCTACACCATCCGCCCAAAGATACACGAGCAGCTGCCTTCGTTTCTGCACGGGTTTCCCTCACTGCGGCGGCAGGACCTGCCGGAGAAAGACATGCCCGAGCCGGACTGGCAGGCAGCCCGAACCACTCTGGATGTAGATGAAGATGTCGCGCCGGTGGACTGGCTGACGCCCGGCGAGAGTGCAGCCCATGAGACACTGCAGCACTTCGTCACCGGAAAGCTGCAGGCGTACCCGGAGCAGCGGAACGACCCCACCATGGACGGCCTCTCCAATCTATCGCCCTATCTGCATTTCGGGCAAGTCAGCGCGCAGCGGGTCGCCCTAGCGGTGCAGCAGGCAGATGCGCCGCAGGAGGCAAAGGACGCGTTTCTCGAGGAGCTCATCGTCCGCCGGGAGCTCTCCGATAACTTCTGCCTGTACGAGCCAGAGTATGACAGCTCCGAGGGGTTCCCCAACTGGGCCCAAAAAACACTCGATGAGCACCACGACGACGAGCGGGAGTATGTCTATTCGCTGGAGGAGTTCGAACGCGGCGATACGCACGACGAGCTATGGAACGCCGCTCAGACTGAAATGACGAGGCGCGGGAAGATGCACGGCTACCTTCGCATGTACTGGGCGAAAAAAATCCTTGAATGGACCGGCTCGCCCGGCGAAGCGATGAGCGTCGCCATCTACCTCAACGACCGCTACGAGCTCGACGGTCGCGACCCGAACGGCTACGCGGGCGTGGCGTGGGCCATCGGCGGCGTGCATGACCGGGCGTGGCAGGAACGGCCAGTCTACGGCAAGGTGCGCTACATGAGCTACGCCGGAGCGAAGCGGAAGTTCGACGTCGACCGCTACATCGACAGGGTGGCGTCGCTCTAGCAGGCGGAAACGCTTATGTATCCCTCGGCGATGTAGCTGTGGAGGTGTACATGACAGAGACGGCAACGCTGCGCGATATCGTCATCCTGGGCAGGCTTCCCTTCCTAGCAGGCGGCTTCCTGCTGTTCTGCGTTGGGGCACTGCTGGCGCTGCTCTCCGGCGCCTCCTTTGCACCATGGCGTTTCCTGTTCGGCTACGCCATTTTTTTCACGGCGCAGCTCTCGCTCTCATATAGCAACAACTACTTTGATGTCGAGGCCGACCGACACAGCGAGAAAACCCCGATTTCAGGGGGCAGCGCGGTGCTGGTCCGGCGGCCGGAGCTCAGGCCGTTCGCCATCCGTTTCGCCCTGGCGCTCGTCATCGCCTCCCTTGTGCTGGCCGTTGCATTCGTCGTCACCTACGGCCATCCCTGGTGGTTCGTCGGGTTCGTCGCGGGCGGCAACGCCTTGGGCTGGTTCTACACGGCGCCGCCGTTGCGGCTGGCCTATAGGGGCTGGGGAGAGATGGCGACAGCATTGACTTACGCCTTCCTGATGCCCGGTATCGGCTACCTGACGTTCATGCAGCAGTTCCACTGGTTGTTTCTATTTCTGGCTGTGCCGCTGCTGCTCTACGGCCTTGACTTCATCCTGACCGTGGAGCTGCCCGACCTGGAGAGCGACCGCCGCGCCGTCAAGCGGACATGGGTGGTCAGGTGGGGCCGCCGTGTGTCGCTCGCCGTCATCGTGGCGGCGCTGCTATCTGGTACCGCGTTGTTCGCGGCATTTGACCTGCTCGGTGTCGTCGATGCGCCCTTCGACTTCCGGGTGGTGGCGCTCTTTTCCCTGGTGCCGCTGGCTATCGGGCTGCTGGGCGTGCATCGATGGAGAGACACCCGGGAGCACATCGAGCAGATAGCGCTGGGGAACATCGCCGGGCTGAACCTGTTCATCATCGCCACCATCACGTATTTTGTGTTCCTCCTCCGCTGACCCCGAACCGCAAAAAAAATTTAGAAACGGTTAAATAAAATAACCGCCTTTATTAAGGAAGAGGGGATTGCATGGAAGCAAATGAATCCACGTTTTTGAAGCTCCGGCGGTTCAACGCCGTCATGGGCGTCCTGCACCTTATACAGTCCGGATTGATGTTCTGGCTGAGCAACGACAACACCTGGAACGTCACCTACTCGTACCCACAATTTATCGAGGGGCAGGGACTCGTCGCCCAGAACGCCACGCTCGGGTCAATCCAGCTGGCGCCGCTGGTGGCGCTGTTCCTCCTCATATCGGCCATCGCGCATTTCACGCTGGCCACCATCGGCTACAACTGGTACAAACGCAAGCTCAAAAAGCACATCAATCCCGCACGGTGGTACGAGTACTCGATAAGCGCGTCGCTCATGATCGTCATCATCGCCATGCTGACCAACATACTTGACCTGGGAACCCTGATCGCCCTGTTCACGCTAACGGCCGTCATGAACCTCTGCGGTCTCATGATGGAGCTGCACAACCAGACGACGGAGCGGACCAATTGGACGAGCTACATCATCGGCTGCATCGCCGGCATCGTCCCCTGGATTGTCATCGCCATATCCCTTGTCGGTGCCAGCGTGCAGTCCGGCGGGCAGATACCCGACTTCGTCATCGGTATATACGTTTCAATAGCTGTCTTCTTCAACCTCTTTGCGGTCAACATGGCGCTGCAGTACAAGCAGGTCGGCAAGTGGAAGGACTACCTCTACGGCGAGCGGATGTACATCGTGCTCAGCCTCGTTGCCAAGTCGGCGCTGGCCTGGCAGATATTCTTCGGCACCCTGCAGCCCTGATGATATTCATCCAACGGGCGGCAGCTCCGGCGCTGGCAGCCCGGCAGCCCAGGCAGCGCTCCGCCGCACGATCCACCAGTTGTATTCCTCGCCCAGCATCTCACCGAAATAGTTGAACACGTACCGCTCCACCGGACCGGCAACGTTCGGGATGCCATGGCCGAGGTACTCCCGGACGGTGCCGTTGACCACGACGCGATGCTCGGGATGCGGCCCATAGAGCGCCACGTTCCCCGCGCCGTAGGTCGTCGCGACGGCGGCAGCGGTTCCCTTGATGTCAGTGGTGACATTCCTCCATATCGTCCAGCCATCCAGCGACGGACGCCAGTAATGCAGCGGCTTGGTCTCCATCGGCTCCTCGTTGTAACGCAGCAGGGTCGACACCCGGCCGTGCATGTCGTCGCCCTGACCGGCGGGATACATACCGGGGCCGCCGGCGTAGGTGATGTAGCGGGTATCGCCGTCGTAGCCGGCGAAGACAGGATGGGCATCAGCAACCCTGGTGTCGACGCTGACATAGTAGGGAAAGCTGCCGTTCTCGTAGTCCCTGGAGAAGGCATCGAATCCAAACTTGAGCAGGTACTGCCATTCACCGACCACGTCGTCGTTGATCCAGACGTCGGCGATGCGGAGCACACCCTGGTTGACGCGGCGCTGAAACAGGCTCTGCGGCTCCTCGAACCCCATGCTGGCCGCGTTGGCGCCGCCGCAGATGCCAAGATAACCGCCGCCCTGTGCGACAAAAGAACGCACGGCGCTCCGCCAAGCATCGTCGACGCCGTCAACCAGATAGGCGGAGGCGCTGGCCCCGATGAGCAACACGTCGAAGCGCTTGGCGTTGAAGGAAACGTCGCCGTCACCGCGCACGTCGTCTGCATCAACCACGGTCACGTCGAATCGATAGGAGTCGTTGCCCTGCGTCCAGCTGTAGTTGAAGATGCCGTCGAAGTAGCGGTTGTTCCACCCGCAGTCGTAGAGCGCGATGTGTATCTCCTGCGATGCATCACTGCCTGCGCTCGCCGGAGCGTCAGCCAGGCTGGATGAAGAGGGATCATGGTCGATGACACCCGGGGCGGTGGCACCCAGGCAGAATACGGCCATGAGCAATAAAGCGACACATGCTGTCCGGCTCATCGCCACCTATTTCCAGCCTGATACTTAAAGGTATCCCTGTCACAATGGGTGGGAACCATTTCAGCGACGGCAAACCGCGGAAACACCAAAAAGCTGGTAAGAAACTAATGCTGGCGTTACAGTGGCGGCCAAGAAAAGCCTGATAATCGCCCACCCGGGGGTATATCTCTTGTTAATGACCAGTTAATGACCAGCTGACTGATGGGCACCACCGAGAAAGAGAAGCGCTTTAGTCCTTCACGGCGTATTGCCCGCCGGCGTAGAGAAAGCCGAAGGAGACGCCGTCGTGGGCGGTGCTCTGCTGGTGGTGTACCGCGTGTGCGTGGAGTACACGTTTCAGGTAGGCGCTCTTCGGTCGATATTTTATCTTGATGCGCCGGTGGAAAAAGACGTCGTGGACAATGAAGTAGCCGATGCCGTAGAGCATGATGCCGATGCCGGCGGCCAGCATCACCCATATCTCGTTGAAAAACCCAGTCATGATGAGGAGAAAGGAGAGCACGCTGAACGTGAGGTCGAAGAGGTCGTTTTTTTTTTTTCGAAGCGGCCCGTGGTGTAGCGGTGATGGTCCTCGTGGACGTACCAGCCGAAGCCGTGCATCACGTACCGGTGGAGCAGCCAGGCGACGCCCTCCATGGCTATGAAGACACCGACGACGATAAAAAAAATAGAAAACGATGGCCGCAATGGATATCATGTCGTCCTCGTATGGGCACTACGATAGCGCCTGCTGTTAGAAGTAGTTTTCTCGTTTTGACGGCTTCGATAGCTTCATAAACAGGCAGTTATTTCATTGTTCAATGTCCTCAGATAGCGCGGCGGTCGTCGGCGCCGGGTTCGCCGGCATGGCCGCCGCGGCGCTGCTCGGCAGAGACGGCTACGACGTCACCGTCATCGAGAAAAACAATCGGCCGGGCGGCCGCGCGATGGTATACGAGGAAAAAGGCTACACGTTCGACATGGGTCCCTCCTGGTACATGATGCTCGAGGCTTTCGAGCGCTTCTTCGCCGAGTTCAACAAGACACCGGGCGACTACTATGAGACGGTCAGGCTCGACCCCTCCTACCGCGTCTTCTTCGGCGACGGCAACGTCGTCGACGTCCATGCCGACCTCGACCAGAACATGGCCCTCTTCAACGAGCTTGAGCCGAACGGGGCCGCCAAGCTCCAAGAGTTCCTTGAGCAGTCAAAATATCAATATGAGGTCGCCATCGACGACTTCATCTACCGCGAGTACGAGTCCTGGCGTGACGTCCTGGACCCGCAGCTCATCGTGGAGGGCCTCAAGCTCCACATCTTCCAGAGCCTCGACCGCTTTACCAAGCGCTATTTTTCAAGCGTCAAAGCCCGGAAGCTCATCGAGTACAGCATTGCCTTCGTCGGCGGCGCCCCGCACATAAGCCCCGCCATGTATTCGCTGTTGACACACTGCGACCTCAACCTCGGCATCTGGTACCCGATGGGTGGCTACGGCAGCGTCATGCAGGCCGTATATAAACTGGCGCAGGAACAGGGCGCCTCATTCCAGTTCGACACCGACGTCAAGCGCATCCAAGTGAACGGCGGCGTCGCCACCGGCGTATCCACCAGCCAGGGAGCCGTCGACGCCGACCTCGTGGTCAACACCGCCGACTACTGGCACGGCGAGATGCACATGCTGCCGGAGCGCTACCGCACCTACGGGCGCCGCTATTGGGAGCGCCGCACGCTGGCGCCGGCATCCTACCTCATCTTCCTGGGACTGGACACGAAGCTCGACGCGCTGGTGCACCACAACCTCTATCTCAACCCCGACTGGGACAGCTACTTTGAGCAGGTCTTCGGCTCCCGACCGCGGTGGCCGGACGACCCGAGCTACTACGTGAGCTGCCAGAGCCACACCGACCCGTCGATGGCGCCGGAGGGTGGCGAAAACCTCACCATCCTGGTGCTCGTCGCGCCGGGGCTTGAGGACACGGAGGAGATACGCCGGCGGTACTACGACAAAATCATGAGTCATTTCGAGGGGCTCATCGGCGTCAACGTCAGGGAGCACGTCGTCACGAAGCGCATCTTCGCCCATAACGACTTTGCCTCCTATTTCAACGCCTACAAGGGCACCTCGCTCGGCCTCGCCCATACGCTGCGGCAGACCGCCATCCTGCGGCCGCGGCACCGGAGCAAAAAAGTGGACAATCTCTACTATGCCGGGCATTACACCCATCCCGGCGTCGGCGTGCCGGTGACGCTGATATCGGCGCAGATTGCCCATCGACTGATACGTGATGACCATGGTCCATAAACGCATCTTTGAGACGTTCAAGGCAGGTAGCCGCACCTACTTCTACAGCAGCCTGTTTTTCCCCCGCCAGCTCCGGGAGGAGGTCTTCCGGCTGTATGCCTTCGTCCGTACCGCCGACAACTATGTCGACAGCGTCCCGCAGCAGCCCGACGCGTTCCACGCATTCCGGGAGCGCTACCAGGCGGCGCTTCAGGGAGAGACAACGGGCGACGTCATCGTCGACAGCTTCGCCGCGTTGCTGAGACAGCGTGGCTTCGACCCGGCGTGGGTGGAGGCTTTCCTCCAATCGATGGAGATGGACCTGGACACGGAGCGCTACGAGACGCTGGACGACCTCCTCGATTACATCCACGGCTCCGCGGAGGTCATCGGGCTGATGATGGCCCGCATCATGCGGCTGCCCGACGAGGCGCTGCCGGCAGCCCGGATGCTCGGGCGGGCGATGCAGTACATCAACTTCATCCGGGACATCGACGAAGACCTGCGGTTTGGCCGCGTCTATTTCCCGCTCCGGATGCTCCAGCGGCACGGGCTCAGCACACTTGAAGAGCAGGAGGCACGCGGCAACCCCGAGGGCCTCACCGCCTTCATCCGTGAGCAGGTAGAGCGCTACTGCAACTGGCAGGCGTCAGCGGAGGCGGGATTCCGCTTCATCGGGAAGCGGTATCTCATCCCCGTCAAGACCGCCTCGGAGATGTACAAGTGGACTGCACGCAAGATAGAGCAGGACCCCTTCATCGTGTACCGCACGAAAGTAAAGCCGGTGGTGCCCTACATCGTCGTCACCGTGCTGCGCAACGTCCTGGCAAAGCCCTTGAAGACCGCCTCCTGCCAGCCGGGATAGCATGATACAATACCTATGGCTCGACGCGATCATCCTGACCGTCCCGCTCCTGTTTTCGTTCGAGCGGCGCATCCGCTACTACCGTAAATGGCCCGCCGTCGGGCTGTCCATCGCCCTGGTCGGCACCGCCTACGTTGTCTGGGACGTCGTTGCGACGGCCCGGGGCGACTGGGCGTTCGCCCATGCGTATACCTCGGGCATCGAGGTCCTCGGGCTGCCACTGGCGGAGATACTGTTCTTCGTGGTGGTGCCCTACAGCTGCCTGTTCATCTACGAGGCGCTACATGCGTTTCTGCCGGATTGGGAGCTGCCGGTGCCCCACGTGCTCTATGCAGCCGTCGCCGTCGCAGCGCTGGCACTGGCAGCGCTGTACCATGAGCAGTCATATACCGCCACCGTCCTCGTCGTGACAGCCGCGTTTTTCGTCGTTGCTCCCCTATTTTTCCGGGACGTGCTGGCCTCCATGCATTTCTGGCTCTATCTCCTGTTCAGCTTCGTCGGCTTCCTGATATTCAACTACCTGCTGACCGCGGCGCCTGTCGTGACCTACGGCGGCTGGGCCATCTGGGGTATCAGGATGACCACGATACCGGTGGAGGACTTCCTGTACAACATCTCGATGCTCGGCTTCTATTTCCTGGTGTACTGGTGGGAGCGGCAGCGTCTCACCAAGGCGTAGCTACCGGTTGTTCCGCGCCCAGATGCCGAGCAGCCGACGGCGGCCCCACAGGCTGTTTATCTCGAAGACCGCGATGGCACCCTCGTAGATGTCGATGAGGTTGAACGAGTTGCCGAACAGGCTGCGCTGATAGACGCTGCTCAGCGAGTTGGCGTTGACGACCACGGTGTTGTTTATCCTGGCGGCGAAGGGATGAGACGACGTCCCCGTCAGAATGAGATCGATGCCCGCATCGACGAGCTCACGCAGCAGATCGCCGCTGTCCTCGAGCAGGCCTTTCTCCCGGCTGTGTGGAATCGGCAGCACGTTGTGATGCAGGAACACTGCCTTTATCTGCTGCGGTGCATCGGCCAGCTGCCCGAGCAGCGTCTGCCGCTCCGTCGGCCCCACGATGCCGTCGTGGGAGTCATACTGTGCCGACGAGATCCCCTGGAACAGGATGTCGTCGTCGGAATACGCCTGGTCGAACTGGCCGAAGTGAGCAGCGAAGAGATGATAGCCCAGGTAGTTGATGTCCCGGCCGGCCGGCGTGTAGACAACGGGGACGTTGAGCGCTGAGAGCTCCCTTGTGGCGACCTCGTAGTCCTGCGCGATGCCCTCCCGGACGATGCCGCCGCAGTGCACCATCAGGTCGGGCTGCAGACCCGCGATGCCATCCACCGCGTTGCGGAAATGCTGCAGGAGAAACGCCCGGCCGTCCGATATACAGCTGTTGGAGACATGCACCACCCGGAACACACGGCGGCCGAAATCAGAAAAGACATGACGGCGACGGCGGGGAAACGACTGCCGCTGCCGGGAGCCATCCACCCGTCTCGTGCTCACATGCTGCCGCTCCGCATCGATGTCGATAACGTTATAGGAGTTCACGTCGCCGTAGCGAGTCTTCGTCGCCGAGGCAGCACCGGCGTTGATGAACACTGTGTTCTCGATACGGTAGATGTTGGGGTAATGGCGGTGGCCCGACAGCACCAGGTCGACGTCGCTGCTCAGGATGAGGTCGAGGATATCCCCGGCGTTGTACAGCACGTTGCGCTCCCGGCCCGCCCGCGGGATGGGGACCACGTGATGATGCAGCGCGATGACCTTGACGGGCGCGTCGCTGTGCTCGTTGAGCGCCGAGCGCATCATGTCGTATTTGACCATCCCGACGCGGCCCTGGTCGCTGTCGGCGAACGCGCTGTTGACGTAGATGATGACGGCATCGCCGATCTCCCGGACGCCGCTGGTCTCGCCGATATATTCTTTGAACAGATGCAGGCCACCCGACCGGGCGTCGTGGTTGCCGGGCAGGATCACCATGGGCGCGTCTATCTTTGGCAGCATCTGTCTGGCCCGCTGGTATTCCCGCTTGCGGCCGCCCTGGGTCACGTCGCCGGTGTGGATGACCACGTCACAGTCGGACTCCTCGACCGCTTCAAGCAGGCGGTAGAGCGTCCCCTTGTTGAAGCTGGAGGCGTCGCCGACATGGGTGTCCGAGAGATGGAATATACGCATCTTATTCACGTGAGATGTAGGTCTCCAGCCGCTGCCTGTGCATGTCCTCGAGATCCCTGAGCGTGATGACACCGATGATGTCGCCTCGCTCGGAGACCAGCATGTGCTTTATCTTCTGCCGGGACATGGACTCAAGCACCTCCCGGATGGATGTGCTGATGTCGACGGTAATCAGCCGGCTGGTCATCACCTGCTCCACAGGGGTATCCGGCGGGAGACCCTCGGCGACAGCTCGCTTGACGTCCCCGTCGGTGATGAGACCGACCGGCTCCCCGTCATCGGTTACCACGAGCGAGCTGATGGTGAACTCAACCATCTTGGCGACGCCCTCCTGCAGCGTGCTGCCGACGGTGACGCCGATGAGCCGCTTGGTGACCACCTCGCGGATGGGCTTCCCGAGCTCGGAGAAGCCGGGATACGCGGCGTCCATGCTCATAGGTGCCCCTCCAGCGTCGTGATGATGTCATCCATGATGGTGTTCAGCGTCTCGTCGAAATCATGGTTCTCGACGACCGGGACGTCATGCTGCCTGGCCATCTCGGTGATGAACTGCTGTATCTCCCTGATGTTGCTTATCCGGTCGACATAGCGGTCGGGGTCCCGTCGGCTGCCCTCCGAGCGCGAGTAGATGTGCTGGATGTGATGCTCGACGTCCGAAAGATGCAGCACATAGTGGAAACAAAACATGTCGTCTCGCTCCTTGTCGAACTCGATGTAGCCGGGCACCAGGTGGATGCCGTTGAGCATTGTGTGGAGCCCCTCCTTGATGCCCCGCCGGATGAACGCGAGGACGCCCTCGCTGACCATGTTGACCTGCTGCGTAAACGTGTAGACGATGTTCTCCTCGACAAACGGGTTATGCAGCCATTCACCGGCCATGAAGCTCGACTCATGCAGCACCGGCATGAAATCCCGGGGTACCATGTACCGCATGATCTCCCTGATGCCGTCAGAGCCGATGAAGCGCGTGATGCCGAGGCGATGCGCGAGCTCCGCCGCGATGGTCGACTTACCGACGCCGGTGCCGCCGCCGATCATCACCACGATGGGTTTCTCCAGATACTGTATCTGCCGGGTCACCCTGTAATGGCGCTCCTCCGTCCGATACTCCCGACTGAGCAGCTGCTCGCACACCATTCGTTTTATCTCCGACGTCTTCACCTCCTCGAGTCCCTGCCGCTGCAGGTCCTCCTGGATGTCCTGCACAATCTCGTAGACCTCGTCCAGTCCTATCCCCGTCCGGGCGATAGACTTCGCCAGGATGCCCTTCGAAAACGGATACCGCTTCGTTCCCTTACGTACCTGCATCATGCTTTCACTCCTCCATGCTCACTGCAAATCCTGCTGCAGACGTCGAGCGCCGCCTCGTCCAGCGCGTCGACGGTTCCCCCCACGACAATCGGCCGATTATGCATGAAGACCACGTCGCACTCGCTGGCACGTGCCATCGCCGCTGCAACGTCAATCGAAGCGGCTTTTATCTCGGTGAGCAGCACATCTGCCTCGTCCAGTTCGGCCAGATCCCGACGGAGCTGCACCCTGTCGGACAGACTGGTGGACACGGCTACCACCTGGCAGCCGTAGGTCTCCTCCAGGTAGCCGGCCAGCGCGCCCTCCATGATGGGGGGAGCGGTCGTCGCCAGGAACACCCGCCGGCCCTCAATGTCGCGATGAGGCTCAGGCCGGAAGACCGTCAACGCCACTTCTATGTCGGGGCGTATCTCCCGGATGCCGTCGTACACCTCCTGCACCTTTGCCTCCGACGCCATCGGCTCCTCACACATGGTCACCACGGCCAGGTCGCCGCGGCGGAGACGATATTCACCCAAAAAGCCGGTGATATAGCGAAGGGGCTGCATCGCCCCCGCGACGACGACCGAGGCGTCGGTCGCCACCGGCGGCAGCGTCGGACCGGATCCCTCCATGATGGCGAAGCGCTGCGGCATCTCGCCGGCAATCGCGGCGCCCTCGAGTACGTTCGACAGCACCGGGCTGCCCGCCATCCCGCCGCCGCACCGCCGGCAGCCCACCGTTGGCACGTCAGCCAGGATGGCGTCCTCCCAGTAGTCAGAGGCGGCATGGCCGCCGCCCTCCGCGACGTCGAGCAAAAAATCAAGGGTGACATCCAGCTCACCGGGACGGATGACCTCCGGCTCCGGGGGACCGCCGCGGCCCATCGCCACCACGACCGGGTCGTAGCCCCCGGCGTCGAGCAGTCGGGCAATCGTCACGCTGACCGCCGTCTTGCCCACCCGCTTCCCGGTGCCGATGACGGCCAGGCTCGGCATCGACAGCACCCGACAGCGCTGTGGCGGCGAAAACCAGAAATCGGCGCCCGCGTAGCACGCGTCGTGCATGAGCACCCTGGTAGCGATACGGAAGCGCTCGTCGTAGCCGACGATCGGCTCGTCGGAGAGGTCAACGACGAGGTCCGGCTGCTGCTCCTGCAGTGCTCTGTCCACTGTCTCCAGCGTTGCGTCGAAGTCCTCGCCGCCCATGTATATGGTGTAGCGCTGCTCCTCGCTCTGCAGCTCCTCGACAGCGTTGTCCACTTTTTCGGTGCCGCCAATGAAGACCAGCCCGGCGATGCTGCCGCCAGCCTGCTCCAGCTCGTCGAGCGTCCACCGGGTCACCGGCGGGTAGTGCTCGCCGTCGACGAGACAGAGCAGCGATGCTCCATCGACGCGGTCGAAAAGAAAGGAATCAACATGCGATGGCCGCCTGTTCATCATCTGCCTAACGCGAGCGGTGATTTAAATATAGTGGCCGGCGAGACAGCTCCATGTCCTGGGTATTCAAGTACGGACTATAGGCTAATCTGTCCTCCGGGCACTATAACGCCATTGCCACTGTGATGGATAGTGGCCGGGCTGTGTATGCTACCAGTGGCCGCCCACGGTGAAGTAGGTGAGGTCCAGGGTATCCCAGTCGTCGAAGTCGTTCATCCCGTTTGAGCCGTCGGAGTAGTCGACGAGGGTGTAGGTATGCCCGTAGTTCATGCAGCTCTCATACGGCCGGTATTTCCAGTATTCGGACTGCCAGGGATAGATCGCATCGAAATTGTCTACGCCGGGATTCCTGATATTGAGGGAATGTCCTGTCTCGTGCATGAACACGCTGGCGTAGATGATGTCCTCGTCGATGAAGAAAAGCTGCCGGCGTTTTTGTTCGACATATTTGGCGGATATCTGCCACATGTCCCGCCGTATCCCGTAGCCGTTGTGGCCGCCGTCCCATATCACCAAGCCGTAGTGGAAGACGCCCTGCCGCCAGTTATCCTTGTCGCCATGCAGGAAGTAATCATGATAGTACTCCTCCCGGAGCTCCTCCACGCCGGTTTCCTCCTCGAACGGAATCATCTCTCCGCCGCCCATGCACCCGTCGTCGAGATGGTAGACGACGTTGTGCTTGTCGTAGGCGGTCTGCAGCCGTTCTTTCGCTCCTTCAGGGAGCGTGCTGGCCGGCTGTCCGTCGTTACCGGCCTTCATCTGGTCGAGCTCGATAAACAGGTCATCTCGGTATGGGTCGGAGCCCCACTGCGATGTCCGGTACTCCTCGAGGTTGGTCAGCCCGTCGCCGTCGGGGTCCAGCTCGCTGTGGTTTTCCGGCACAAAGGGGTCGTAGAGCCAGACAGGGTAGATGGTGTCCTGCCACCAGTTCACCACCAGGGCGTGGCCCCACCGGTGTTCCCATTCGATGGGGATGCCGTCGCCGTCGGGGTCCTCGCCGGTGTTATCCACCTGTGGGTCGGTGCCATACCGGTTGACCTCGGTCCAGTAGGGGATGCCGTCGCCGTCGGGGTCGCTCTGCCGGATGTCGAACCAGAGCTCGCAGTCCCGGTCGTGTTCATACTGGCTGTTGTCGTCGCAGCCGTTCAGCCGGCCGTAGCCGCTTCGGTCGGGACCGCACCAGTACTCCTCGTAGGGGACATAGTCGTCTCCGCACCAGTGACCCGTCTTTATGCTGTACGTCAGGTTGGCGGTGTAGCTGGAGGGATACCCTGCATCGTTTATGCTCAGGTCACACAGCCTGTCAGGGCCGGCATTTTTATCCCAGAGCTCAATGACCACGTCGACGTACTCCACGTCGTCGGGCACATCCGCCGTTACCGTCCAGCCGTCATACACATATCGCTGGTTCCGCCAGACCGGGCTCGTGAACGCCTCCCCGTTGATGTACACCTTGACATAGAAGTCAGGCTTGCTCAGCGGGTCTATCCTGTCGATGGTCTCCGGCTGCACGTCGTCCGCCACCAGCGAGCGTATCTTCTCGATGTCGACGGTTACCTCGACATCGCTCAGCGGGTCGAGGTCGCCGTCACCCGCCGTGGATGCATCCGCCGCCGGAGATGACGTGCTTTCATGCAGCGACACGCCGCCCAGCGGCGCCATCCCGATGACCGCGGCCGCCAGGATGCACAGATACACTGTTTTCATAGAGCGAGCATCGCCATCCTGCTATAAAATCGTTATCCAGCCTGAGTGATTTCCATGTCTCCCTTCCTTCAATGGCTTTGCCAATGGTATACAAGCAATACGAGGTTACCGCAGCGCCGTCCCTGACGTCGTTATGTTGCCGCGCTCCAGGTTGATTTTTCTTCCTGCATCGCGGCCGATGACGGCGCCGCAGGGACACCGGTAGCGATCGCCGTCGTGGATGCTGTCATCCTGGCTGATACGCTTCTTCCAGCAGTGATGCAGCCTGCCCTTCCCCAGCTTCTGGTAGCGGAAGAGATCCCGGCCGCAGGTGCTGCATTTGACGGTAATCATGGCCGACGTCCCCCCTCCTGCAGGGCGATGAAGACTGCGGCACGCAGCAGGAACATGACCCTGATATGTAGATAGATATTTAGTTCATGCGGCAGATAGTATTCAGTCCATGCTTCCACCCTGACGGCTGAAAAAGGAGGGAATGCTCCCGCCGGGATTTGAACCCGGGTGATCGGCTTTCTTTGAGCCTTTGGGAATGAAACACCTTTTCTAAAGGGGTTCCGGGGCTCTCGAAAGGCCGAGATGATTGGCCGGACTACACCACGGGAGCATCCGCATAGCCCTGGGCAGATTCGAACTGCCGTCACCGGGTCCAAAGCCCGATATGATTGGCCGCTACACCACAGGGCTATTTCACTCTGGCAATACCATTTCCCTATATAACTTTTAACAGTCACGGCCGGACGACGCCGTCCTCGGTGATGAAGGCCGTAACGTAGCGGGCCGGCGTGACGTCGAAGGCAGGATTGCATATCTGCCGCGGCGTGTAGTCATGCATCTTGGATAGCTCGACGGGGTCGCGTTCCTCTATCTCGATGTCGGCGCCACTATCGATGTCCTCGTCGAAGGTGCTGCGGGGTGCCGCGACGTAGAACGGCACGTCGTTCTCGTGCGCCAGCACCGCCTTCTCGTAGGTCCCGATCTTGTTCGCCACGTCGTAATTTGCCGCGACGCAATCGGCGCCCACGATGACCATGTCTATCTCGCCGTGCTGCATGTAATGCCCGGCAGCGTTATCAGCAATGTAGGCGTGCTCGATGTCCTCCTGCTCGAGCTCCCAGGCGGTCAGCAGCCCCTGACAGCGCGGCCGGGTCTCGTCCACCCAGACAAAGATGTCGCAGTCCCTGGCAACGCGCATCGGCGCCAGCGCTGTACCCCAGTCGACCGTCGCCAGCGCCCCGGCGTTGCAGTGCGTCAGGATGCGGCTGCCCTTCTCTATCAACGCGGCGCCGTGTTCGCCGATGCGGTGGCACCGCTCGATGACGTCCTCCACGTAGGCATGCGCCGCCTCAAGCTCGCCGTCATGCTCGAGCATATAATCGATCGCGTAGAACAGGTCATGGGCGGTCGGCCTCGTCCTCCGGAGCTTCCGCGCCGCGCCTGTGCCGCCGTCGCCGAGCACCATGCCGTAGCATGCAGCACATCCAATGGCCGGGGCACCCCGGACCACCATCTTTTTGATCGCCTCGGCGACCTCGTCAACATCGGTTGCCTCAAAAAACCTGAGCTGAAACGGCAGCTGGCGCTGGTCGATGAATACAAGCGTTCCATTATCCCACCACAGCGAGCGCATGTCTTCTCCCTCTACACGCATGGTATCTCCTCCAGCGCTGCGGCGACACTGCCGCCGACGGCAACGCAGTCGTCGCCGTCGAGGTTGACACAGGCGCTGTCTCTGAGCAGGCGGAGCACCTCCATAAGCTCATCTATGCCGCCTGCCGGGTCGCAGTCGGCCGTCTCTATGTCATCAAACGTCCGGTGGAGCTGTATGGCTGCATTGGTCTCGCTGCGGCGGTACAGCAGCCAGTGCAGCGGCGTCGACTGCGGCGGCGCGTTGGTGCCGATGACCATCACGACGTTGCGCGCTGGATCATAGTCCGCCAGCTCGACGAAGGCTGCCGGCTCGAGGTCTGCAAGCGGCCCAGTGGACAGCACGACGCGGTTGCCGTATCGAGCGCTGATGACACCGGCGGTGCATCCATTTTCGGACAGCTGTTTGCCTGCTCTGACGATCTCGGGCAGCAGCGGGTTGCTGACCTCTTCCCGGGAGATGGTGAAGGTTTCAAATGTCATTGGAGAGGTATCATGCAGAGGAACACGAAGTCGTCGTTCCCCGTGTTTTTGAACTGGTGGGTCTCGCCGGGGGACACGTAGCCGAAGCGATGCGGATCAAGTGGATGCTCGTTGCCGTCTTCCTCGACGAGTGCTCCCTCGCCCGCAAGCACGTATATCTCGTGTTCCCATGGATGCTCATGCAGCGGCGTGTGGCCGTCGGGGCCGACGACGAACCTGCGCATCGCAAAAGTGGGAGCACCACGCTTGTCGTCGATAAGCCACTGGATGGTGACGTTCTCAGCGCCCTCCATCTCCACCTGCTCCGCCGTGACGTCATGCTGGTGTTCGACTATCATACGGGCATAACGGCCAGATATTTAAAAATGTGACCTCACTGGCTCCAGTCATCCCTCACGCTTGCCATGAACGCGTCGACGTCGCCGGGGTCGAGGTTGCGGTCGGAGGCCTCGCTTGCGACCTCTGCCAACTGCTCGTCGTCCATCAACTCTTGGAGTACCCATGACGGCATCTGCTCAAGTGCCTTCCTGGCGACCGTTGCATCTATCTCGCCGCTGTCGAGCATGTCCCTGAAGGAGCCATAGCCGGGGATGACCGTCATACCGTGCTCCGGGTGGGAGACCAGCGCCGTCTCGCCTTCGTTCCAGTCCTGCTCCGGCGGCGCTGCGTCAGCGTCGCGCCATTCCATGAACTCGGAGAGGATGTCCCTCGCCTCTGCCTCCGAGAGGAACAGGGGGTCCCATCGCCCGAAGTAGGCAAGGAAGTCCTCGTGGATGCGCCGCTGCATCTCCTGGCTCTGCCGCTGCAGGTCGCCGAACTGCTCAGCCATCTGTTTTATCTTGGCCGCCTCGTCCTCGCCGTACATGGCCAGTGCGCCACCTGAAAGATACACGTCGAGCCACGGATAGATTTTGTTGCCGACCACATCGCCCTCGTCCAGATCGAGGTTGCCGTAGAGCTCGTAGGTCGTGTCATCCATGAGATGCCGAAGGGTGTAGCGATCCTCGCCAAGCTGATCGGTGACCTCGAAAAAGCCGCGGACGGGCTGCTGCAGGCGCTCGATTGCGTCGGCAATCCAGCCGGGCGTGTCGTAGTAGGCGGCGAAGCGCTGCGCCGGCGTTGAGCCGTCGTCGAGTTCCCGCTCGAAGGTGAACCAGTTCAGGAAGACGGGAAGTGTCTGCTCAGTGACCTCGCCGTCGTACTCGCGGGCTGCTTGCTTGAGCTGGTCTTCGATGCGCATCGCGTACTGCTGTATCATGCGGATGAGCTTGATACCCTCTTTTTCGTTTTGTTCAAGCTCGCGGAGCGGCTGTTCCACCTGGGCCTTGAGCTCCTGTTCAAGCGCTGCGACGTCGTCGCCGCGTTGGGTCCAGCAGGTGTGGCAGATGTCGTAGTCGCCCAGCGTGTGGCTCTGCGTCGGCTTGCCGCAGAAGTGGCAGTTCCCCATCGTTATCGCCTCCCGATGCCGATGGAGATCGGCTCTCCATCGATGGTCCATTCTCTGACGAGGTCGCCGTCCGTGCTGCCGAGCACGAGCTGGTCGGAGCGGGTCTCGGTCTTGATGTAGTCGGTCCAGCCCTCTATCCGGCTGCCGTCTATGTCGATGGCGGTGGCGATGCGTTCCTCCATGTCGAGGTCGAGTTCCTTGCGCATCTCCTGGATGCGTCGCACCAGCTCTCGGGCGAAGCCCTCCACAAGCAGCTCGTCGGTCTGTTCGAGGGACAGCACGACGTGGAGGTCGCCGGCGCTGTCGATGGCGTAACCGTCTCGCTCTCGTTCCTCGACGGTGTAGTCCTCCTCCTGGATGGTGTAGCTGTCGCCGTCGATAGCGACGTCGGTGCCGGGCAGCGTGTCCGGTGCGCTGTCTTCGATGATGGCTGCTACCTCGTCGACGTTTCCCTTGAGCTTGGGGCCGAGCACGGAGAAGGCTGGCTTCGCCACCCGCTCCAGGTATGGCTCGAGGCTGTCCTCGAACGCGATGTCTTTGACGTTTATCTCGTTTTTGAGCAGCTCTGTCATCCGGGTGAGGTCGTCGCCGACGATGACCGCTGCTGAGAGGGGATACCGGAGCTTGACGTCGTGCTTTGCGCGGAGCGACCGCGCCGTCTCGGTTATCTCGCGGGCCTGCTCCATCTGCGCTTCCAGCGTATCGTCGGCCAGGTCTGTGTTGACTGAGGGATAGTCGCACAGGTGGACGCTTTCCGGCTCCACGCTGCGGGCAAAGTGCTGCTTGAGGCTGCGGTAGATGCGCTCCGAGATGAACGGCACGAACGGCGCCACCAGTCGGGACAGTGTCTCCAGCAGCTCGTAGATGGTCGCGTAGCCTGCGAGCTTGTCGGAGCTGTCCTCCTCAAGCCAGAAGCGCTTCCGGCTGTTCCGTATGTACCAGTTGCTGACGTCGTCGACGACGAAGTCCTCGATGAGACGGGCGGCCTTGTGCAGCTCGAATCGCTCGATGTACTGCTGTGCCTCCCCGGTTACGGTGTTGAGGCGGGACAGCACCCATCGGTCGAGGATGCTCCGCTCCGCCGGCGGGATGTCGTGCTCGTGGTAGGTGAAGGAGTCAAGCGAGGCATATGTTTCGTAGAACGAGTAGACGTTCCACAGGGTGAGCAGGAACTTGCCGAGTGCCTCCCGGACGACCTCTTCGTAGAAGCGCTTCGGCGACCACGGCGCCGACGCGGAGATGAGATACCAGCGCATCGCATCTGCGCCCTCTCGCTCGAAGATATCGCCGGGGCTGACGTAGTTCCGGTCCTTCTTGGACATCTTCTGGCCCTCCCTGTCAAGGATGAGGCCGAGGGAGACAACCTGCTCGTAGGAGTGGCTGTCGAATGTCAGCGTGGAGATAGCGAGCAGCGAGTAGAACCACCCGCGTGTCTGGTCGATGGCCTCACAGATGAAGTCCGCCGGAAAGTTTTTCTCGAAGGCGTCGCGGTTTTCAAAGGGATAGTGCCACTGGGCGAAGAACGCCGAGCCTGAGTCATACCAGGCGTCGATGACGTCGGGCTCCCGCTCCATCGTGCCGCCACATGCAGGGCACTGCAGCTCGAGCTCGTCGACAAAGGGACGGTGCAGGTTGTAGTCCTCCGGCATCTCGCCGGCGAGCTCGCGGAGCTCCTCGACGCTACCGACGCAGAGCTCGTTGCCGCAGCTCCGGCACGTCCAGATGGGCAGCGGGGTACCCCAATACCGCTTCCGGGACAGCGACCAATCGCGGGCTTCCTCGATGAAGCCGCCGAAGCGCCCGTCTTTGAGATGGCCGGGGTACCAGTCGATGTGTTCATTGTTGTCCATGAGCTCCTGGCGGAGCCGCGACATCTCGATGAACCAGGACTCGATGGCGTAGTAGAGCAACGGTGTGTTGCAGCGCCAGCAGAACGGGTACTGATGGGTGATGTCGTGCGAGGCGAGCAGCAGCCCGCGCTCCTCCAAGTCGGCGATGATGCCCGGGTCGGCATCCTTGACGAACTGCCCGGCCCATTTCTCTACCGCAGGTGGAAACGTGCCGTCGTCCTGCACGAGCTGCACAACGGGCAGGCCGTGTTCTTTGCCGGCCTCGTAGTCCTCCTCGCCGAATGCAGGGGCGATGTGCACGACGCCGGTGCCGTCGTCCATGGTGACGAAGTCAGCCGGGATGACCCGCCATGGCTGCTCGTCCGGCTCAGCGTAGCGGTACAGCGGCTCATACTGCATGCCGACGAGTTCCTCGCCTTTCCATGCATCCAGCATTTGGTACTCGTCGTCCTCGAACAGCTCGACGGCGCGCTCCTCCGCCAGGATGAGCTCGTCGCCCTGGTGCTCGATCTTGACGTAGAGCTCGTCGGGATGAACGGCCAGCGCCACGTTGGATATCAGCGTCCACGGCGTCGTCGTCCACGCCAGCAGATAGGCATCGCTCTCCTTGACCTTGAACTTGATGTATATCGACGGGTCCGTCACCTCTTTATAGCCCTGCGCGACCTCGTGCGACGACAGCGTCGTCCCGCAGCGCGGGCAGTACGGCGTCACCCGATGACCGCGGGTAAGCAGCCCTTTCTCCCAGGCCTGCTTGAGCGACCACCAGACCGACTCTATGTAGTCGTTTTCCAGGGTGACGTAGGGATGCTCCATGTCCAGCCAGAAGCCCACGCGCTCCGTCATGTCCTTCCATGCCTCCTCGTACCGGAAGACGCTCTCCCGGCACTGTTTGTTGAAGCGCTCGATGCCGTAGTCCTCTATCTCTTGTTTTTCCTCCAGCCCGAGTGATTTTTCGACCTCGATCTCGACGGGCAGGCCGTGGGTATCCCAGCCGGCCTTGCGCGCCACGTAGTAACCCTGCATTGTCTTGTAGCGCAGCACGACGTCCTTGACGGCACGGGTCAAGACGTGGCCGGGATGCGGCAGTCCGTTGGCGGTCGGCGGCCCCTCGAGGAAGACAAAGGGCTCACAGTCGCAGCGCTGCTGCAATGATTTCTCGAAGATGTCGTTGGTCTTCCAGAATTCGATGACGTCCTGCTCGACGGTCGGCGGGTCATATTGTTGTTCCTGGTCGCTGTCGGCGCTCATTGGAGGGATAAAGCGCCGGCCGTTAAAATGTTTTTGCCGGGGCTACAGGTTGAAGGCGAGTACCTGCACCGTTCGCTGGCGGGTGTTACCGGCCGCGTCGTACGCGGTCGCCTGCAACCGGTGGAACAGCAGCGCCCGCTCATCCCACAGAAAGGTGTAGGGCGCCTCGCTGTCCGTCGCCAGCAGCCTCCCGTCCATGGAGAACTCGACGCGGTCGACTGCGCTCAGGTTGTCGGAGGCGCTGGCCTCCACGGTGAGGTCGCCTACGACGACGGTCATGCCGAGCGGCAGCGACGTTGCCTCGCTGTCCTGCAGGTAGAGCGTGCCCCGTCGAGGTCGCTTGAATGAAAGGGCTGGTGGCTCCCAGTCGCCCTCAGCCAGCACAGCGAGCTCTGTCAGGGTGCCCACCATCAGTCGGGTGACCCTCGTTGCATAATCAAGGTCCATCTTGTCGATGGTGTCGTCAGGCGAGTGATAGTAGTCGTTGAAATCGTACTCGAAGAAAAACGTGGCGTTGAACCCGTAGCTGATGAAGGAATGATGGTCGCTGTAGGGATGACTCCGCTCCCGGGCCACGGTGAGGTTGAGCGAGGGATATCGCTCAGTGAGGTTGATGGACAGGTTGGTCATCCACGTGGAGGATGGCACCTCCTGTATCTCGATGTGCCGCCGCCCTGTCTCCGTCTCGGTGTAGCCGATCATGTCGGCGTTGAGGACGCCCATGATGTTTTCCTGGCTCTCGTTGGCTTTCCGTGCATATTCGTGACTGCCGAGCAGTCCCTGTTCCTCGCCGGAAAACGTGACGAAGCGGACGGTGTGATGGAACTGGTAGGAGCTGAACGTCTTGGCTGCAGCGAGCACCGCTGCCACGCCTGAACCGTCGTCGTCGGCGCCGGGTGACCCCTGGACGGTGTCGTAATGAGCGCAGATGACGTACACGCGGTCGCTCGACTGGTTGACACCGGGCAGCGTCGCCTCGACGTTGACGCCTTCGTAGTCGTTGTACTCCCAGCTTTGCTCATGTACCGACAGGCCGTAGGAAGAAAACGTGTCGGCGATGTAGTCGGCCGCCTCCTGGCATGCAGGCGTCTCGGTAACGCGGGGGCCGATGTCCTGCAGCGACTGCACGTAGCCCTGCACCATATTGCGGCTGACGTCATCCATGACGTCGTCGGTGTCGATACCCGATGACTGCGCGGCGGCGGAGCCAAAAACGGCGTATGACGGCGCCACGAGACAGATGGCGATAAATGCGGCGACGAGCGCTTTGTTCATATATATGGGAACGCTGGATGCATTTAAAGATTATGCGCCGCCCTCCGCAGCGCGGTAAATCGTTACATATCGCGTGCCGATAACACTGTGCCATATTACTGGAAGATGGAAGGCGGCATCGCTCACTGGCGTACCACCTGCTCCTCTGTTCCCGCGGGCGTCGACGACCCGGGATGGAACGTCAACGAGCAGGAGCCCACCGGCAAAGAAAAATGCCCGGAATGCCGAGCGAAAAACCAGCATTAGAGCGCCGTCATTTGCCAGGGACCGACAGAGTGTTAGTCCTCGAACACCAGCTGCGGCGAGCGCTCCAGCGTGACGTTGGGCATCTGCGCCCGGTAGCCCGCACGTGTCGAGCTGTCATAGCTCTCCAGCCCTATTTCATCAAGCTGCTCCCGGCCACGCTGTCTGGCTTTTTCCACGCTCATGTTTATCTTCATGACCTCGCCGGGGAGCGCCCGCTTGACCAGGAAATTCCAGCCGGCACCGATTCCGTAGGGCAGCCCTTCCAGCACCATCATCGTATCCTCGACGGGGTAGTTCCACCTGCCGGTGGGGTCGTCACCGAACGTGGCCAGCGGCACGCCCATTGCAACCTCGTACGCCGGGGTGAACGTCGGGTCGGCGGTCACCCATTCACCGTCGATGAGCGCCTCCGCCGTACCGTGGAGCATGAACGAGCCGAAGGCATCGTACCAGTGCTGCAGCACACGGCTGGCCCCCACCAGGTTGTCGTACATGGATTCGACGAGCGCCAGGCTGTAGAGCCGGTAGCGCGCTGACACGCCGCCGGCCCGACAGAGCGCTGCAAAAAGCGACAGCTGATGCAGACAGGTCCCGCTGCCTCGCCTGAGCGTCTCAACGGCGCCGTCGAGCGGCACAAACGCCAGCTTGATGTTGTTCTTGACGAAGTCGAAGGCTGCCTCCGCATATTCCCGGTTGGGCAGCTCATGGGCGCCGAGCTCGTTTGCCATGGCGATGATGTCCGGGGCGTGGCTGTCGCAGAAATGCGTCGGGCGGAGATATCGGCTGTTTTCGTTATAATACGGCATGTCGTCGTGGTACTCGGGGATCGAGTACGGCGGGTCAATCTGCGCTGGCTCCTTGCTGACTTTTTTAGCCAGGCGGTTGGCCCTGACGACGGCCACGGGATGCAGTATGACGCCTTTGAGGAGCGCTGGGATCGTCCGGGCGACGTTTTTGAACATCTGCCAGGGCATGATGTAGTTTTTTTCCCTGATTTCACGGAGCTTCTGGATCACTGGCTCACCTCGTCGAGGTCGCTCATCAGCATCTTCCGCATCTCCTCCGCGCACCCGCGTATCTCCTCGCCGGCCATTCTGCTCACCTCGGGCTCGAGGACCGGTCCCTCGCGGTCGCAGCCCGGGCAGCTCTCATGGAGCTTTACCCGGTCGCCGGTGAAGATGAAGCCAGGGTAGCTCATCGCGAGGCCGTCCAAGAACGCGAATTTGCCGTACTCACCGTAGCCGAGCGGCTGGTTGTTCTCGTCGAGCACCATGGGGTGGAGATAATTGTGCGGGATGTGCAGATAATGGCCCTCGGGGCACTGGGCCATGAACCCGTTGCATTCCACCATCGCGTAGAGGTCGAGGCACTGCCGGTCGGGGATACCCAGATATGTTTCGACTCGTTGCCTGAAGTCTTCGACGGGCAGCCGCTGGTCCTCGTGGACTTTCCATCCGCCGCCGGTCATCACGGCGCCGCGCTCGCCGAAGTCGAAGTGCCTGCCCTCCTCAGCCAGCTTGTCCATGACCAGGTTGAGGATGAAAGGGGCACCGAAAAAGCCGATGTGCCTGTCAGTGGGCTCGAGGCGTTCAAGCCAGCTGATGATGTCGTCAACCATCTTCCGGTTGCGCCGCTTCGATGTGAGCCGCGCGATGCCGCTCATCAGTTTTTCCTTGATGCCCTCGGGTCTGCCCATCGATACCCGGATGAGGTCGGTGGTGATCTCGCGGTCGATGGCCACCTCGACGTTTTTGACGACTGCATCGGGCAGCGCCGCAGTGACCTTGCCGACCCAGAGGTTGGTCTTGTGGGGGTGTGGAAACAGCAGGTAGGCGTCGGAGTCATATTCCCACCAGTCGCTCAGCATTTCCAGGCAGCATCTGGCGATGGCGTATTCTGCATCGTAATACGTCTGCCGGTCGCGTGGGATGAAGGTGAACCGGCCGGTGGTGCCGCTTGAGTAGGCGATGGTGACGCCGGAGCGGCCGAAGCTTTCGATGACGTCGTCGTAGCTCGGCTCCGCCGAGTCGATGGTCACCCGGGGAATCTCTCCGGTCATGATGTTTGCAACCCACATGGCAAATTCTTTGCCGTCCGGGTAATCTTTGAAAAACCGGTGGGAGAGCAGCGGTATCTTGTGGAAATCATCGAAGTCCGTAACGTCGTCCGGCGCTACATCGTGCTCGCGGCAGTAATCGTGGTAAAATTTGTTGTTTTCATAGTGATGCCGGAATGCATGCCGTATGGCGTCGAGGCGGTATTGCTCCGCCGTCTCCCTTGATGTGCCGTACATGCTCGCCGGTTCGTAGAGCGCCACTTCGCCTGGATGTGCAGGGCCGCCCTCCGGCATATAGCCGGCCAGCCGCCTGTTCACCTCTTCGAGAAAAGCGGGGTCAGTGTATTTTGGCGTTGCAAGTGACATGGTTACCTCGTGACACGTCAAGCCTGATTGAGCCGTCGTTAAATAACGTTTTTCTCAACCTGATTTGAACCGAGTTAAAGAAAAATTTAACTACGTCGCTCCCCTATTCTCTGCTGTTGTCTGAGAACACAGACAGCAGCATGGACCACACAGAGCTGCACAGTCGGCACCTCACATCCGGATAACGGGCCATGATGAGGGTCGCTGCTCCCCCCCTATCTCGCAAAAACAACTTTTATATAACACATCGCCATTCCGATGTCTGTCGCGATTGCTATGGCAGCTACAGAAATCGTTACCGCAGTACAAAAAGCACTGGATGAAGACCACAACACGGACCGGAACTTCACCCAGACTGTCGACCTCGCTATCAATCTCAAAGACATCGACATGAACGAGCCGTCCAACCGGATTGACGAAGAAATCCACCTGCCGGCGGGACGAGGCGAAGACGCAAAGGTGGGCGTGTTCGGCAGCGGTGAAATGGCCCTCAAGGCGAAAGAGGTCGCCGACGCCGTCTTCAACCCCGACGAGATAGAAGAACTCGCCGACGACGCGGCGGAGGCAAAAAAAATAGCGGAGGACTACGACTTCTTCCTCGCCGCAGCTCCGCTCATGCCAACCATCGGTAAACACCTCGGTCGATTCCTGGGGCCCCGCGGCAAGATGCCGAGTCCGGTACCACCGACCGCCGACATCGCCGAGAAGGTCGAGCGGCTTCGGCACACCGCTCGCGTGCGATCCAAGAGCGCCACCACGTTCCACTGCCAGGTCGGCATGGAGACAATGGACCCGGAAGACATCGCCGACAACGTCAGCGCCATCCTCAAGATCCTTGAGGAAAAACTGGAGCGCGGACGCAACAACATCGACGCCATCTACGTGAAGACAACCATGGGGAAACCCGTCGAGGTGGTCTGATGCCGGCACAATGGAAGATTGAAGAGGTCGACGAACTCAAAGACATCATCGACAGCTACCCCGTGATCGGCATCGTGAACATCCACGGGATCCCCGCGTCGCAGATGCACGAGATGCGCCGGGAGCTTCGCGGCGATGCCGTCGTCAGAGTCTCGAAGAACACCCTTATCAAAATCGCTCTTGCAGACAAAAACGGCGAAGCGGCGCTGACCGACTACGTAGCGGGACAGAGCGCCATCATCGCCACCGACATGAATCCCTTCAAGCTCTACAGGCGGCTGGAGGCAGCCAAGATGGACGCCCCGGCCAAGGGAGGAGAAACGGCCCCCTGCGACATCGTGGTGGAGAAGGGAAAAACGCCATTCAAGCCGGGCCCCATTGTAAGCGACCTGCAACAGATCGGCATCCCGGCAGCTATCCGCGAGGGTGCCATCGTCATCGAGAAGACAGTCACGGTGGTGGAGGAAGGCGAGAGCATCGAGCCCCACGTGGCGAAGATGCTTGCCAAGCTCGAAATCCACCCGATGGAGGTCGGTCTCGACGCACGCGCCGTCTTCGAGGACGGCTCCGTGTTTACGCCAGACATACTGAGCATCGACGAGCAAGAAGTCATCGACAATTTCAAGAGAGCAGCCGGGAGCGCGCTTGCCCTGACACGCGGTATCGCTTATCCAGCCGCGGAGGTGCTCCCGCAGCTCTTGCACAGGGCGTATCGCAACGCGGTTGCCGTGGCACTGGAAACGGAGACCTATACGAAGGACATCATCCCACAGTTCATCGGCCGTGCACAGACACAGGCGGCAACACTGGCAAAAGAGTTAAAAACGGAACCCGAATGAGGAAAAAAAGGTGATATAAAAATGGAATATGTATATGGAGCAATGCTTCTCCATTCTGCCGGAAAAGAGGTCAACGAAGAAAACCTGAGCAAGGTCCTGGAAGCAGCGGGCGTCGACATCGAAGACGCGCGCGTCAAGGCGTTGACTGCTTCGCTCGACGGCGTCGACATCGAAGAGGTCATCGAGAGCGCCGCTGCGGCACCGGCTGCAGCTGCACCGGCCGCGGCACCAGCCGAGGAAGGCGGCGCCGAGGAAGAAGAGGCGGCAGAAACGGAAGAAGAGGAAGAAGAAGTCAGTGAAGAAGAAGTCGAAGAAGGACTTGGCGCACTGTTCGGCTGAGTCCGTTTCTTCTCTTTCCCCCTGCGTCACCCGGAAGGGTTTTTTCTCTCTTTTTATGCTGAAACATGGCTGCAGAAGGATATAACTATTTAAAGGGACATCCGATGTAGGGATGATGATGGATACACCATATATCGTGCTGGTTATAGACGACGAAGAGACCATGCAGGATCTCATCAGGCGAAACCTGTCGCTGCTCGACATGCCCATCAGGGTGCACGGGGCACTCACCGGCGAGGACGGCGTCGACAGGTACCGTACCCTCATGGACAAGGGATTGACGCCCGATCTCGTCATCATGGATCTCAACCTGACACAGTGGAGCGACGGAGAGATCGACGGCGTTGAGGCCACGCGCCGCATCCTGGACATCGATCCCGAGGCACGCATCTACGGCTACACAGCATGGTTCGCCACCCGGTGGGCCAAAGAGCTCGAGAAGGCCGGCGCCGAGGAGGTCATCGAGCGGACGACACTGCCGTCGGACTTCAGGGCCATCGTTGCAGATATCCTGGCGAAGCCATAGCCACGGATACATTTTTAAGGCCATGCTTATTGTAGGAAGTGAGGAAATGGCCACTATCTGTAATATCTGCGGGGAGGAAAATCCTGATGATGCCGAGCGATGCAAGGCCTGCGGCGCCCCGCTTGATGGACCGTCAATAAAGGAGAGGATGGCCTCTGCCAAGGTTCTTATCTCTATTTTCGTTGTGGCGCTGCTCGTCCTCGCTGCCATCATCGTTGCCCCCATCCTTTACGAGCGTGAATCCGGCGGCAACGGCGGCCCGGACAGCGACGGCGACGGCATGCCTGACGACTGGGAGGAAGCCAACGGACTTGACCCGAATGACCCGGGCGACCGCGATGCAGATCCCGACGGCGACGGGCTATATAACTACGAGGAATATCAGCTGGGGACGGATCCGCAGAACGCTGACACCGACGGCGACGGCGTCAACGACGGGATTGACCTCATACCGCTGAAAGATGCAGGCATCCGGGTGAGTATCGACCGCATACGGGTGAAAGACGTGGTCGATGGATTTTGGCCGTTCCAGCAGTCAACGGCACAGATTTTTTGTAAAATATATGTGGACGGTGTCATCGTTACGGATCACCTGCCAGCAGAGGCACAGGAACTGCAGATCGATAAACCCTACACGGTCAACTGGAGCATGACCACCAATGTATCGGACGACCGCTCTCACGTTATCCGCCTTGAGGTCTACGACGAAGACCCGACCGGACGGGAGGAACTACTCGACGTTGACGGCAGAGACAGCGGCAGGGACGACCAGGGCTACGGATTGGTCGTGGAATACCATCTGGGCACCGGCGACGTCGGCCGCACCCAGACCGGCACGTCAGACGGCAGCGACGACGGGAACAGTGGCTTCCAGGACGACAAGGACGTCGAAATCACCTACACCATAACAACCGTCGACATGCGGGCTCCCTGAGACCCCCTCTCCCCCGGACGTCCGACATCGTTTAAATACCGATTTGTGCTATGTGATACCATGCAGGTCATCAACCGCGAGGCAGTGCTCGACGCACCGGAGCCGGCTCGCTCGGCTCGAAGCGACGCACTGGACATGCTCGAGGCAGCTCTCGCAAGCGTCGACGCTCAGGAGGCGACCCGGAAGGCGCTGTCGCTCACCGGCGGCGTGCTGTCAGCGGGCGACGTCACCGTCGACCTGAACAGGGTGGACGATGTCTACGTCGCCGGCTTCGGCAAAGCCAGCATAGCGATGGCCCGCGCCGTCGAAGCGGTTCTGCCCGTCATGGACGGTCTCGTGATATCGACAGCGCAGAGCGAGCTCGACTGCATACGGGTAAAGGAGGGCGACCATCCGCTGCCCAGCCAGCGCAACGTCGATGCTACGCGGGAGCTGCTCGACGTCGTCGACCGCGCCGGGGAACGCGATCTGATGCTCGTGCTCATATCCGGCGGCGGCTCCGCCCTGCTCTGTCAGCCGGCCGTGTCGCTGGAGGCGATGCAGACCGCAACCAGGGAGCTCATGCATGCAGGGTGCACCATCCAGGAGCTCAACACCGTCCGCAAGCATCTCTCCACGGTGAAGGGCGGCCGGCTTGCAGCGCGGTGCAGCGGCCGCATCCTGTCGCTCGTCGTCTCCGACGTCATCGGCGACCCGCTCGCGTTCATCGCGAGCGGCCCCACGGCTCCCGACCCCACCACGTATGACGATGCACGGAAGGTGCTCACCGGATATGACCGCTGGACGGACGGCGAGGTCAGACGGCACATCCAGGCGGGATGCAGCGGCGACGTGGAGGAGACCCCCGTCCGGCTCGACCGGGTTGAACATGTCCTCGTGGCCAACAACGAGCGGGCCTGCCACCACGCCCGCGAGGCAGCCGCAGCGAAAGGCTACCATGCCGCCGTCGCCAGCACGACCCTGTCCGGAGAAGCACGGGAGGTCGGCCGGGACATCGGCCGGTACGCGAAGCTGCTGCCGCGCGACCGCGGCGTTGCCATCTTCGGTGGCGAGACGACGGTGACGGTCACCGGCGACGGCAGGGGCGGGAGAAACCAGGAACTCGTCCTCGGGGCACTGCAGGAGATCGAGGGAGAAGACATCGTGGTTCTTTCATGCGGCACCGACGGCGTCGACGGATGCAGCCCCGCCGCCGGTGCCATCGCCGACGGCGACACGATGCGGCGTGCCCGGCAGCGCGGTCTGGACCCGGAGGCGGCGCTCCGTGACAATGACTCCTACCCGTTTTTTAAAAGCCTGGGGGATGCCGTCGTGACCGGTCCCACGGGGACCAACGTGATGGACATCCAGATCGTGGTAAAATACTAGACGGCGACAACCTTGCTGACGTCCGGCACCTGTTTCTTGAGTTCCTTTTCGATGCCCATCTGCAGCGTCATCTGCGACATCGGGCAGCCCCGGCATGCCCCTGTCAGGCGGACCTTGACCACGCCCTCCTCCTCGTCGACCTCGACGAGTTCGACGTCGCCGCCGTCAGCCTGCAGTGCGGGGCGGATATCCTCGATGACTTCCTCGACTTTTTCTTTCATCGTGTCTCGCTGTGATATTTGCCGCCGGGTATTTATTTTTATCGCATGGCAATCTTTTAAACGCCAGCGGCCTTTATCACTCATGGAAGAGCTCATGCAGCGGGTGGCCGAGACGTTAACCGAAAAAGACCTGCAGGTGGCCACCGCGGAGTCGTGCACCGGCGGGCTCATCGGTGACACCCTGACGAGCGTTCCGGGCAGCTCCAGCTATTACGAGGGCGGCGTCATCTCCTACAGCAACGCCCTGAAGCAACGCTTTCTCACCGTAGCTGCGGAGACGCTGGAGCGACATGGCGCCGTGTCGGAGCAGACGGCCCGGGAGATGGCCCAGGGTATCCGCGCTGCCACCGGCGTGGACATCGGCATCGCAACGACGGGAATCGCCGGGCCGGGCGGCGGCACCCCGGAGAAGCCCGTCGGCCTCGTCTATATCGGCCTGGCCGACCGCGACGGCGTAACAGTGACACGGCACGTGTTCGACGGCACACGGCGGGAAAACAAGGAAGCGACCTGCAAACTGGGGCTGCAGATGCTGCTCGACCGGGTCAGCCATGATTGACATAGACGGCTCCCACGGCGAGGGCGGCGGCCAGGTGCTCCGCATGACGGTGGCCCTGTCCGCCGTGACCGGCACCCCGGTCCACGTCTCCAACATCAGAGCCGGTCGCTCGAACCCGGGGCTGCGGCCGCAGCACCTTGCAGCCATAGAGGCTGTGCGACGACTCTGCCGCGGCACCGTCGACGGCATGGAAGAGCACGCGACGGAGATAACCTTCCGGCCCGGCGAGCTGGCAGGCGGCAGCCACCGGGTTGACATCGGCACCGCGGGGAGCGTCACCCTTGCGATGCAGGCCTGTCTGCCCCCGGCGCTTCACGCCAGCGAGGCTGCATCGGTCACGCTCAAGGGCGGCACCGACGTCCGATGGTCGCCGCCGTGGGACTACCTTGCCGAGGTGTTCCTGCCGTTGCTCCGCCGGATGGATGTCGAAGCATCAGCGAGGCTGCAGCGGCGTGGCTACTACCCGAAGGGCGGCGGCGCAGCGGCGCTCCAGGTAACGCCGGCGAAGCAGCTCCGGGCGCTGTCGTTCCCCGGCGGCGACGGCTGGCGCATCCAGGGCAGCGTCAACATCGCGGGATTGCCGGGACACATCGCCCGCCGCATCCGCAAAGCCGCGCGCAAGCCGTTTATCGAGCGGGGCATGGACGCGGATATCGACATCGATGAATGCGAGGCTGCATCGCCGGGCGTCGGCATCGTGCTCTGGACGACCGAGCCGCGGCGGCTGGGTGCCGACGTGCTCGGCGAGAAGGGAACACCGGCCGAGGCCGTCGGCCGACGGGCGGCAGAGCAGCTGCTCCAGGAGATCGACGCCGGAGCGGACCTCGACGTCCACGCGGTCGACCAGCTCATCCCCTACATGGCGCTAGCCGACGGGGAAACGCGTTTCCGCTGCCGTGAGCTGACCGGGCACGCAAAGACGGAGCTCTGGCTCCTCAAGCAATTTATGGACATCGAGTGGGAAAAAGAGACAGGTGACGGCTGGATCGAGGTCCGTATCAGCCCATCAGGAACAGGATGAACAGCACCACAAGGATGGCGAGCGCCCCGTACATCGCGTACATGTAGATCTTTCGTTTTTTCATGTAGGACTCGTATTCCTCGCGGCATTCGTCGGAGCAGACGACCTCTCCGGTGGGGATTGCTTTGCCGCACATCTGGCAGTGGTCGTGCTGCGGTATCCGTTCCATGCTACACCTCTATCCGTGTGCCATAAAACGAGCGGCCATATATAGCGTTTTCCAACGCCGACAGATTGGTGCCGTTGACAACCGCTGTATCGATCGATGCCTCCTCGATGA
Organism: uncultured Thermoplasmatales archaeon; assembly: GCA_964414415.1. Classification (GTDB taxonomy): domain Archaea; phylum Thermoplasmatota; class E2; order UBA202; family DSCA01; genus CAZESS01. The sequence goes on along the minus strand of CAYPWJ010000001.1, from coordinate 41,717 downwards.
CGCGGCAGGCGACGCCGTCGATGGGCGCGCTGGTGCCCGCCTCGCTCCATCCATCCGGCGTCATGCGCCGCAGCTCGGCGATGGAGACGGAGTCGTAGCGCGCTGCATCTGGATTGCGCTTTGGATCCTCGCTGTAGACGCCGTCGACGTTGGTGGCGACGATGAAGCGGGCTGCATCGACCTGGCGGGCCAGCCGGGCGCCGACGGCGTCGGTTGAATGACCGGGTTCCGTGCCGCCCATGACTACCGGCGGGGACATGGCGGCTGCCGCTTCGACGGAGCACGGGATGTCGCTCCTTATGTCCATGGCGGCTGCGATGAGTATGGCGTTGAGCCGCGTCGCCGCGATGCCGAGGTCGTCGAGCGTTGCCTCTGGGGCGCCGAGGGCTCGCCCCGCCGTGATGTAGCGCCGTGCCGTGGCGCCGCCGCCGGTGACGACGGAGAGCTCGAGGTCGCCGGCAGCTCTGGCCAGCAGGTCGCCGAGCTGCTGCAGCGAGGATACGTCGTCGGTCGTAATGAGCGAGCCGCCAAGGGAGACAACCACGTCCATGGACATGTAAACGCGGTGGCGTTAAAGCATTTTCGAGATGTACAGGGCGAGCCACCGCGGCCCGGATGGCAGCGGTGGCGATAAATTGTTATCTATTATCCGTATTTTTTTACAAAAAAGCGAGGCATCGTAGTGTCTGTGGAGCAGGCGTCGGCAGTCAGCAGCGATATGGCGGTGGCTGTCCCGTTGATGGCCACAACATTAATATTGATTGGCGCTATTACCGGCTTGATAATCATGTATGAAATACGTTTTCACGGCAGAGGAGGCCAGGGTGGCCAGATGGCCGCTCAGACCTACGCGATCGCCGCCGTGCGGGAGGGCAACTACGCAGTGTCCTTCCCGTTTTTCGGTGCGGAGCGGCGAGGCGCGCCGGTTATGGCCTTCACCCGTGTGGACTCGGACCAGATACGGATAAAGACGCAGATCTATGAGCCCGACTATGTGGTCGTGCTCGACGAATCGCTGCTGGAGACCGTCGACGTCCTCAAGGGTCTGAAGGACGACGGCATGGTGGTCATCAACAGCGACAAGGCGCCCGGCGAGGTGGAGCTGTCCCGGGAGGTCAACTGCGCGACGGTCGACGCGACGTCGATTGCGCTGGACACCCTCGGGCGGGCCATCACCAACACGTCGATGCTCGGCGCGCTTGCCAAGGCCACCGGCGAGGTCTCCATCGACAGCGTCGAGGAAGCGATCATGGAGAAGTTCGGCTCGAAGCTGGGTGAAAAAATCGGCCGGAAGAACGCCGAGGCAGCCCGCCAGGCCTACGAGGCGCTGCAGGTCGGCGTCTGCCAGGGCAGCAAGGAATTCGTGGCGCAGGAGGAATGGATGCCGACTGCGCAGGAGCTGCCGCTCAGCGGCTCCATCGGGACAATGGAGACAGAGGCCGGCCTGGTTGGCCCTGGATCGTTCGTCAAGAACAAGACCGGTGACTGGCGGACGTTTATCCCCAGCATCGACGAGGGTAGCTGCATTGGCTGCCGGCAGTGCTGGTTTTACTGCCCTGAGGGATGTATCTCCATGAAGGACGGTACGGCAGTCATCGACTTCGACTACTGCAAAGGATGCGGCATCTGCGCGGAGGAATGCCCCGTGGATGCCATAGAGATGAGCCGAGAGGTCAAGGAGGTGTAAAAAATGGTACAGCAGATAGAGAGAAAAGAGAACATGGTCGTGACCGGGGACTACAGCGCCGCATATGGAGCGCTTATCTGCGACGTGGACGTCGTGGCTGCCTACCCGATTACGCCGCAGACGTTTATCGTCGAGGATTTCTCCGAGTTCGTCAACGACGGGCTGACGGAGACGGAGTTCGTCAAGGTGGAGTCGGAGCATTCCGCGATGTCTGCCTGCATCGCCGCGGAGGCATCCGGCGCCCGGACGTTCACCGCGACGGCGTCGCAGGGTCTCGCGTTGATGCACGAGATGCTGTTCGTCGCGGCAGCGCTGCACATGCCCATCGTGATGCCTGTCGTCAACCGGACGGTTGCTTCGCCCATCGGCATCTGGTGTGAGTACAACGACACGATGCCGCAGCGCGACACCGGCTGGCTGCAGGTCTACTGTGAGAACAACCAGGAGGTGCTCGACATGGTCATCCAGTCGTACAAGATCGCCGAGCATAGCGACGTGCTGCTCCCGGTGATGCCCTCGCTGGACGCGTTCATCCTGTCGCATACGGTGGAGCCGGTCTCTGCTCCCTCGACGGATGAGGTCGCGGATTTCCTGACGCCCTACGAGCAGGATGCCGTACTCGACCCTGAGGACCCGATGACCATCGGCTCGTTCGCGCCGCCTGAATACATCCAGGAGATACGGTGGCAGAACGAGCAGAGCATGCAGAACGCCAGGCAGGTCATCCGGGATGTCAACGATGAGTTCGCGAAGGAGTTCGGACGGGACTACCATGGCCTCGTTGAGCGTTATCGCTGCGACGACGCCGACGTGGTGCTCATCACCATGGGCACCGTGACGGGCACGGCCCGCGACGTGGTCGACGAGATGCGTCAGGAAGGCAAAAAAGTCGGTCTCGTCAAGCTCCGGTTCTTCCGTCCGTTCCCGGCCGAGGAGATCAAGGAGATCGCCGACGAGGTCGACGCCATCGGTGTCTACGACCGCTCGATATCCTTCGGCAGCGGCGGCCCCGCGTTTATCGAGGCGAGGCATACGCTGTACGGCTACGACGTCCCCATCGTGAACTATCTCGCCGGTCTCGGCGGCAGAGACGTCGTCAAGGACGACGTGCGGACGATGTTCGAGAAGACGCTCAAAGCCGCGAAGGAGGGCCAGCCCGAGAAGGAGGTCGTCTGGATCGGTACACGGGGGGTGGAAGCATGAGCCTGGGCATCAAGGACCTCCCCGAGGAAAACCTCTTCACCGAGGGACATACCGCCTGCCCCGGCTGCGGCGCCCCCATCGTCGTCCGGAACATGATGAAGGTCCTCGGCGAGGACACCATCATCTACGCGCCGGCGAACTGTCTGCTGGTCTTTGGCGGCACCTATCCCAAGATAGCCTGGAAGATACCCTACCTGCACGAGGCGTTCGAGAACACCGGGGCCTGCATCTCCGGCGTGTCCCGGGCGCTGCGCAAGAAGGGCAACGACCACACCACGGTGCTGGGTGTCGCTGGCGACGGCGGCACCTACGACATCGGCATCCAGGCGCTGTCCGGTGCCGCGGAGCGAAACGAGGACGTCATCTACGTCTGCTACGACAACGAGGCATACATGAACACGGGCATCCAGCGCTCCGGCTCGACGCCGTATGGTGCGGCGACGACGACGACGCCCGCCGGCAAAAAGATCCCGGGGAAGACGCACCACAAGAAAAACATGCCGGAGATCATGCGCGCCCACGACATTCCATATATGGCCACGGCGAGCATCTCGTACCAGAAGGACTTCCTCCGCAAGGTGGAAAAAGCACGGGACATGGAGGGATTCCGCTACCTGCACATCTTTACGCCCTGCCCGACCGGCTGGCGGCTTGACCCCTCGCAGACGGTCGAGATAGGCCGCAAGGCGGTGCAGAGCGGCATGTGGACGCTGTACGAAGCCGAGCATGGAGAGATAACGGACATCCACGAGCCCAAGAAGAAGATACCGGTGAAGGACTATATCGGCGACCAGGGCCGATTCCGGCATTTCACGGAGGACATGCTCGACGAGCTGCAGCGATGGGCGGACCAAAAGTGGAAGCGGATGTACGGCTCGCTTCCCAACGAAGAATAACCCTTTTCCCTCCTTCTCCCTTTCCATATTCTTTTTTATCTCTTGTTATACAAACCCTATCTCGATAGCGCCGGCTGCAGCCAAGATCGCTATCAACACGGGCTGGTGGACCAGATAGATGACCAGCGAATGCCGTCCCATCAGGGAGAGCAGCCCGGTCATCGGCCATCCAGACAGGTCAGGGGCCCCCCAGCGGCGCTCGCCATCCGGGTACAGCGTGTTGCCGAGGAAGACGCCGAGGAGGACGACACCCAGCCACGGCAGCAGCGGGAAATAGTCGAACATGTACAGGCTGCCGGTGTGAACGCCGAGCCATAAAAAGAGATTCGTCCCGGCCTGCACACTGGAGACAGCGGCACCAGCGGCGATGGATGCCAGGCCGAGGAGCAACGCCAGCCATCGATGCCGCAGCGCTGGATACGCCAGGATGATGGACACGCCGATGCAGTGCAGGACGCCAAACAGGATGATACCGTCGGGCAGAAACAGCCACGTCACCACCGTTATCGCCACGCCGTAGAGAAAGATGCGGACGCCGCGCTTCAGATATTTCACGGGCAGCTCCACGCCGGTGAGGCAACGGCTGGCGCGGCTGTAGCTCAGCGTCAGCGAGACGCCGACGAGCAGGAGGAACAGCGTCGCCGTCGCCTGGGCAAAGTGACGCCAGAAGCCCACCGAGACCGCGATGGCGCCGCCGCCGAAGTGATGCAGGTCGTAGACCACATGGAACGTGACCATCATCAGGATGGCAACGCCGCGCGTTGCGTCGATCTCCCAGAAACGGTGGCTGCCGGTGGCCATCAGCATCGTAGCCACCGGCGATATTTAATCATGTGGCCGCCACATAGCGCTGCAAAAAGATTATATAAAGCAATGGTTTTGTCGGAGACGTGGCAGTTGAAGAAGAGGAACGGGTAGAGGAGCTTCCGCCGATAGACGACTGGATGCAGGAGCAGGACGTCGAATCCTCGGAGGACATCGAGATACCGGACACGCTAATGGAACAGGTCATCGGGCAGGACCACGCCGTCGACGTTGTCCGGCAGGCCGCCCGGCAGAAGCGCCATGTCATGCTCATCGGCGACCCGGGCACCGGGAAATCCATGATCGCCCGTGCGATGACCGAGTTCCTGCCCACCGAGGAGCTCGAGGACATCCTCACCTATCCCAACCAGGATGACCCCAACACCCCGCGCGTCCGCATCGTCCCCGCCGGCAAGGGGAAAGACATCGTCGACTCGATGAAAGCCGAGGCGCGGAAGCGCAAGCAGCAGCAGTCGCAGATGATGGCCATCATCCTCGCGCTTATCGTGGGGGGCTCTCTGATGGCTGCGCTCTATCTCGGAAATATAACCATCGCACTGTTCGGTGTCATCGCCGCAGCCATGATATGGCTGATCGGGGCACGCGGCGGCATGATGCAGAACCAGGAGGACAAAGACGTGCCCAAGCTGCTGGTGTCGCACGAAGATGAGGATTCTCCGCCGTTCGTCGACGCGACGGCGGCGCACAGCGGCGCGCTGCTCGGCGACGTCCGCCATGACCCGTTCCAGGCCGGCGGGCTGGAGACGCCGCCGCATCTGCGCGTCGAGGCAGGCGCCATCCACAAGTCCCATCGCGGCGTCCTGTACATCGACGAGATCAACACGCTGAGCCTGCCGTCGCAGCAGCATCTCTTGACGGCGATCCAGGAGGAAAAATTCCAGATTACCGGGCAGTCGGAGCGGAGCAGCGGCGCCATGGTGAAAACCGAGTCAGTTCCCTGTGACTTTATTCTTGTCTGCGCGGGTAACCTCGACGCTGTCGAAGGGATGCACCCGGCATTGCGAAGCCGCATCCGTGGCTACGGCTACGAGATATACATCAAGAGCGACATGGAGGACAACGACGAGAACAGGACGAAGCTCATCAGGTTCGTGGCGCAGGAAGTCGCCAAGGACGGCCAGATTCCGCATTTTGAGCGGCCGGCCATCACCGAGATCATCCGGGAGGCGCAGCGTCGCGCTGGCCGTAAGGGAAAGCTGTCGCTGCGCCTGCGGGAGCTCGGCGGACTGATCCGGGCTGCAGGCGACCTCGCCGTCCGCGAGGAAGTCGACGCTGTCACCGCCGACCACGTGGTCAGAGCCAAGGAGCTCTCCTCGTCGCTGGAGCAACAGGTGGCGGAGCGCTACCTCGACAAAAAGAAGACCTATCAGTCGTTTAGGACTGCCGGTGCGGAGATCGGCACGGTGAACGGCCTCGCGGTGATGTCCGCCGACCCGTCGATGAGCGAGTTTGCAGGCCTGATTTTGCCGATCGTCGCCGAGGTGACCCCGGCGGGGTCGAAGTCCGAGGGTAAGATCATCGCAACGGGTCGCCTGGGCGAGATAGCCAGCGAGGCAGTGCAGAACGTCTCTGCTATCCTCAAGAAATACATGGGGAAGGACATCTCGAAACGGGACATCCACATCCAGTTCGTCGGCACCTATGAAGGTGTCGAGGGTGACTCCGCCTCTATCTCGGTTGCGACAGCCGTGATTTCGGCGATGGAGAACGTACCGCTGTCGCAGGAGGTCGGCATGACCGGGTCGCTGAGCGTCCACGGCGCCGTGCTGCCCGTCGGCGGCGTGACCGCAAAGATCGAGGCGGCTGCCAAGGTCGGTCTGAAAAAAGTGCTCATCCCCAAGGCGAACATGCAGGACGTGCTCATCGAGGACCAGTACAAGGACCAGATAGAGATCGTGCCGGTGGAGACGCTGAAGGACGTGCTGGAAAACGTCCTGGTCGGCGATAAAAAAGACCAGCTGATGCAGAAGCTCGAGAAGCTGCAGCCGTCAGCGGTCAGCAAGGTCGACCTGGAGTCAGAACGGGCGACCAGCAAGGTGCCCCGCAAGCAAAAGCAGCAGGGGCAGACGCAGAGCGCTCCCAGCAGCGAAAACGAGTATTAACTGATCCACCCGGGGCCGACCTGCGCCCTGATGTTTATTTTTCTCACGGTGAGCTTGATGTCATAGCTGCCGTTCGTCTGCGGCCCGTGGAGGGTGACGGTCACGCGGCTCTCGCTCTGGTTGCCTTCGACCTCGAAGTTGGTTATCCCGGACCGGTTGAGCATGCCCTCCATGTATCGTGCCCAGGCCGCAGGGTAGTTTGTATTGATGGTCACGGTGAGGTTGCTGGCGATGGCGGCATCCGCTCGCGTGGAGGAATAGTTTGTTTTGATTGAATATGTGCCGTATCCGCTTACACTGTTTTTGCCGGCGGCTCCCGCCACGTCCACCACTGTCAGGTCGTAGACGTGTCTGGCACCGTTCGGGCCGGTGACGTTGCTGGCGGTTATCCCGGGGGCGGATATCACGGCCTGCCCCGCTGACTGGCTCAGCACCACGGCACCGCCCTCGTAGACGTAGGTCTGGTCGACGAAGTAGGCGTTTTCAGAGGTGTACTCGATGGTGCCCATGGAGTCTGGCTGCATGATCCCAGTCATGTCGCCGGCGTACCGGCTGCCGCTGACGGCGAAGGTTCCAGCCGCCGTGGAGGGATCGAATGTGAACGACATGTTATACGGCGAGGAGATATAGGGGAGGACGTGAGTGGAGAACTTGTAGTCGTCGCTGAGCAGATTGACTGAATAGGTACCCGCGGTGACTCCCTGAGGGATCCAGGCTATCGACTGGTCGTAGACCGCCGGCTCGGATGCGTTCGACACGGTGAGGTCGATCTGCCAGTAACCGTTGGTGCCTGTCACCAGGACTGAGAGCGTGGCGCCGCCGGCCGTGGCGTTGAAACGCTCACCGTCGCTCATGTTCGCCATGTCAAGCTGGAGGTCAAACGAGCTGAGAGAGCGAACGTGCTGTATGGTCTGATTTGCGGTAACGTCTCTGGACATACTGGTCGCGGGAAGCCCGCTGCCCGATATGCCGACTGCGAAGTCGCTGTTGGCGGTCGAGAGAACGTTCAGGGAGCCAAATGCACGCGCTGAAACGAAAAACGGAAGCTCCTTGCTGCCCAGCGTGATGGAATTGATGAGTGACATGTCCCGCTGTGCCATCGCTTCGATGTCTATCGATGCTTTTATCTGCGAGAACTGGTTGGCGACGGTGTCCATATGCGTCGCCTCTCTATCTCGCATCCAGTTGGGGACATAGTAGACCTGGACCAGGACGATAACCGCCACGAACAGGCTCACCATCAGGATGGCCACCACCACGCCGACCTGCCCGCGCTCGTTCTTTCCCATCGGGGGACTAACCGTAGCTGGTTTAAATAAGTTTATGAAAAAATTTGTTTTGCTGGATGACCGCTGCTCCGTGTTTCGTTTCATGGCAGCATCTCCCGTCTGTACATGAAAAAGACGGCTGCTCCTCCGCCCAGCACCGCGATGATGACGGCTCCTATAAGCCACGGGAACGCTCCTCCGGTGTCATCTCGGCCGTCTTGGGCCACCGAAAATGACTGTGTTTTTTGGTTGTTGTTCTCGTTCGTCTCTTTCACCGTGTCGTCGGGGTCGACCATCGCCTTCAGGGCGTGGTTTCCGGCGGTGACGTTGACCTCCTGTGTCCTGTCGACCTGTCCGTCGGCTTCTATGGCTGGCAGCGTGATGGAGCCCGTTATTGCGTCGTCCATGTAGAGGTTCAGCAGGGTCTGGTTTGCATCGGCGGCTCCGACGTTGGCGACGGTTACGGTGATCTGGACGGTGCCTCCATCTTGCGGCGACGGTGGCGTCATTGAGATGTTTGTGACTGTGAGATCGGGCCGCTGTGGCTCCGGCGTCTCGACGGTGACCTCTCTGCTGACGTCGTCGGTCATGCCGTCGCTGTCGGTCACGGACAGGGTGACGGTGTAGGTGCCGTCGCTGGCGTAGGTATGCACGGGGCTGGCCTGGGTGCTCGATGCACCGTCTCCGAAGCTCCATGTATATGTGGCGATGGAGCCGTCGGGGTTGCTGCTCTCGTCGGTGAAGGACACGGTCCGGCCGTCGGCGCTGTACGAAAAATCGGCGGATGGCGGCTGAGGCTCCGGAGGTGGGGGCGGCGATACCTTCTCGATGGTGACCTGCAGTGACGGCGACCAATCGCTTTCCTTTCCGTAGGCATCTTTGGCCTTCACACGGACGCTATACGTTCCAGCGGTGCTCCAGATATGTGATGCGGATGACGTGCTGCGCCATCTGGTATCCGTGGCGTCATCCCAGTCGAACCGGTATTTCACGGCGTGGCCGTCTGGGTCGCTCGCCGACGTCGTGAAGGTGTAGGAGGTGCCGGTGGTGCCCGATGACGGGCCGGCGGGCTGCGAGGGTGCCCCGGGTGGCGTGTTTGCCGTCACCGTGATGTTGTCCATATAGGTGTCCGTGGCATCGTCGTCGGTCACGGTGAGCGTGACCTGGTAGGTGCCGTCATCGCTGTAGGTGTGCGACGGGTTTGTCTCGCCGCTCGTGGCACCGTCGCCGAATGTCCACTGCCGGGCGACGATGCCGCTGTCGTCGCTGCTGGTATCGGTGAACGACACATCCTGGCCCACAACGGGTTGCTCCGGAGAGAACGAAAACGAGGCATTGGGCGGTGCGTTGTAAATCGTCACAGTTTTGCTGGTGGTATCGGTCAGGCCGTCGTTGTCGGTGACGGTGAGCGTGACCTGGTAGGTGCCGGGGCTGTGGAAATGATGGCTCGTTTCGTTGCCGAAGGCCGAAGTGTCGTCGATGCTCCAGGTGTAGTTCGTTATCCAGCCGTCGGCGTCGGTGCTTCCATCCGCTGAAAAGATGACGGTGTCACCGGTCACGGGGTCCCCGGGCTGCCATCCAATCGAGGCAACTGGGGGGAGATCGGTCGTGTTTTGCAGTACCACCGAGGCACCCTCGAGGTAGACAGGGATGGCGCTGCCGTTTTCGCCGGCTGCCGCAAACGTTGGATCGGTGACGTTGACGACCGCGGTGCCGGTGTTCTTGGGGACGAACGTGACGTGTGCCAGGACGCCGCTGCCGCTCGCCTTGCTCCCCTTAGTGACGCCGACGAGTCTGAGTGCGCCGTCATCCGTGCGGTCGCTGCCGGATACAGCTATCGTGGTGCCGTTGACGGAGCCGTTGCTGTAGCGCTGGACGCCAAGCTTGTGCTGGTTGTAGGAGAGAGTGAGGTTGAAGCTGTCGAGGGAGCTGACATTCGCGATGGCCAGCGCTGCGGTGAACGTGTCGCTGACACTTTGCGGTGCCTCAACGGTCAGCACGGTCGACGTCGAGGTCAGCGAGGTGTCGGCCCAGGTGGCCGGAAGCTCTATCTGTTCCCCGTTTTCAATGGCGCTGAGGTTGCCCTGGATGGAGAGGTCGGTTGTCCCGCTGCCGATGCAGGTGAAGGTGACGCGGGCGAGGTGTCCTGAGCCGCTCACGGTTGAACTGTTGAGCGCGTTGACGACGTGGAGGACGCCGCCCTGGCTGTTGAAGGTCACCGGTATCTCGGTCCCGTCTATCCGGCCGGGGTGCACCGCATCCACCGTGAGGAGCGAGGGGTCGTAGCCGATGGAGTAGTTCGCTGCGTTGAAATGCTCAAGGCCGGAGACGTTGACGGTGACAGCGATGCTGTGGCCGGTGACCACCATCGAGGGTGCCTGGAGCGTCACGGTAGCGTTGTCCGCTGCCGGTGCCGCAGCTGCAAGCCATGGCGTGAGCAGCAGGAGCGCCAGCAGCAGCCCGCGTTTTTTCATGTCAACCCAAGAATTGTCTCGATGAGACGGGTCACGTCCTGGCTGGTGAGGTCGCCGCTTCGGTCGACGTCGGCCGGCGGCGGGTAGCTGTAGGATGAATCACTCTTGAGATGCTCGATTGCCAGCTCGACGGCTGTGATGTCGAGGGCGTTGATGCGGCCGTCCATGTTGGCGTCGCCGCGTCGCCAGACGGTCACCGCTCGCTCCAGGGAAAAACTGGTGCCGTATTCGTCGGTGACGGTGAGCGTCACCGTGTGGCTGCCGGCCGTGTCGAAGGTATGGGTGACGTTGGCGCCGTCGGCCGTCGCTCCGTGGTCGAACGTCCATTCGCGGCTGGCGATGGCGCCGTTGGAGGCGTCGTCGAACCAGGCTGTCTCGCCTTTGAACGGGAAGGCATGGGTGAAGTTGACCGTGATGGATGGGGCGGTAGAGAACGTCCGCTCTGCGGAGATGGTCGTGTTCTGGCCGTCCGACGCGGAGACATGCCATGTGTAGGTCGCCCCATATTCGAGGGACGGCGCTACGCTGGTGGTCCCGTTGTGGACGGTGCCGGCGGCTATTGTCGCTCCGTTGAGGTGGAAGGTCACGGTGGCCGGGTCGCCGTCGGGGTCGCTCACCGAGGCGCGGAGCGAGGTGTCCAGCGTGACCGTTTCATCGTTGCCGGGCGAGAGAAGCGTGATGGAGGGAGGCGCATTGTCCTGGTCGCCGACGACGACGCTGTCCGGCGGGCTGTAGGCTATCCGGCCGGTGTCACCGACGGCGATGGCACGGTAGCTGTAGCTCCCCCGCGGCAGGCCGGTCACCGTGGCGTTGAACGAGCCTGTCCCGTTGACTCGCTGCGGGGCGGTGGACCGCCGTTGCTCCCCGGTGTACTCGAACCAGACGTAGCACGAGGAGCTGTCGCCGAGCGCGGTCAGGTGTGCCTGGAAGGTCACGTTGTCCCCGGTGACGGCTGCGCTGGCATCCTCGACGGCCGGCGGTTTGGGGAGCGACAGCATCTGGAAGGAGAGGTTGCTGCCGTAGGTGACACCCTGGCTGTTGTTGATGACGGCGCGGTAGCGGTAGCTGACGTTGCTCTGCAGCCCGGTGAGCACCTCGGTGACCGTGCCGGGCTCGTATATCGTCTGCGGCGGCGTCGTGTTGGTACGGTTACCCGTCTCGGGCCCGTATTCAAACCAGGCGGTGCAGTGTTCGTCGCCGCCGAGGTCGGTGACGTTGGCCCGGAGGACGACGGCGTAGTCGACGGAACTGGTCTCGATGGCGGCCTGTGTGGCCGGTGTGACAAACGACAGGTCTGTGCCGTAGGCCGTACCCTGGCTGTTCCTGGCGACGGCGCGGAAGCGATAGGCGGTGCCGGGCTGCAGCCCGGTGACGGTGACGTTGAACGAGCCGGTGGCGTCAAGCGAGAGATTGACCGTGGCGTATCCATAAGAAGCGGTGGTGCCGTACTCGAACCAGACGTCGCAGTGCTGTTCGCCGCCGAGATCGGTCAGCGTGGCGCTGAGCGTGGCGCTGGTGCTCGTGACGTTCTGCTGGTCGACGCCGTCGGTCGTGACGGACGGCGCGACGACGTGTGTGGTGAATGTCTTGTCGTCGCCGGCATCGTATTTCCCGGCGCTGTTCTCGGCGACGGCCCGATAGTGATAGGTGGTATCGAGGACCAGCTGCTCGATTGACTCCGAGAACGAGGTGGATGAGGCCGTCGTCTGTTTTCCGGTGCTGTGCTGGTAGTCCTGCCAGCTGCCGTGGTTTGTGGTGTCGTAGACGAACCACACGTCGCAGGTGCTCGCTCCCGGGCTGCCGAGGTAGCCGTTGAGGACGGCGCTGTCGTAGCTGACGCTGTCGGCCTCCCGTGTTGACACCGTGGGGTCGGTGGCGCTGGTGGTGAAATCCTGAGAGGAGCCGTAGCTCTTTTTTTGGCTGTTCTCTGCGACGGCCCTGTAACAGTATTTCGTGTCGGGATCCAGCCCCGATATCGATTCGGAGAACGAGCCCGTGCTGTCCATCCATTGCTTGCCCGTTGTTGAGCCGTAGGATGTCGATGTGCCGTACTGGAACCAGACCTGGCATTCGCCCGTGTCGATGTCGTTGAGGTCGTCGAGGCTGCCCTTGAGTGTGGCGCTGCTGCTGCCGACGCTGGCTGCCGGGTCGGTGGCGACCGCCGGTGCGCCGACGAGCGAGAAGCTGAGGCTTTTCGACGAGTCGGTGACGTCGAGGACGAACGACTTGGCGTTGGTCTCGCCGTTATGCGTGCATGACACCTTGATTGTGTCGCCGTCCTCGCAGTTTTTCAGGTTGAAGAGATCCGCCTGGTAGAAGCCGGTGCTGCCGTCGTTTTGCTCGGTGTAGACAGTCATGTCGGTCGACTTGTCCACGTCGGTGACCGTCACCTGCACGCCGGTCGGGATGGCGTCGCCGTCGGCGTCCGTGATGGTGCCGGTGACGGGGAACGGCTGGTCGAGCGCCTGCACCTCGTGGAGCAGCGGCAGCACACTGGCGGTGAGCAATATCGCTATCGCTATACTCTGTATTTTTTTCATGGATTCACCTCTATCTGATATTGACCTGACTGGGCGACGCGGAGGACGATGCAGTCGCCCGGATGGATGGTAAAGTCATAGGATGATGGAGACACGCCGACGACGTAGCTGTCGAACGCGCCACGCGTTGTGTTCCAGCGGCTCACGACGCTGCCCTCCGGCATCACGTCGCTGCCGATCTCGCCGGCGAGCGCCGAGGCCTGGATGGAGGTGACGTCGCTCCACACCATGTGGTTGACGACGTTGTTGCTGTTCTTGTAGAACTGGACGAGGCGGTCCGCCAGCCGGTATGCCTGCTCGGTGTAGGTGCCCGATGAGGCAACGCGGAGCACGATGGCGTCGTAGGGATGAATGATAAAGTCGTAGGATGATGGAGACACGCCGACGACGTAGCTGTCGAACGCGCCACGCGTTGTGTTCCAGCGGCTCACGACGCTGCCCTCCGGCATCACGTCGCTGCCGATCTCGCCGGCGAGCGCTGAGGCCGTGATGTCGTCGCCCAGCCACGGGAGATAGTTGACGACGTTGTCCGCGTTTTTGACGATGTGGATGCATGTGTCGACCGGGACTGTCTTGCTGACGCTGGCGTTTTTGCTGCCGTTGGTGACGGTGAGCGTGACGTTGTAGTAGTTGCCGATCGGGTAGACGTGGGAGGGATGCGTCTCGTTGCTTGTGGCACCGTCGCCGAAGCTCCACTGCCAGGCGGCGGCGTTGGACGAGTTGTCGTAGAACGCGACGGGTTCGCCCGAGGCGGGGTCTGTCTCGTGGGTGAAGTTGGCTGACAGGAACACGCCGACGGGTATCTGTATGGAGGTGGTGTTTGTGGCGCCGTCGTCGTCGGTGACCTGCAGCGTCACCTGGTAGCTGCCGGCCTCGCTGTAGGTATGCCTCGCGCTTGTTCCGTTTGCCGTGGTGCCGTCGCCGAAGCTCCACTGCCACGCCTCGATGACGCCGTCGGGGTCGCGGGAGCCGTTGTCCTCGACGGCGATGTAGAGATTGCTCTCGTAGACGCGGTATTGAAAGTCTGCGACGGGTGGCACGTTGTCGATGGTGACGTTCCGGCTGCAGCTGTCCGTGGCGCCGTCGTCGTCTGTCACGGTCAGCGTGACGGTATAGGTGCCGTCGTCCGGGTAGATATGCGACGCCGTCATGCCGTTACCGCTCTCGTTGTCGCCGAAGCTCCAGGTGTAGCCTGTGATGTCTCCGTCGTCGGTGGAAGCCGACGCGTTGAACGCAACGGCGTCGAGGTCGGTGGGCTGCACGGGCGTGTAGGTGAAGTTGGCGGTGGGGGGAACGTTCTGTATCTCGATGTCCTTTGCTATGGAGGCGGTGGCACCGTCGTCGTCCCAGACGGTCAACGTGACGGTATAGGTGCCGTCGGCGCTGTAGCTGTGGCGTGGCTGCTGGACGGTGCTCGTGTTCCCGTCGCCGAAGCTCCAGTTCCATGCCGTAATGTCTCCGTCGGAGTCGGTGCTCGTGTCGTTGAACGTTATCGTCTCCTGGCTGGTCGGTACAGCCGGGCTGTAGGAGAAATTTGCAGTCGGGAAGAAGGTGACGTTGAAGTGAGTGCTGAAGGATGCGGTGTTGCCGCGTGTGTCTCTCGCGGTGACAGTGACGTTGTAGCGTCCCCGCTGGCTGTAGTTCCGCGTGAGATAGTAGCAGGATGACGTGTTCATTTCCTTCGATGCGACGGTGTCGTTGCCGTGGGTGACAATGATGGAGACGTTCGCTACCTGGAGGTTGTCGGAGGCGGTGCAGGAGACGTTGACCGTCTCGTTGGGATGCTGCACCGCGGGCGTGACAGTCAGATTATTCACCTCCGGGGACATCGTGTCAATGACGGAGAAGCTGTGGCTGATGGAATGGTTGACGTAGCCGTTTATGTCGGTGGCCCATATGGTGTAGTTGTAGTCTCCCAGCATGTCATATGTTTCGTTATAGAAATAGATACCGTTGCAGTCGTCGTCGATACAGGATGGGCTCATGCTGCGGTTCACGCTGCCGCCGTTCGGCAGCGTCACGTTTGCGCTCACCGTCTCCACCCGCACGTTGTCTGTCACGTTGGCTGATATGTTGACCGGAAAGCCGTACTGCTTTGTGGTTGGCCACTCCCGTACCTCGTGTATCTCCGGCGGCTCTGCAGGGATGATGATCTCGAACGTGTGCGGCTGGCTCTGGTTTGTGTTTCCGCTGGGGTCGGTCGTCCATACCGTGTAGGTGTAATTGCCCTCGCTGCTGTAGTTCGCGGTGTAATACCACGTCGCAGTGCCGTCAACCTGGTGCATACTCGCGTTGCGGTCGACGCCGGGACCGTCTATGTCGACGCTGGCTGCACTGACGGCGACGTCGTCGATGATGGTACAGGAAATGTTTACTCTGCCGTGCCGTTCCTGTGGATTCGGAAACGCGGAGACGTTCTCAATGACCGGTGACTCGACGTCCCTGACGGTTATCTCACGGCTTGCGGTGTCGGTGTCGGTGTCGTAGTCGGTGACGGTCAGCGTGACGTTGAAGACACCGTTCCGACGGTAGACGTGGGAGGGATGTGTCATGTCTCCTCCGCTGGTGGTCGTACCGTCGCCGAAGTTCCATTCATATTTAACGATGGTGCCGTCTGGGTCGGAGGCGTTTTCAGAGAAGGAGATGGTTTCTCCCACGGTTGGATCGTCCGGTGAAAACGAGAAACCAGCCGTCGGCGGAATGTTGCGGATGGTGACGTTCCGGCTGCTGGTGCCCCAGGCGCCGTGGTTGTCGGTGACGGTCAGCGTCACGGTGAAGGTGTCGTTGCTGCTATATTGGTGGCTGACCGTTGTACCGAATGTCGTGGTGCCGTCACCCAGGCTCCAGCTATAGTTGACGATGCTGCCGTCCGGATCGGACGAGTTGGATCCATTGAATGTCACGGCGTCGAGGCGCGTCGGACTGGACGGCGTATACCTGAAGCTGGCGTTCGGTTTGTATGCTACCACGAATTTTTTTTCTGCCGACCGTATGGAGTTGTTGTTGGTGTCGTTGGCCCACACCCGGTAACGGTAGGTGCCTTTGTCGTCGTAGCTCCTGCTGTAATAGTAGTTGCTCGTGTTTCCTTCTCTCTGCAGGCTGGCGTTGAGATACGTGCCGTTGGGCATCGTGATGTTGATGTAGCTGTGGTTGACCTCGGCGGAGCTCGTGATGCGGCAGGAGACGTTGACCTGCCGGCCGGGCTCCTGTATCTGCGGCTCCGCCTGCAAGTGGAGGATGTTGATGCCAGCGTATTGATGCATCAAAGGGTAGGGATCATATTTCAGGGACACCGACGGTGGAATGGGGTAATTGGAGTCGCCGATTCCGTCGTTGTCTGTATCGTTTCCATCGTAGTTATCCCAGTAGTTCCCCTCTTGCAGCGTGGCATTGTACCACTGGTTGTCAGTTCCTTCGTCGAATGCGTTATCTCCATTGTCGAGAAAGTTGTTGTGAAAGATAAGTGCCTCGATGCAGTGGGAGCCAATATATAGGCCGGTAGACGATGAATTGACGATGGCGTTCTCTGTAATGGTGATGGAGTCTGCTTGGAACAGTCTGACACCGTATTGATTGTCATGCAACCGGCAGTCGGTAATCATCGCCTGCGATACCCCGTCAAAGCGGACGCCTGCGTTGTCGCCTGCACCGCTGTTTCTTATAGAGACTCCAGCAAGGACAGCTCCACCGGCGTTTATAGTGACCACGTTGCCTTTTCCACCGCCATCTATGATGGTACCGCTCTTGCTCTCGCCCTGCACAGTGACTCGTTTATCGATGACGACGTTTTCCGTATAGATGCCATCGTGAACAAAAATGGTGTCTCCAGTATCTGCATCTGTGATGGCGTTCTGGATGCGGGTATAGGAACCCTCAGTGCCGCTTGCATCGACCTCTATGAAGCTGGCACGGGAGAGGATGACTCCTCCCGGCGGAAAAATAGAGAGCATGAGGATTAATGAAAGCAGGAGACAGCCAAGTTCTCTTCGCAGCATGTTACACCTTATCGGTAAGCGGCCGTCGGTCTTCCACCACCGACGTGTCATCCTCCGGTGCTATCTCATAGGGAATACTCCAGTAATAGCCATCCTTCTCGGTGGCATTCTGATATCTCCCCAGATACTCGTAGTTCTTCCAGTAATTGCCCTCAGCCTTTGTCGCAGAGCTATACCAGCTATTATTCCCCGCGTCATCATAAGCCAGGCTGTCGCTCCGACTCGATATATTCAAGAAATTATTCCTGTATACCTTGTTGTTTTCTGTGCCCGTCCCCGCGAGATATGCCACGTATTGATTGGATGCATTGATAGTGACCGTGTTTTCCCGCACCACGTTGCTCACCGCAGCGTCATGTAGATAGACACCCCTGGTAGCATTCACGATGCGGTTCTTCTGTATCTGGTTGTCATTCGACCCGTTAACATCGATTCCGTACTGCGAGCCCCGAATGGTATTGTTGTCAATGGTACAGGCATCAGAGGAGAGAATAGTGATCCCGCTGACATCCGAAGTAACATCATTCATCCCGACTTTGCAGGTGTCGGAATTCAAAAGATAGATACCTATCTCGTTGTCATACAACAGATTCTGCGTCTCTATATGAGAGCTGCTGGACGAGATAATCTCAACCCCCCGCAAGTTGCCATGAATCATGTTATTCTTGATAGGATACGACGAGCCAAGCCACGCGTTTTTGACGCGAATTCCGGCCGACGTGTTATGCCAATATATATGGTTATTCTTGATGTTCGCAGTATCAGAATCATTGACGAAGACACCCACATCGTTTTCCCAAATCGAGTTATTATCAAGCGTGTTGCCGTCGGAGGAATGACCAATATAGATGCCGTCCCCGGTATTGTTGTAGATGGTGTTTCCGCCCTCTGAAGCACCGCCGATTTTGTTACCATCTGAGGAGTGAAGGTAGACTCCGAATTCATTTTGCCGAACCGTGTTTAGATAGATGACGTTATTATTAGATGAGCGAAGGTGGATGCCGTCACTGTTTTTGTAGAGGTTATTGCTATGGAACGAATTACCTGTCGAAGAAAGGAGATAGAGACCGCTGCCGCCGTTATCGTGTATTTGATTGGTAGCTATCTCGTTGCCGCCGGGTGTCGTTGCCTCTGAGTTTTCCAGAAATACTCCGTGGTCTGCATTGGCATATATATGGTTGCTGCTAATGGCGTTGCTGCTGCAGGAGAGGAAGTGGAGGCCGTAATGGTTGTCGTAGACCACATTGGAGTTGATGACATTGTCGTCTGAGGAAGATATATATATCCCGTCCTGCAGGTTTGCATGTACGGTGTTGTTATAGAGGCTGTTGGTGTTTGCACTTGCCACAGTGATTCCATATTGCTGGTTTTCACGGACAAGATTGTGACTTATGTTGTTGAGAGAAGATGACTGGATAGCGATGCCGTCTGTATTATGTTCTAGAGTATTAGAAAGCAGATCGTTTTCTGATGCAGAGTTTTGAACTGAAATACCTCGGCCAGTGTGATTATGGATGTTGTTGTTGACCACCTGACTATAGCCGCTCCGGTCTATGGAGACGCCGTCGGAATTATTATACAGGACATTGTTCCTGATGCTGTTATCATTAGATGACGACTGGAGAGAGACACCGTGCTCCTGGTTTGAATGGATGATGTTATCCGACAGTGTATTGCCACTGGCTGAATAAAGGCGGATACCATGCCTCACATTTTGATAGATGGTGTTGTTAAAGATGGTGTTGTTGCCGTACGCTCCATCCGTAGGTCGAGCGAGATACACGCCGTCAAGGCGATTACTCCATAGTGTGTTGTTCCCCACATAGCTGTTGCGTGATCTTTCAATTTTGAGGCCATACGTGTTATTGTAGAGGGCTGTAAACTTAAGGATATTCGAGTCAGAGGAATCGTGGAAGACGACTCCTGCACTGCCGCTGTTCATCACCTGATTGTTGTATAGAGCGTTGCCGCCGCTTGAAGAGAGATAGATTCCGTTTCCCTGTGAGTGGTTTACCGTGTTGGAGAGGAGAGAATTGCTGCCGGAGCTGTCCAGCCATATGCCATCGCCGTTATCGGTAACCGTGTTGTTCCAGATGGTATTTTGCGTCGAGGACGAAGTAAGATGGATACCAGTGTTGGTATTTCCTGTCACAAGATTGTTCTGGATTGTGTTGTGTGTTGACAGATCAAGGTATACACCGTATCCATTCTGGTAGATATCGTTTCCGATTACGTAGTTGTTGGTTGGCGTTGACTCCAGACGGACTCCGTAGTCCGTATTGGAATAGATGTCGTTGTTCCTGATGCGGCTATCGTCGGCCTCGTAGAGGTATATACCTTCGTCGTTGTCATGGATGTCATTCTGTGTCGCCTCACATCCGCTCGTGTACTGCATGGCGAGCCCGTGAGAGTTGCCCCAGAGAGTATTGTTGGTAACAGTCAGGCCAGAAGAACGCTGAATCTGAATGCCATAATCGGCGTCGTGGATTATGTTTGACTGGAAGGTGGTATTTGAGGAATGATAGGCATAGATGCCCGTTCCAGTGTTATGGATGGTGCAGTTGAGAATAGTTGCCCGTGACCTGCTATCTATGGAGACTCCCCGCTGAAGCGTTTGCCCTGCCTTGTTGTATATCGTAAATCCATCGATTTGTACCCAGTCTGCAGTCACCTTGAATGCCGCTTCTCCGCTGCTCCGTGCCACTGGCGCGTTCTCCCCGACGAGTGATATGGACTTATCGATGACAGCGCCGTCGTAGGCATCCCCGTCATATACGTGTACGGTGCCGCCGAAGCTCACTGCGTCTATTCCCTCCTGGATGGTATGGAGATGTGTTTCATCGTACCACTCTGTCGATCGGTCGTTGTCCACATATACCTCTGTCTCGTAGCCGACGCCTTCCGCCATCCAGTTGAGGACGTTTCGCAGATATGCTTCACGGCTCTCGTTGGTGATGGCATCGGAGTTCAGGTTGAAACCTGTGACCACAGACCGATTGGCGCCACGCTCGGCATCAATCGCATATTCTCCAGTGCGAATGTAATCCGCTGAGGAAGATACCTCAATGTTATCAATTGCCCATATTGCCGCATCTCCGCCTTTATATTGGAACGCGATATGAACATCCTGCCCGGCATAGGAACTAATATCGATGCTGCGGTCTTCCCAATTCCAAAACGTCGCATCATCCATTTCTTGTAATTCGGTGAAGTCTGCATCGTCTGGATCACCACTCCCAGTTGAAATCATCACTCCATGATAATCATAATAGTTCATGTACCCATTCTTTTCCTCAAAATCCAAGACCCCTCCGGGAGGAACTGTAAACTGTGGACTTACTATCCAATCGTTGCAGACTTTATCATCCTGTTGAGTATGGTCGTGATAGGCACTTTGCCCTCCACCGGCTCGGTTGTTTTTTTGCCATCCGGGGCCATTGTTAGTTTCTAGCCGGTGTTCACTCCAGCCGCTTGGGGGAAATGCCCCGGATTCAAAGTCTGTTTGAAGTACGATGCCGGCTCCTCCGGTGGCGTTGAGCGAATAGTTGAAGAGCGTGCCTCCCTGCGGGTTGAGCTCATACATGTCGATAGGCGACGTAATCTCGACGTTCGCGACGCCGTAGGTGTCGGAATCCGTGGATGTGCCGGTTCTCCCTGTCATGACGCCGCTTCCCTGGATGGGGCCGTAGCTGAACTCTCCAGAATAGTACCATCCTGGAGAACCAGGAGGATCGTAGGGATAGTTGTAATAATCGGTTGCGTAGTATCCTGTTTTGCCGCTGTGATACCCCTCGTTGATGCCACCAGTGTCTTCTATCAGCCCCAGGGTGTTTCCAAGCCATATCTCATCCTGGTTTGCCTCATTCCCGCTGTAGTCTTGGAGGTCTCGAACGGCGTAGGTGCCACAGAGAAGGAGCGTTCCATTGTGATTCATGTGCTGGTAAATCTCGTAGACATGATTTGACTCGTCATCGGAGCCCTCAGTCATGGACGTGGTCCACGTGTTGTCATTGTTGTCATCCGCTGCTCTACCGCCATCCCCTGGAAACGTGCCTGTGCTCCAGATGACGATGTCGTATTCGTCGAGTAATGTAGCGGTGATGTTCTTTCCAGCCTCGGTTCCATCTACGAACTGCCAGCTGTCAATGGCTTTGCCCGTTGAGTATGAAAATCCAAGGTTGCTAAGCGCCTGAATAATCTTGTCGGTGCCGTCCCAGTTGGCTCTCCCTCCAGTCGCCTGGGGGGTGTTGTCTACAACCAGCACGCTTCGGCTGGTCATAGGAGAACTGACGTTAAGAGTCTTAGTTTCTATGTCGGTGGCACCGAGGTCATCGGTGACTTTCAACCCGACGGTATAGTTGCCGGTGCTTCCGTAGGTTGTCGAGGGTTTTGCCACGGTGGCATCGCCGAACACGCCATCGCCGTTCAAATCCCAGGAATAGCTCTGGATGGAGCCATCTCTATCATACGAGTTGCTTCCATCGAAAAAGACATAATGCTTCGTGGTAGGATTGCTTGGGCTGTAAGAGAAGAAAGCCTCCGGGTCAAGGTTTGGAACCACTACATCAAGACTGGTGGTATTGGTCTCGTTGTTGTCATCGGTCACCGCCAGGGTGACGGTATAGGTGCCGCTCTGGTTGTAATAATGGGATGGATTCTGGGCTGTGGAGACGCTTCCATCGCCGAAATTCCAGTACCAAGAAACAATCTCTCCATCGGTGTCGTAGGAGCCGTCAGTGAATGCCACGACGCCATTCTTTCCGGTATTGTTCGTCCACGTGAAGTTGGCGACTGGTTTCTGATTAGTGGTGACGTTGACTTCGGCAGGGACGCCGTACGGACTGGACGTCGAGGCGGTCTGCCCTTCATCGTCGGTAATGGTGAGAGAAATCGTGTAATTCCCTGAGGTATTATATTGATGCATGACCACCATGCCGCTGCCGGTGTTGCCGTCACCGAAGTCCCACTGGTATGACTGGAGAGAGCCACCGTCAGGGTCGTAGGAATCGCTGGCGTTAAAGGTGACAATTTCCTTGGTTTTCGGGTCCCAGGGGGCGTAGGTAAACCGGGCGACCGGCGGCATGGTGTGCATGATACCCTGCTGGAGGACGCCGCTCATGATGATGGCGTTGCTGGGCTGGTCGATGACGGCGACCGATATCTGCCAGCGAGCGACGTCGCCAGAAAATATCTTTGAGCAGTTTACGGTGATGTAATCACCGACGTCCCATCTGCCGTTGTCGTTTGTGTCATGAAACATAGCTGAAAGAGCCTCCCCGCTATAGATGTGGCTCTGGTTGTCGCCCTTCCGGATCATTACCTTGAGGTCCTCGATGGGGACAGAATTTCCTCCTCTGTTCTCTATCGTTGCGATGCTGCTTTCATCCATGGAGCCGACCATGTGGACGCTGGGCGCCGACGGCGAGGTATCCATTGAGAGCACATAGACAATCAAAGACGAAAAGATGATGACGGCGATGGCGAGCAAGAGCACAGTGCCGATGATCTCCGAGACACCTTCTTTTCCTTTTATTCTCCCGATTTTTTCCATCATTGTATTCATTCCTCCCCAGCTTATATATTTTCTTATATATTTCTTTTCTATTTCGCTAACTTTTTGCTATCATTATCGTGGTATGCTATTACAACACCATCCCGGTATATAAAGGTTATCGTACATTCCGTAAAAGATCATCACT
Source organism: uncultured Thermoplasmatales archaeon (assembly GCA_964414415.1). Classification (GTDB taxonomy): domain Archaea; phylum Thermoplasmatota; class E2; order UBA202; family DSCA01; genus CAZESS01. The sequence continues at coordinate 19,028 of CAYPWJ010000001.1, read as the reverse complement.
GCTGCATCCGCTGTCGTAGCTGCTCACGTATCTGCTCCCGGTCGGTAGTCTCAAAGCCGAAGTATTCATAGAAATAGTCTGTGGCCTCCAGCAGCTTCGTTCGGCCGTGTGGCGTCGCCCTGATGAAGCCCAGGTCCTCCAGCTCCGGCACGTGGTCGTAGACCTTGCTGCCGATCATATCCCGGACGTCCGACTGCTTCACCGGCTGGTAGTAGGCGATCAACGAGACGGTCTTCAGCAGCTTCCGGGGGACCTCCCGCGGCGACAGCTGCTGTCCGTACGATGCGTACCTGGAGCGAAGCTGCATCACCCACTTGTCGCCGGCCCGGGCGACCTCCATCGCCGTCGCGTCCTCCTCCGCCGCCGCAGCATATTCCTGCTGCAGCTGCTCGATGGCCTGCACCACCGCTTTGTCGCTCATGTCGAGTGCCTCGGAGAGCTCCTCCGTTGACAGCGGGCGACCCGCCGAGAAAAGAGCTGCCTCGACCTGCCGGATGCTACGTTTGTTCATGGTGGACATTTTTGAGGTATATCGTGCCGTAGGGAAAATCTTCCTGCCAGAGCTGTATCCGGTTCTCACGGGCCAGGAACAGCAGCGACGACATCGTCATCACCAGGTCCTCCTTGTCGTCCGTGTCGCAGAGTTCATCGATGGCGATAGCTCGGCCGTTCAGCTGGCTGAGCCGGCTGAGCACGATGTCTATCTCACGCTCGATGTCCTCCTGATGCGCGTTGCCGCCGACGTCTTGCTCGTCCTGCACCGCCTGCCGCTCTCGCTCCTCGGCCCGCTGCTCCTGCCGCTGCTGCCGCTCTGCCACCTCGTCGCGGGCTTCCTCGAACGCGTTGATGAGCTCAACCAGGGTGACCTTGCGCTTGCCGTCCCGGCGGACTTTTTCCTCGATGGGTGCCTCGTTTTCGATGACCGCCCTGGTGTACGTGTAGCCGTCGTCCTCCATGTACCAGTCCGGGATGTCGTCCCATTCCTCCGGCTCCTCTTCCTCCGGCTCCTCCAGCCGCTGGATCATGTCGTCGGACTGCAGCTTCAGCACCTTCCAGGCCATCAGGATGATGCGGCCGGCGGTCATCAGGTCGATAACCCGGGTCTCGTTGACTTTTTTGAGGTACAGCCGGGAAAACGAGACGAGGTCGATCTCCCAGGGGTCGAACTGTTCGTCGATGACCAGCTCAAACGTAGCGGCGATGGCCCGGTCGAAGGGATTGCCGGCGTACATCGTCGCTTTGCCGTCTGCCATCTCGACGTATTTCTCCAGGTTTTCTTTCTTCGCGACGTCTTCACGCTGCAGCAGCAGATGGTCGACGACGTTGTCCGTCATTTTACCTCCACGAGCTGCTCGACCTCGTCCATCTCGACGTTGCCGATCAGCGTCGACACGCCGTTGTCGTGCATCGTCACGCCGTAGATGTGGTTGGCCTTGTTCAGCGTGATGCGGCGCAGCGAGATCGCGATGAACTGCGTGCTCTGCGAGCGCTCCTGGATCATGGTGGCGACGCGCTCCGCGTTTTTGCCGTCGAGGAACATGTCGACCTCGTCGAGGACGTAGAACGGCGACGGGTCGTAGGCCTGCAGGGCAAAGATGAATGCAAGCGACGCCATGCTCTTCTCGCCGCCGGACAGCGCGTTGAGGCGGAGCGACCGTTTGCCCTTCGGGCGCGCCCGGATGATGAGCCCGCCGTCGAACGGCTGCTCGGGGTTCTCCAGCTCCAGCTTCGCGTCGCCCGGCGTCAGCTCCGCATATATCTCGGTGAAGTGCTCCTTGACGGCGTCGTACACCTCGAAGAACGCGTCCTTTTTTTTCTTCTTGATCTCCTCGACAAGGTTGACAAGGTTTTTCCGCTGCTCCCGCAGCCGGTCGATGTCCTCCTCGAACGTCTGCTTCCGTTCCTCCTGCCGCTCGTATTCCTTGAGGGCGCGCATGTTCACCGGCTGCAGCTCCTCCATCTCGTGCTCCAGCTCCTTGATCCTGGCTTTGAGCTCGTCGAGCCCCGGCAGCTCGTCCTCGCTGAACTCGTAGTCCTGCGTCTCCATCAGCAGCTCGCCGAGCGTCTCCTCCAGCGTCGGCAGCCGTGACTTGGCGCGGGAGATGAGATCGAGGTTGGTCTCAATCTTGGTGGAGATGCTGTCGATCTTGTTCTCGATGTCGACGCTTTCCTTGTAGAGGGCGTCGCGTTCCTCGGTGAGACCCTTTCGCTTCCCGAGCATGTTGTCCTCCACCTCCATCAGTGCCTCCATCTCGTCCTGGTTTTCCTCGTGTATCTCCCTGAGCTGTTCTATCTCCGCCTGGTATTCCTCGCGCCGGCTGTCGATGGCCTGCAGCCGGTCTTCGACTTCCTGGCGTCGCTCCTCTGCGACCTCGAGTTCCTTGGATCGGGTTTTGATGTCGGAGGTCAGCGACCGTTTCCGTTCCCGCAGCTCCTCGAGCGTCTCCTTCAGCGCGTCGATCTGTTTGGTGATCTCCTCGGTGCTAATCTGCTTGAGCTGCTGCTCGGTCTCTTCGCGCTCCTGCTCCATCTCCTCCAGCAGCTCGGTTTTTTCCTCGATCTGCTGCTGTACCTCGTCGATGCGCTGCTGGAGGCCGTCGCGTTCCTCCTGCTTTGCCTCAAGCCGCTCGGTGATGACCTTGAGTTTGCCGTCGAATTCTTTTTTGCGGGCGTCCAGCCGCTCCAGCTGGTCGTCTTCCTCCACGCTGCAGTCGCGGAGCTGCTGCTGGACGTCGGATATCTCCTCGCGGACCTCCATCAGCCGCTCGGACATCGCCTCCTGCTGCTGGGAGACCTCACGCAGCTTCTTGCTGACCTCGGCGACCTTGCGCTGGTCGCCCTTGCCGAACGACGCCTTGCGCGGTGTGCTCCCGCCGATCATGGCGCCGCTCGACCCGACGATTTCGCCGTCGAGGGTCACCAGCCGGACGCCGCCCATGACCTTCCTCGCCGCCCCTAAATCCTCCATGACGATGGTGTCGCGGAAGACGTACCAGAACGCTGGCCTGTACTCGGGGTCGAAGCTCACCAGGTCGATCGCGAAGCCGTGGGAGCCGTCCTCCTCGACGGTCATCAGCGCCTTGCCGCGCGGCTTGCCGGCGGTCATCTTGGACAGGGGCAGGAACGTCGTCCTGCCGTAGTCGTGTTTCTTGAGGTAGTTGATGCACTTCGAGGCGACCTCGTCGTCGTCGACCACGATTGCCTCTGCACGGCGGCCGGCGGCGACGCCGAGCGCCCGCTGGTATGCATCGTCAACGGAGCCGAGCTCCGAGATGCTGCCGTGGATACCCGTGATTTTGCCTTCGTTGCGGGCCTTGAGGATCTCCCGGGCGGCACGGGTGTAGCTGCTGGCTTCCCGCTGTGCCTTGAGCTTTGCCAGCTGCCGCTGGAGGTGCATGACCTCCTGGTCGAGCTCCTGCAGCGTCTCAGATATCTCCGACTCCTCTTTTTTCTTGTCGAAGAGCTCCTGCTCCAGGCGCTCTTTCTCCTGCTGCTGCTCCTTCCTGTTTTTCTTGATTTCCTTGAGCTGCCATTTGACGTCCTTGAGCTCGAACTCGTAGGTCTGCCTGTCTTCCTCGATTTCAGAGACGGCCAGGTCGAGGCTCTCCCGCTGCTGCTCCAGCCGGTCCTGTTCGAGCTCCAGCTCGTGCAGCGCCTGCCGCTCCTGCTCGTAGCGTTTCTTTATCTTTGCGAGGCTGCGGGTGATGTCCATCGCTCGCTCGTCGGAGCTGCTCATCCGTTCCTTGATGTCCTCCAGCTCGTCGCTTCGCCGCTTGATTTGCTGCGCGACCTCGTCGCGCTCCTGCTCGAGCTTCTCTATTTCTTTCCTGTAGGAGCTGACCTCCTGCTCGAGTTTTTCGTGGGTGCCCTCGAGTTCCTCGCGTTCCTGCTTGCCTTCGCTGATCTCTTTGCTGTAGTAGTTGATTTTTTCCTTGGCCTTGATGGCTTCCTCACGCGCCTCGTTTATCTGCTCTTTGAGCTCCTCTATTTCTTCGCCGCCGAGGTCGGCGATCTTGTCCTCGAGCTCCTGGAGCTCCAGCTGCTTGTCCCGGTAGCGTTGCTGCAGCTCCTTCCGCTGCTCCTTGAGGTGCTCCCGCTCGTCCTTGTACGACTTGATCTGCTTCTCGATCTCGTTGATCTCTTTTTCGACCTCCAGCCGTTTTTTGTAGGAGCGCATCGCCTTCGTGCGCTTGAGTTCCTCCTGCATGTCCCGGTATTGCAGGGCGTCGTCGCGCTCCCGCTTGAGCTTGCGGAGCTGGCTCTTTATCTCTTTGAGGATGATGCCGAGGTGCTCGAGGTTCTGCTCAACCTCTTCTTTTTCCTTCTCGGATTTCTCGATGTCCTTGTCGAACTCGGAGACGCCGGCGATGTCGTCGATGATCCTCCGGCGGGGCACGTCGCCCATCTCGACGATGGCGGTCACGTCGCCCTGCTGCACGATGCAGTTGTCTGATATGTTGGCGGACGACAGCAGCTGCACGAACTCTGTCAACGAGGAGGCGTTGTCGTTGATGTAGAAATAGCTGTAGTAGTTGTCGGGGTCGTCGGGCAGCGGCGAGCGCTTCACCTTCCGGGTCAGCCGGATGGTCTCGTCGCCGTCCTCCAGGACGAGTGAAACTTTGCACTGCTTGACGTTTTTTTTGCCGTTGTAGATGAGGTCGGTGAGCCGGCCCGCCCGGATGGTCTTCGGGCTGCGCGGCCCCAGGATAAACAGGATCGCGTCGGAGATGTTTGACTTGCCGGACCCGTTGGGGCCCGTTATCGCGGTAAAGCCGGGGAGAAACGGGACCGTAATCTTCTTCCCGAAGGATTTAAAATTTTCCAACTGCACTTCCTTAAGGCGCATGCTTCCCATCCCGGCACACAAAGAATATATACGTTATATATAAACATGTTGCTTTCGCCTTCTGGAGCGACGTGTTAATCCCGGGTGCGCTGCGCCACTATTTTATGGGCGAACACCCCGGCGCCGTAGCCGTTGTCGATGTTGACGACTGCGACGCCCGGCGAGCAACTGTTCAGCATCGTCAGCATCGCCGCATATCCATCGCGGCCGGCGCCGTAGCCCACGCTGGTCGGCAGCCCGACGATCGGTGCAGTGAACAGGCTCGCAGCGACGGAGGGCAGCACGCCGTCCATGCCTGCTGCGACGACGATGACGTCGGCGGCGGCAAGCGCCTCAGCATGGGCGAGCAGCCGATGGATGCCGGCGGCACCGACATCGTACACCGCCTCGACATGGTGGCCGAGCGCACCCGCCACGACGGCTGCCTCCTCCGCCACGGGTACGTCGGAGGTGCCGGCGCTGACCACCGCAATCGTGGCGTCGTCCCGCTCCGCCGTCGACGCGACGACGATGAGCCGCGCCCGCTCGTGATAGGTGGCGTCGGCGACCTCGGCGACAGCCTCATAGGTCTCGCGGTCCGCCCGCGTGATGAACAGCGGCGCCGCGTCGGCCGCCTCGACGAGGGCGACGATGTCGTCGGTGGCCTTCCCGGGAGCATAGACGGCTTCGGGGACACCGGTGCGCATCTCGCGATGCATGTCGAACTTGACGTCGCCCATATCCGCGAACGGTGCATAGCGCAGCTCGTGCAGTGCCTCTTCGACGTCGATGTCGCCCTCCGCCAGCCGTTCCAGGATGGCTTTGACCTGGTTTTCGTCCATCGGATGACACAAACGCCGACGGGCTTAAAGCATTTTTCTCCCCGGTCACGGGCTGCGCTGAGCGTTCGTCGTCCCGCCGGGACAGGCACTTATTCGGCGTCCTTTTTCCGCTTCCTCCAGAGATACAGCAGCCCGCCGATGGCGAGGACTATGGAGGCCAGCAGCGCGAGGTTCTTGACTATCGTAAAGCCGTTTGCCACCCGGGCGACGTCGTCAACGCGGGCGGGAAATGCATAGAGTATCGTCGCCAGGCACACGTTCTCTCCGACGTCGGCGCTCCCTGCTATCAGCGGCAGAAACATGAGCTTCTGCAGCATGCTTTCCGGGGAGAACACGCGCTGTATGACGTATCCGATGGCCAGCATGAGCAGCGCACCGTAGGCAAGGGGATAGTACAGGTCGGCCAGCATCACGTATAGATAGACATCTCGGCCTTCCTCTCCCATGCCTGTAAGCGTCTCGTATACCTCATCCGGCGTATAATTGAATTTCATATCTATGAGCTGTTCGCCCGTCGTCGTGTATATGTGCAGGGTTCCCGTGCTGATGCCGATCGAGAAAACAGTGAAAAAAGCAAGAGCGATATACACCTGCCTGCGTTCAATCAACCGTATACCTCCTGCACATAGCTATACGGAAAACACCTGCCGGTTTTTATTCGTTACTGTCATGCTTCCCTCTTCCGGTGTGACGTCACGCAAACGGATAAAAAAACGGTGGCGCAGGTACTGGGGCATCTGCGGCTCCGGCGCGGTATTTGTTATAGTTTTCGATTTTTTTCGGCTCGAAAAAATAGACAGTTTTTTAATTGATAGCCGTTTTGGGCTGTGGATACGGGGATCTGGCGTCTTTCCACGCCTCCCTCCCCCTCGTATCCGCCTTGCTATGTTTTTTGGAGGGCGGCGTTCATGTCGGAGAGGAGCTGGGAGGCACTCCGGTAGCCGAGGGTTCGATGTATCTCGCTGCCGTCGTCGCCCAGGTAGACGATGGTGGGGATAGAGCGGATGCCATACTGGGACGCCAGAGACCCTTGTGTATCGACGTTGACCTTCACGGCGATGAACGAGTCTGTTATTTTCTGGATGACCTCCTGGTTTTGGTACGTGGTTTCATCCATCTGCTGGCAGGGGCCGCACCAGTCGGCGTAGAAGTCTACCATGACGGGCTTCCCTGTTGCCTCGCTCTGTTCGAGGGCTGTATCGTAGGAGACCCATTCGACTGCCTGTGGGGTATCGTTTTCCTCAGTGTCTCCCTCCAGGCATCCGGCGGTCACGGCTGTGAGGGCTATCGCCGCAAGCACCACCGCCGCGGCGCGTTTTTTCATGCGTATCGCTCAATCCATGAGCGGAGCATGTCCTCGGGGAGGGCGCCTTGCTGCTGGTCGACGAGCTCGCCGTCTTTGAAGAGCAGGAGCGTGGGGATGCTCATGATGCCGTACTGCTTGGCTGTCTGCTGGTTCTCGTCGGTGTTGAGCTTGGCGAAGACGACGTCGCCCTGCATGTCCCCGGCGAGCTCCTCGATGACGGGGGAGAGCATCTTGCAGGGGCCGCACCAGGGTGCCCAGCAGTCGACGACAACGAGCGGGTGCTCCTGCACCACCTTCTCGATGGTATCGTCGGTGACGTCTATGGGTTTGCCGGGCATCGTGGAACCCCTTTTTACTTTTTCCAGGAGTTGCTGCATCTTTTTTTTCTTGATCTTCTCAGTTTTGTCGCTCATGGATGGCGCAATAGACAGGGAATATATAACGTTTTTGCATAAATATTGCACAAACGTTAAGTACGCCGGCCCCCATACCACCATCAATGGCAGCTGACGGCATACAATGTGGAGACATGCTCTGCATCCTCTTCGACCTCACCCAACTCGACCTGGACATCTACCGTCATCTCCTCCGCCACGAAAAGCGCGCAACCGACATTGCCGCAGCCATGGACAAAGACAGGAGCACCATCCACCGCTCCCTCCAGCGGCTCGTCGAGGGCGGATTCTGCACCAGGGAACGGCGGCTCGTCGACGGAGGCGGCCGCTACTTCATCTACCGCGCACGTCCCCCCGCAACGGTCAAGGAACACATCCAGGCCTGCATCGAGCGATGGCACCGCCGGATGCACAAGAGCCTCGACCACTTCACCGAAGAGTTCGCCGCAAGCGACACATAATACCCCGATAGAGCACAAATACAAAAGTTATAAAGTATAAACAAGCTTATAAAGTATGAGGTTATTAGCACGTGTGAACCGGTGCTGACATGGCAGGACTGGACGACAAAGACAGAAAAATAATCCGGGTGCTCCAGAAGGAGCCACACGCCTCCCAGAGCGAGATAGCCGCAGCGGCAGACCTATCACAGCCAGCGGTCAGCCTCCGCATAAAAAAACTCACCGAGCGGGGCTTCCTTTCACGCTCCGTCGGCATGAACGTGAAACAGCTCAACCTGCCGCTCGCAAAGCTAGAAATCGCCCTGAACAACGGGCAGGAACATCATGCATCCTTCTACAACTGCCCCTACATCGTCGACGTGCTCCACATGGCAAACGCGACGCGGCTGTCGCTTTTCATGGTCGGCGAAACAGAATCAACCATCCACTCCCTCGCCGCCCGCCTGCAGGAACGCGACGGGCTGCAGCTGCTCCACTACGACACCATCACCGCAGCCCAAAACGAGGTCACCCATCCACTGCAGCTTCCCAACGGCACGGAATGCAGGCACTGCGCCTGTCCCTCATGCACGCATTACCAAACGCACCGCTGCATGGGATGCCCGCTCACCCCGTTCTACCGGGGAGAACTCTGGTAATCATTTTTTAAGGCGACGGATGAACCGGCGCATGTTATCCCAGTGTGTCCCCCTCCAGTAGACACGTCCGCATGACGGACATCGCCAGAACTGCTCGTGCGTCTGGTATGCATGGACGGGGACCTCGTCCTCCACCCCGGCCTTATCCACTGCAACGACCTCTCTGTTACACAGGATACATCTCGTCAGCAGCGCATCCTCGCATATCTCCACACCAGCGGCATCGAGGACACGCCGGAGCTGCTCCTCCAGCTCGGTGCTCTCTATCAAGACCGTGCTGTCCACCCGTTCAGCCAGCTCTCTATCCCGCGTGAGCAGCACACGCTGCCCGGCGGCGGCTCGCGCCAGCAGTGCATCGTCGTCGCCATCGGTGGCATACGCCGCGTCATGGCCAAGGATGCGCAGCCATTTCGCCAGGGTGCCCAGCATCCGGTCGCACAGAAACTGCATGGAGCTACAGGACTTTCAGCCGTTCGACGTTGTGATGCCGCCTGGCGATCTCCCGGAGAATGTTGATGTTCCGGCCGTTCGTCCCGATGGCCTTTCCCTTGTCCTCGGGGGTAATGGTGACGTTGACCCGGGGGCCCTCCTCGCCCTCCATCACGACGATTTCCTCGACATCGAACGGCTTGAACAGATTCCTGACAAATCGTTTGACATCGTCGTCGTTTTCAACGAACTTTATCTCCTTGTTCAGCATGTTTTCAAGGCGCTTCAGATTCTTCGCATTTTTCCCGATGGCCTTGCCGAGCTTGCCGTGCTCGACGATGAACGTCACGCGGTCGTCCATCTCGATGCAGTCGATGACGGGGGCGTTGGTGACGTCCTCCGCCAGCGCGATGTACTGCATCTCCTCGTTCGACAGCCGGATTTCCATCTATGAGCTCAGCTCCATGATGTTCGATGTGCCTTCATCGACCACGCTGATGACGGAAACGCTGAAGGGCTTCCGGCACATGGTCCCGAGATGCATGCCGCTGCCCTGATAGAGGAACACCGGGGTCTCGTCAGCTGCTTCCAGCACCGCCTGCTTTTCAGGGCAGTCGGAAGCCACGATGAAGAGCTTCACGTCGTCGGGGTGCTTCAGCGCCTCCTTGGCACCAATGTAGACCTGTCCCGTGGCAAGAAGCCGGTTTAGTTCTTTTTGCATATCCATTATTTATTCACCTTTGTTGACATTTTCTACGTCGACCGACAGCTCAACGGAGCCCGTGCCCAGCTTGATGGGCTGCCCGACGATGATGTTTTCCGCGACGCCGCGAAGCTCGTCGACTTCTCCCTGCTTGGCCGCCCGCAACAGATGATTGACGGTGATCTCGAAGGCCGCCCGGGCGATGACGGAGCTCTTCTCGCCGCTGACGCCCTGCCGGCCGATGGGGCGGACGGTGCCATCCGAGGTCATCGTGTCAGCCACCAGCATGATGTGACGGATGTCCACGTTCAATCCCTGCTCCTGCAGGGTATTATGCGCCTCCTTTATGATGGCGTTCCGGGCGGCCTCGATGCCCAGCACGTTATAGATGGCGTAGATGTCGTTGGTCGTCGTCCGCGTCTTGTCGACACCCTCGATGGTAAGGATCTTCTCGAAGTTGCTCCCCTCCGTATAGATGACGTACTCGCCCTGCTCCTTCCGGATGACCGCGCGCTTGATGCCCTTGATGCCCTTTATCTTGAGGTTTTTGATGTCCTCGTTGATGCGCTGCAGCTCCCGGTAGGTCGGCTCGGTCGGGGCGACCTCGAACGTCTCGCCCGTACGCTCGACCTCGACGCGCCGGATGGTGTTGAGGCGGCGTTCGATGTCCTCCATGCTGATGTCCTTGCGGTCGAGGGGTTTCTTGTGCGGTGCGATGATGATCACCATGTTGCCGAGGTCCGTCGTCACCTCCGCAATGTTGATGAGGCGGGTGATCTCGATTTTGTTCGCGATCTTGGTAGCCATCTCCCGGGTGACCTTGTACTCTCCTTCGAGGTAGACAGTCATCATCGGGGTCGACGGCTGCTTCCGGGCATCCACGATCTCGATGAGGCGGGGCAGCCCGAGCGTGACGTTGATCTCCGCGACGCCGGCGTAGTGGAACGTCCGCATCGTCATCTGGGTGCCGGGCTCGCCGATTGACTGCGCGCCGACGATGCCGCAGGCCTCCAGCGGATCCATCAACGACGCGTTGTATTCATCGATGACCCGCTCGACGAGTTCCTCCAGCTCATGCTCCGTCATGTCCCGCTTGACAGCCTGTTCGATGGCGTCGTCCTCGAGAGCCGGCGGCAGAAACTCATCCCGTGCATCGGCGATATCGCGGATGCGCTGCCGAAGTACGGCGCGCTCCTCTGGCTCCTCGTAGGATGGCTGCGGGATGTGGTCAACCCGCCGCAGGATATCCCGGGCGTTGACGTGACCGACGGCTTCCTTGATGTTCGCCGCGGCGTTGCCCACCACCTCTTCCAGCTCGTACTCCGGCGTCACCTTCAGGTCGAGCTCGTTATGGCAGCCGGCGTCCCACAGCGCTTCGGCCTTCGCCGGGCCGATGCCCTTGATCTCGGAGAAGAACTCGATGGCTTCCTCCTTGGGCGGGATGATATGCTGCTTGATGGTGCTGGCGTATTTCTTGCCGATGCCCTTGACCTCGGCGATCGTCTCGATGGGCTGCAGGTGGAGCTCGTCCATGCTCCGGAAGCCTGACTCGTAGAGTGCTGCTCCCTTCGCCGGGCCGATGCCCTTGATCTCGGAGAACTCGTTGATGACCTGCTGCTTTTCAGATGGCTCTGTCTCCTCTTCCTCCTCTGCAGCCGCCTGTGCAGACCGTTGTTTCCGGCCGACCGCCTCGATGGCTTTTTTTGCGTCGTCCTCGTCGAACCCTGCATCTGTCAGCTCCTCGACGTCGGCCTGCCGGAGCGACGACAGCGTGTATTCCTCGGCCAGCTGCGATGACAGCTCCTCACTCAGGCCGCGGCGCTGCAGCGCCATCATGGTGTCCTTCTTCGCCATTTAGACCACCTCCTCCGCGAGCCTGGAGACGTCAACGGCGTCGCCGCCTGTGCTCTTCATCGGGTCGACGCCGTCCTCGCCGTACTGGAACTGTACGATGTCGCCGTAGGTCGTGCGGACGGTGCCGTCGTTCTCCATCTTGAGGTTTTCAAGCGCGTTGATGAGGCGGCGCTGCATGTATCCGGAGCGAGAGGTTCGCACCGCGGTGTCGACGAGGCCCTCGCGGCCACCCATGGAATGGAAGAAGTACTCCGTCGGGTTGAGCCCTTTCTTGTAGTTGTTTGACACGAATCCCTTCGCATCGGCACCCAGATCGCCTTTCTCGAAATGCGGGAGCGTTCGTTCCTTGTATCCGCGGTGGATGCGCTCGCCGCGGACGGCCTGCTGACCGACGCAGCCGGCCATCTGCGACAGGTTGAGCATCGAGCCTCGGGCGCCGGAACGGGCCATGATGACCGCAGCATTGCCCAAGCCGAGATGATGGCTGGCGATCTCGCCCATCTGGTCCCTGGCTTTGCCGGTCACGCGCATGATCTCCATCTCGAGGGTCTCCTCCAGGCTGCGGCCCGGAATCTCCTCGAGTTCGCCTTCCTTGTACGCCCGGATGAGACTGTCGATTTTGTCGCGGGCCTTGGCCAGCCGCTCGTCAATCTGCATGTTTGCCTGGTCGGGCATGTCCTCGTCGTCGATGCCCGTGGTGAAGCCGATGTGGTTAATGGCGGCGATGCCCAGCTTGGTGACCCTGTCGATGAACCTGCGGGCTTCGTCCAGTCCCTTCTGCCGGGCGATGTAGTTGAGGATGACGCCCTTGAAGGCACCAATGCTTTTTTCGTCGATGACGCCGTTCTCCAGCTGGCCGTCCCTGATGGTCACGTAGGCGTCATACTCGCAGTTTTCCCGGGTGCATTCGTCGCAGTTGATGCAGGACTGCGCCTTGTACTCGAGGTTGAGGTCGTCGGGCAGGATGACGCTGAATATCTCCTTGCCGGTCATTGCTCCCGTCACGTCCCCGGTGTGCCCTGCTGCGGAGAGCATCCGGACGGCGGCTGACTTGTCAAACGTTTTGTCCTTGTAGGTCAGCAGGAAGCACCCGCTGATGTGGTCATGGATGGCGCCGACGATGACGCCGCCGAACCGCGGCGACAGGATGTTCTCCTGCACCTTCATCAGGACCTCGGCCTCGCCTTTCGCCTCCTCCGACTGCAGCACGTGGAGGTTCATCTCGTCGCCGTCAAAATCGGCGTTATAGGGCGGGCAGACTGCCAGGTTGAGCCGGAAGGTCTTGTAGGGCAGGACGCGAACGGTGTGCGCCATCATCGACATCCGATGCAGCGAGGGCTGCCGGTTGAACAGGACGATGTCGCCGTCCTCCAGCTGCTTCTCCACCACGAAGCCGACTTCGATGCGCTCCGCCACGTTCTCGGCGTTTTCCTCCGTGACCTTGATTCGTCGGCCGTCGCCCCTGATGACGTAGTTGACGCCGGGCAGGTACACCTGACCCTTCGGCGGCTCCGGCTCCGGGCCGCGGGCGACGAGCTCCCGTATCTCCTCGATGTTGTGCGGATGCACCCTGACCCGGACGGTGAGCTCCCGGGCCATCTTGATGGGCACGCCGACCTCGTTGATGCTGATGTTGGGATCCGGCGAGATGACGGTTCGCGCCGAGAAGTCGACGCGTTTGCCGGACAGATTCGAGCGGAACCGGCCCTCCTTGCCCTTGAGCCGCTGCGCCAGCGTCTTGAGCGAGCGGCCGCTACGGTGCCGCGCCGGCGGAATGCCGGCTGTCTGGTTGTCAAAGTAAGTCGTGATGTGATACTGGATGAGCTCCCAGAGGTCCTCGACGATGAGCTGCGGCGCCCCGGCATCCCGGTTTTCCTGCAGCCGCTGGTTGATCCTGATGGTGTCAACGAGCTTGTGGGTCAGGTCGTCCTCGCTCCGTTCACCGGTCTCAAGCGTGATAGAGGGCCGCGTCGTCACCGGCGGGACAGGCAGCACGGTGAGCACCATCCATTCCGGCCGCGTGACCTCAGGGTCGAGGCCAAAGAGATAGAGATCTTTTCCTTCGGCGTCGCTGATCTTTTCCAGCCATTCCCTGACCTCCGACGGCGTCAGCTTGTGGCCGTCCTCCCGGAACGTCGTCGGCTTGTCCAGCTCCATCGACAGGTTCTCCCGGCCGCAGTAGGGACACTCGTCGGCCTTCCGCCCAAGCGCGATGACCTCCTTCGTGAAACGGCTGACGTCCTGTTTTCCCTCCTTGACCTCCCTGTAACGCCGCTTGAGCTCCCACTTCTGGCCCTCGTCCACGAGCAGATGACCGCAGCTCCGGCACGTGGCGCGCAGGAGCCCAAGGATGGTCTTGACGTAGCCGACGTGGATGACAGGCATCGCCAGCTCGATGTGACCGAAATGACCGGGGCATCCATCCTTGCCGACGCGCTGCCGGCAGGTCTTGCAGCGCAGGCCAGGCTCAATGACGCCGAGGCGTGGGTCCATCAGCCCCATCTCGATGGGGAAGCCGTCCTCGTCGTAGGTGTCCGGCGTGATGATGCGGGTGGCCGACATCTTCCGTATCTTTTCAGGGGAAAGCAGCCCGAACTGGATTGATTCTATCTTTTTTGGAGCATTTGTCCTCATTTTTGTCACCTCACACGATCCCCGTCAACCGGAGTTTCGGCTCGATCGCCAGCGATTTCAGCTCCTCGAGCAGCAGCTTGAACGCGTAGCTCATCTCAACCGGATGGATGGAGGCATCGTCGCCGCAGATGGGGCACTTCAGGAATCCCTTCCGCATCTTGACGGCGATGTGTCCGCAGTTCTCGCAGACATACTGCACCGTCAGGTCCGACTCCTCGAGCAGCCGGTCCTTGATGGTCATCGATGCGCCGTGGCCGACGAGGCAGTCACGCTCCATCTCTCCGAAGCGGAGGCCGCCATCGCGGGCTCGGCCCTCGGTCGGCTGGCGGGTGAGAATCTGCACCGGCCCCCGTGAGCGAGCGTGCATCTTGCCGGATACCATGTGATGCAGCTTTTGATAATAGATGCAGCCGACGAAGATATCCGCCGAGATCATCTCGCCGGTCTCGCCGTCATACATGATCTCTTTCCCGCTGTGCTTGAAGCCGTTGTCGATGAGCGCCTGCCGCAGCTCCTGCTCAGACTCGCCAGAAAACGCGGTGCCGTCGACCTGTCGACCTTCAAGACTGCCGACCTTTCCCCCGATCATCTCGAGGACATGCCCGACGGTCATCCGGCTGGGGATGGCATGCGGATTGATGATGAGATCCGGCGTTACACCCTCGGCCGTGAACGGCATGTCCTCCTGCGGAAGAATCAGGCCGAGGACACCCTTCTGTCCATGCTTCGATGCGAACTTGTCGCCCAGCTCCGGCGTCCGCTGGTCGCGCACCTTGAGCTTTACCAACCGCGATCCGTTCACTGACTCCGACAAAACAACGGTGTCGACGACGCCTGTCTCTCCGTGGCGGACGGTGACGCTGGTCTCCCGGCGCTTCTGCGGGATGAGGATATCCGTCGGCTCCTCCAGGAAGCGCGGCGGCGACGTCTTGCCGACCAGCACGTCGTCGCTGCCCACCTTGCTCTCCGGCGAAATGATGCCGTCCTCCGACAGGTTGGCGTAGGCTTCCTCGGAGCGCACGCCGCGGCACTCCGGATCGGGAATCTCGAAGTGGTCCTCCTGGCCGCCCGGGTAGCGCTGTTCCTCCGCTGAATACGCGCGGAAAAACGTGCTCCTGGCAAGGCCGCGCTGGATGGAGGCCTCGTTCATGATCAACGCGTCCTCCATGTTGTAGCCCTTGTATGAGTAAATAGCGACGACGAAGTTCATGCCCGCCGGCCGCTCTGCAAAGTTGATATACTGGGAGGAATGCGTGTCCACGAGCGGTACCTCGGGGTAATGCAGCAGATGCCCGCGGGTGTCGGGCCGCTTCCGGTAGTTGGCGCTGCCGAACCCGAGCGACTGCTTGCCCATGCTGGCGCCCATCGTGATACGCGGCGACGAGTTATGCTCCGCATATGGAACGAGCGAGGCACCGATGCCCAGGATGCACATCGGGTCGAGCTCCATGTGGGTGTGCTCCTCGGTGAGGTCGTCCTCGTGCAGGGAGATGTAGGCGTTTTCCTCTTCCTCCGTATCAACGTATTCCACGATGCCAAGGTTGATGAGGTCGTCCCAGCTGAGCTCGCCGTTGTCCAGTTGCTCCCGCTGCTCGCTGTTCATAGCCAGCTCGCCGTTGTCCGCCACGAACAGCGGGCGGCGCACTCTGCCGGGGTCACAGTTGAGGAAGACGTCGTTGCTTTCAGAGTAATATGCGACGTTGATCTCGATGTCCAGCTTGCCGTCACGGCGCTTCGCCCGGACCTTGTCCGCCAGCTCCTGGCCATCCGGATACATGCCGATGAGCTCGCCGTTGAGATAGACGCGGCTGTTCCTCGATTCCTTGCGGACCTCCTGCAGGCCCATCTCCATGAGTTCCTCCTTGACCGCCTCCTCGGAGTATCCCTCTGATACCTCGACCGTCATCGCCAGGTTTTTCACCAGCCCGCAGTTGGGGCCCTCCGGCGTCTCGTTCGGGCAGAGGCGTCCCCAATGGGTGGAATGCAGGTCACGCGCCTCGAAATGCGGCTGCGTCCTCGTCAAGGGCGAGGTGATGCGCCGGAGATGACTGATGGTCGCCAGGTTCGACGTTCGGTCGAGCAGCTGGGACACGCCGGTGCGGCCGCCGACCCAGTTGCCCGTCGCAAGCGCATGGTGGACACGCTGGGTGAACACATCCGTCCGGACGCACGGCTTGATACTCAGGTCGTCGAGGCTCTTGCCCCTGGCATGCAAACGCTCAAGCTGATACTTCATGTCCTTGCAGAGCGCGATGAACGCGACGCGGAACAGGTCCTCCATCAGGTCGCCGGCAAGCTTCAGACGCTTGTTGGCGTAGTGGTCCTTGTCGTCCTCCTCGCGGTGGCCGAGCGCCAGCTCCAGCACCGCCTGCCCCATCCGTGCCAGGAAGACAGCTTTTTTGATGCGGTCCTCCGGCCGGTTGCCGAGATGCGGCAGCAGGTTGCGGTCCATCAACGACTGAGCGCGCTCCCGCCGGTATTCCTTGGCCTGGCCGCCGGCGACCTTGCGGCCGAAGTACTCCAGCGCTTCCTCCTGGTCGGTGACCTCGTATTCCTCCTGCGACTCCTCGATGTTGGAGAGGACGAAGACCTCGGTCTCGGGATAGGAGACGATGTTGTCCATGATGTCCTGGGATTCCATGCCCAGCGCTCGGAGCAGAATGATGAGGGGAACCTGGCCCGCCACCGTGGGAAGCGTCGTCATGAGCATACCGTCTTTTTTCTTTTCCACCACGATGATGGAGCGGTAGCCCTCCTTCTGCGAGAACACCTTCGCCGTCTCGACGGTGTACCCGTAGCGGGTGTTCTCCTCGATGAGCACCCTGTTGGGCGCCAGATCCTCCAGGGTGATGAGCACGCGCTCCGTCCCGTTGCTGATGAAGTGGCCACCCGGGTCAAGGGGATCTTCGTGTGCCTCCCGGAGCTTGTCGTGGTATTCCTTGTCTGAGAGCTCGCGGCCGGCGTCCTCCTCCACCATCTCCCGTGAGATGTTGCAGCGCTCCGATTTGACCATGATGGGCAGCGAGCCGATTCTGACTTCCTCTGGCTCATACGGGACGCCGTGTATCTCGGGGATGAACTCGACGAAGACCGGCGCCTCGTAGGTGAGGTCGCGGAGCCGTGCCTCCATCGGGGTGACGTGGTGCTCGTCTCCCGTTGCCTCCTTGACGACGGGCCGGCCGACGCGGACGTCGCCGACCTTGATGCGGTAGCCCTCGATCTCGGTGTGGATGTAGCCCCGCTCGAGGTTTTCTCCCTCGCCGATGCGGGTGCTGTCCATGATCTCCTGCATCCGTCGGTTCAGGAAATCATTGTAGGATGCGATGTGGTGATTCGCGATGGTGCGCTCTCCATAAAAGGCGTCTACGACCTCCCTCATTTTTATCTCCTCATTGAACGTAAATTGCGGATGTTGCCCATGCCGCGGCCGACGACGTGCCGATAGACGACGCTCTGACCGGCGGTGCGACTCTTCCGGATGACCTTGACGACGTCTCCCTCGCGGGCGCCGATCGCCTGCGCGACGGGGTCGGTCACCATCATCTTCGGCAGATCGGCCTTGTCAATGTCATATGCCTCCGTGAGCTCCTGTTCCTCCTCCCGCGATAATATCCTGAAGTAAGGTACCATATCGTGCTTCAATATGTTGAAATGCATTTCTCGCTACCTCCATTGTTATAGGCGTCGGTATTTAAGGTTTTTGGTAGAGACGGGCCTGAGGGGATTTTCGACCGGCAGCACCGGATGCTGCCAACGTTCGAACCCCTGGCCACCTGGTTAAAAGCCAGGTGCTCTACCTAGCTGAGCTACAGGCCCTCTCTGACCCTCATACCATTCCTCCTAATAAATGTTTTGAATATTCGGGCATGCGACGCCGGCGCCGACGGAAATCCTTTGCTCATGGGATGCCGCGGCGGCAAAAAGAAAACCTATAAAAGGCAGCGCGAGCTTAACGGGATGATGGAAGATGGACAGCGGCGGCTGGCAGAACTGCTGGAAACGGCCGCCGGGGACGACGACGTCATGGCCGTCATCCTCTACGGCAGCAGCGCCCGGGGAGAACGCGCACGAGACGTTGACATATGCCTCGTGTTATACCCTGGAAAAACGGCGGATGCCTTTGAAAAAAGGATGATGTATTCGAGGCATGAGAAACTGGATGTGCAGGTATTCCGGCAGTTACCCCTGTACATCCAGCGGCGGGTGCTGACGGAAGGCCAAATGCTCCTGTGCAAGAACGAAGACCTGCTCTACGACATCGCTTTTGATGCCATCCGCACGTTCGAATACTACAGGCCCCGATACGAGGAATACCTGGAGGGTGTTCTCAATGAATAAAAACCGGATACTGGTGAAACTGGACGAGATAGACGGCTACCTCCGCGAGCTCGACGACGTTGTCCCGGCATCCGCAGAGGAATACAGGGAGAGCATGGTCAAACGGAGAGCCTCGGAGCGGCTGCTCCACCTCGCCATCGAGGGAACCATCGACATCTGCGCGATGCTGGTGAAGGAACTCCGGCTCGGCGTGCCCGGGAAGGAGGAGGACCTGTTCGATAAGCTCTCCGGGCGTGTGCTCTCCGCGGAGATGGCCGACAGGCTCCGTGAGATGAAGCGGTTCAGGAACGTGCTGGTCCACAGATATGGAACCATCGACGACGGCAAGGTATACACCATACTCAGCGAACGTCTCGTGGATTTTGAAGATTTCAAACAAGAAGTCACCGATTTTCTGAAAAAGGCGGGCTGATGTCCACGGCGGCTCTATCCCGAAACTATTTCGAAACTGATTTAACGCGGCAGCGAACTGGCTGTGGGCGGGATGGGAGCAGCTCGGAAGCGGATGAATCCCGCGGTAGCACAGCAGGTGAACAGAGCGTTTGATACTTTGTTCATTGATTGTATGGCGAGAGTCATTCAGAAGCTGCGGTCGCCCTGGCA